>CAJNDD010000015.1 GCA_905221435.1 bacterium
TTACAATTGGCTTGAACACCTTTATTGTATCGCGTTTGGAGTTTTTTTGGTATAACCTTCGATGCGCACCCGCATAGCGGGTGGTTTATTTGTCTCGCACCTTACGGAGCGAGACGGACTAATAGTCACATAATAAAAAGAAGTTGAGATTTCTCAACTTCTTTTGTTGCTTAATGTGATACGCGTCGGCGAGCTGCTTTTTTGCGGTTTTCTTCGATGAAAGCTGCTTTTTGCTCTTCTGGCTCAATCACTTTCTTTTTAATTGCGTATACTGCACCTGCAACGGCAGCGACAGTTCCTGCGACACCTGTTACAAGACCTTTAGCGAATCCTTTAGCCATGAGTCTTCCTCCTTTATCTTCCCGATCAGCCAGGCTCCTCAAGTGGCAGCATTTTTCTGACTGACCTTTTTGTGATATAATAATAGTAACGAAAAAATGGAAATTTTTCAAGGAAAAAAGATGAAAACAAAAATAATTGTGATTGTTGGACCGACTGCTGTTGGGAAGACAGCCCTTGCTATTGAAGTGGCCAAGCTCTTTGATGGAGAGGTGGTCAGTGGTGACAGTCAGCAAGTATACAGAGGGTTGGATATTGGGACGGCCAAGGTTAGCCCAGAGGAGCAAGTAGCTGTTCCTCATCATTTGATTGATGTCAGAGAGGTGACCGAGTCTTACTCGGCTTTTGATTTTGTTTCAGAAGCTAAGAAGGCTATTGAGGATATTCAAAACCGTGGCAAGCTAGCCATTATCGCTGGAGGCACAGGCCTTTATATCCAGAGCTTGCTTGAAGGCTATCATCTAGGTGGGGAAACACCTCATGAGGAGATATTAGCCTATCGAGCTAGTTTAGAGCCTTTATCAGATGAAGAATTAGCCAATCTTGTGGAGCAAGCAGGCCTTGAAATTCCCCAGTTTAACCATCGTCGTGCTATGCGTGCCTTGGAGATTGCCCATTTTGGTCAGGATTTGGAAAATCAGGAAAGTCCTTATGAAGCTTTGATTATCTGCTTGGATGATGAACGCAGTCAGCTTTATGAACGTATCAACCGTCGAGTAGATCTGATGTTTGAGGCTGGACTTTTGGATGAGGCTAAGTGGCTCTTTGACCATTATCCAGATGTGCAGGCAGCCAAAGGCATTGGCTACAAGGAACTCTTTCCTTATTTCCGTGGGGAGCAAACTCTTGAGGAAGCAAGCGAGAGTCTCAAACAGGCGACTCGCCGTTTTGCCAAGCGTCAGCTGACCTGGTTCCGTAATCGCATGCAGGTGATCTTTTATCAGATAGGAGAGCCTGACGTGCAGGACCGCATTTTAAGCCAGATAGAGGAGTTTTTAGATGATTGAAACGGAGAAAAAAGAGGAACGGGTCCTGCTAATTGGTGTGGAATTACAGGGCATGGACAATTTTGACCTCTCCATGGAAGAGTTGGCCAGTCTGGCTAAGACTGCTGGAGCAGTCGTAGTAGGTAGTTACAGACAAAAACGGGAAAAGTATGACTCCAAGACCTTTGTCGGCTCTGGCAAGTTGGAAGAGATTACGCGGATGGTTGATGCAGAAGAAATTACTACTGTCATTGTCAATAATCGTTTGACTCCACGGCAAAATGTCAATCTAGAGGAAGTTCTGGGTGTCAAGGTGATTGACCGTATGCAGTTGATTCTAGATATCTTTGCCATGCGGGCTCGAAGCCATGAAGGGAAACTTCAAGTGCATTTGGCCCAGCTTAAATATCTCTTGCCCCGCTTGGTTGGTCAAGGGATTATGCTCAGCCGTCAGGCAGGGGGAATTGGTTCCCGTGGACCTGGTGAAAGCCAGCTGGAACTGAACCGTCGTAGTGTTCGTAATCAAATCACAGATATCGAGCGCCAGCTCAAGGTGGTTGAGAAAAATCGGGCGACAGTCAGAGAAAAACGCTTGGAGTCAAGTACCTTTAAGATTGGTTTGATTGGTTACACCAATGCTGGGAAATCAACCATCATGAACACCTTGACCAGTAAGACCCAGTATGAAGCAGACGAGCTGTTTGCGACCCTGGATGCGACGACAAAGAGCATCCATCTAGGGGGTAATCTTCAGGTCACCTTGACTGATACGGTTGGGTTTATCCAAGATTTGCCAACAGAATTGGTGTCCAGTTTTAAGTCAACCTTGGAAGAAAGCAAGCATGTGGATCTACTAGTTCATGTCATCGATGCCAGCAATCCTTACCACGAGGAGCATGAGAAAACAGTCCTGTCCATCATGAAAGACTTGGACATGGAGGATATTCCTCGCTTGACTCTTTATAACAAAGCGGATTTGGTGGAGGATTTCACGCCAACTCAAACGCCTTATGCCCTCATTTCTGCCAAGTCTGAGGATAGTCGTGAGAACTTGCAAGCATTATTTTTGGAGAAGATCAAGGATATTTTTGAAGTCTTTACCCTGCGCGTGCCTTTTTCAAAGTCTTACAAGATTCATGATTTAGAAAATGTAGCGATTCTGGAAGAGCGCGACTATCAAGATGACGGGGAAGTGATTACAGGCTATATTTCTGAGAAAAATAAATGGAGGTTAGAGGAATTTTATGACTGATATTAAAACCTTGGCTCTAAAGTATGGGGGTTATACAAGTCTGGATAAGGTCTATCTAGATCAACTTCTAGCTGGCAAAACAGAGCAAGAGCAGTTGGCTCTCATCACACCACCTCCGAGTGTAGTCAATGCCTACTTTGCTGAACTCTACCAGAAAAAGAGCCCTCAGGCTGCGACAGATTATTTTGCAGAACTCAGTCAGGAACTGAATCTCTACAATGCTGAGCCAAGTTTCACCTTTGAAAATAAGCCTTTTATTCGTCTTAATTTATCTGGCAAATCCTTTGGCTTTTGCTATGAGAGTGAGGGGCTGGGGCGGATTTTCTCTGAAAATACAGAAGTTATTTCAGAAAACTTGCTCTTTGAGATTGCGCAAATTTTCCCTCATCAACTCGTCTTTGAAGAGCCCGGAAAGATTTACATGAAAGCTGTCGGGGATGAGGAAGTTGTTAGTGTGGAGAGCCTCACAGCTTTGACAGATTTGGAAAGTTTGGCTGATGGTCGCAAGCGTCTCAAAGGATACAGCCAAGAGGATTTACTGCAAGAAGCTGTTGCTTTTTCTGGCAAGCGTTATTTCAGATCGGAAAACCGCACAGCCATGTTATATATTGATTAATTAGAAAGTATCGAATGGATATTCAATTTTTAGGAACAGGGGCTGGTCAGCCCTCTAAAGCCCGCAACGTCTCAAGTCTCGCCCTGAAACTCTTGGACGAGATTAACGAAGTTTGGCTCTTTGACTGTGGAGAAGGAACGCAAAATCGCATTCTGGAAACCACAATTCGACCACGGAAGGTCAGCAAAATCTTTATCACCCACCTGCATGGAGACCACATCTTTGGATTGCCAGGATTTCTCTCTAGCCGTGCTTTTCAGGCCAATGAAGAGCAGACAGATTTGGACATTTATGGACCTCAAGGGATCAAGTCATTTGTTTTAACTAGTCTTCGTGTGTCAGGTTCTCGTCTGCCTTACCGCATTCATTTTCATGAGTTTGACCAAGATTCTCTAGGGAAAATCCTTGAGACTGATAAACTCACTGTGTATGCAGAGGAGCTGGACCACACTATTTTCTGTGTTGGCTATCGTGTCATGCAAAAGGACCTAGAAGGTACCTTGGATGCTGAGAAACTTAAGGCAGCTGGTGTCCCATTTGGCCCGCTTTTTGGAAAAATCAAGAATGGTCAGGACGTTGTTCTAGAAGATGGAACTGAAATCAAGGCAGCTGACTATATCTCAGCACCACGACCTGGTAAGATTATTACTATTCTGGGTGACACCCGAAAAACCAATGCCAGTGTGCGTCTAGCTGTCAATGCCGATATCTTGGTTCACGAGTCGACTTATGGTAAGGGAGATGAAAAAATTGCTCGCAATCACGGTCACTCAACCAATATGCAGGCAGCACAAGTAGCAGCAGAAGCAGGTGCCAAACGCCTCCTGCTCAATCATATCAGCGCTCGTTTCCTCTCAAAAGATATCAGCCAGCTCAAGAAAGATGCGGCTAGTATTTTTGAAAATGTCCATGTGGTCAAAGACTTGGAAGAAGTGGAAATCTAGTAGTTATTGAAAGGATAAGTATGTCTACTATTCTTATTACCGGAGCTAGCGGTGGCTTAGCCCAAGAAATGGTCAAACTCTTGCAAAATGACCAACTCATCTTGCTAGGTAGAAACAAGGAAAAACTAGTTCAACTGTATGGAAATCATCCCCATGTGGAATTGATTGAAATCGACATTACTGATGACTCAGCCCTAGAAACTCTGGTAGCTGAACTCTATCTCCGCTATGACAAGATCGATGTCTTGATTAACAATGCTGGTTACGGAATTTTTGAAGATTTCGACCAGATTTCTGATCAAGACATTCACCAGATGTTTGAGGTCAATACCTTTGCCCTAATGAACTTGTCTCGTCGCCTTGCGTCTCGAATGAAGAAAAGCCGAAAGGGGCATATTATCAATATCGTCAGTATGGCAGGCTTGATAGCTACTGGCAAATCCAGTCTCTACTCAGCGACAAAGTTTGCAGCGATTGGATTTTCAAACGCTCTGCGCCTCGAACTCATGCCCTATGGTGTCTATGTAACGACGGTTAATCCAGGACCGATTCGTACTGCCTTTTTTGACCAGGCTGACCCAGATGGGACCTACCTCAAGTCGGTTGACCGCTTTCTCTTAGAACCAGATGCAGTGGCTAGAAAGATTGTCAAAATCATAGGAAAAAACAAACGGGAACTCAATCTACCAGTTTTGTTGAACCTAGCCTATAAGTTTTATACCCTCTTTCCCAAATTAGCCGATAAGTTGGCAGGGGGAATCTTTAATTATAAGTAAAAGGAGTTCCTTACAAAAGGAACTTTTTTATACTATTTAACTAAGTGTCAAAAAAATGTTTGTTTTTGTTCTAAATCTACATTCACTTTTTTCGAATCTTCTACAAATTTTAGAAAAAACAATCAAAAATATGATTTTTTGTGTTTAGGGTATTGAAATTTCCTATATTGTTTTATAAAATAGAACTAAAAGACTATGAAAAAAGTAATGCGCTCACAAATAAATGAAAGCGGTTGCTAAAGGAGGATTTTATGGAAAAAGGCCATTGGAATCGTAAAAGAGTCTACAGTATTCGTAAGTTTGCTGTAGGAACTTGCTCTGTCATGATTGGAACCTGTGCGGTTCTATTTGGAGGAAGTATCATTGGAGAATCACCAGTTTTCGCGGATGAAACTCCTATTACTCACACTGTGGAAAGTCCGGCAGTAGAGGAAAAAGAGGATCAAGCTGTAGCAGAGCACAAGGATGCTGCAAGTGTCGATCAAAGTCAAGCTGCTCCAATTGAAGCAAGCAAACCAGAGAAGAAAGAAGATGAAACTGTAGCTCCAAAAGAGGAGAAAGCATCTCTAAAACCTGAAGAAACAGCTCCAAAGGTAGAATCCCAAGCTTCAAGTCAAGAAAAGCCTGTCAAGGAAGATTTGAAAGCTGTGACAAATGAAGAAGTGAATCAAATGATTGAAGATAGAAAAGTAGATTTTAATCAAAATTGGCACTTTAAACTCAATGCGAATCCTAAAGAAGCTGTGAAACCAGATGCAGATGTATCGACATGGCAAAAATTGGATCTCCCACACGACTGGAGTATCTTTAACGATTTTGACCATCAGTCACCTGCCCAAAACGAGGGGGGACAGCTCAATGGTGGTGAAGCTTGGTATCGCAAGACCTTTAAACTTGATGAAAAAGATCTCAAGAAAAATGTTCGTGTGACCTTTGATGGTGTCTACATGGACTCTCAAGTCTATGTTAATGGCCAGTTAGTGGGACATTACCCAAATGGTTACAACCAGTTTTCATACGATATCACCAAATACCTTCATAAAGATGGTCGTGAGAATGTGATTGCTGTCCATGCGATCAACAAACAACCAAGTAGCCGTTGGTATTCAGGTAGTGGTATCTACCGTGATGTGACCTTGCAAGTGACTGATAAGGTTCATGTTGAGAAAAATGGGACAACCATTCTAACGCCAAAACTTGAAGAACAGCAACACGGCAAGGTTGAAACTCATGTAGCCAGCAAAATAGTCAATACAGATGATAAAGACCATGAACTTGTGGCAGAATATCAAATCGTTGAACGTGGTGGTCAGGCTGTAACAGGCGTGGTTCGTACAGCAAGTCGTACCTTGAAAGCACATGAATCAACAAGTCTTGATGCGATTTTAGAAGTTGAACAACCAAAACTCTGGACAGTTTTGAATGACAAACCTGCCTTGTATGAACTGGTTACGCGTGTTTACCGTGACGGTCAGTTGGTTGATGCTAAGAAGGATTTGTTTGGTTACCGTTACTATCACTGGACTCCAAATGAAGGTTTCTCTTTGAATGGTGAACGCATTAAATTCCATGGTGTTTCCTTGCACCATGACCACGGAGCACTTGGAGCAGAAGAAAACTATAAGGCAGAATACCGTCGTCTCAAACAAATGAAGGAGATGGGCGTTAATGCCATCCGTACAACTCATAACCCTGCAAGTCCACAGACCTTGCAAATCGCAGCAGAGCTTGGTTTGCTCGTTCAGGAAGAGGCTTTTGATACTTGGTATGGTGGCAAGAAACCTTATGACTACGGGCGTTTCTTTGAAAAAGACGCCACTCACCCAGAAGCCAGAAAAGGTGAAAAATGGTCTGACTACGATCTTCGTACCATGGTCGAAAGAGATAAAAATAACCCAGCTGTCTTCATGTGGTCTATCGGGAATGAAATTGGTGAAGCAGATGGAAAGGCTCACTCTCTTGCAACAGTTAAACGCTTAGTAAAAGTGATTAAAGATGTTGATAAGACTCGCTATGTTACCATGGGAGCAGATAAGTTCCGCTTTGGAGATGGTAGTGGTGGCCATGAGAAGATTGCCGAAGAACTTGATGCGGTTGGTTTCAACTACTCAGAAGACAACTACAAGAAACTTCGTGCGAAACATCCAAACTGGTTGATTTATGGTTCAGAAACATCTTCAGCAACCCGTACACGCGGTAGCTACTATCGTCCTGAAAGTGAATTGAAACATAGTAACGGACCTGAACGTAACTACGAACAGTCTGACTATGGTAATGACCGAGTTGGCTGGGGTAAAACGGCAACAGATTCATGGACCTTTGACCGTGACAATGCTGGCTATGCTGGACAGTTTATCTGGACAGGTACGGACTATATCGGTGAGCCTACGCCATGGCACAACCAAAACCAAACTCCCGTTAAGAGCTCTTACTTTGGTATCGTAGATACAGCCGGTATTCCAAAAAATGACTTTTATCTCTACCAAAGCCAATGGGTTTCTGCCAAGAAGAAACCGATGGTGCACCTCCTTCCTCACTGGAACTGGGAAAATAGAGAATTGGCATCGAAAGTCGAAGATGCAGACGGAAAAATCCCAGTCCGCGCCTATTCAAACGCTGCAAGCGTAGAATTATTCTTGAACGGTCAATCTCTTGGAGTTAAGACCTTCAACAAAAAACAAACCAGCGATGGCCGTACCTACCAAGAAGGTGCCAATGCTAAGGAACTCTATCTTGAGTGGAAGGTTGCTTACCAACCAGGTACTTTGGAAGCTGTAGCTCGCGATGAAGCTGGAAAAGAAATTGCACGTGACAAGATTACCACTGCAGGCCAACCAGCAGGTGTTCGTCTTATTAAGGAAGAACACGCAATCGCAGCAGATGGAAAAGACTTGACCTACATCTACTACGAAATCGTTGATAGTCAAGGAAATGTAGTGCCAACTGCCAATAATTTGGTTCGTTTCCAATTGCATGGACAAGGTCAACTGGTCGGTGTCGATAATGGGGAACAAGCCAGCCGTGAACGCTATAAGGCGCAAGCGGATGGTTCTTGGATTCGCAGAGCCTTTAACGGTAAAGGTGTTGCCATTGTCAAATCAACTGAACAAGCAGGCAAATTCACGCTAACAGCTCATTCAGATCTCTTGAAATCTGGTCAAGTAACAGTTTTTACTGGTAAGAAAGAAGGACAAGAAAAGACAGTTCTAGGAACAGAGGTACCAAAAGTACGTACTGTTATCGAGAAAGAACCAAAAATGCCGAAGACCGTCGCTTTTGTCTATAGTGATGGCAGTCGTGAAAAACGTCCAGTAACATGGTCTTCTGTTGATGTGAGCCAAGCTGGAGTTGTGACAGTTAAAGGCATGGCAGACGGACGTGAGGTAGAGGCTCGTGTCGAGGTTCTAGCAATTGCCAAAGAACTACCAACTGTTAAACGTGTTGCTCCAGGAACAGATTTGAATGCAGTTGATAAATACGTTTCTATCGCTGTAACAGATGGAAGCGTTCAAGAATACGAAGTGGATAAGTGGGAGATTGCGGCGTCAGATAAAGCCAAACTTTCAGTCGCAGGATCACGTATTCAAATGACTGGTCAACTGGGTGGTGAGACTATTCACGCTACCCTTGTGGTAGAAGAAGGTAATCCTGCGGCTCCTGCAGTACCAAATGTAACGGTTGGTGATGAAGCTGTCACAGGACTTACTAGTCAAAAACCAATGCAATACCGCACTCTTGCTTACGGTGCATCCTTGCCAGAAGTTGTAGCAAGTGCTGAAAATGCGGATGTTACTGTAGTCCAAGCAAGTGCAGCAAACGGCATGCGTGCAAGCATCTATGTTCAACCAAAAGATGGTGGACCTCTTCAAACCTATGCAATTCAATTCCTTGAAGAAGCACCAAAAATTGACCACTTGAGCTTACAAGTAGAGCAAGCTGACGGTCTTAAAGAAGACCAAACAGTGAAATTGTCTGTACACGCTCACTATCAAGACGGAACACAAGCAGTTTTACCAGCTGATAAAGTAACCTTCTCTACAAGTGGTGAAGGGGAAGTCGCAGTTCGTAAAGGAATGCTTGAGTTGCATAAGCCAGGAGGAGTCACTCTGAAAGCGGAATATGATGGAGCTAAAGGCCAAGTTGAACTCACTATCCAAGCCAATACTGAGACGAAGGTTGCACAATCTATCCGTCCAGTAAATGTAGTGACAGACTTGCATCAAGAACCAAGTCTTCCAGCAATAGTAACAGTTGAGTATGACAAAGGTTTCCCTAAAGCGCACAAAGTCACTTGGCAAGCCATTCCAAAAGAAAAACTCGACCACTATCAAACCTTTGAAGTTCTAGGTAAAGTTGAAGGTCTGAATCTTGAAGCGCGTGCAAAAGTCTCTGTAGAAGGTATCGTTTCAGTTGAAGAAGTCAGTGTGACGACCCCAATCGCAGAAGCACCACAATTACCAGAAAGTGTTCGTACCTACGATTCAAATGGTCACGTTTCATCAGCTAAGGTTACTTGGGATGCGATTCGTCCAGAGCAATACGCCAAGGAAGGTGTCTTTACAGTTAATGGTCGCCTAGAAGGTACGCAATTAACAACTAAACTTCATGTTCGCGTATCTGCTCAAACTGAGCAAGGTGCAAATATTTCTGACCAATGGACAGGTTCAGAATTACCACTTGCCTTTGCTTCAGACTCAAATCCAAGCGACCCAGTTTCAAATGTTAATGACAAACTCATTTCCTACAATAACCAACCAGCTAACCGTTGGACAAACTGGAATCGTAAGAAAGACGCATCAGTAGGAGTTCTCTTTGGTGACTCTGGTATTTTGAGCAAACGCTCTGTTGATAACTTAAGTGTTGGATTCCACGAAGACCACGGTGTTGGTGTACCGAAGTCTTATGTGATTGAATATTATGTCGGTAATACCGTTCCAACAGCACCTAAAAACCCTAGCTTTGTTGAAACTGAAAATCATGTCTTTAACGATCCAGCTAATTGGAAACCTGTTACCAATCTCAAAGCACCAGCTCAATTAAAAGCTGGAGAAATGAATCATTTCACCTTTGACAAGGTTGAAACCTATGCTGTCCGTATTCGTATGGTAAGAGCAGACAACAAACTTGGAACCTCTATTACAGAAGTACAAATCTTTGCGAAACAAGTCGCAGCGGCTAAACAAGGACAAACAAGAATCAAAGTTGACGGTAAAGACTTAACAAACTTCAACCCTGATTTGACAGACTACTACCTTGAGTCTGTAAATGGAAAAGTTCCTACAGTAACAGCAAGTGTTAGCAATAATGGTCTCGCTACCGTTGTTCCAAGTGTTCGTGAAGGTGAGCCAGTTCGTGTCGTCGCGAAAGCTGAAAATGGCGACATCCTAGGAGAATACCGTCTACACTTTACAAGCAATAAAGACTTGCTCTCTCGTAAACCAGTTGCCGCGGCCAAACAAGCTCGCTTGATACAAGTAGGGCAACCTCTTGAATTGCCAACTAAGGTTCCTGTTTACTTCACAGGTAAAGACGGTTACGAAACAAAAGACTTGGCAGTGGAATGGGAAGAAGTTCCAGCAGAAAATCTGACAAAAGCAGGTCAATTTACCGTTCGAGGTCGTGTCCTTGGTAGTGACCTCGTTGCTGAGTTCACTGTACGAGTGACAGACAAACTTGGTGAGGCTCTCTCAAACAACCCTAACTATGATGAAAACAGTAACCAAGCCTTTGCTTCTGCAACTAATGATACTGATTCAAGTTCACATGACCGTGTAGACTATATCAATGATGGAGACCACAATGAAAATCGTCGTTGGACAAACTGGTCTCCAACACCATCTTCTAATCCAGAAGTATCAGCAGGTGTTATCTTCCGTGAAAATGGCAAGATTGTCGAACGGACTGTTGCGCAAGCCAAACTCCACTTCTTTGCAGATAGTGGTACGGATGCACCATCTAAACTTGTTTTGGAACGCTATATCGGTCCAGACTTTGAAGTGCCTACCTACTATTCAAACTATCAAGCCTATGAATCAGGTCATCCATTCAACAATCCAGATAACTGGGAAGCTGTTCCTTATCGTGCGGATAAAGATATTGAAGCTGGTGATGAAATCAACGTAACATTTAAAGCCGTGAAAGCCAAAGCTATGAGATGGCGTATGGAGCGCAAGGCTGATAAGAGTGGTGTTGCGATGATTGAGATGACCTTCCTTGCACCGAGCGAGTATGCTCAAGAAAGCACTGCATCAAAGATTCTAGTAGATGGAAAAGACCTTCCTGATTTCGCTGAAAACCGTCAAGATTATCAAGTAACCTATAGCGGACAGCGTCCAAAAGTGACCGTTCAAGAAAGCAATCAAGTGGCTTCAACAGTTGTAGATAGTGGCGATGATAGCCTTCCAGTACTTGTTCGTCTCCTTTCAGAAAGTGGAAAACAAGTCAAGGAATACCGTATCCAGTTAACCAAGGAAAAACCAGTTTCTGAGAAAACAGCCCCTGCTATTCAAGAAGAGAATCCAAGTCTTGAGGTTGTCGAAAAAGAACTGGCCTTCCAGACTGTAGAAAAAGAAGATTCAAGTCTATATGTTGGTGAAAGCCGTGTGGCTCAAGAAGGACAAGTTGGTAAGGAACGCATTCTTACATCTGTTAGTCCAGACGGAACTCGTGAAGAGAAACTCCGTGAAGTGCTTCAGGCTCCTGTTAACCGGGTTCTTCTCGTTGGAACTAAGCGAGGTACAGCCCAACCACTTGATGGAGCTACAGGTTTGGTTCATGAAAAACCAAAACTTCTGGTTGAAGAAGAGGCAATTGATTTCAAAGTTCAAGAACGTAAGAACGATAAACTTCCAGTAGGGCAAACTCGTGTGATCCAAGAAGGCCAAAAAGGTGTACGTGTTCATCTCATCGAAGTGGACAATGGGAAACGCACTCTAAAGGAAACCTTTGATAAGCTAGCATCGCAAGATCGCATAGTAGAAGTGGGAACTGCTGTAGCACAAGAAGAACCAAATTCACAAGTTCCTGTCAATCCAGATGCGCACCAACTGGCTCAAACAGGAGCACAATCTCAAGAAGAAAAAGCGACACAAACTGAAAAAGGTCACCTTCCAAATACAGGAAGTGAGTCTCAGGTGTCAGCTTTAGCAGCAGGATTGGCTCTTTTGGGCTTAGGTGCAGGACTTGCAGCTACTACTCGCAAAAAAGAAGACTAAGTTTAGTTACAAACTAAACTGAACAGGAAAAGGCCAGAGTGACGCTCTGGTCTTTCTATCTGTTACATGAATACATAAACAGAGTTTAGAGACGTTTGAAGAAAGACGCTAAATATGCTATACTAAAAAGAATAACTCTAGCAAAAATGGGTTAAGTTTTGGAGGACTATATAGTGTTGAACCACAGAAAAACACTACAAAATTGACTGATCCATTTTTAGGATTGATTTCGTCTTATGGCTCGTTAAAGTATCTCTGAAGGAAGAGGCTCTTATTTTTGATTGCGACTATCTTCATACGGATCTTGTATACCTTAAGAGTTAAAACTGATTACAATGAAGAATTGAATGTTAAGGAGAATAGAGGGAAATGTTTTACTTTGTACCATCTTGGTATTGTCAAGGCAGGAAATGGTATTCTACAGCTTTGCCTTTTTATTGTTCATCAAACCAGATGATGTTTGATGATACTATGAATTTATTACAGATGTTTCAACCAGAGAAAAAAGATAGCACAATTCTAATTTTGAACTATTCACCCCATATTCGAACCTTTTTTTATCAAGAGAGAATTGAGCCAGCTAGTATGTGGAATCTATTTGATAGTCTGCAAGGTTTGACAGATGTATTGCCTCGAAAGCTTCGTTTGGACGACTTGAAATGGCCTCAGGGAGTGGAATTTTTTTATACCCCCTTTCTTGTGGATGTTTATTTAGACCAAAAACATTATGCTCAGATTAATTTTTCTCAGACTGGCAATATTTTCGACATTATCTATTTTAAGAATGAACAGATGAACCATCGTTTAATCTTTGATGATCGTGGTATAGTTTCCAGCGTGATTTATTTTGAAAATAACCAACCAAATTATCAAGATTACCTCAATTTACAAGGTAAATGGCAATTTAGAGAATTCTTGACGACAGATAATCGTCAGGTGCTTATCAATCCTGAAGTACAAGAAGTATTTGCAAAGGCTACTTATCGTGACATTGAAGAATTAATCAAGGAAAAGCTAGAGCAATACTTAGCCTCGTTCCTAGAAAGTGATGATATGGTTATTGTTTCAGCAGATCCTCAGCATAACCATCTTTTCCAAAAAATTAAGATGGCACACAATGTGATTTTCTCTTTCTTTGGTGAACGCTATCCGATTGAGGAGAAAGAAGAAATACTTGAGGATCTGCAAGATACTCCATTCTTTATTATTGATAGTTTCAACAAGATTCAAAAAATGTATGAGATGGTCGGAGAAGCCCAACTTCCGCCATATTATGAGTTAGCCCCTTATGATATCCATTTACATATTGAAGATGGGCAGCAGGAAAAGCAGCCAACGGTCTATATCAATGTTGATACTTTATCTGAAGAATATCTTCAACCTGTCTTTACGACCATGTTTGATATGATGGTAGAGAATGAGTGGATGAAATTACTGATTGGAACCCAAGGTTTGGAGTCTGAAAGAGTAGTATTTATCAGACAATTTGTCAAAGAATATTTGTTAAACAAGCTAGCTTCAGAAGAAAAGACATCAATTAATGAAGAAATAAACTCCATAGATAAAGAAGCTACTTTGGATAATGAGAAGAGTTTCAGAGAGCGAATGGAGTTTAGGATGTTCCACAGTGCAGCTGAACTGGCAAAAATGATGAAAGATGTTCGCGTCATTCTTGATTTGGGAAACCCAGCAGATAAATTCACACAAATTGTTGGGATAAGTGGGGGGATACCTCAGATTAATTTATATAATTCTTCTTATGTCAAGCATGGAGAAAATGGATCTATTATAACAGATATTTCTGACCTTAAAAATGTAGTCTTGTATTACTTGACGGATATAGAATCTGTACATAAATGCAAGGCACATTCATCTAGTAAGATCGAGCAGTACAAAAAGGGAGAAATTATCGAAATGTGGAAAAACACAATAAAGGAATTAAAGGAAAATGAGAGAGATTAGTGTTCTACAAATTGCTGATGAAAATTGGCAAGAACAATATGATATTCCAAGTAATATAAGGTGGACATTTGTTAAGCCAGAAGACATCGTATCACTTTTGCCTACTGATATTGAGATGCTGAGTAGAAGTAGAGAAGATAGAGCTAGACTCGCAAAGATTTATGACCTTGTATTGGTGGATACGGCAGAGCATTTCGAATACATCACTGTCATGGATATCCTGATTCAACCTTATCGTTTGTTTTACCATGAACGTTGTCAGATTACTACGAAAGATTTGGAAACATTCTTGTTTCGTAAGAAAGCAGTCAAGTTTAACTTTGAAAATCCTGAGCAGATCTTGTATAGTTTTTCTCGAGCTTTTTTTCCTCATCAAAGTGGCTCCAAGCTCAAAGTGAATCATTTGGCAGTTCATCCTCTCTTCAGTGGTCAGACTAACTATGAAGGAAACAATTATCTCAGCTTGGCTGGGCAATTTGGAGAGGATTATCAAACACTAGCAAACTATCAGTATAATATTTATCTGGATGCAGATACCCCTTTGGACTTGTGGCCAGAATTTAGGGTCTCAGGAGACTGCTCGGTCCGCTATGTTATCAAAGGTTATCCTGTCGCGCTTTCTCCAATGCAAGAATGGATTTATGATGAAACGGTCTATGACAAACCTCTAGTTTTAGACATGCAGGATTCCTACTATCTAAGCATTAGTATTCAAGCTAAGGGACAAGGCGTCGTGAAAATAGGTCCTCTTCATCATCGAGATTCTCATTTAGGCTATGGTGACTTGTTAGTTGGTGGGAATCGCATTATTGATAAAAATAGAGAGGAACTGATTTATTTCTTCCATCCAGGTGATTTGAAACCACCTCTCAATGTATATTTTTCAGGTTATCGTCCAGCAGAAGGCTTTGAAGGATTCGATATGATGGCTGGTATGGGAGCACCCTTTTTATTGATTGGAGATCCGCGTTTAGAGGGTGGTGGTTTTTATCTTGGGTCAGATGAGTTAGAGCAAAAGCTTATTCAAGTGATTCACCATTGTTTGGATGAATTAGAATTTACAGCTGATCAGCTAGTTTTGTCTGGTTTATCAATGGGGACATTTGGCGCTCTCTATTATGCTTCTAAACTAGAACCTCACACCGTTATTGTCGGTAAACCCTTAGTAAATTTAGGAGATATTGCTGAAAATGAGTCTTCTCTCCGCCCAGGAGGTTTCCCAACATCTTTAGACATCCTTTATCGTACGATGGGCAAGTTATCTGATGAAACAGCCACAAAACTAAATGAGTATTTTTGGAAATCCTTTAGAGTTGCTGATTTTTCAAGAACAAAATTTATCATGGCATATATGAGTCAGGATGATTATGATGGTCGTGCCTATGCTACCTTGGAGGAAGAACTAAAAAATCGTGACTATAAGGTTAGCATCATTAGTAAGAGTTTTGCTGGACGACATAATGATGATACACAAGGTGTTGTCGAATGGTTTTTTAATCAATACATAGCACTACTAATGAATAGTTTTGAAAGGAAGTTTAATTCGTGAGATACAAAGAGGAAGTCTATTTTGCTTATTGGGATGTGCAAAGTGTATCTCAGTATTTATATGGTTCATCTGTCAAGATTTTAGAAGATGGCCGAGTTTTATATGAGAATCAATTTATGCCGTCTGGAACAGTTATTCACGAATGGTACTCGAAAGCCAATTATCAGGATTTGAGAAATATAAGCCAACTTCCTGATTTGAAACGGGGAGAGAAATACATCATTGGAAGCTACATAGAAACTCTTCCTGAGAGCTCTACTTACTTAAAAGTTATTTTTATGGATTCGAGTGATAGGGAGATTTTTTCTCATAGTGTGAAACAAGGGGAGACAGTAAGTGTTTATGTGCCAAATGATACCCATCACTATAAAATTCAATTAGTGAGTGGTGGTTGCCATCGGTTCTTGTTTGAAGGAATCTATATTGCTCAAGAAGGGATAGCAGACTATACGGTTGATCGTTATTGGATTTCAGATTTACTTTATAAGGATAATAAGAGAGATACTATTTACGTTTGCTTTACAGAGCCTGATCTCAATCGGACAGGTTTTGTTCCAGAAAGAGTGCAAAAACATTTTCCAAATTTAGTGATGGTGAATTCTTCCTATAAAAGCACACTTTTATATATGGAAAAAATTTTTTTCAGAATCCTACTCGAAAAAATTGAGGATTTGTCAGAACAGTATGCTTTTAAAAAAGTGGCTTTTATTGGCTATGGGCCTATTTCAAATATTGTAGCTCTGTTTTACTCAAAACAATTTTTAACTTCTTATGCCTTGGTAACGGATAATTTTCTAGCTGAATTAGACTATCATCACCTACTGGAACGCCATCGAAAACGAGTACATTATCCGATTTTTAGGGATTTATTGCTATATCGATTTGATTCAACAAGAGTTAAAGAATATGCAAATTTGAAAATGGCAACTCAGGAACTATCCAATTGTGTCCATCTATTAGATCAGTCACTTTTATTACAGAATATAAATCTAGAGACAACAGAAGACTGGATGAGGAGAAATATAAACTGAAAATAACTTTCTATGGATCACTTGCCTAAAATTTATAGCAAATTTTAGCTAATGTATGATAGATTTTAGCGAAATGGAATAATTAGAAAGCATCATAGTCTGGCTTGCTATAAAAGTTTCTCACATTTTGGTTTAAAAAATTTTGGGAACATTCTATGTGAAAAAATCATAAACCGAAACTTGCGCATTGTATATGATAAAGCCTATTTCTATATTGATATGAATAACAAAAGAAAATTAGCGGTCTTTTCTGGGTAATGCTTTGACAGATTGAACTTCAAACCTTATAATAGTAGTGATAAATAGTTTTTGGGAGAAAAAATAATATAATGAGTAAAAAAGAAGAGTTATCAGGATTTCAGCTCCTGTTATCGAAGATCAAGCGATTGGTCAATGAGGAAGAGAATGACTATGATGATTACCATTCGGATGAAGTCGAAGTGAAACCTGTTAGCAAAAAGATGAGGGAACAAAAAGAAATGGTGAGGAAAGCTAGTGAGAGTTTTGAATTACCATTAGAGTCTGTTTCAGTTATGGAAGTTCTAGAAGCTTTCCAAGAAAAAAATAGTTTAAACATGGCTGAATTGATAAAAAATGTCAGCTTGAGTTTATCGACTAGTGCACTCGCTTCACTGAGTGATTTCATCGCAGTTTCTTATAGTGAATCTTATAGTCAAAGTATTTCTGAAAAGGGCTACTCTTTGCGTAATTCAATGTCTGCTTCTTACTCGATTAGTGATTCTTTTTCAGTGTCAGAATCTCTCTCAGTTTCTTCTGTTGAAGAATCTATGAGCCATAGTTTATATGTCTCTGATTCAGAAAGCTTATTGTCTAGCCAAAGTGCTAGTGTAGCAGAGTTAGAATCACTTAGTGTTTCGCAGTCTTTGTCAGTTAGTGCTTCTTTGTTAGAAAGTGAAGAAACGAGCACCTTAGAATCGAAAGAAACCTCTGTTTCTGCCTCTATCTCAGATGGCAGTTCAGCCCCTGTCTCAGAAAGCGAAAGCTACAGTGAATCAGCTTCACAAGAACATATCACCTCTGTTTCCGTCAGCACTATGGCTTCTGTTTCCGAGAGTGAGGAAACAAGTATTTTAGAATCAGAATCGATTTCTGAAAGTACTTCTGATTTTGTATTTGAAAGTGAGAGTCATAGTGAATCAGAATCGCAGCAAGTTATTGACTCCGTTTCCATCAGCACTATGGCTTCTGTTTCCGAGAGTGAAGAACCAAGCATTTTAGAATCAGAATCGCTTTCTGAAAGTACTTCTGATTTTGTATTTGAAAGTGAGAGTCATAGTGAATCAGCCTCACAAGAACTCATCACCTCAGTTTCCATCAGCACTATGGCTTCTATTTCCGAGAGTGAGGAAACAAGTATTTTCGAATCAGAATCCATTTCTGAAAGTTCTTCAGATTTTGTCTCAGAAAGCGAAAGCTACAGTGATTCAGCTTTACAAGAACATATCACCTCAGTTTCCATCAGCACTATGGATTCTGTTTCAGAGAGTGAGGAAACAAGTATTTTAGAATCAGAATCGCTTTCTGACAGTGTTTCAGATTTTGTCTCAGAAAGCGAAAGCTACAGTGAATCAGCTTCACAAGAACATATCACCTCTGTTTCCATCAGCACTATAGATTCTGTTTCCGAGAGTGAGGAAACAAGTATTTTAGAATCAGAATCTATTTCTGAAAGTACTTCTGATTTTGTCTCAGAAAGCGAAAGCTACAATGATTCAGCCTCACAAGAACTCATCGCCTCTGTTTCCATCAGCACTATGGCTTCTGTTTCCGAGAGTGAAGAACCAAGCATTTTCGATTCAGAATCTATTTCTGAAAGTTCTTCAGAACATGTCTCAGAAAGTGAGGGTCATAGTGAATTAGCCTCACAAGAACTCATCAACTCTGTTTCCATCAGCACTATGGATTCTGTTCCCGAGAGTGAGGAAACAAGTATTTTAGAATCAGAATCTATTTCTGAAAGTTCTTCTGATTTTGTCTCAGAAAGTGAAAGCTACAGTGAATCAGCTTCACAACACTTCAGCGACTCTGTTTCGTTCAGTGCCTCAGACCTTATCTCAGAGAGTGAGGAAGCTAGTGTTTCAGAAAGTGAGGAAATATTTATTACCGAATCTATCTTTGATAGCTCTTCAGATGAAGTGGATTCAAAACATCTAGTTAATTTAGTAGAAGTTGAAGATAATGTAGGTGAGTTTGTGGATGAGACAAATCCCCCGGCAGCTCTGCCAACGGAGGATTTGGAGAATGAAAATTCATGGATGGGGCAAGAGAGTGAAGAGGATATGCAAAAATCAGCTTCTCAGCAGCTATCTCGTGAGTTTAAAAATGTCGTAAGTGGATTATCTGGTTTGAGCTCTATTATTCATAACAAGGGCGGAAAGAATCATTCAATAGATAATAATATTTTTGAATAATAACAATCTAAATTATAAAGAAAAAATAAAAGGAGTCGTCATGATTAGAAATTTTTTGTCAAATAGCGGGAAAGGTTTAGGAACAACAGATGTTCTTCCAGTTGGTGAATTTCGTGGAGGGGTATTGCACGGGAAAATCGACTATAAAACAGTGCCACTGGGTTTTTATGATTTATTAGAGCAAGCTAAGCCGATTAGTTCAAGAGACTATAATGAAGATTTGAATTTGATTCAATCCATGGGCTTTAATGCTTATCGCCTTTCTATCTCTTGGGCTCGCCTATTTCCAACAGGAGAAGAGTTAGAACCAAGTGAGGAAGGATTGAAGTACTATGAAACAATCATTGACGAAGTTCTGAAAAAAGATATCGAACCAATTGTTACGCTCAGCCATTTTGATATCCCTCTTAATCTACATGAAAAGTATGGTGCTTGGAGAAATCGTAAGATGATTGAACTTTTTGAGCGCTATGCAGAAGCTGTTTTCCATTACTTTAAAGATAAGGTGAGATACTGGATTACATTCAATGAGTTTAATGTTTTGCACCATTTACCATTTTTAGGTGGAGGATTATTATTTGAAAATAGAGATAATCGGGAACAGCTGGTTTGGCAAGCGGCTCATTATCAATTGGTTGCTTCTGCTCGTGTCGTTCAATTAGGTAAAACAATCAACCCAGAGTTTCAATTTGGTGGAATGCTTGTTGTTAGTCAAAACTATAGCCAGCAAATTGACAATGCTATAGATGCTATGGAAGCTGAAGTTAAGAATCGTGAAAATTATTTATTTACGGATGTTCAAGTTCGTGGTTACTATCCGAACCATTTCTTGCGTCGCTTGGAGCGTGAACAGATTTCTTTAGATATTACAGACGAAGACCTTTCTAGCTTAAATAGAGGCACAGTTGATTTTATAAGCTTTAGTTACCATGCATCCAATAACTCTGAAGAAGTTTTTGCTGATAAGTATGTAGCTGAGACTAGCACAAAAAAATCAGCTGATCCAGTTGGCCTTCGTTTGGTTATGAATGGTCTATATGACCGTTACCAAAAAGCATTGTTTGTCGTAGAAGATGAATTAGTTTTAGGAGGTCCAGATAACTCTGTTATGGAAGAATTGCAAACAAATATTCAAGAAATCGTTAAAACAGTAGAGTTTGATGGTGTTGAACTCTTAGGTTATACACCTCTCAGCTGGGTGGAACTTGATTTTTAAAGTAAAATTGAAACTACACTATTGAATATTACCTCGAAAATTAGAGACTCTTTGTCAACTGTAGTAGGTTGAAGTCAGCTAAGATTTAGAAAGGACGAATTTCGTCCTTTCTTTTTTTGATGTTTAGAGCAATGAAGATTCTAGTTTTAAAATTTTCAAAGTTACAAAAGCCGAAGCGTTGCGTTTTATGGATTTAATGATATTATTCGTAGCTTATAGTTTTGCATTTGAGTAGGGCAGTTCCAGTACGTTATTGATCTTTTCATTATCTTTCAAAAGGGTCTTAAAAACAGTTAGAAAAATAGGATTTACACAAGAAATGGTATCTTCAATGAATCCAAAGAAATGATTCGCTTGTTTCTCTTGAAAATGAAAAAGCAAGAGTTGATAGAGCTCATAGTGAGATTTTAGATCTTTGGAATAGCTCAAAAGCTTGTCTAGAATCTCTTTATTCGTCAAGTGCATGCGAAAAGTAGGGCGATAAAAACGTTTATCACTCAATTTACGGCTATCCTGTTGAATGAGCTTCCAGTAGCGTTTGATAGCTTTGTTGTTTCAAAAAATAAATCAAAAAAATTTTTTGATTTCATAAACATTTCATATTTGGATTTTATAATAGTCTTACAAATATGGAGGTGACAAATGAATCCAATCCAAAGAGCTTGGGCTTATGTCAGCAGAAAACGACTGAGAAGTTTTATTTTATTTCTGATTTTATTTGTTCTTTTAGCAGGAATTTCAGCCTGCTTGACTCTGATGAAGTCCAACAAAACAGTAGAAAGCAATCTTTACAAATCACTCAACACATCTTTTTCTATCAAAAAGATAGAAAATGGACAGACCTTCAAGTTGTCTGACCTAGCATCCGTGAGCAAGATTAAGGGACTGGAAAATGTCTCTCCTGAACTTGAGACGGTCGCAAAACTGAAAGACAAGGAAGCGGTGAGTGGCGAGCAGAGCGTAGAACGTGATGATTTGTCAGCCGCGGACAAGAACTTGGTTAGCTTAACGGCTCTTGAAGATTCATCCAAGGATGTCACCTTTACCAGTTCGGCTTTCAACCTAAAAGAAGGCCGACACCTTCAAAAAGGGGACTCCAAGAAAATCCTCATCCACGAAGAGTTGGCCAAGAAGAACGGTCTTTCGCTTCATGACAAGATTGGCTTGGATGCTGGTCAGTCAGAATTTGGAAAAGGGCAAACAGTAGAGTTTGAGATTGTCGGCATCTTTTCTGGTAAGAAACAAGAAAAATTCACAGGCTTGTCTTCTGACTTCAGTGAAAACCAAGTCTTTACAGACTATGAAAGTAGCCAAACCCTTCTGGGAAATAGTGAACCGCAAGTCAGTGCAGCGCGCTTCTATGTAGAAAATCCTAAGGAAATGGACGGACTCATGAAGCAGGTAGAAAACTTGGCTTTAGAAAGTCAAGGTTACCAAGTTGAGAAGGAAAACAAGGCCTTTGAACAAATTAAAGACTCAGTTGCAACCTTCCAAACCTTCCTCACCCTCTTCCTTTATGGGATGTTGATAGCTGGAGCTGGAGCCTTAATTTTGGTCTTGTCTCTCTGGTTGAGAGAAAGGGTCTACGAAGTGGGAATTTTACTCGCACTTGGAAAAGGCAAGAGTTCAATCTTCCTACAATTCTGTTTAGAGGTAGTTTTGGTATCTCTTGGAGCTTTGCTTCCAGCATTTGTTTCAGGAAACGCCATTACATCCTATCTACTCCAAACTGTACTAGCCAGTGGAGATCAGGCAATCTTACAAGACACACTAGCCAAAGCAAGCGGTCTATCAACTAGTCTCCTATCCTTTGCAGAATCCTATGTCTTTCTGCTCCTGATTGGTTGCTTATCAGTAGCCCTTTGTTTCGTATTCTTATTTAGAAAATCGCCGAAAGAAATTTTATCATCTATTAGTTAATACTCTTCGAAAATCTCTTTAAACCGTGTCAGTCTTATCTGCAACCTCAAAGCTGTGCTTTGAGCAACCTGCGGTTAGCTTTCTAGTTTAATCTTTGATTTTCATTGAGTATAAGAAGGAGAAATCATGACTTTATTACAATTGCAAGATGTTACCTACCGTTATAAGAACACTGCTGAGGCAGTTTTATATCAGATCAAGTATAATTTTGAACCCGGAAAATTTTATAGTATCATTGGTGAGTCAGGAGCTGGAAAATCCACTCTCTTGTCCCTACTGGCTGGTCTAGATAGTCCTGTTGAAGGTTCTATCCTTTTCCAAGGAGAGGACATTCGGAATAAGGGGTATTCTTACCATCGCATGCACCATATTTCCCTGGTCTTTCAAAATTATAATTTGATTGATTACCTTTCTCCGCTGGAAAATATCCGCTTGGTCAACAAAAAGGCGACTAAGGATACCCTTCTTGAGCTTGGTTTGGATGAAAGTCAGATCAAGCGGAATGTTCTCCAGTTATCAGGTGGTCAACAGCAACGTGTGGCCATCGCTCGCAGTTTGGTATCAGAAGCTCCAGTTATTCTAGCTGATGAGCCAACAGGAAATTTGGACCCTAAAACTGCCGGAGATATTATCGAACTGCTCAAATCACTTGCCGAGAAAACAGGTAAATGTGTGATTGTCGTCACCCACAGTAAAGAAGTGGCACAAGCATCAGATATTACACTTGAGTTGAAGGATAAGAAACTGACTGAAATATAGAATCTAGTTATTAAATTTTAAAATAGTATTAGTTGGTAACCATATACGTGTAAAGTAATAATAAACAAAGTGAGTCTTTAACAACTATTTCCCGCAGTAGTGATAGCCTAGATAATAACAAAGTTATTATCTAGGCCGGAATTTTTGAGACATATGGCTCAAAAATTAGGGATGAAATTCCTACAGGAAGTTGCTCCCGTCCGCACAATCTAAGGGAAATAGTAAAAAAATAATTTATATAAGTTATAAGACATTGAAATAGAACAAAATCTAGAAAGGGAACCTATGTTACACAACGCATTTGCCTATGTTACAAGGAAGTTTTTCAAATCGATTGTTATCTTCCTGATTATTCTCCTCATGGCGAGCTTGAGTTTGGTCGGCTTGTCGATCAAGGGAGCTACTGCCAAGGCTTCTCAGGAGACATTTAAAAATATCACCAATAGCTTCTCCATGCAAATCAATCGTCGCGTCAATCAAGGAACGCCACGTGGTTCTGGGAATATCAAGGGTGAGGATATCAAAAAAATCACCGAAAATAAGGCCATCGAGTCTTATGTTAAACGCATCAACGCCATCGGAGATTTGACTGGATACGACCTCATCGAAACGCCAGAAACCAAGAAAAATCTTACTGCTGACCGTGCCAAACGGTTTGGAAGCAGCTTGATGATTACAGGTGTCAATGACTCCTCTAAAGAAGACAAGTTTGTCTCTGGCTCATATAAGCTGGTTGAAGGTGAGCACCTAACCAACGACGACAAAGACAAGATCCTCATGCACAAGGACTTGGCAGCCAAACACGGCTGGAAAGTCGGAGATAAGGTCAAACTAGACTCCAATATCTACGATGCAGACAATGAAAAAGGTGCCAAGGAAACAGTTGAAGTTACAATCAAGGGACTCTTTGATGGGCACAATAAGTCTGCAGTAACCTACTCACAAGAACTCTATGAAAACACAGCTATCACAGACATTCACACTGCTGCAAAACTTTATGGATACACAGAAGACACAGCTATTTATGGGGACGCAACCTTCTTTGTAACAGCGGACAAGAACTTAGATGACGTCATGAAAGAGTTGAATGGTATCAGCGGTATCAACTGGAAGAGCTACACACTTGTGAAGAGCTCCTCTAACTACCCAGCTCTAGAGCAATCCATCTCTGGTATGTACAAGATGGCCAACCTCCTCTTCTGGGGTAGCTTGAGCTTCTCAGTTCTTCTCCTTGCACTCTTGCTCAGCCTTTGGATCAATGCTCGTCGCAAGGAAGTGGGAATTCTCCTCTCTATCGGTCTCAAGCAGGCAAGTATCTTGGGGCAATTCATCACCGAATCTATCTTGATTGCCATCCCTGCTCTCGTTTCTGCTTACTTCCTAGCCAACTACACAGCCCGTGCCATCGGAAATACTGTTCTTGCCAATGTCACTTCAGGTGTTGCCAAGCAAGCCAGCAAGGCTGCTCAAGCCTCTAATCTTGGTGGTGGTGCAGAAGTAGACGGCTTTAGCAAGACCTTGTCGAGCCTAGATATTTCTATTCAGACATCAGACTTTATCATCGTCTTTGTCCTTGCCTTGGTTCTAGTGGTTCTCGTTATGGCGCTTGCCTCAAGCAATCTCCTCAGAAAACAACCAAAAGAGCTCTTGCTCGATAGCGAATAAAAAACTTGCTACCTATTCTCCCCTAAATGGGGTATAATATAGGTAGCATTTTTATCTATTTCATCTTGATAAGGACTCTTCCTATCAGGATGAAACAGGGATGATTTAAAAGAAATTTAAAGGAATGTGAAACGTTTTTCTATGAAAATTTTAATTGTAGAAGATGAAGAGATGATCCGTGAGGGAATCAGTGACTATTTGACGGATTGTGGTTATGAAACCATTGAGGCTGCGGACGGTCAAGAAGCTCTGGAAAAATTTTCCAGCTATGAAGTAGCCCTAGTTTTACTGGATATCCAGATGCCCAAGCTTAATGGCCTCGAAGTCCTAGCGGAGATTCGTAAGACCAGTCAGGTTCCTGTTTTGATGCTGACCGCCTTTCAGGATGAGGAATACAAGATGAGCGCCTTCGCCTCTCTGGCAGACGGCTATCTGGAAAAACCCTTCTCCCTATCCCTCTTAAAAGTTAGAGTAGATGCGATTTTCAAGCGCTACTACGATACAGGAAGAATCTTCTCTTATAAGGATACCAAGGTGGACTTTGAGAGCTACAGTGCAAGCCTCGCAGGTCAAGAAGTGGCTATCAATGCCAAGGAGTTGGAAATTCTGGATTATCTGGTGAAAAATGAAGGACGAGCCTTGACCCGTTCTCAGATTATCGATGCTGTCTGGAAGGTGACTGATGAGGTTCCCTTTGACCGTGTCATTGATGTTTATATCAAGGAACTGCGGAAAAAGCTAGACCTGGATTGTATCCTCACTGTGCGCAATGTTGGTTATAAATTGGAGAGAAAATGAAACGAACAGGTTTGTTTACAAAGATATTTATCTATACCTTCTCGATTTTTAGCGTTCTGGTTATTTGTCTTCATTTAGCCATTTATTTTCTCTTTCCCTCTACTTATTTGAGCCACCGTCAGGAAACCATTGGCCAGAAAGCGACAGCCATTGCCCAGTCCCTAGAAGGAAAGGATAGGCAAAGTATAGAGCAAGTCTTAGACTTGTATTCCCAGGCCAGTGAGATCAAAGGAGCTGTCAAGGGAGAAATGACCGAAGACAAGTTAGAAGTCAAGGACAATCTTCCTCTGGATACGGACCGTCAGACTACTTCCCTTTTTATTGAGGAGCGTGAGGTGAAAACGCAAGATGGTAGCACTATGACTCTCCAATTTCTAGCGTCCATGGACTTGCAAAAAGAAGCAGAGCAGATCAGTCTCCAGTTTCTCCCCTATACCTTGCTGGCATCCTTTCTGATTTCCCTCTTGGTGGCCTACATCTATGCTCGGACCATTGTTGCCCCGATTTTGGAAATCAAGCGGGTGACCCGTCGGATGATGGATTTGGATGCTCAAGTGCGATTGCGTGTAGATTCTAAGGATGAGATTGGTGATCTCAAGGAACAAATCAATAGCCTTTACCAGCACCTTTTGACTGTCATTGCGGACTTGCATGACAAGAATGAAGCTATTCTCCAGCTGGAGAAGATGAAGGTTGAGTTCCTACGAGGGGCTTCTCATGAATTGAAAACACCACTGGCTAGCTTGAAAATCCTAATCGAAAATATGAAAGAAAATATCGGTCGTTATAAGGATAGAGACCACTATCTGGGAGTTGCCTTGGGAATTGTGGATGACCTCAGTCACCACGTTCTCCAGATACTGTCTCTTTCTTCTGTTCAGGAATTGCGAGACGAGAAAGAAGAGGTCGACCTCCTTCAGATGACGCAAAGTCTGGTCAAGGATTATGCTTTGCTCGCCAAGGAGAGAGAACTTCAGGTAGACATTAGCCTAACCCGTCAGCAAGCTTACATAAACCCATCTGTCATGAAATTGATTCTATCGAATCTCATCAGTAATGCTATCAAGCACTCCACTCCAGGTGGCTTGGTCCGCATCGGCGAGAGAGAGGGGGAACTCTTTATCGAGAATAGCTGTAGTCCTGAAGAACAAGAAAAGCTGGCACAGTCTTTTTCTGAAAACGCTAGTCGCAAGGCCAAGGGTTCGGGGATGGGACTCTTTGTGGTCAAAAGTTTATTAGAACATGAGAAATTACCTTATCATTTTGAGATGCAAGATGATCGCTTGACCTTCTTCATACGTTATCCTAAAGTCACTCAGAGCTAAGGAGAAGAAAGGGTTTACATTGATTGGATTGGAAGAAATTCAATCTAAAGTATGGGAAAAACTAGCTTTTTTTATCAAAAAGTGATAAAATGAACAATGTAAATGGGATGTCCCAAAAAATATATAGGAGGCCTGACAAATGGCAATCGTTTCAGCAGAAAAATTTGTCCAAGCAGCTCGTGACAACGGTTATGCAGTTGGTGGATTTAACACAAACAACCTTGAGTGGACTCAAGCTATCTTGCGTGCAGCAGAAGCTAAAAAAGCTCCAGTTTTGATCCAAACTTCAATGGGTGCTGCTAAATACATGGGTGGTTACAAAGTTGCTCGCAACTTGATCGCTAACCTTGTTGAGTCAATGGGTATCACTGTACCAGTAGCTATCCACCTTGACCACGGTCACTACGAAGATGCACTTGAGTGTATTCAAGTTGGTTATACTTCAGTTATGTTTGACGGTTCACACCTTCCAGTTGAAGAAAACCTTGAAAAAGCTCGTAAAGTTGTAGAATTTGCTCACGCAAATGGTGTATCAGTAGAAGCTGAAGTTGGAACTATCGGTGGTGAAGAAGACGGAATCATCGGTGATGGTGAATTGGCTCCAATCGAAGATGCTAAAGCAATGGTTGCAACTGGTATCGACTTCTTGGCAGCTGGTATCGGTAACATCCACGGTCCATACCCTGCAAACTGGAAAGGTCTTCACCTTGACCACTTGCAAAAATTGACTGAAGCTGTACCAGGATTCCCAATCGTATTGCACGGTGGTTCAGGTATTCCTGATGACCAAATCCAAGCAGCTATCAAACTTGGTGTTGCAAAAGTTAACGTTAACACTGAATGCCAAATCGCATTCGCTAACGCAACTCGTAAATTTGCTCGTGACTACGAAGCAAACGAAGCAGAATACGACAAGAAGAAACTCTTCGATCCACGTAAATTCTTGGCTGACGGTGTAAAAGCTATCCAAGCATCAGTTGAAGAACGTATCGACGTATTCGGTTCAGAAGGTAAAGCTTAATCTAGTTTTGACCAATAAAATGAGACTTGTCCAGTGGGCAGGTCTTTTTTGATTTATTATTTTATAAAGTATTGACTAGTAGAATGAGATGATTTTACAGTTTTGAAGTAGTAGCAAGAAAAAATGCTAGATGAAAAAGTCTAGCATTTTTTTATTCTAAGGTTTCTAAGATAAGGTTGATGGCATTGAGTAGCTTTTTTCGTTTTGAAACAGGAAGCTCAGAAATCTGTTCGAATATTTTTGTCGTTTCAAAATCAGCGTCCTGGTTTTGAAAGTTAAAAAATTCAGCTTCTGTTACTTCTAAAGCAATAATAATTTTCTCTAATGTCTCCAGCTTTATGTTTAAATTTTTATTCTCTATATTGTAGATATAATTAATACCTAGATTTGCTTTCTCACTCAACTCCCACTGCGTCATTTTCTTTTGTTTTCTCAAGTAGCGTATTCGGAGAGAGATATGCTTTTGTAAATTGTATTTGTCCATATGAACCCCTATCTTATTTATTCTAACTCTTAAATCATTACTAGGAATCCTATTTATATAGTTAAAAATATATCAAAACAACTTTACAAAGTGGTTATTTTGTATTAAACTAATGATAGAAGAACTTATAAGGAGTGAGAAATGGATAAAAGAACAAAATGGAGCCTAGCGGTAGCTACTCTTGTTACCACCACGTTGACAAATATTGAAGTCGCTAATGCAAACGAATTAGCTAAGCAAGAAGTTTCTTCTCAAGTGGTAAGTGAGACAAGGAAAACTATAGAAGTAACCAAAGAACAGGTTGATAGTGCAAAAGCAAAAGTTGGTACTGCAAAAGATCGCGTTGAAACAGCAACCACAAACAATAAAAATGCAAATGAAGCTGTACAACAAACTTCTCAACAAGTAACTGATGCAATTAAAGCCGTAAAAGAAGCTGAAGCAAATCAAAACGCATCTACTGAAGCAATTAAAGGTGCGGAACAAGCAGTTACAACTGCACAACAACAAGTGGCTGAAGCTACTACACAACATTCAGTATCAAAAGATCAAGTAGATACTGTAAAACAAGATATTGATAAAAAAGCAGAAGATGTTAAAACCACAATAAAAGATGTTCATGAACAAGAAGCTAAAGTGGCTGCATCTCAAAAACAAGTAGAACAAGTTGAACAAAACCTAAATAGCATCAATGAGGTTGTAGCGAAAGAAGCCACACAAAAAGCACAAACAGCAGTAGAAACTGCAAAAACAAATGTCGCATCGGCAGAACGTACAGTAGAAACTGCTAAGACTGTAGATGAAGCACGTCTTACTGAAATTACGAATGCTGAAGAAGCTGTTAAAACAGCTACAACCGATAATGTAGTTGCGAATAAAACGGTTGCAGATAAAGAAGCAGAAGTAACTAGTTCGGAAACGAATGTTACAACTGCACAAAAAGCATTTGATGAAGCAACCGCACAATTAAAAGCACTTACTGATCAAGTCATCAATACACTCACACTGAATGACAAATACATTAAGGCACTTAAATCTGATGATGAAGCAACGCTTGCAAAAATCAATGAAGAGCTAAATGTTCAAAATGAATTTAAGTCAAATAACGCAGATAAATTGCGTAAAATTGATGTCCGTCATCTAACCGATGAACAAAAACGTGAATTAAATCAATTTGCAGCTGATCTTATCAATCAAGTTCGCAAACAATACGGTTCACCACTCGTTAAGGTTACGAAAGGTTCTATTGATTTTGCAAATACAGTTGTACGTAGAGATGAAGCAAATGGTTATCAAATAGATGACGAGCATGATATAAAAGTTATCAATAAAGTGGCTCGCGAGTTTGGTCTGTATGATGGTGGAAACCTTCAATTCTATGAAAATCTATTTTCATATGGATTTAATGATGATGAATATGAAAATGAGTATAAGAATTTAGGTGTGAATGCTGACTAATTCTATACAAAAACTATGGATGAAGCTAAAGAACGCATTTATAAATCACTTAAAACCTTCTTGTTCAATGGTTATGAATGGCAACATGCTCGTAGCATTCTTGGATACACAAATGAACCAGCATATCTAGGTGTATCCATTGGTCATGGTCTTGCAGTCGGTAAAACACATTTTGAATTGGTACGTCCTGATTACATTCAAGATAAATCTAAATTTGATACAACAGAGGTAGAATTGGATAACCCAACTGCTCGTATTGAAAAAGCAAAAGAAGCTGTAAAACATACAGAAGAAACATTGAATACTGCAAAATCAGAACTCGATTCTAAGGAAACGGCTCTTGAAACTGCGAAATCACGCGCGGCTGAAACAAATAAAGCACTTAAAACTGCCAAAGAACGTTTGAAAGCTGCAAAAGCTGTCAAGAAACAAATCCCTGAAGCAATGGCTCAACTAGTGGCTGCAAAAGATAATCTCATTCAAGCTGAAGAAGCAAAAGAAGTAGCAGATGAAAATCTCAAATCACTTTCTAAATCAAAAGAAGAAAAAGAACAAGCTCTTGCTGATGCAAAAGAAAAACTAGCTAGTGATCAAGAGGAATTGGCGAAACGTAAAGACGTTCTTGCTACCGTAGAAAAGGCTTATGCTGAAACTGCTGAAAACTTGAAAACTGCAGAAGAAAACTTCCGAATCACAGCTGATGTATTGAAAGCTGCTCAAGTTGTACTTAAACAGGCTCAAGATAAGGTTGATGCGCTTAAGAATACTCCTCAACGACTTGAAGAAGCTACAAAAGTACTCAAACAAGCTGAACTTGACTATACAAAAGCACTTGAATTGCAACGTACAAGTGAAGCTGAATTGAAAGGTGCACAACTTGAACTTGATAATGCAGTGCATGAATATAATGTTTTAAAAGCTCAATATGACGCCTATCAAGCAACAGTGAAACCTGATACTAAACTATCTGAAGGTACTAGACAATTTGTAGAAGTTAAAGATAATAAAGAGCACTCTCTTAAAGCGGAAAAAGTGGTTCAACGTACGAATCAAGTGGTGACATATAGTCGTGTAGCTCGAAATCAAGAATTGCCTAAAACGGGTAGTATAAGTTCTGTTTTAACGATGTTAGGCTTAGGTGTATTAGGTCTGATTGGAATAGCATATCCGAAGAGCAAAAAAGAGGATAGATGATGAAAAAAGTCAATTTATTTATTTCCTTGCTATTCTCACTTGTTTTACTAATAGCGTGTGATAAGGGACTTAACGGTGTTTATGAAGGAAAAAATGGGATAGTTTCTTTTCATTTGGAGATTAAGGATAAAGTAGCATCTTTGAAAATGAACGCCTTAATTGTTGAGGATAATGTGGATTTGTCTGTTGATTCTAAAAACAAGGAGTTAACTGGAACATATAGAGATGATGAAGTAAGTCTGTCTTATGAAATAACAGAGGATGCTCTAACTTTAACACCGAAAAATTCAGGAGCTTTGAAGATTACCCAAAATTCGGTTGTATTGAAAAAAATAGCTGGAAATGACGAAAAAGAATCAAATAAACAAGCCTCTCCCACTTTGAGTAAAGAAATTGAAAATTCAACAAAATCATTAACTAACGAAAGTTCGCAAAGCAGTAGTTCAACAAAAGAAAGTTCCTCGACTGCTTTGGATGTGACCTCTATTCAGTCAGGAGAGTTTTCTAGTCTAGTTGGAACGTGGCAGAATGCTAATGGTAAGGTTTTGAAATTTGATAGTCATGGTCTTGTTGAGCCTCAAGATATGCGATTGAATATAAACTGCTCTACTCTTAAAGAGGGGATTTTGAAGGCTAGTTTACAACATGAATTTACGGGTTCAATGATTTACTTCGCACCTAGCGGAACGGTTTTTCCAGATGGAGTTGACGGAAAACGTGATGCTTCTGATAGTTCTAAAGATCGAATCTGGGCTGGGCAACAAGGAATATTTTCAGATAAAAATGTGTTTTATTACAAGATGAGTTCGAAACTTTTAGATACGATGGAAACTACTGAAAAACGTAGTGGATATGACGCACGTAAACGGCGTGATACCGGTGTTTGGCTAAGTGGTGGACAGTCATCTGTTGACTATGTAAATGAAAAGTTGGGCTTCAAAGAGCGTGAAGTATTTGCAGGAAACTACGGTATGACAGATGAGATTCCTTATAACGCAGTGCATAGCCCAGACGGTTCTGTGGTTTGGGTCTATCAAAATGGAGTAATTACCGATAAAGATGGACAAATCGTATATGAACCATGATTGGGAGTTAGTAGAAAGAAAAAGGAAATAGAAATGACGAGAGAGGAAATTTTACAATATTTACAAGAGAAACGAGAGCTGACTGCCCCAGTAGCAATAACTTTGAAAAATTTACGAGAAAAACAGAGTAAATTAACGAAAGCTAAGCAGTTTTTAGGAAAGACTATTATTACAATGTTTGTACTTACTTTACTAATTTTGATTACTAATAGCGGTAGAGGTTTGGAACGTTTTGTATTTTTGGTGATAGGGATAGTACTATTTGGTGGTCGTCAGTTATTTTTGATACAACCGGCAGAGGAGGAAGTAGCGCAAGCTCAGAAATTACATAATACAGAAATTAGTCAATCAGGGTACATTAATGGGAAAAAGAATTTTCCAGAGAAATTTTATAATTATAGTGATACTTACCGTCTTTATAAACTGGTTGAAGAGGGACGCGCTTTGACGTTGCAGGAGGCATATAATCTTTTAGAAACACAGCAATTTCAAGAAAGTCAACTCTCTATTCAGGAAGAAACTCGGGCTTTACAACACGATATTGCCAGTTCGGCACGTGTTGCAGCTATTGGTTCTGTTATTTCGGCATTTAATACGAGGAAGTAACAAAGGGTTTCTCTCATTCTATTAATTGGTATGTTAAGTTGAGTGAATGATGCAAAAGCGTCGATAGAAGGGAATGAAATTAAATACCCCGAATTTCTGACAATCAGACTTATTTCAGAAAGTGACAGCCTATGTATCATGGTTGTGTATATATTTCATATCTTTGTTAAGGCTTAGATAACTCTATACTCTAATGTTATTAAAATCTATGTTTTGTTTGACTACAAAATATTTTAATGTTTTGTAAATAAACTGATCAAAAAATAGTTATAAGAATCGACTAGAGATAAACATCTCCTCATAATACATGTTTTTTAAGGTAATTATACAAATGAGGTCGGGACAAAAAATCTCGACCTCGTTTTTTTAAGAAATGAGATTTTGCTAATAATTTAATTTTCTATATTCACAACTTTCACTAAACAAATGGATTGTTGGGATCTCGCTGTGTTGGAACTGCTTGGTTAACCGTTTTCCACCTCGCGGTTATTTTTTGTTGTCTAGACTTGTTTTATGAACAACCCAATAGTAGAATTTCTTTTTCAGGAAATGTTAAATTGACAAGTAATGTAAAATGATATACAATTACATTACAACTATTAAAGGAGGCGATAAAAATGGGAAAAACAGCTACAATTAATGTTCGAGTTGATGAAGCAGATAAACAATCAGCTGAACAAGTCTTGAAACAACTTGGAATGCCAATGTCGACATTAGTTACCCTATTATTGAAGCAGGTATCATTAACAAAAAGTATTCCATTTGATATCTCATTACCAGAAGCACCTTCATCAGTGAGTGTAGAAGGAATGGCTTCGGATGAATTTGGACAAATGATGATTGAAGCTTATCAAGAAGCAGAGAATGGTACAGCTAGACCTGCTGTTGATTTCTTTAAAGAATTTAGAGAAAAACACGCATGAGAAAAGTAGCAATTACCATTTTAAAGCGAGCTGAGCAGGATATGGAAGATATCTATCATTACATTGCTGATAAATTACAATCCCCACAGTCTGCTATGGGCCAATTTGAAGCTATCGCAAAGGCGATTCAGACCTTAGAAATATTTCCTGAAAGATGTGCGGTTGTGGAGGAATTGCTCAGTTTAGATATAAAAGTTAGACGATTACTGGTAAAGAATTATTCAGTTTTCTATCGGATTGACAATGATACAGTTACCGTGTTAAGAGTATTGCATCAATCAAGTAGTTTGGATAGATTGTTAAACGAAATTGGAACTGAGAATGGAGAATAAACCCTCTATTTCAATCAAATCAAACTCATTTAAATTCTTGAAATGAGAGAGCATATAAAATTATCAGTTGTTGGTATCAAATTATTTTAAAATCACTAAAAACTACAATTTTATCAGATAAGTTCTTACAATTTGTGGCAAAAGTATTTTACAAATTCGCCTGAGTTTTGTCGCACTTTTTAAGAACTAAAGGGAATAATGAAGTATCCTTCCTATATGGTGTAGGTGGATAAATGTCTAAATATAGCACTTTTCAGTGTAATATGAAACATCGCAACCAACTAGTTTGGGTTCAGAAGGTAAAGCTTAATCGGGCTGAACTATATAAAACAGAAACCTGACCATCGGGCAGGTCTTTTTGGTGTTTTAAGGAAACTATTAAACCAGAATTTTTGATTAAAACTATTATTTTAAGAGTAAAATCTCTAATTTCATAATCTATAGGCAAACGCTTGCATTCCGTTTTTTATTGGACTATAATAGGTTGGTATAAAGCTTTCTGTAATAACAAAATGTAGAAGGTGTAGAAAGTAAGGATTTAGAATATTTGTAGTTAAAAATACAATGTTGTTATTCCTTACGGTAGGGAGATAGATATGGCAATGATAGAAGTGGAACATCTTCAGAAAAATTTTGTAAAGACTGTCAAGGAGCCGGGGTTAAAGGGGGCTTTACGCTCCTTTATTCATCCTGAAAAGCAGACCTTTGAAGCGGTCAAGGATTTGACCTTCGAGGTACCCAAGGGCCAGATTCTAGGCTTTATCGGAGCCAATGGTGCTGGGAAGTCGACAACTATTAAGATGCTGACCGGGATTTTGAAACCGACATCTGGTTTTTGTCGGATTAACGGCAAGATTCCGCAGGATAATCGCCAGGACTATGTTAAGGATATTGGGGTGGTCTTTGGACAACGCACCCAGCTATGGTGGGATTTGGCTCTGCAAGAGACCTATACGGTGTTAAAAGAGATTTACGATGTGCCGGACTCGCTCTTTCATAAGCGAATGGATTTTTTAAATGAAGTCTTGGATTTGAAGGACTTTATCAAGGATCCCGTGCGAACTCTTTCACTGGGTCAACGGATGCGGGCGGATATTGCAGCCTCCTTGCTCCACAATCCCAAGGTTCTCTTTTTAGATGAGCCGACCATTGGCTTGGATGTGTCGGTCAAGGACAATATTCGTCGGGCCATTACCCAAATCAATCAAGAGGAAGAAACAACTATTCTCTTGACCACTCACGATCTGAGTGATATTGAACAGCTCTGTGATCGGATTTTCATGATTGATAAGGGGCAGGAGATTTTTGATGGAACGGTGAGCCAACTCAAGGAGACCTTTGGCAAGATGAAGACTCTTTCCTTTGAATTGGTGCCAGGGCAAAGTCATCTCGTCTCTCACTATGAAGGTCTACCTGATATGACCATTGATAGACAAGGAAATAGCCTCAATATTGAATTTGATAGTTCCCGCTACCAGTCAGCTGATATTATCAAGCAAACCCTGTCTGATTTTGAAATCCGTGATTTGAAGATGGTGGATACGGATATTGAGGATATTATCCGTCGCTTCTACCGAAAGGAGCTCTAAGATGGTCAAATTGTGGAGACGTTATAAACCCTTTATCAATGCGGGGATTCAGGAGTTGATTACCTATCGAGTCAACTTTATTCTCTATCGGATTGGCGATGTCATGGGGGCCTTTGTTGCGTTTTATCTCTGGAAGGCTGTCTTTGATTCCTCGCAGGAGTCTTTGATTCAGGGATTCAGTATGGCAGATATCACCCTATACATCATCATGAGTTTTGTGACCAATCTTTTGACCAAGTCGGATAGCTCTTTTATGATTGGGGAGGAGGTCAAGGACGGATCCATTATCATGCGCTTGCTGCGACCAGTGCATTTTGCGGCTTCGTACCTCTTTACAGAGCTTGGATCTAAGTGGTTGATTTTTATTTCTGTTGGACTGCCATTTTTAAGTGTTATTGTCTTGATGAAAATCTTATCTGGGCAAGGGATTGTAGAAGTGCTGGGACTAACTACCCTTTATCTTTTTAGCTTAACACTGGCCTATCTGATTAACTTTTTCTTTAATATCTGCTTTGGATTTTCAGCCTTTGTATTTAAAAATCTATGGGGTTCCAATCTACTTAAGACTTCCATAGTGGCCTTTATGTCTGGGAATTTGATTCCCTTGGCTTTCTTTCCCAAAGTGGTTTCAGATATTCTGTCCTTCTTGCCTTTCTCATCTTTGATCTACACTCCGGTCATGATCATTGTTGGGAAATACGATGCTAGTCAGATTCTTCAGGCGCTTTTGCTACAATTCTTCTGGCTTATAGTAATGGTGGGCTTGTCTCAGTTGATTTGGAAACGAGTCCAGTCATTCATTACCATTCAGGGAGGTTAGTATGAAAAAATATCAACGCATGCATCTGATTTTTATCAGACAATACATCAAGCAAATCATGGAATACAAGGTGGATTTTGTGGTTGGTGTTTTAGGTGTCTTTCTGACCCAAGGTTTGAACCTCTTGTTTCTAAACGTCATCTTTCAACATATCCCCTCGCTTGAAGGCTGGACCTTTCAAGAAATCGCCTTTATCTATGGATTTTCCTTGATTCCCAAGGGACTGGACCATCTCTTTTTTGACAATCTCTGGGCACTGGGGCAGCGCTTGGTGCGAAAGGGAGAGTTTGACAAATACCTGACTCGTCCTATCAATCCTCTCTTCCATATCCTAGTCGAGACCTTTCAAATTGATGCCTTGGGCGAACTCTTGGTCGGTGGAATATTGCTAGCGACAACAGTATCAAGCATTGCTTGGACTCTTCCAAAATTCCTGCTTTTCCTAGTTTGTATTCCTTTTGCGACCTTGATTTATACTTCCTTGAAAATCGCGACAGCCAGTATCGCTTTTTGGACCAAGCAGTCAGGCGCCATGATTTACATTTTCTATATGTTTAATGACTTTGCCAAGTATCCGATTTCCATTTACAATTCTCTTCTTCGTTGGTTGATTAGCTTTATCGTGCCTTTCGCCTTTACAGCCTACTATCCAGCTAGCTATTTCTTGCAGGACAAGGATGGGCTCTTTAATATCGGTGGTTTGATGCTGATTTCCCTTATCTTCTTTGCAATTTCTTTGAAACTCTGGGACAGGGGATTGGATGCCTACGAAAGTGCGGGTTCGTAAAAGGAAGAAACTCAAAGCCTTGTCTCAGGACAGGCTTTTTCTAATGGAGATAAAAATTTCTTGACATCTATTCTCAGAGTGCTATACTAAAAGGGTAATCGCCGATTTAGCTCAGTTGGTAGAGCAACGCACTCGTAACGCGTAGGTCACAGGTTCGATCCCTGCAATCGGCAGAATCAAGAAGTCCAAACGGGCTTCTTTTTTTGTAAATATAGGAAAGGTGGAACGTTTGAGATAGGTTCTATTTAAAGTCTGTGCCTCCTGCTTATAAATAAAAACTAAAATTTATATTTTGTGGTATAATATATTTTAATAAGCACTTGTTTTCGTTCCGTTTTAGAGGACTATAGGCTGTTAATCATTCTAGAATTTTTTGCATAAGTTTTCTAAAAATTATAAAAATCCATGGATAATAACGGATGAAGTCTCGCAAGCTTGGCTGAATATAAATCAAAAAGGAGAAAATTATGAATAAGAAAGAATGGGTAAAACAATTTGAGGAGGCGAATGGCCGCAAGCCGACTGCATCAGAATTAGCAGAGGCGCAGTCAACTAAAAAGTTTGCGAGAGGAACTAGAAACATTAAAATCTATATTGGGATAGTCCTCGGTATTTTAGTTGCTATAATCCTAGTAAGTGTTTTCTCGCATTCTTTGATTGGAAAGAAAGAGTCAAATCAAGCATCGTCTGCTGTTTCAACTACAGAGTCAACAAGTCAATCGTCTACAAGCCAAGGAAAAACAGATGAGACTGATAAGGATAAACAAGAGGAAATTCAAAAACTCAAGGATCAACTGACTGCTTTAGATACCAAAATTACGGAAGCAGAAGCACTAGTTAGCAAGTTGAAGAAAGAAACTACCGTTCCAAAACTAGATATTGAAGCAATCAAGAACAATGATCTGTCTAGTTTAGAAGGTACTTGGCGTAGTCAATCTGGTAATGAATACATTATTAATGATTCTGGAGAAGTACGTGCGACTTGGTTTACAAATGATCAAAAGTACGAATCTGTAGTTGGATTAAAGGTATCAAAAGGACAAGATAGTCGTAACCCTGAGACAGCTTCTCTCAGTGCATGGGTAAAAGATTCTGTTGCTGGAGGATTTGTAGTAGTAGCTGTGCCAAGTGGTGTCGTTATGCAACCTGCTGATGACGGAAAGATTACGGATAAAAGCAATCATGCTGAGGAAAGACTTTTTTCTGGACAACAATATGAAGCGATGTTAATGAAACCAGAAGATGTTTATTATCGTGTGAAACCAGATACCACCAAACTTGAGGAAGAAGAAAAGAACTTAGCTCAACTACAAGCTGAGCGTGAAGCAATCAAATCCTCTCTAGAATCTAAGGAAAAGAAAAACTAGTTTAGAATCTAGCCTCAGATGATCTTAGTTCAGAAATGCTCTTTTACTCGGCAAAATCAAGAAGTCCATTAGGGCTTCTTTTTCTTTTATTACGACTATTCAACCACTTAGACAGAGATATAGACCAGATAGACAAAAAGGCTTGTTCTTGAAAAAATCCTCTGCTATAATGATTTTTGTAAAGGGCGTGAAGGGTTAATGTCAGACAATTCAGGTTCCTAAAAAAGAAAATGGAGACAAAAAAATGAAAAAATTATTGGGAATCGTATTTTTAGTAGCGGCAGCGGTTGTATTGTATTTCGGTTATGTTGGATGGCCAAGTTTGGATGTCAACCTCTGGTTACTCATTCCAATAGGTTTGTTCCTCTATTTCACTCTAGAAAACTTTTTGAAAAAAGATTATAAAGCTAGCCTCATGTGCTTGATTATTGCCTTTATCATTGCAAATGCCATTTTGGATCTTTTGCCAATTTCAAGTGGTTTGGTGATTGGTGCCGGTGTGCTAGCTTGTGTAGGACTTGGCTACCTCTTTCCTGATAAGGATAAAAAAGAAGATAAATAGAAAAGTCTCGAGGTTTCTCGAGACTTTGTTTTTATTTACCAGCGTAGTATTTTTGGATGCCTTTCACAATACCTGCGACTAGCCTATCTTGGTATCGATCATCACGAATCCGTTGATTTTCAGTGAAATTATCCATATAACCAAGTTCTAGGAGGACGGCTGGTTTGGCAGTTTCGCGTAGTACGGCGAAGCTACTTTCCAATAAGCCAGCATCCTTGGCTCCTGTTTCTGCTAGGAGAGAGGAGTGGATAGCAGCAGCGAGGCGTTTACTTTCACTCATACGATCAGGGTGATTGTGCCAGTATTTATTAATCTTACTTGGATAATCAGGTTCATCGCTATAAGAGTAGGTTTGAATACCGCTCGCTTTTGAGTAGGTATTACCAGTAGCGTTGAAGTGAATACTGATAAAAATATCAGAGTTGGTCTTATTAACCATACGAGAACGTTCGGTAACAAAATCAACGTCAATATCACTATCACGAGAAGTGAGGACCTTGTATCCTAGTTCTTCTAACTTAGTACGAAGCTTACGGTAAATCTGCATGTTGAGATCTTTTTCAGCTACATTGTAGTAAAAGGCACCTGAATCTCGACCACCATGCCCAGGATCTAGGAAAATGGTATTGCTGTATAGTCCTTTTGTAAATCCGCCTTCAGTTGAAACTTCTGAAATCCATTGGCCGTATTTTTGGAACAGGTGTTCCTTACCGTCTATCTTGTAAGTTCCTGAAACATAATGCCCATTATCATCTAGGTAGTAGCGTGCTTTGTCAGAGTTATCGTAAATCCATTCGCTCTTTGCCATGTAACCACCTGACTTGAGGTAGTATGCTCCAATCCACTCCTGATTAGCATAACGGCCATCGGCTTTTAGATAGAACCAGCTCTTGTAGGCTTTATCGAAGATCCACTCTTTTTCCGCCATGGCTCCACTGGTTTTGAGGTAGTAGCTTCCTTTCCATTTATTGGAAAGCATGACTCCATTTTGTTCAAAGGCGTACCAAGTTCCTTTTATTTTCTCCCACTTATCTTGGCTGTATTTCCCATATTCATTAGCGTAATACCAATTTTCATTGATTCTCACCCAGGAGTTTTCCGCCATAGCCCCGCTACTGCCGAGCAGGTAAGCACCAACGATCGTTTTGCTGAGCATCACACCGTTTTTGTCAAAATAATACCATGAACCGTTGATTTTTTTCCAGTTTACGACAGGTTTGTTATCTTGGTAGAAGCGCCAGTGGTGATTTTCTTGGTACCAGCCCTCCTTTTTGGTTTTGGCTTCTTGCACATCTACTTTTGGAAGAGCTTCAGGTTCTGCATTCTCCTTAACAATAGCATCTTTTTGATCATCTTTGGGTTGCTTTTCTTTAACAGCAGAAGGAGTTTGTGATTGGTTTTCTTCTGCAGAGACGGGTGCTAGTGTAGATCCTGCTATTGACAGAATCAGAGCACTGGCAAGTAGTATCTTTTTCACTTTTCTCTTTTTCGAATTTATCAATTATCAAACTGAACTTCTTCTAGTAAGTATTCGATAAAGCGTTCGCCCATCTTAGATAGGCTGGTTTTTTCATGCTGGATATAGACTAGTTCAATCGGGTCGTCAATGTCTAGTGGAATGGAAACGATATTGTCTCCGTTGAGGTTGCTGTTCAAAATCCCTGTTGCAATGGTGTAGCCATCCAAACCAATCAAGAGGTTAAAGAGGGTGGCGCGGTCACTGACTACGATGGATTTCTTGTGGTGCTCTTGTGAAAGAATCTCCTCTGAAAAGTAGAAGGAGTTGTGCGTCCCCTGGTCATAACTCAGATAAGGGAAGTCTTCCAAATCAGCCAGTTTGACCTTGTCTTTTTTGGCCAGAGGGTTGGTCTTGCTAACAAAGATATGGGGTTGGGCTGTGAAGAGGTGGTGGGCTAGCAGGTGATTGTCATCTAGCATTTTAGTCAGTACGTCACGGTTGTAGCTGTTTAAAAAGAGGACACCGACCTCGCTACGGAAGTTCTTGACGTCATCGATAATCTCCCAAGTCCGAGTTTCACGAAGGAAGAGTTCGTATTTTTCCATATCACTTTTCTTGAGCAGAGAGACAAAGGCATTGACCACAAAAGCATAGTGCTGAGAGGAAACGCTGAAAAGTTCGCGGTGGGCGACAGGATTTTTATAGCGTTCCTCCAGAAGCTGGGTTTGCTCAACGACCTGACGGGCATAGGAGAGAAACTCCATCCCATCACGGGTCAAGGTAATGCCCTTGGGATTGCGGATAAAGATTTCAATGCCCATTTCATTTTCCAAGTCTCGAACGGCATTAGAAAGACTGGGTTGGGTGATAAAGAGTTGCTTGGCTGCCTCATTCATAGAGCCAGTTTCGACGATTTTGATAATATAGTGTAGTTGTTGAATTCTCATGTTTTTATTGTACCATACTTGCGGAAGAATGGGCAATGAAGACGAAGAAAATAGGGGGAAAGAGCCAGTCCAGTATTGAAAAAAAGTCTAAAATTTGTTAGAATGAAAGCTATGAAAACATTCTATGATGTGCAGCAATTTCTCAAACAGTTTGGCATTATTGTTTACATGGGGAAGCGCTTGTATGATATTGAACTGATGAAGCTCGAACTCTCTCGGATCTATGATGCAGGTCTGATGGACAAGCTAGACTATCTAGAGGCGGAAGCTGTTCTTCGTAGAGAGCACAAGATAGAATTAGACTACATAGAGAAAAATGGAGAGAAGAACTTATGACAATTTGGATTGTTTGGGGAATCGTTCTGGCAATGGTGGCATGGATGGGTTATAACTACCTTCGTATTCGTCGTGCGGCTAAGATTGTGGATAATGCAGAATTTGAAGCCTTGATTCGGAAAGGGCAATTGATTGATATCCGTGAACCAGCAGAATTTCACAGAAAACATATCCTCGGAGCTCGCAATATTCCTTCAAATCAGTTGAAGTCAAGCCTTGCAGCCCTCCGCAAGGATAAACCTGTCCTTCTCTACGAAAACCAACGTGGACAACGAGTGAGCAACGTAGCACTCTATCTGAAAAAACAAGGTTTTTCTGAGATTTATATCCTTTCTTATGGATTGGATTCTTGGAACGGAAAGGTCAAGACTAGCTAACATTCTATTAAAAACTGTTAAATGATAGATAAAGCTAGCATTTTATGGTATCATCATTTATATTAAATTTAAGGAGATTTTATAATATGAGTTCACAACAAAAGAAAAAGCCCTCACTTATTTTAGGTATCTTATCTATCGTCCTTGGTTTGCTATCTCCAATAGTAGGTCTGGTTTTGGGTATCATAGGATTGGTCTTGGCTAATGTATATCAAAAAGAATCTGGACTAGACTATAAAACAGAAAGAATTCTCAATATCGTAGGACTTGTAGTTTCTGTACTTAACTGGCTTGTAGCCATCGCACTAATTTTTGGATAAGCAAAAAAGAAAAAAGCTTTAAACTGTACTGACCCCAAAAAGTTGGACAAATAATTATTGAAAGGATTTAGTTCTGTACTGCACAGGACTAAGTCCTTTTAGTTTGACTTTAATTCGTTTGTTGTTGTAGTAATCAATGTAGTCCACAATAGCTTGTTCCAATTGATTAAGTGATTTAAATGTCTTCTCATAGCCGTAAAACATTTCGGATTTCAAAATGCCAAAGAAGGACTCCATCATCCCATTGTCTGGGCTGTTGCCCTTGCGGGACATAGATGCTTGAATTCCCTTACTCTCTAGAAACCGATGATAAGAATCGTGTTGGTATTGCCAGCCCTGGTCACTGTGGAGAATCGTATTCTCATAGTGCTTCTCTGTGAATGCCTGTTCTAACATCGTTTGTACTTGTTCTAAATTAGGCGAACAAGAAAGATTAAAAGCAATAATTTCGCTGTTAAAGCCATCTAAAACTGGTGATA
>CAJNDD010000016.1 GCA_905221435.1 bacterium
TATCTTCATAACTCAATTTCATAATAAAACACCCCAAAAGTTAGATTTTTTCTGTCTAACTTTTGGGGTGCAGTTCAAATGAGGACAACTTCTTTCTTATTCGAAGACAAATTGATTGTGATACAGTTCTGAGTAGAAGCCACCGAGTTTGAGCAACTCGTGATGATTTCCACGTTCAATAACCTCTCCATCTTTGAGGACAATAATCTGATCGGCATTGAGGATGGTCTTGAGACGATGGGCAATGACAAAACTGGTTCGTCCTGCTACAACTGCCTCCATGGCATGTTGAATCTTGCTTTCTGTTACGGTATCGACATTGGAAGTCGCTTCATCTAAGATTAGGACTTGAGGATCTGTCATCAAGGTCCGAGCGATGGAAATCAATTGTTTCTGACCAGTCGAGAAGATATTTTGCTCATCATCAATAAGGGTATCATACTTATCAGGCAAGCTTTCGATGTAGTCATGGATATGAGTTGCCTTAGCAGCTGCTTCGACCATTTCCTGACTGGCATCTGGCACACCGAAGCGGATATTGTCCCGAATCGTTCCACTAAACAAGACCGAATCCTGCAAAACAATACCGACCTTGCTCCGCAAGCTATCCAAGTCATAGTCACGGATGTCTTTGCCATCAAAGCAAATGCTACCTGCATCCACATCGTAGAAACGATTGATAAGGTTCATGATGGTTGTTTTCCCCGAACCAGTCGGACCGACAACTGCTATCATCTGCCCCTTAGGAGCTGAAATACTAACATCTTTTAAGATCGGCTTGTCTGGCACATAAGAGAAATCAATATGACTGATTTCAACACCTTCTCGCAATTCCGTAAAGGCAGGCGCATTTTGCGGGCGAATCTCTTCTTCTGCATCAAACATTTCTTGGATACGATCCGCTCCAGTAAAGGCCAACTGGAGGCTCCCCCAACTCGCAGCCACCTGGATAATCGGCTGGTAGTACTGCTGAGAAAATTGGGTAAACATAACGATCAAACCTAGGGCTGTCGTTGTTTCGATACTTGGATCGTTCAGCAGGACCGCAGAACCTGCAAAAATGACGATGGCCGTATTGACCAAACTCATCCCATTCATAACTGGAAAGAGGATGCCTGAGAACATTCTTCCTTTAAAGGTTGCCTTGCGCACGCGCTCATTTCGCTCCACAAAGCCTGCTACGATATCGTTTTGAATTCCTTGTACGATAACAGCTTTCTGTCCAGAAATACTCTCATCCATGTAGGCGTTGAGTTTTCCAACCTCTTTTTGCTGGAGATTAGTGTACTTGCGGGCCATTTTCACGATGAAAACCAACATGAGAAAGGCCACCGGGGTGCTGGCTACTGTTATCAGGGCTAGCGTCACATTTCTTGAAAACATGACAAAAATCAAACCGATGTAAAGAGCAATATTGCTCATGACCTGAACTAGACTTTCATTGAAGGCTTGAAGGATGTTATCCAAATCACTCGTGAAGCGAGAGAGGATGTCACCATCCTGATGGCGGTCAAAGAAAGAAACCGTCAAACGGGAAAGTTTGCCAAAGAGGCCCTTTCGCATCTCATTTGTTGACTCAGCAATCACACGGGTCATCAAGGTCATGTAAATCAAACTGGATACCACTAAGGCTAGAACAACCAGAGCTAGATTCAGCATCAGAGCTGATAAACTCTGCCAGGCTAGTTCAGAAGTTCCATTTTGATAAGCCAGAACTAGGTTAGCGAGCTCCGTCACTGCTTGACCTGAAAAAACAGGAAAGAGGGCTTGGGCAATTGTCGCAATCGCAACCATCAGAATCACAATGACAAAGGAGAACTTGTAAACTTTAAAATAATTCCAGAAAAATCGAACGGTTTTCATTTTATTCCTCCTTTCCCTTTTGTGTTTCGTAGATTTCGCGGTAGACGGCATTGTTAGCTACCAAGTCTGCATGCCTTCCTTCTCCAATCAAGCGTCCTTGGTCCAAGACCAAAATCTTGTCTGCATGGACGACTGAACTGATCTTTTGAGCGATGATAATGGTTGTCGTCCCTTTCAGGTCTTTATTCAAAGCTTCCTGTACGAGTCTTTCTGACTTGGCATCTAGGGCTGAAGTCGAATCGTCAAAAATCAGGATACGGGGATTGCTGACAATCCCACGGGCAATGGACATCCGTTGCTTTTGTCCACCAGAAAAATTGGTGCCACGTTCTTCAACCTGACTCTCAAATTTGTTTTCCATGCGTCCGATAAATTCACTGGCTTGGGCAATCCGTGCCGCACGTTCCATTTCTGACACGCTGGCATTTCCTTTTCCTTGACGAAGATTATCTGCAATGGTCCCGCTAAAGAGAATAGCACGTTGCAAGACGATGGAAACTGTTTTACGCAAGGTTCCCTCACTGACGTCTCGAATATCCTTGCCACCAATCTTGATAGAACCCTCCTGTGGATCAAAAAGTCGTGGAATTAACTGAGCTAGAGTGGACTTCCCTGCTCCAGTAGCCCCAACCACACCGACCATCTGACCAGGCGCAATATCAAAGGTCACATTCTTCAGCATAGGTTCATCGTCATTGGGATAGGTGAAGGTCACATTTTCAAAAGAGAGACTTCCTTCTAACTCTTCATCTGGGAGATCTTTAAAGGTCATCGCTGGCTCGGTATCTAGAATCTCGCGGATACGACGCAAGGAAATCATGGCACGGCTGACAGAATTTCCTAAAAAACCAACCATGATGATGGTAAAGATAATCTGGCTGAGATAGTTGACAAAGGAAGCAATCGAGCCCACAACAGATGGATCTGACTGAGCCATTCCAGCCACCAACCAGATAGAGAGAAAGACCGCTCCATAGCCGACTAACATCATGAAGGGTTCTATAACCGAGAAGGCATAGCCGATATAAAGATTTTGGCCGAGAAGTTCATCTGAAACCTCGGTAAATTTGTCAAATTGTGCTTTTTCTTGTACAAAGGATTTAACCACGCGCACACCACGTAGATTTTCCTTAGCGATAGCATTAATCCGTTCAAGAAGGGTTTGAAACTTAGCAAATCGTGGCCCCATCATCCCCATCATAATGGCTGTTAGTGCAAAGATTAGGAGCACCATGAGGACAATCACCCACCAAAGTGATGGAAGAGTGTGAACCGCCAAGATAAAGGAACCGATAAAGAGAAGAGGGAGACGGAAAAGGATTTGAAAAGCCATCATCACCACATTCTGAATTTGGTTGATATCATTGGTCATACGGACGACAAGGTTGCCGGCATTGAATTGCTCGATATTGGCATAAGAAAAAGTCTGGATCTTGCGAAAAGCGTCCTCTCGAAGGTCCGAAGACACTCCTTGAGCAATATAGGCTGCAAGCGTTACATTGACCCCACCTGCAACCAGACCTACTAGGGCTACTCCTATCAACCAAGCGCCAATACTATAAATAGCCTCATTTTGACCAGCCAACAAAGCCTCTAACACCTCTTGCAAATAGCGTGGTTGCAAGAGCGAGCTCGCAACCATCAAGCCTGTCATCATTAGGGATGACAAGGCCTGCCATTTATAGGCTTTTATCTTTTTAATCAGCATAATTCCTCCTAATAAAATAGATAAAGGGAGCGACATCCTACGTCAGCTCCTTCTCATTCGTTCATATTGATGCTATTCTAGCAAAAAAGAGACATCTTGTCAAAGAAGTCTCCTTGTTATAAATTAGTTCGCTTTCATCTACAGGTGATGCATGAAAAGGCTTTTTATGGTAAAATGAAAGGAAGAACTCTTACAAGGAGGAAAAGATGAAGAAACAAACCATCGCTGTCTTGGGTCCTGGTTCTTGGGGGACTGCCCTTTCGCAGGTCCTAAACGACAATGGACACGAGGTTCGAATTTGGGGAAATATTCCCGACCAGATTGATGAAATCAATAACCAGCATACAAATAAACGATACTTCAAAGATATCCTACTCGACGAAAAGATCAAAGCCTATCATGACTTGGAAGAAACACTAAAGGATGTGGATGCTGTTTTATTTGTAGTCCCAACAAAAGTAACGAGACTGGTTGCCCAACAAGTAGCAAAGGTGCTTGATCACAAGGTTGTCATCATGCATGCCTCCAAAGGATTGGAACCAGATAGCCACAAACGTCTATCAACTATTCTTGAAGAGGAAATCCCAGCTGACCTTCGTAGTGACATTGTTGTTGTTTCAGGTCCTAGCCACGCTGAGGAAACCATTGTACGGGACATTACCTTGATCACTGCAGCCTCTAAAGACCTCGAAACTGCCCAGTACGTCCAAAATCTCTTTAGCAATCACTACTTCCGTCTCTATACTAATACGGATGTTATCGGGGTTGAAACCGCTGGTGCTCTTAAAAACATCATTGCAGTTGGTGCAGGTGCATTACATGGACTAGGGTTTGGCGACAATGCCAAGGCGGCCATCATCGCACGTGGCTTGGCAGAAATCACCCGTCTAGGGGTAGCTCTTGGGGCTAATCCTCTGACTTATAGCGGTCTTTCTGGAGTTGGTGATTTGATTGTGACGGGGACATCTGTCCACTCTCGTAACTGGAGAGCCGGTGATGCTCTCGGTCGTGGAGAATCCCTTGCAGACATCGAAGCCAACATGGGTATGGTCATCGAAGGCATCTCAACAACTCGAGCAGCTTACGAACTGGCTCAGGAATTGGGTGTCTACATGCCAATCACACAGGCTATTTACCGAGTCATCTACGAAGGTGTCAATATCAAAGAAGCAATCACTGACATCATGAACAATGAATTTAAAGCAGAAAACGAATGGTCTTAGACCCTTATAGAAAGGAACATCATGAAACAAAAAGTAAGAAAAGCAATCATCCCTGCCGCTGGATTGGGAACTCGTTTCCTCCCAGCCACTAAGGCCTTGGCCAAGGAAATGTTGCCAATCGTAGACAAGCCAACTATCCAGTTTATCGTTGAAGAAGCCCTCAAGTCTGGCATCGAAGATATCTTGGTTGTTACGGGTAAGTCAAAACGTTCTATCGAGGATCACTTCGACTCAAACTTCGAATTGGAATACAACCTCAAAGAAAAAGGGAAAACAGATCTTCTGAAGCTGGTCGATGAAACAACTGGCATGCGCCTGCATTTTATCCGCCAAACGCATCCACGTGGTCTCGGAGATGCTGTCTTGCAAGCCAAGGCTTTCGTTGGAAATGAACCTTTTGTCGTTATGCTTGGTGATGACTTGATGGATATCACGGACGAAAAGGCTGTTCCGCTTACCAAACAACTCATGGATGACTACGAGCGTACCCACGCGTCCACTATCGCTGTTATGCCAGTCCCTCATGACGAAGTATCTGCTTATGGGGTTATTGCTCCGCAAGGCGAAGGAAAAGACGGCCTTTACAGCGTTGAAACCTTCGTTGAAAAACCAGCTCCAGAAGATGCTCCTAGTGATCTTGCTATCATCGGACGCTACCTCCTCACTCCTGAAATTTTCCAAATCCTCGAAAACCAAGCTCCAGGTGCAGGAAATGAAATTCAGCTGACAGATGCAATCGATACCCTCAATAAAACACAACGTGTATTTGCTCGTGAGTTCAAAGGGGCTCGTTACGATGTCGGAGACAAGTTTGGCTTTATGAAAACATCCATCGACTACGCTCTCAAACACCCACAAGTCAAAGACGACTTGAAAGACTACCTCATCCAACTCGGAAAAGAGTTAGCTGAGGAAAAATAAGACAATTATCAAATTGTCATAAACAAGAAAACATACAATACTTCTCCCCCAAGACTTGGAAAAAGCTAAGTTTGGGGGCTTTTCTTTACCTTTTACTCAGTCATTCTGTCATATCAACTTATAAAAGCTTCCTCCTAAAAGGCTTGAAAAGTAGAAACAAAGTAAAAAAGACTTAGTCCTGCCAATTTCAAGACTAAATCCTTTACGAATATATAAGTTCAATTTTTGAAAAATAAGTCCGTTTTGGAACGATTTATAATTTCTGCTTGAACTCGACTAAGATATTCATAGCCTGCATAGGTGTCATGTTGTAGACATCCAGTTTAGCTAATTCTGCTAGAATAGGATGTTCTTCAGGCGCGTCAAAGAGTGACATCTGTTCTGTGACAGCACTTGTTTGTCTCATGGGAGCTGGACTTTCTGTTCCTTGATTCTCCAGTTGAGTCAATATTTTATCCGCCCTTGCTAACAGTTTTGCTGGTAAACCAGCAATCTTGGCAACGTGGATACCGTAAGATTTGTCAGCAGGCCCTGGTTCAATCTTGTGAAGGAAGGTGACCTGTCCATCCTGCTCCAAGGTTACCACGTGGACATTGACCAAGTGTTCCAAACTGGACTCCAGACTGGTCAATTCATGATAGTGGGTCGCAAAGAGGGTTTTGGCTCCGATATGTTCATGAATGTATTCGATGATGGACTGAGCAAGAGCCATCCCGTCATAAGTTGCAGTTCCCCGTCCCAATTCATCAAAGAGAATCAAAGAATTCTTAGTCGCATGCGAAATGGCATTGTTGGCCTCCATCATCTCTACCATGAAGGTTGATTGCCCTGAAACCAAGTCATCTGCTGCTCCGATACGGGTAAAGATAGCATCAAAAATCGGCAAATGAGCGCTCTCAGCCGGCACATAAGAACCTAGCTGAGCCATAACCGCCGTCATAGCCAGTTGGCGCATGTAGGTAGACTTCCCGCTCATGTTGGGCCCTGTAATCAATTGAATACTGGTGTCTTCTGTCATCTGAATCGTATTAGGAATATAGGTCTGAGCTCCCATGACCTTTTCGACGACAGCATGGCGCCCTTTCTGGATATCAATTTGTGAATCGTCTCCGAACTCCGGTCGAATCAAATGCTGAGTTTCAGCTACAACTGCGAGACTTTGCAAGACATCAACGGTCGCAATTCCTTGGGCTAGAGCCTGCAAACGCTGGATGTACTTGCTGACTTCCTCACGGATACGCATAAAGATTTCGTATTCTAGATTGGCTGACTTCTCACGCGCCTCCAGCATATCTCCCTCGATACGCGCCAACTCCTCGGTACCGAAACGTTCCGAGTTTTTCAGCGTCACCTTGCGGAAAAAGTGAGTTGGCACATTTCCCAGTTGCGAATTGGTCACATGGAAATAGTAACCATCTTTTTTATTGTAGTCAATCTTAAGCGTGCTGATGCCAGAGTTTTCTCTCTCCTTAGCCTCGATCTCAGCAATCCAGCTAGTCCCTTCTCTGAGCACACGACGGTACTTGTCTAAGGTCTCATCAAATCCCGTACGGATAATGCCACCTTCCGTAATCACGTGAGGAGCTTCAGGAGCAATCGCTGCGCTAATCAAGCTCTCCAACTCAGGAATGGAATCCAACTGTGCGATGAGATAGCCCAGAGCAGGCTGCTCCATTCCTTCTAAAATCGCACGAATCCGTGGTACACTGGATAAGGTGGTCGCCAATTGCAAGAGATCCTTGGGATTGGTCTTGCCAAAAGAAACCCGACTAGCCAAACGTTCGATATCATAAACACCCTTGAGACTGTCTGTCAAATCGCTGCGCTCAAAGAAGTGGTCAAGAAAGACCTGCACCACCTCTTGACGTTGAACGATTCGCTCCTTGTCAATCAAAGGACGATGAATCCAAGAACGCAAGAGCCGCATTCCCATAGCTGTTTTGGTTTCATCCAAAAGCCAGAAAAGACTGCCTTGCTTTTTGCCTGAACGGGCATTCTCAACCAAATCCAGACTAGCCTTGGTCGCATAATCCATCTGCAAGAAATCTTTGATTTCATAGCGAATAACTGGTTTGAGGTGATTCAATTCCCGCATCTGAGTCCGGTGAACGTACTGGAGCAGCTTACTAGCTGCTACTTGCTCCACAGCTGCCAGTCGTGGATCCAGTAAATGGACATCCCCAAAGCCTTCCTTTTCATAGGAAAGTACCAGATTCATCTGATGTCTGAGGATTTGTTCTTCTTCCTCAGACAAGTCATAACCCAGCACCACTTCTCGCGCCTTAAGATTACGGATTTCCCCACAAACGAGGGTAAAGTCCAATAGACCCGTCACATAAAAATCACCCGTCACTAGGTCCATATAAGCTAGGCCAAATTGATTGCCGTCACGATCTAGAGCAACCAAAAAGTTGTTCTGACTATCCGGCTTACTGCTATCGACGACCGTTCCAGGTGTGATGACCTGAACCACCTCGCGCTTAACCACTCCAACTGCTTGTTTGGGATCTTCCATCTGCTCGGCAATGGCAACCTTATAGCCCTGCTCAATCAAAACATCGATATACTGTTGGGCAGAATGATAAGGAACTCCAGCCATAGGAATTGGATTATCCGCATTCTTGTTGCGACTCGTTAAGGAAATTTCCAGAATCTGCGCAGCATTGACCGCATCTTCATAAAACAATTCATAAAAATCACCCATTCGAAACAGCAAAAAAGCATCTGGATATTGTTTTTTAATATCCACATACTGTTGCATGCCAGGTGATAGCTTTTCTGTCGCCATTTTACGTCTCTCCTTGCCAAAAATAAGGCTTGAGAACAAGTCCCAAAACCCTATCTATCTCTCATCAAATCTAGCAAACGCTCTTCCATAACCTTAGCAACTTGCTGGTCTCGACAAATAACCAGTAAGGTATTGGCACCAGCAACCGTCCCTAAAATCGACTCGTCCTTATTTTCATCAACAATATTTGCTAGAACCGCTGCTTCTCCAAGTTTAGTATGAAGTACCAAGGTGAATTCTGCTCTTGCAACTCCTTCTAAATGATGCGACAAAAACTCTACCAAATCAATCTTGTCTGTCTCATTAGCTAGCACATAGTACACTATGTCATTTTTCTTGACCTTTGTCAAGCCAATCTCACGCAGATCACGAGACAAAGTCGTCTGTGTCACAAACACATTACAAAGTTCTAAACGGTCTTGAATTTCCTTTTGGGTTCCTAGTTTTTCCTCTGTAATCATTTTTTTAATCAACTGATGCCGTTCTTTTTTTCTCATACCAACCTCTTACATGAATATTTATAACTGATTTTAGATTTTATTATACCAAAAAAACTGAATAATTCAAAAAAATTCTCTTCTTTCTCAAAAAATGTAGTAAATTGTGATAAAATAGTAGAAAAGTCCAAAAAGGAGCCCTTATGAATACAAAAGAACTGATTGCTAGCGAGTTGTCTAGCGTCATTGATAGCCTGGACCAAGAGGCTATTTTAAATTTACTGGAAACCCCTAAAAACTCAGAAATGGGAGACATCGCCTTCCCTGCTTTTTCTCTTGCAAAGGTCGAGCGTAAAGCTCCGCAAATGATCGCAGCAGATATTGCTGAAAAAATCAATAGTCAAGCCTTTGAAAAGGTTGTCGCGACTGGACCTTACGTCAACTTTTTCCTTGATAAAAGCGCTATTTCGACTCAAGTATTGCAGGATGTTATCACTGAAAAAGAGCACTATGCCGACCAAAGCATTGGCAAGCAAGAAAATATCGTTATCGATATGTCTAGTCCTAATATCGCTAAACCATTTTCTATTGGTCACCTGCGCTCAACGGTTATCGGAGATAGCTTATCACATATTTTCCAAAAGATAGGTTATCAAACGGTCAAGGTCAACCACCTAGGAGACTGGGGCAAACAGTTTGGAATGTTGATTGTTGCCTACAAGAAATGGGGAAATGAGGAAGCCGTTAAAGCGCATCCAATCGATGAACTTCTTAAACTCTACGTTCGCATCAATGCTGAAGCTGAAAAAGATCCTAGCTTGGATGAAGAAGCACGCGAATGGTTCCGCAAACTGGAAAATGGAGATGAGGAAGCCCTCGCTCTCTGGCAATGGTTCCGTGATGAAAGTTTAGTGGAATTCAACCGCCTATACAATGAATTGCAAGTCGAATTTGACAGCTACAACGGGGAAGCCTTTTACAATGATAAGATGGATGCTGTTGTAGACATCCTCGCTGAAAAAGGACTTCTTGTTGAGTCAGAGGGAGCCCAAGTTGTCAATCTTGAAAAATATGGAATTGAACATCCAGCCCTTATCAAAAAATCTGATGGTGCAACTCTCTATATCACACGCGACTTGGCTGCAGCCCTTTACCGTAAAAAGGAATACCAATTTGCAAAATCCATCTATGTTGTTGGTCAAGAGCAATCTGCCCACTTCAAACAACTCAAGGCAGTACTACAAGAGATGGGCTATGATTGGAGCCAAGACATTGTCCATGTTCCGTTTGGATTGGTAACAAAAGAAGGGAAAAAACTCTCTACTCGTAAAGGAAATGTCATCTTGCTAGAGCCTACTATCGCTGAGGCTGTTAGTCGTGCCAAGGCCCAAATCGAAGCGAAAAATCCTGAGTTAGAAAATAAAGACCAGGTTGCCCACGCTGTTGGAGTTGGAGCTATCAAGTTCTATGATCTTAAGACCGACCGTACAAATGGATACGACTTCGACCTTGAGGCTATGGTATCCTTTGAAGGAGAAACTGGACCTTACGTTCAATACGCCTACGCTCGTATCCAATCTATCTTGCGCAAAGCCGATTTCAAACCAGATGCAGCTGGCAACTACAGCTTGAACAATGCTGAAAGCTGGGAAATCATTAAACTACTCCAAGACTTCCCACGTATTATCAATCGTGCAGCAGATAACTTTGAACCTTCTATCATTGCGAAATTTGCGATTAGTTTGGCTCAAGCCTTTAACAAATATTATGCACATACACGTATCCTAGATGAAAGTCCTGAGCGCGACAGTCGTCTAGCCCTTAGCTACGCAACCGCAGTCGTTCTCAAAGAAGCTCTTCGTTTGCTCGGAGTAGAAGCGCCGGAGAAGATGTAAATCGCCAAAGTTACTTGATTGCAGAGCAATCTAAGTAACTAACGCCAAATCCTATTCGGACTTTGGCTAGGCGCTTCACTAGTTTTAGGACATAAATATGATCGATTTATGTCCTAAAACGTCGTAATCTTAAAGTTACTGGAACTAAAGCTCCTAATTGCTAGACGCTAGCCGCTTATATGCGGACTAGCTAACTGCTTCACTAGTCATGGGCTCTAAATATAATCGATTTAGAACCCATGACGTCGTAACTATGGTGATTTGGCTAGGCGCTTCACTAATTCACCTAACCAAATAATATCGATTTGGTTAGGCTCATGTCGTAATCTTTTAAATTACTTGAAAGCAATCCGAACGATTGAGCAAAATAACATTTATATTTTGTTCGGCATTGTAGCATTTCAATGAAACAATTTATTCACTTTTACTATTTATCACACTGGGAGATTCCTTATGAGCCAATATGCTTATATCCTCGTTGTACTTAGCTTAGTTTTCCTTTTTCTGCTCAATAAGTACGAGAAGGAAAGACTTCAAAGACTTTACCAAGAGCAACTCTTGAAGGACGAGACATTTAGGTCTGACATCAAAGAGAAAATTCACACGACTGAAAATATCAATGATGTCATTGCACATATCAATAAAACTTACCATCTGGGAATGTTGCTCTCAAAAGACGTCACAGATCAATTGAAATAATCAAAATCCGAGAAGCTTTCTTATCGGATTTTTTAGCCTTAACTATATTCTCCTTGGAGAAATTTCATTAATGCATGTAAAGTTTTCTGTAATTTTCTGTGTTTTTTCAAAATATTCTTGCATTTCCTTTAAGTTTTTTGTAGAATAGTAGCTATCTATTCAGATTATTCTGAAAATTCAAAAATAGGAGTGTTTATTATGTCACAAGTTACGTTATCAAACCAGTCAACCTGGGCAAGCAAACTAAAGGCAATGGGGCCAGGAATCCTAATGGCTTCTGCTGCCGTTGGAGGTTCTCACATTGTATCCTCTACTCAAGCTGGTGGTTCTTATGGTTGGTCACTACTCCTCTTGGTTATCTTGGCCAATGTTTTTAAATATCCATTTTTCCGTTTTGGTGCCGAATATACTGCCGACACTGGCAAAACCTTGGTGGAAGGCTATGCTGAAAAAGGAAAACTCTATCTCTGGATTTTCTTTGTCCTCAATGTTTTCTCTGCTATGGTCAATACAGCTGGAGTCGCTATCCTTTGCTCAGCTATCATCGCTAGCGCTTTTCCAATAATTGGTCTTAGCATCACTCAATGGTCCCTTATCCTTGTTGCAGTCATTTGGGCTATGCTACTCTTTGGTGGCTATAAACTATTGGATGGTATGGCAAAATGGATTATGTCTGCTTTGACCATTGCAACAGTTCTTGCAGTTATCATTGCAGCAATTAAGCATCCTGAATACAGCTCTGATTTTGTCGAAAAGACACCTTGGCAAATGGCGGCCCTCCCTTTCATCGTTTCCCTCTTAGGATGGATGCCTGCCCCTATTGAAATTTCAGCCATCAATTCACTCTGGTCTGCTGAAAAGAAAAAGACCGTCAACTTTAATACAGCGGACGCTCTTTTCGACTTTAACGTTGGTTACATTGGAACTGCTATCCTAGCTGTATTCTTCGTGGCACTAGGAGCACTGATTCAGTATCCTACAGGACAGGCAGTTGAAGCCGCTTCAGCCAAATACATCTCTCAATTTGTGGGTATGTATGCCTCTGTTCTTGGAGAATGGTCCCGTTATTTGATTACCTTTATCGCCTTTCTTTGTATCTTTGGAACAGTGATTACTGTTATTGATGGTTACTCTCGTGTCAATCAGGAATCGCTGCGACTCTTGATTCGTCAAAAAGAGGATTCTCGCAAATCTTTGAACATCTGGATGACCCTCACAGCTATTATCGGTATCGTCATCATCAAGTTCTTTGCTGGACAAGTTTCCACCATGCTTCGCTTTGCCATGATTGGTTCTTTCCTGACAACACCATTCTTCGCTCTTTTGAACTATGTATTGGTGACACGTGAGAATAAAAATCTTCCTTCCTGGCTAAAACTCCTTGCTATCGCAGGATTGATTTTCCTCTTTGGCTTTGCTATTTTCTTTATCTATGCACTTGCCATCGGAAAAGCAGGATAGTATATAAAATGGCACCCTTACGGGGGTGCTTTTTGCATACTCAAAAGCAGTTGAAAATCTCAACTGCCCCTCAGTACTACTTTATTTTTCTGTTTCTAACTCATACAAGTCCGCGATAATCGCTGCGACTTTTTTAATATCTCCCAGCATACCACGCATTTCAAAGTCTGCTAGGACCGGGAAGCCAAAGCGCTGGCTGTACTGCTTGGCTGTCAGGCAGTATTGATTGTTAAAATTGCGATTACCGGAACCCACTACCCCAAAACACTTACTAGCATTGTCTCCATAGGCGATAAAGTCGCCCACTGGAGTCGTAAGAATCTCAACATCGCCGTTATCAACGCCATTTCCACCTTCTAGATAAGTTGGTAAAAAGGCGACATAGGGATGTTCCATTTCAAAGAATTCTTGACCTTCCTTGACCAAGTCCTTGATATGGATTTTTTGGACCTCAATCCCTTCATACTGGGACAAGAGATAATCCTTGAGCCGGGTTACAAAACTCTCTGTATTCCCGCTCAAACTGATATAGACTAAGAATATTTTTTTCATGATGACCTCGATTTTTATGTTTAAAATATTAAAAGAACTACCAAGATTGTAACTTGATAGTTCTCTTTTGTCAATACTTAGGCAACTTCCTCTGCTTCGACTTCCTCAGCCAAATCCTTTTGTTGGCGCCACATCTTGTAAAAGACTAATGCTAAAAAGAGGATATTAATGATGATGAACAAAATATTTGTTCCTTGTGCTAATGCTCCCATTCCTAAGCCGAAGGTAGTATCTTTGATTAATTGAACTGCATCTTGAACGTTCATATAGCTATAAACCAAACCAACAATAGCTAGTAGAACATAGCCAATATAAGCATAGTTTGCGAATTGCACATTTTTACGTACTAGAAATACAAAGGCTACTACAACTAGAATTGCAGATAAGACAATCAACAACGTATTAAAAATAGAGTGTGATGACGCTGTTACTTGGTAAGTATAGTTGACTGTGTCTTCTAATTGCTGGGCAGTAAGCGTCCCGCTATTCGCCAGGCTCGCACGAAGCACATCTTTACTTGGCAATGGACTCAAGATTCCAAATAATGACATAGATGAAATGAGGGCTGATAGGACTAACAAGACCCAAAGATAAATAGGATTCTTTTTCATGTTTTCCTCCATAAGATATTTTGAACATTATAGCATTTTTTGTACAGAAATACAACTTTTACAAGCTGGTTTCAACTTGTTTCCGATAAGCTTTCGGTGATTTTCCGCACAATTTACGGAAAACCTTATAGAAATATCCAACATTACTGTAGCCAACTGCATAGCAAATATCTTCGATGCTATCACTGGTCGACAGTAAGAGTTGCTGCGCTGCCTTAATTCGCTGTTTATTGAGCAATTCCGCAAAAGTCGAGTTGGTTTCCCTCTTGATCAGCTGACCGAGATAGACAGGATTGATAAAGAGATCCTTGCTAATATCCTTAAGTGAGAGCTCTTTCTGATAATCACGCCCAATCACCTCCAGAACGCTCACCACATTTTCATTCATGCGGTACTGGCCAAAAAACTTGGTCAAAGTTTCTTTGATATAGGCAACCAATTCTTCAAAGGTGTTAATGGCATGGATAGCTTTGACAATCTCGGTCATATCATCTGCTTTTAGGTGTTCAAATAAATGAAAGACATCCATGACAAACTGAGTGAAGAGCTGCTTCGTGATGGCCACGCGCGGGGTATTCTCCAAGACGACCTTCTCTAGCAAGGTTAATTCTTCGATGATTTGATTGATATTCCCTTGGATAATCACCCGATAAATCGGCTCGTAATAAGCAAACAAACTTTCGGATTTTTCTAGATTAACAGAACCGTAGAAGAGGGCTTTTTCAGCGTTGATCTTCCAATTCTCAAAGGACTGCTGGTAGGGTGCTTCAAATGGTGTCACGACGATGCCATCGAGCGGTTGATCAGAGATGAAAATCTGCCAATCTTGCCCCAAAACATAGTAAGGAATGGTAAAAGAACCTTGCTTTTCCTTGGATAGACCAATCCACCAGCTGTCTTTACCTGACAGGTAGTTCGTAAATCCTGTCTCATCCAATTCTTGACTGAGGGTCTGACTTTGTTCCACCTTTTCCTGAAGCTGTCGCGCAATCTTTTCTAATAAATGGCCCAACTCCACCTTGTCTACTGGTTTGACCAGATAATCCACGACACTAAGGTTCATGGCTTTTTTAACGTACTCAAACTCCTGATAACCAGACAGCAAGATATAATAGGTATCTGGAAGTAGCTCTTTCATTTCCCTAATCATCTCAAGTCCGGTCTTATCTGGCATATTGACATCGGAAATGACCACATCTACTGGATTTTTCTTAACATAGTCCAAAGCATCATCTGCGTGATTAGCTGTTGCGACGACTTGCATATCCCATTTTTCAAAGGGGATTAATCGCTTGAGCCCCTCTGTCACCATGTACTCATCGTCTACTAATAAAACTTTATACATTTCTACCCTTTCTATTCATCCTGGATAGTGATATGGTAACGAACACCTTCTTGTTCAGCTGACTCTACACTGATTTGGTAGCGATCCCCAAAGTAGAGAACAAAGCGTTCGTGTACATTTACTATTCCAATTGATTGCCGCTCCCCACTATAGCTTGCCTCGTGTTCAAAACTTCGTTGAGCTAATTTTTCTTGCAAGCTAGCTAGTTTCTCAGCGGGCATTCCCCGACCATTGTCTTCCACTAGAATTTCAACGAAGCCTTGGCCCTTCAAGGCTTTGATACTGATGACATTATCCGTTCTGCGATGGTCAACACCATGGGCAAAGTAGTTTTCTACTAATGGTTGGAGTGTAAATTTTGGAATCCTCATTTCTTCCAATTCTGGTGCGATCTTGAAACCATAGGCAATGGATTTAGGATAACGTACCATACAGAGATAGCTATATTTTCGGCAAAATTCCAACTCTTGCTTTAACGTCGTTTCCCGCTCGTCGGAGATATTGTTGCGTAACAAGCTACTAAATTCATAGATAATATCTGCCAGTTCATCCTGACTTTGCATGACGGCATACATCCGTAAAAACTCCAGAGTATTGTACATAAAGTGAGGATTGATTTGAGCCTGCAGGGCTCGCATATTGGCATCTTTTTGACTGAGCTCTAGCTGATAGATATCGTGGATATTTTTTTCCAGGCGATCCAACATATCATTGGTTGTTTCTGCAATGAGAAGCAACTCTTGGTCTTTTTCAGAGGTATCAATTCGAAGGCCTTCTTCCCCTTGAGCAATCACCTCGATCGAATCTACTAGGTCTACGACCTGCTTTTGGTAATTTGAAAAAGTCTGTCTAAGGGTCACGTACAAAATAATGATAAAGAGAATACTTAGCCCAATAATGACAGCTGAACTCGTCAAAGTTCCTGTAAGGACAAAATTTTTAGGAACAGCAACTCGAACCTGATAACCGTGAGAGGTGACACCCACAAACCAGTTTTCTCGCTCGGCTGAGACCTTCTCCCCAATATGGAACATCTCGGTCTCAAAAGGCGAAGTTACTGTTACAGCCATTGGGATATGGCCCCGAGTATTGTCAATAGCGCCATGTAAAACATCTGGGGATAGGGAGATATAGATCACTCCTAAATCCTTGTCAGACACAGGATCGGAAACAGGAATGGCAAAACTATTGGCTGTCGGCTTAAAATCCTCCGCAGGAATTTTCTCTCCACTGCGTTTTTCTCTAGTCGAAACATAGACTTCCTTGTAGTCCTGAAGAACAATAGCCACTCCAGTCACAAAATCATTTCGAACATAGAGGTCATCAATATTTTCATACAGGGAAACCGATATATAAGGCGAAGTTTTACGCTCTAATTGCCAATAGAAATAGTCTGGTGTGCTGAGACTGAAATACTTGTAAATCCCTTCGATGCGGGCCTGATTTTCAACCAAAGACTGAGCAAGTTGGGTTGACTCTCTGTGATAGTATTCCACTTCACTCACTGTCCGAGTGGTCACACGTTCTGCAACCCGTTGGGCCTCTTTCTCACGTGAATCCCAGTCAGCATACGATAACATAATCGCAAAACTGGCAATGACCACGATCATGACCAAACTATAAATCCGTAAAAGAGAGTGAAGCCAAAACTGCTTCATTCTATTTTGTCGCCAATTTTTCATGGATACTTTCATAAATAGGTTCCAACATATCACTGATAAAGAAATGCCACATTCCAATTCCTACAAAAAAGAGCAAGGCAGGCATATAATAACCAACTCCTACAAGGAGAGCAGACCCGAGTAAAACCTTGGCAATCGCAGGTAAGCTCATAAAAATCCCTATAAGGGACAGTTTCAAGGTATTTTGGTAGGATAAATCAAAGTACACCTGAAGTTTCAAGGACACAGTATAGGCTAGAAAGACAAGAGCAACTACAAGGACGTTGAGAAAGGTCGCCAAGAGGTGGAAAATCGTCTGGTGGGGCAATTGAACTAGAAGATACAAACCATAAACTAGGACAAGATCCACAAACACAAAACTATAGAAAGCCAGATTGCTCTTGACAAAATTGCTCTTATACAATTCCCAAGCTTCCTTCAAATGGTAGGCTCGATAGGTATAACCATGCTCCCCATACAAACTCATAAGAGTTGCACTAGCTGGTGCCAAACCAAATACCACTCCTCCTGCTAGTGTTAATAGCCAGAAATAAGCCGTCGCCATCATTCCCAAAAAGATACGATCAAAGACGAATTCTAGAAATTTTCCCATGCTACTCTCCTTAAACTAACGATGTAACTATTATATCATATTTCAAACGTTTTCAAAAATATAGAACTCCCATTTACAATCCTCAAAAAGCGTGATACAATTGGTTTTGTTAATTCGCATCAAGGAGATTCTCATGAAGAAAAATATCTTAACCACCCTCTTAGCTGTCGTCCTCTATTTTCTCTGTGTAGGGATTGGAGTCTTCCTCGGACACTTGGTGGATTCAACGGGCAATATGTTCTATGCGCCTGCCTTTTCTGCCCTTGTCGGGGGTAGCGTCTACATGTTTCTTTTGGCAAAGGTTCCTCGTTTTGGAGCGATTACCACTCTCGGACTCTTTATGGCTCTCTTTTTTCTAGCTAGTAAACACGGCGCTGGCGCTTTTCTACCAGCTATCGCCTGTGGTCTTGCAGCAGATGCCATCGCTCGCCTCGGAAATTATAAAGATCGAATCAAAAATACCCTCTCCTTCCTCGTCTTTGCTTTTAGCACAAGTGGTCCTATCTTCCTCATGTGGATCCGTCCCAAAGCTTACGTGGCTACCTTACTTGCGCGTGGGAAATCCCAAGAATACATCGACCGTATCATGATTGCTCCAGAGCTAGACAAAATTTTTCTCTTTGTCGCAAGCATTCTCCTTTGTGCCTTGATTGGGGCTGTGATGGGGCAATTTCTAAGTCAAAAAATAGCCGATAAAATATAAGGTAAAAGCCCTGAAGACTAGCAATGCCTAGTTCCAGGGCCTTTTTGTATACAATCTTAAAATCCACTATAGATAAATTCTTGAATATTCGAAAAATCGGTCACAAAACAGTAAATCACGATGCTCAAGATGGCCGTATAGAAAAATAGTGTCCACAAAATTAAACGATGTGTGTTAGTTAGCTTGGTTTGCAAATTTGTAAAGTTCTTTTTCAACTTCCATCCATCCTTTCACTCCAACGTGCATCACGTCAAATAAAAAGTAATCATCATACTCTCTGTTTCCATAGTTTAATACGGTTGCACCATGGCTTTTTGCGACATCTTCTATTTTTTTATAAGTTTTTTCCCGCATCTCTCTTGAGACACCAGTGTAGTCATTCCATTTCCCGTTTACTGGGAAAATAATAACCTCAACTTCAATGCCCAATTCTTTGGCAACTGTCAAGAAGAGTTCCATATCTGAATATTCCGGTGACTCCAGGTAGCTCAAATCTTTATTGGAATCTTTTAGCGATGCATAGCGATCTTTTAAGTAAGTATTGTAGTAGTTATTATCAACAGCATAGTCATTGTTATCTGTTTTCTTTTTGACCTCTTCCACAAACTGATTCGTCATTTTCTCCCAATCATAGTCTGGAGTTTTATCCCCTAGCGAAGGATAATCTGATTTAGCATGTTTTTGATAAAAAGTCTGTTTGAGCTTAAAGGAATACATCGCGTTCTCAAACTCTAATAGTTTTTTATCAACAATGGTTCCTTTTCCATCTATGAAATAACTTTTGTATTTTTTGTAGATGTCATTTTGTTGCTTATTCCCCTTGGTAATCTCGATAATGCGATTGATTAGTTTTTCTTTCGTTTCTTTACTAATCTTGTCATTATCTAGCATGTGGAAAATATGTTCCTGAGAAGCCTTGTTTAAAAAGGCATCTTGATGGGTCCCATCCTTTTCAAACCACTGAACAGACTCTACTATAGCTACTTTTCGCTTACTCATAGATCCTTCAATAGAGCCCAAGGTTGTAGCCTGAATGATGTTTTGAGAATAACTAGTCCCAATCTGCATGATATTAAAACCGTTGTAGTTAAAAATTTTATTGGGATGATAGTCTTCATTTATCGTCGCAACCAACTCTGAGGAACCCATTAGAACCAGTGTATTGGGAGTGATATTGCTTGTTAGAATATCTCTACTTTTATACTTTTCATACGATGTGCTATAACGAATACTGTTATCCTTGACTTTATAATAATCATCAATCTTCTTGACATACGTCACATTTAAAAGGGCAAGCGTCGCAATTACGAGCACAAGCGATAGTAAAAATGCTTTTAATTTAATCATCTCGTTTTATCCTATCCCTTCGATCTGTCCGATTTCTTCTCAATCTCTTATCTCTTTAAAGTCGTCAGTAAGATTTTATAGGGTTCACCTGAAAAGATAAAGAAACCAATCATAACCAAATTCATGGTCACAAACCAACTTAGTAGCTTATACCAGTTTTTGTTTTTATTTTTCTTATAAAAATTGCTTTTCTTTTGATACACTTCAAATCCAGCCATCAAGACACCATGGTAAAAACCATAGACAATGTAGCTAACACTAAGACCATGCCAAAAACCCATGACCAACATATTGACCATATAGGCATAGGTTGCATTGTGTAGTCTATTTTTAAACCATTTTTTCCTGATAACCTGCATCAATACTCTTGAAAATACAAAATCTCTCAACCAGGTCGACAAGGTAATATGCCATCTGGTCCAGAAATCCTTGATATCGACACTCAAGAAAGGTTTATTAAAGTTCATCGGTGTCTGAATACCTAGAATATTACTACTTCCAACGGCCATTAGACTATAGCCTGCAAAGTCGAAGAACAGATACAAGGTATAGAGGTACATATACTTGATTGAATAGACGACTGTGCCAGTATTGCTTAGAGCGAGTAGCATCTGATAAACATAGGTTGATAAAACAACCTTGTAAAGAAGGCCTAGAACGATACGATACACACCATCCCCCGCCAACTCCAGATACTCTTTTCGAGGCATGACCTCGTTTATCTCTTTTAAAAATCTCCTACTCCGATCAATTGGACCAGCACTAACTGTTGGGAAAAAGAGCAAAAACTGTAGATAATCTTTTACACTGATTTTTTCTTTGATCAAGCCATCCGATATCTCTAGCATGATCTGAATGGTCTTAAAGGACATGTAGGAAATTCCAATAAAGGCCAACAAATGCAGAGAAGTCAGGGCAAAAACTTTATTGATCACCAAGGGAAGAATGGAAAGGAAAACCAGTGGTTTCAAACGCTTTGCTTCGATCCTTTGTGCTAGAAAAACCAGAAAATACTGGTAAACGATAAAGGCGAGCAAATAGACAATCATCGCTCGACTCTTACCATAGATAGCTCCTGCAAATAAGAGGGAGAGCGCCAAAATATAGTAGTCCTTACGTTTTTCAAAAAAGTTTACCACAAAACCAATCAGTAAAACTACAAATAAGAGAAGGAAAAACTCATTCCCCTCGAAATAATTCATACTAGCCAAACTCCTTTTTCATTTTCTCATCTCGCTTCAAGGTTTATCTTTCTGTTTTTTTCTACCCTATTACCAGAGAGAGTTAACTTTATCTATTATACCATAATTTAAAAACTTTAAATGCCCCTGTTGGCAGCTTCCTAGAACAAAAAAGAGCCGAAGGGCTCTTTTTATTTATGACTCAATTTCTTGGTCAAGAAATCTCCCAAGAACTGGATCGTGAAGATAATCAAGATGATAATGATGGTTGCTAGAACTGTTACATCGTGATTGAAACGGTTAAATCCATAGGCGATGGCTACGTTACCGATACCACCTGCTCCAACCGCACCAGCCATGGCTGTTTCCCCGACAAGGGAAATCAAGGTTACAGTCGTCACACGAATCAAATCTGGAAGACCTTCTGATAGGTAAACACCCACGATGTCCCAGAATGTTGCTCCGCTTGCTTGGGCCGCCTCAATGACACCACCATCTAGCTCAGCCAAGACCACCTGCACCTGACGGGCAAAGAAGGCAAAGACTGCAAAAGAAAGGGGGACAAGGGCTGCATTTGGCCCGATACTTGTCTTAACAATCAAGTGAGAAAGTGGTGACAAGATAGCCAAAAGGATGATGAAGGGAACCGCACGGAAAATAGAGGTAATCTTGTCTAAAATCCAGAAGATAACCTTATTTTCCAAGACACCACCTGGCGCTGTCAAAACAAGGAAGAGACCTGCCACTAGTCCCAAGAACCCTCCGATGATGAAGGAAAGAACCGTCATATAAAGAGTTAGATAGATAGCCGTTCCCCAGCCTGCTTGACCAGCCCAGCCCATCTTGTAGACATTTGGTAGATAAGTTTGAATCAACTCTGTCATTTTACTGTCCTCCCTTCAATACTTTTAACTGTACACCAGCCTGACGGATGGCTTCTTGAGCACCTACTAGCGCTGCTTTTTCACCTGACAAGACCACAACCAATTCTCCAACAGGAGTGCCATCGAGAATTTCGATATTTCCATAGAGAATATTGGCCGTTACTTGGTAATGTTTGTACAATTCATTCAAAAGTGGCTCGTCTGTTGAAGCCCCTGCATACTTGAGCTGCACTAAAATACTGTTCTCAGATAAATGTTCTACGATTTCTTGCTTCTCAATCTTAACCATGGCTTCGTCAATACCTGTGGCAGTTGAGATAAAGTCCTGGGTCAAAGGTTGTTTAGGGTCTGAGAAGATTTCAAGAACACTACCTTCTTCAATCAAACGCCCATCCTGCATAACTGCCACACGATTGGCAATATCTTTGACAATCTGCATCTCATGCGTAATCAAGACAACGGTCAAACCTAATTTTTGGTTTAAATCTTGCAACAAGACCAAAATCTGCTTGGTTGTCTTAGGGTCGAGAGCAGACGTTGACTCATCTGAAATCAAGATTTTTGGATCATTTGCCAAGGCACGCGCAATGGCCACACGCTGTTTTTGCCCTCCTGATAGTTGTGAAGGGTAGTTTTCAGCACGATCCGCCAAGCCAACCAAGTCCAGCAACTTAGCTACTTTAGCTTTCTTTTCTTCCTTGCTGAGTCCAGAGTGTTTGAGGGCAAAGGCTACATTTTCCTCTGCTGTCTTTTGACTCATGAGGTTAAAATGCTGGAAAATCATCCCGATATCCTGACGTTTACGACGCAACTGCTCTGCCGTCAGAGTCACTCTGCCGTTAAAAATGACGTCGTTATCAATGGTAATTTTACCGGCAGATGGCTTTTGCAAGAGGTTAATCACCCGAACAAGGGTTGATTTTCCTGCTCCAGAATATCCAACGATACCGTAGATATCCCCTTCTTGGATGTGAATAGTCACATCCTTGACTGCTGTGATGGTTCTCTTCTTTTGGTGAAAAGTCACATCGATCTGATCTAACTTGATAATATCTCTACTCATAGCTTCTAATCAGCTCCTCTACTAATTCAATATGGGTGTAGTAATCGGCGATTCGCACGTTTTCATCTCCACCATGGTCTCGGCTATTGGCATTTCCTAGACCGAAGGCCACCATTGGTACCTCTAGGGCATCAAAGACCGTATGCATAGGTCCTGTCCCCGCTGTTGTCGGCAAGACTGAAACGCCCTGTGGATAGAATTTCTTGGCCAACTCGATTACGTTGAGAATGGCTGGCGCGCTCATATCGCTTCGATAGCTCATCTCTCCCAAGGTATAGTATAATTCTACCTTATCAAAGCCATTTTTGTCTAGCTGTTTCCGAATTTTTTCCAGAACATCATGCGGTTCTAGGCCAGGAACCAAACGAACCTCTAGCTTGGCACTGGCTTCTGCTGGCAAAATCGTTTTAACCCCTTGCCCTTGGTAACCTGACTGAATCCCTTCGATATTAAGGGCTGGCTCAAAAAAGAAACGTTTTAGAAAGGCTACACGTTCCTCTTGTAAGAGAGGCAATTCCAAGCCATAAATCTGGCTGATTTCCTCTGGATTGCGTTGGGCATAGGTATCTACCAAGGCTAGTTCTCGTTCATTTGGCTCTTGAACATCCTCGTACAAGCCTTCTACTAAGATATGTCCATCTGCTGCACGTAGGCTACTTAAGGCCTGGATAAGATACCATGTAGCTGATTCCACAACACCACCATAACTCGAGTGGATATCCACATCCGCACTCTTCACCTTAGCATCAAAGGTTACAATTCCCTTGTTTCCACCAGAGATTTCTAACTGCTCCAAGGCATTTTTGGTTCCTTGCTCCCAAACTAGCAAATCCGCCCCACGAAGTTTGTCTGCGTGTTTCTCTAAATACTTATCTAGATCCATGGAAGCAGACTCCTCTGCCCCTTCCATGATAAAACTGATATTGACAGGTAGGTCATCGTGGTGCTGCATATACTTTCTCAAAGCACTCAAACGAGCCGTGATATGACCTTTGTCGTCGTCAACCCCACGTCCATACATAAAGCCATTTCGCACAGAAAGGGTAAAAGGATCCTCAGTCCACAACTGGTCGCCATCCGCTGGCACGGTGTCATAGTGATTATAGAAGATCAAGGTCTTGGCATCCGGACGCGAACTCTTGAAATGCGCCATGACAAAGGGAGCCGTGTGGCTCTCATCAATCTCCACTTCAGCTCCTACACGCTTGAAAATCTCACCCAGATAGTTTGCGACTTCTTTGAGTCCAACCTGCTGGGCAAAGACTGATTTCTTGGAAATTAAGGTGCGCAAGACTTCAAAATAATGCTGGGCCACATGATCCTTTTCAAATTTTTCAATCTGCTCTTGTTCGCTAGGAAAAACCATTTTCTCTCTCTTTCTACTATGTACTTGTGTCGTTGGAACGACAACAAGTGCCTCTTTAAAATCAACTCTCTATATAAAAGTAAGAGGTGGAAACTCTCTCCCACCTCCCTGTGTCTTATTACCAAACTGGTTGGTCCAAACCGTCTGATGTTTCTTCGATAACTTTTTTCACTTCATCAGTGTGGTAAGCCGCGATAATTTTCTTGATGGCATCAGCCTTAGGTGATGTTTCCCAATCTTTTTTCGCAACGATGATGTTGTACCATTGTTTTGAGTTTTCATCAGCTTGTTCTTTGAAGAGTGCTTTCTTGTAATCCAATTTTGCTTCTGTAACGAAGGTATTGTTTACAACAGCAGCATCAACTGATGACAATGAACGAGCTGTTTGACTAGCATCCAATTCAGTGATTTTCAAGTTCTTAGGATTTTCTTTGATGTTTGCGATAGTAGCAAGTTCAGTTCCTGAAACATCCAATTTAATCAAACCAGCTGATTGAAGCAAGTAAAGCGCACGGCTTTCGTTTGTTGCATCGTTTGGTACGGCGATTTCACCGTTATCTGGGATTTCTTCCACTTTAGTATACTTGTTTTCTTCTCCATTTTTACCTGAGTAAAGGCGGATTGGTGAGATGTAAGTATCTGCAATCGCTGTAAGATCTTTTCCGTTTTCTTTGTTCCAGTTGTTCAAGAAGTTGTAGTGTTGGAAGGCGTTCAAGTCTACTTCGCCATCAGCAGTTGCCTTGTTTGGTTGTGAGTAGTCAGTGAACTCTGTGAATTCCAATTTAATTCCATCTTTTTTAACCAATTCTTGGATTTTATCCCAACGTTTTTCTTCAGAACCACTACGGTTAACTGTTGCGATTTTAACAACTGTTTCGTTGTCTGCTTTCTTTTCTGAATTTCCGCAAGCTACAAGAGCCAAACCTGCGACTGTAGCAAGAGCTGCTACACCGAGCCATTTTTTAATTTTCATGATTCTATCTCCTTTAAAAATAATACCGTAATAGTATCTCATACTTTATTTGATTTCGCAAATTGTTATTAGATAGGCAGACATATAGTTTGAAACTATATGTCTAAAAATTAGAAAACCATCCGCCTTTCTCAGGTTGGATGATTTCATAAGACTATTTAATGTCAGCTTCTGCTGGAAGGTAAGTGTCTCCGAAGAATTGTTTAGACAACTTTTCAAGAGTTCCATCTTTGTAGAGTTCTTGGATACGTTTGTCTACAAATGATTTCAACTCATCTTGACCTTTAGCAAGAAGTGGGTATACGTAAGGTTGTTGGTCGCTTGGAAGTTCAATCACTTTCAAGTTGTCCAAACCTTGGTTCTTGATAACTGTTTCAACACCGATTTTATCAAAAATCTTGTAGTCAAACTGACCATCGCTCAAACGTACCATGATTTGTTGGAAATCTGCCTTAGTATAGTTGAGGATAGTTGGGTTATCTGCGTGTTGTTTGTTGTATTCTTCCAACTGTTTAGCTGATGTAGTAGCTTGAACAATCTCTGTTGATTTTCCACCGATATCATCGAGAGACTTGATACTATCGTCGTCTTTCTTCACAACGAGAACGTTAGGGTTTTGGGCAATTGGTGCTGCATAGAGGTATTTTTCCGCACGTTCTTTAGTATAACTAAGATTGTTCACAGCCATATTGTAGCGGTCAGCGTCAAGTCCTGCAAAGACACCTGACCATTCTGTCTTTTCAAACTTAACATCATACTTATCAGAATCTTTAAAGATAGCACGAACCACTTCAATCTCGTAACCAGTCAATTCACCATTTTCTTCATAGATAAATGGCTTTGGCGAACCGTTAGTTGCTACGACGATTTCTTTTTTACCAGATGTTGCTGCTTCTTCTTTCTTATCTCCACCTGAGCACGCTGCTAGTATACCTGCGGCAACAAGCCCTAGGGCAGCAAGAGATGAATATTTGACGATTTTTTTCATGTCATTTCCTCCAAAATAGAATACTGTACTATCTTAACAGAAAAAAATTTTTTTCGCCATTATATGATACTTATCTCGGTGATAGGTTTTTCTTATGGCTGACTAAAAGACCAGACGCAAGACTGCAATCAAGACTACTCCAAAAAGAACCGTACCCACTAGATTGCGGTAGCGAAAGGCTACCCAAGCCGTTGGAAAGACTGCTAAAAAGTCCAGCCATTTGATTTGAGGAAGGCTCCCAACCTTACCTGTCACTACGCTTGAAAGAATCAAGGCAAAGATAATGGAAACAGGCAAAAACTTCAAAAATCGCTCGACGATAGCAGGCAGCCCCTTGTACTTAACCAAGATGAAGGGAATCATACGGGGAATCCAAGTCACTAGGCCTGAAAATATAACGGCTAACAAAAGATATTTACTGACCATCTAAGACCACCCCCATAGTACAACCTAGCAAGGTCGCAAACAAAACAGCTAGCGACTGAGACACTACTGTCAAGAGCAAAAAGAAGGACACCGCAACAACGGCTAGGATTAGTAGCAGATTCCGTACAGGAACCCGTCTTTGCATAATCTGAAATTGCGAAGTAAAAATCCCGATAAACATCCCGACAAGGGCAAAGTCTAAGCCAAAGACTTCAGGATTTGGAAGAAGGCCACCTAAAGCTGTCCCCGCCACTGTCCCAATAAACCAGGCTACATAACTATTGAGATTGTTCCCGTGCATCCACATGGGATGAACCTTGTCTGTATGGGCTAATTCTCCCATCAAAACCCCGTAGGTCTCATCTGTCAGGAGACTGGACATGCCAATATTTTGCCAGAGACTAGTATGACGGAAATAAGTCGATGCGTGTAAGCTCAATAAAAAGAGGCGCAAGTTGATCAAGAAGACCGTCATAGCAATAGCTGCCACAGGCGCTTGTACCTCAATCAGTGCCAACATGGCAAACTGGGCGCTCCCCGCATAAACAAAGAGGCTCATCAAGCCCATCTCAACAGGTGTCACATAAGGTGCACCGATAATCCCGCAAGCCAGACCAATGCTGACATAGCCAAGGGCAGTCGGCATGGCCGCCCGTGCACCTTCCCAAAATCCTTTTTCTTTCATCTCTCTCCTCTTATTCTCTTCGTTTGAGGCTGTTCATCATCACAGCCACAGCAAGAAATATTATAACACATTCAAAGAAGAGAAAAAAGTTTAGAGTTTGAAACTAGTAGTTCGCAAACATTGTTAAAAAGCATTGCTTGCTTATGGATACACAAGAAACTGATCCACTCGGATAGTGTACTTATCGACTTGACTTTCAACAGACTCATCTTCTGTCGGATAAACATCGACCCAGAGTTCTTTCCTTTTTCCTTTCAGCTTGACTTTATAGCGATAACCGTCATGATAAAGTCCTACCATATCAGTTGTCATGGACTGGTAATCTGGGAGTTCTTCCAGTTCTTTTTTTATAGTCTGGGATAGATTGTTAAGTACTACTTTCTGCTCCACCTTTGAAGTTACAGGAATATGAACTGTCGCTTCTTCCAAACGATGCGATTTTGAAAATGTAAAGGTCGCTCGACCTGGATAGCCTTTCAAAGTAATCTGCTCATAGTGATAGAAAAGACGCCCTGTTTTATAGAAATACGGGTCCTCTGCACGCCAAGTGTCCCGATAGGCCATTTCTGTTTCCTCCTCCATCTCGCTAGCCTTTCCCAATACTTCTTCAAAGGATTTAGGAGACATAGCGAACGAAAGGGATTCAAACAAAACCAGTTGTGTCTTTTTGATATTCTGGCAAGCTGATAAAAGCATGAGTAAAGCTCCAAGAGCAAGCAGACTACTGATTATTTTTGTAAATTTCATATTTCTACTATACAAGAAAACTCTATCATTTGTCCAAGATAAAAGAGTTAACAATAAGCTAACTCTTTATTCCATCATATCAAAAGCGAGACTTATTATGTATACCTTCGAGATTGACTTATACTAACCGCGTATTTCTTGTCCTCAGGTTTTTCATGATAACCAAGTTCTGTCGGAGAGACTTCAACCCTAAGTTCCCCCGTTTTCCCTTGCAACTTAACTTTATATTGATAGGTATCATGATCGGTTCCTACCATTTCAAACGTCAATGATTTGTAATCTGGAAGAGCTTCAAGTTCTGTTTTTACAATCTGGGATAAATAGTCGACCAGGTCTTTCTGTTGAGCTTTGGAACTCACAAAAAAATAAACCATCGCTTCTTCCAAACTATGAGTTTGAGAAAAGGTAAACTTCGCTCGAACGGTATAATCGTTCCAGCTAATATTTTCGTAGTAATAGAAATGCCGTCCCGTTTTATAAAAATAAGGATCTTCTGCACGCCAAGTATCGCGATAGGCCATTTCCTCTTCTTCCACCACTTCGCTAGCCTCTCCAAATACTTCTTCAAAAGACTTCTCAGGCATATAAAATGAAAGGGATTTGAACATCACTAGGTGAGTTTTTTGTATTTGTCTATCCGGAGCATTCAGACACGCTGTTAGAGACACCAACAGTGCCCCTAAAGCAAGCAAACTGCTGATTATTTTTGTAAATTTCATATTTCTACTATACTAAAAAAGGCTAGAATTTGTCCAAGATAAAAGAGTTAACAATTAGCTGACTCTTTATTCCATAGTATCAAAAGCGAGACTTGGTTTAGCATTGAGGTCCAAGCTTGCAAAGTTCTCCTTGTTCCACTCGCTAACACTAGCATAGGCAATCATACCTGCATTGTCTCCACAAAGGCGTAGGGGTGGGATGATGACCTTGACATCTGTGATTTCAGCTGCTAGACGTTCTCTGAGACCTTTATTGGCTGCCACACCACCGGCTACGACTAGGGTTTTAACAGGGTATTTTTCTAAGGCTTTCTTGGTTTTTGCCATAAGAATATCCATGACTGCAGCTTGGAAGGATGCTGACAGGTCTTCCTTGGACAAGCTCTCTCCCTTTTGCTCGGCATTGTGGTGAAGATTGATAAAGGCAGACTTCAAACCTGAGAAGGAGAACTCCAGATTATCTTCCTTAATCATGGCACGAGGGAAATCATAAATACCCTGTCCCTGATGAGCTAGCTCATCAATTTCACGACCTGCTGGATAGGTCAAGCCCATAACGCGGCCAACCTTATCATAGGCCTCACCAACTGCATCGTCCCGCGTTTCCCCAACAATCTTATAATCTCCTGCCTCAGAAACATAGACCAACTCTGTGTGCCCGCCACTGACCAAGAGGGCTAGCAAGGGAAACTCCAAAGGCTCAACGCTCTGAGCCGCCATAAGGTGACCAGCCATGTGGTTTACGGGGATCAGCGGAAGTCCATGAGCCCAAGCAAAAGCCTTAGCAGCTGACAAACCAACTAGCAGTGCTCCAACCAAGCCCGGTCCATAGGTAACCGCAACAGCTGTTACATCGTTTTCAGTAATCCCTGCTTCTGCTAGCGCCTCCTCGATGCAGGCTGTAATAACCTCGACATGGTGACGACTAGCCACTTCTGGCACTACGCCCCCAAAACGTTTGTGACTCTCAATTTGACTCGCAATGACATTGGACAAGAGCTCATCGTCATTTTTCAAGACGGCGACACTGGTCTCATCACAGGATGTCTCAAATGCTAAAATATATCTATCCTTCATCTATTTCTCTCTTCATGATGATGGCGTCCTCGACTGGGTCATGATAGTAAGCCTTTCGCTCAGCGATGATCGCCATCTTTTCTTTCTTGTAAAATGCTTGCGCTCGTTGGTTTGACTTTCTGACTTCGAGGAAAATCTCCTTGTCTGTCGGCAATTGAGCAAATAAGGCTGACGCAATTCCCTGGCCCTGATAGGATTTTTTGACAGCAATTTGCAGAACTTCTGCCTCAAAGAGATTCTCCTGAACGGCTAGAAAGCCAATCACTTCTGTCCCATCATAAGCTACTGCATACCAAGTCTGGTCTTGGGACAGGTCTGCTTGGATTTGTTCCAGCGTCCAAGGACTGACTGAGTAAACAACTGCCATGACAGCGTAAATAGCTTGAGCCAGGTCAGGCTGTCTTTGAATTCGTTTGATCTCTATCATAGGCGTTTAATGTAGGACTCACCAGACTCGGTGTGGTTCTTAAGCCAGTTTTCCTCTGCCTCAACACGCTTGAGGTAATTTGGCACAAAATCATGCAAAGAGGCTGCTTTCTTGTCCAAAGCCCACAAAGCTAGATTAGCTGCATTTGGCAAGGTCTCTTGGTAATTAGCTTGTGGCAAGTGTTCTTGGATCTGCTCCACAAAGGCTCCAACTTCACCGACAAAGGTCACCTGTTCAGCATCCTTGACTTTTTCTAACACTTCCGCAAAAGACAGGTGTGCTTCTGGCGAGACAGGCTTGGCGTTTTCATAAAATCCTGCATACACATTGTTACGACGCGCATCCATCAAAGGTACAACCAAGCCTTCTTGTTGGCGTGGCACCAGAGCCAAAAGGCTAGACATACCAACCAACTCGATGTTCAGAGTATGAGCCAAGGTCTTGGCAGTTGCTACCGCAATTCGCAAGCCTGTGTAGCTACCTGGCCCTTCCGCCACCACGATTCGATCCAAATCCTTGGGGGTCCAATCCAAACTTGCCATCAAAAAATCGATGGCAGGCATGAGGGTAATGCTGTGATTCTTCTTAATATTAATAGTCGTCTCAGCAAGAATCTGCTTGTCCTCCAAAATAGCTAGAGAAAGAGCCTTGCTGGACGTATCAAAAGCTAATACTTTCATAACACATTCCTATCTTTTGGTCTGTTTACTATTATACTACAAAAGCTGACGCATGGGAATTTTCTTTGCCTCAAACAAAAGGGCCTGACACTTAGGACAAGCAATTCTGCACAAAAAATTAAAAAAAGTTGTAGCTTTTTCCTATCTTTTCCGAATATATAAATGAACAAGAAAATTGAAAGGAACTTCGTAAAAAATTTTGATTAGGCATATATATTTTAACTTGATTCTCGATGCGAGAAATCATCGTCATAACAATAAAGAGCTCATCTAAAATTAGAAAAATCCGCCTCATCTATCAAGACGAGGTGGTTTTTCTGTATATCTAGAGAAATAATTGACTTTAAGCGTTTAAACCAAAGTAGAAAACGAGCCAGACAACATAGGTTACAAGGAGGAGAAAAATTGAATAGAGCGTCACAAAAGCAAGCTTCCAAAGGAACTTTGTTTTGCGGTGTTCCAGATGCACAAACAGGGCATTCCCCCCATAGACACAAGCTACAAAGACTACAAACATCAAGAGGCGAACCCCTACTGCAAATTCAAACAAACTAAACATTCTTAATCCTCCTTGTTTTAAAAGCTATAGGGAATATTCCCATCTATAAACTTCCCTTTCTCTTTCCATTATAACACCTAAGCGCTCTCCGACCAAATCCTACCTGTCTTTTGCTTCCTCTTCCCCTCCCGACTTTCTTATTTTCCGTCTTTTACTAATTTTTCATTTTGTGGTATAATTGAAATAATTGTAACGAATCAAGGTCAATCTAGACACAAAATGGAATGAAATCAAGCAAATCTCTGCTAAAAGTTTGGAATAAGCTGACCTGTAAATAGAAAGGAACTATATGATTTACAAAGTTTTTTATCAAGAAACAAAAGAACGTAGCCCACGTCGTGAAACAACACGCTCACTTTACCTAGACATCGATGCCAGCTCAGAACTTGAGGGCCGTATCGCTGCTCGCCAACTTGTCGAAGAAAACCGCCCAGAGTACAACATCGAATTCATCGAACTCTTGTCTGACAAATTGCTAGATTACGAAAAAGAAACTGGCGCTTTCGAGATTACGGAGTTCTAATATGGCCTACACTCTTAAACCTGAAGAAGTCGGCGTTTTTGCCATCGGTGGTCTGGGAGAAATCGGGAAAAACACATACGGAATTGAATACCAAGATGAGATTATCATCGTCGATGCTGGGATTAAATTCCCAGAAGATGACTTGCTGGGTATCGACTATGTCATTCCTGATTACTCTTACATCGTGGACAATATCGACCGCGTCAAGGCTGTCTTGATCACACACGGACACGAGGACCACATCGGTGGGATTCCTTTCCTGCTCAAGCAAGCAAATGTCCCCATCTATGCTGGATCGCTTGCCCTGGCTTTGATCCGTGGGAAACTCGAAGAACACGGTCTCTTGCGCAACGCCAAACTTTACGAAATCAACCACAACACTGAGTTGACCTTTAAAAATCTCAAGGCAACTTTCTTTAGAACAACCCACTCTATTCCAGAGCCTTTGGGAATTGTCATTCATACTCCTCAAGGAAAAATCGTTTGTACGGGTGACTTTAAGTTCGACTTTACTCCAGTTGGGGAACCTGCAGACTTGCACCGTATGGCTGCCCTTGGTGAAGAGGGTGTGCTCTGCCTCTTGTCTGACTCAACTAATGCGGAAGTGCCAACCTTTACCAACTCTGAAAAAGTCGTTGGTCAGTCCATCATGAAGATCATCCAAGGCATCGAAGGACGTATCATCTTTGCATCCTTTGCCTCAAATATCTTCCGTCTCCAGCAGGCAACGGATGCCGCTGTTAAGACTGGACGCAAGATTGCGGTCTTTGGTCGCTCTATGGAAAAGGCCATTGTCAACGGAATCGAGCTTGGCTACATCAAAGCTCCTAAGGGAACCTTTATCGAGCCAAATGAAATCAAAGACTACCCTGCAGGCGAGGTTCTCATCCTCTGTACAGGTAGTCAGGGCGAGCCGATGGCAGCCCTCTCTCGTATCGCTAACGGAACCCACCGTCAGGTGCAACTCCAACCCGGCGATACTGTTATCTTCTCTTCTAGCCCAATCCCTGGAAATACCACTAGCGTCAACAAATTGATTAACACTATTTCTGAAGCTGGTGTTGAAGTTATCCACGGTAAAGTGAACAATATCCATACATCTGGACACGGTGGTCAACAAGAGCAAAAACTCATGCTCCGCTTGATTAAGCCAAAATACTTCATGCCTGTCCATGGTGAATACCGCATGCAAAAAGTCCACGCTGGACTAGCGGTGGATACGGGTGTCGAGAAGGACAATATCTTTATCATGAGCAATGGTGATGTGCTTGCCCTTACTGCTAACTCAGCTCGTATCGCAGGTCATTTCAACGCCCAAGACATCTATGTCGATGGAAATCGTATCGGTGAAATCGGTGCGGCTGTCCTCAAAGACCGTCGTGATTTATCTGAAGATGGTGTCGTTCTAGCAGTCGCAACTGTTGACTTCAAGTCTAAAATGATCTTGTCTGGTCCAGATATTCTCAGCCGAGGCTTTGTCTACATGAGGGAATCTGGAGACTTGATTCGCCAAAGCCAGCGCATCCTCTTCAATGCAATTCGTATCGCACTGAAAAACAAGGATGCTAGCGTGCAATCTGTCAATGGTGCTATTGTCAACGCCATCCGACCATTCCTTTATGAAAATACCGAACGTGAACCGATTATCATCCCGATGATCCTCACACCAGATGAAGAATAATACTCTTCGAAAATCAAATTCAAACCACGTCAGCTTCGCCTTGTCGTATATATGTTACTGACTTCGTCAGTTCTATCTACAACCTCAAAGCAGTGCTTTGAGCAACCTACGGCTAACTTCCTAGTTTGCTCTTTGATTTTCATTGAGTACAAGTCAACAAAACAGCCCCGTCTTCGGAGCTGTTTTTTCTATGCTTTCTTTTCTTGATTTTTAGAAATACTACGATTTTTACCTTCAAGATACACCATCAAAATAGAAATATCTGCTGGGTTTACTCCCGAAATACGGCTAGCTTGGCCGATGGTTTCTGGATTGATAAGTTTGAACTTCTGACGGGCTTCTGTCGCAATCGAGTCAATATCATCCCAGTCGATATTGGCTGGAATGCGTTTTTCTTCCATGCGTTTCATCTTGGCAACCTGATCCATGGCTTTGGAAATATAGCCTTCATACTTGATTTCTGTTTCAATCAATTCTATAATCTTGTCATCCAAGTCCTCTGCAGCTGGTCCGATAAAGGCCACCACATCTTGGTAAGAAACTTCTGGACGGCGAAGGAATTCCTTGGCTGTCACTGCATCTGTCAACGGCTTGAAGCCCATCTCCTCAACCTTGGCATTGGTTTCCTTGACTGGCTTAAGTTTGATGCTATCTAGGCGCTTCATCTCATTGTCAAATTGATTCTTCTTGATTTCAAAACGAGCCCAGCGTTCATCATCTACAAGTCCAATCTCGCGCCCCATCTCGGTCAAACGCATATCGGCATTGTCATGACGGAGAATGAGACGGTATTCAGCACGACTGGTCAAGAGACGATAGGGTTCAATAGTTCCCTTGGTCACCAAGTCGTCAATCATTACCCCGATATAACCGTCACTGCGCTTCAAAATCAACTCTGGCTTGCCTTGGATTTTCAGAGCCGCATTGATACCAGCGATAATCCCTTGGCCAGCAGCTTCTTCGTAACCTGACGTTCCATTTGTCTGACCAGCTGTGAAAAGTCCTGAGATTTTCTTAGTTTCCAGAGTCGCACGCAACTGATGAGGCAAGACCATGTCATACTCAATGGCATAACCAGTTCGCATCATCTCTGCATTTTCCAGACCTTTAATGGAATGAACCAAATCACGTTGGACATCCTCAGGCAGGCTGGTTGATAAACCTTGAACGTATACTTCCTCAGTGTCACGCCCTTCTGGTTCTAGAAATAGTTGGTGACGTTCCTTGTCTGCAAAGCGCACAATCTTATCCTCAATCGATGGACAGTAACGAGGACCTACACCCTTAACTACACCTGTAAACATAGGCGCACGATGGAGGTTGTTTTGGATAATCTCATGACTGGTACCATTGGTATAGGTCAACCAGCATGGAACTTGGTCTTTGACATAATCCTCATCACGTGAAGTGTATGAGAAGTGATTAGGCGCTTCGTCCCCTGGCTGAATCTCTGTCACATCGTAGTTGATAGAGGAAGCCTTGACACGTGGAGGAGTTCCTGTCTTGAAACGGCCGATTTCGAGCCCAAGTTCCTTGAGATTATCAGCTAGGTTAATCGAAGCTAGACTGTGGTTAGGACCTGACGAGTACTTGAGATCTCCGATGATGATTTCCCCACGGAGGGCAGTCCCTGTCGTCACGATAACAGCCTTGGCAGCATACTCTTGATGGGTCGCTGTACGAACACCAACAACCTTCCCATCTTCGACCAAAATCTCATCAATCATGGTTTGACGAAGGGTCAAATTTTCTTGATTTTCAACTGTCTTGCGCATTTCTTTAGAGTAAAGCTCCTTGTCAGCTTGCGCACGAAGGGCACGCACAGCTGGACCTTTCCCAGTGTTGAGCATCTTCATCTGGATGTAAGTCTTGTCAATATTCTTGGCCATTTCACCACCAAGGGCGTCCACTTCACGCACGACAATCCCCTTGGCAGAACCACCAATAGAAGGGTTACAAGGCATGAAAGCCAGCATTTCGATGTTGATGGTCGCAAGCAAGACCTTACAGCCCATACGGCTAGCTGCTAGGGATGCCTCTACCCCAGCGTGTCCCGCACCGATTACAATAATATCGTATTCTTCTGTAAAATTATAAGTCATTTCTTAACCTTTCAAAAATTTCTCGCAAATAAGGAACTAACTTCTCCTCCTCTAGAGCTTGATCCATAGTAACACATTTAAAGTGTGTATGTTCTTCAGGATCTAATCTGATAATTGGCTTCTCCCCAACCCACTCTGCTTTATAAACTAAGCGAGTAAAAACCGTATCCTTAGAGGTATCCAGTTGACTATCTTCGTGAAGAAGTTTGAGCGAACTGCTATCTAGCCTAACTCCCGCTTCTTCAATGCATTCTCTAAGAGCACCATCTCGCGGAAGTTCACCCTTTTCAACCCCGCCACCAGGAATATCCCAGTAAGTTGGATAAACGTTGGGTTCTCCTCTTTTAATTTCCGAACGCTGAATGAGCAAATAATCACCACCACTATGAACAAGTACATGGGCAATAAGCTTAACCATCATTTTCTCTCCTATTCCTCAAGATGAATGTGTCTTAGTTGGCCGTCCCAATCTGGTAGGGCTGTTTTTAAAAAGGCTGGAACTAGATTGATCCCCTCAAACCTATCCAAGTCAATCCACTCACAAGGCTGCATTTTTTCGTCTTCCTGCATGGTCAATGGAGCTTCTTCAAGCAAATTCACCAGGTAATGAAACTCGATGTTGTGATAGGAAACACCGTCTTGTTCAAAACGATTTTCAACCACAAAAGCTAGCTGTCCAGCTTGAGCTCGGACCCCTAATTCTTCCCTCACTTCACGAACTACCGCGTCTTCCGTGCTTTCATTAACTTGAATCGCACCGCCGATGGTGTAATACTTGCCCTTATCTTTGGTGACTAGGAGTTTGCCATTTTGGAGAATCAAGGCTGGCGCCCGAACACCAAAAACAGTATTTTCCACTTTTGTCCGAAAGTCTTGTTGAGTCATTTTTGTCCTTTCCCTTGAACGACACAAAAACAGTCAAAACTCGTAAGAAGTGCAGGACAAAAAACCTGCAACATCCATGAGCTTTGACCATCATTTCTATTGCTTTTATTATTGTAGCAAATTGAGAAAATTTGTCAATCTAAATGTACTGACAAACTTGTCCATCGCGGTAGGCATTGTCAATCAAACCACCACCAAGGCACTCTTCGCCGTCGTAAAAGACAACTGCCTGTCCTGGTGTAATGGCGCGTTGTGGTTCTGCAAAGATGACCTCTGCCTTGTCTCCTTCGACATGTACTGTCACCTTTGAGTCAGGCTGACGATAGCGGAATTTAGCCGTGCATTCTAGCGTAAACTCCTCTGGCATGTCACGAGTAAAGTGGACTTGACTGGCCTCTAGGCTTGTTGACATGAGCGAGTCGTGGTAGAAGCCTTGTCCGACATAGAGGATATTCTTGCTGAGGTCTTTTCCGACAACGAACCAAGGGGCATTGTCACCACCGTGTTGTCCACCGATACCGAGACCACCACGCTGACCAATCGTATAATACATAAGACCTGCATGCTCACCCATATCGCGTCCATCCACAGTCATCATACGACCAGGCTGAGCTGGTAGGTAGTTGCTGAGAAAGTTTTTAAAGTTCTTTTCTCCGATGAAGCAAATCCCTGTCGAATCTTTCTTCTTGGCAGTCGCGAGGCCTGCCTCTTCTGCTAGTCTGCGAACTTCAGGCTTTTCCAAATGTCCCAACGGGAACATAGTTTTTTGGAGTTGTTCTTGAGAAAGCTGGCTGAGAAAATAGGTCTGGTCCTTGCCATTGTCCACGCCACGAAGCATGTGAACGATGCCATCCTCATCACGCGCCACTCGAGCATAATGCCCCGTCGCTACATAGTCTGCTCCCAAGGTCATGGCATAGTCCAGAAAGGCCTTGAACTTGATTTCCTTGTTACACATAACATCTGGATTTGGCGTGCGCCCTGCACGGTATTCCGCTAGAAAATACTCAAAAACGCGATCCCAATACTCTTTTTCAAAATTAACAGAGTAGTAAGGAATGCCGATCTGGTCTGCCACCGTAGCCACATCCTTGTAATCTTCGGTCGCCGTACAGACGCCGTTTTCATCTGTGTCATCCCAGTTCTTCATGAAGATACCGATCACATCGTAGCCCTGCTCCTTGAGCAAGAGAGCCGTCACCGACGAATCAACACCACCACTCATCCCCACGACAACACGTGTTTTAGAGTTATCACTCATGGTAAGTCTCCCATCTATTCGTTTATTCACGATTGAAGGTCGTGTGTGCTTCAACGATTGAAGGTCGCTTGAGCAAGATTCATTATAGCATGCTTTAAAGAAGAAGACAAGGGAGGGATGAGAACACATGTAGAAAAGCATACAAAAAGTCGAGGGATTTCCTCGACTTTTACATATTTTTCTGTTAGCTAATTCTTAATACCAACCGTTGTTAAGCCAGAAGTTCTTGGCAGCTGTCCATGAACCGTAACGTCCTGAAACGTAAGCATCTGCTACACGTTCTTGGTTTTCAGCTGAGTAGTCGCCGTTCAAGTATGAATCTGTCAATTGGTAACGTCCGATATAACGTCCGTTTGTAGCTGTGTAGCTACCGCCTGATTCTTTTTGAGCGATCCATTCTTTGGCTTCTGCTTCAGAGCCACTTACAGTTGAAGCTGTGTAACTTTCTTCTTCATAAGAAGTGCTGGCTGTAGCAGCTGGTGCTTCGTAAGTTGTTGTTTCAGCAACTTCTTCATAAGTTGTAGCTTCGCTTGTTTCTTCTGTAGCAACTGGTGCTTCATAGGTTGTTGCAGAAGTTGCAGTTGCTGTCGATGAAGCTGTTCCTTCGATAACCAAAACTTGATCCACATAGATAAGGTGAATATCTTTGATATTGTTTTTTTCTGCCAATTTTTCAACAGTAGTGTTGTACTTCTCAGCGATTTCTGAAAGAGTATCACCTGGTTTAACTGTATAAGTTACAGTTTCTTGCGCAGAAGCAAGTACAGGCGCAAAGAAAGCAAGTAATGTTGCTACTCCTGCAAGAGTTGATTTGATTTTTTTAGTTGTTAATGTCATTTCTGAAAATTCTCCTTTTTACTATGCTTCTATCATACCGTTTGAATATTACCGTTTCTTAACGATTTTGTGTAGAAATATTACAAAAATATTTTATATTTACTGAAACATTGATATTTTTGTCATAAAAGGCCAAATTTTATACCATTTCTATCCATTTTTTCAGTTTTATAAGGGAAATAAGCACAGAACTTCATTCTTTGATATAATAGATATAAGAATCTTTGTAAGGGGAAACAGATGCAATCACTTCGTTTTCAATCGGTCTTTGATATTATCGGGCCTGTCATGATTGGCCCATCAAGTAGCCATACTGCTGGCGCTGTTCGTATCGGAAAAATCGTCTCTTCCATCTTTGACGATACACCAACAGAGGTCGAATTCCAATTATTTAACTCATTTGCCAAAACCTACCGTGGTCACGGGACAGACCTTGCTCTCGTTGCGGGTATTTTAGGTATGGATACGGATGATCCTGACATTCCAAATAGTCTCGAGATTGCCCATAAGCGTGGCATCAAGATTGTCTGGACCATTCAGAAAGACAGCAACGCACCTCACCCTAACACCACTAAAGTTACTGTAAAAAATGAACACAAGTCCATCAGTGTGACAGGAATTTCCATTGGTGGGGGAAATATCCAAGTTACGGAGCTTAATGGTTTTGCTGTCTCTCTCAACATGAATACTCCGACCATCATCATCGTGCATCAGGATGTTCCGGGGATGATTGCCCATGTTACTGAAGCCCTCTCTCGTTTCGATATCAACATCGCTCAGATGAATGTGACTCGGGAAAAAGCTGGAGAAAAAGCCATCATGATCATCGAAGTCGATAGTCGAAGTTGCGAAGAGGCGATTGAAGAAATCCGAAAAATTCCTCATCTCCACAATGTCAATTTCTTTAAGTAGGAGGAAACATGTTTTATTCTATCAAAGAATTGGTTGAGCAAGCAGATCTAGACTTCCAAGGAAATGTCGCAGAACTCATGATCGCGACAGAATATGAACTGACCGGCCGGGAACGTTCAGAAGTTCTCCTCCTCATGGAGCGCAATCTAGAAGTCATGAAAGCCTCTGTCGAGCTCGGTCTCAGTGAAAATAAATCCCGTAGTGGCTTAACGGGAGGAGATGCGGCCAAATTAGACCGCCATCTCAAAAGTGGCAAGGCCTTGTCGGACTTTACCATCCTATCAGCAGCCCGAAATGCCATCGCGGTCAATGAACACAATGCGAAGATGGGCTTGGTCTGCGCCACTCCAACCGCAGGAAGTGCTGGCTGTCTGCCAGCCGTTCTCACTGCTGCTATCCAAAAACTTGATCTTAGCCATGAAGAACAGCTGGATTTCCTCTTTGCTGCTGGTGCCTTTGGACTAGTCATCGCAAACAACGCTTCTATCTCAGGTGCTGAAGGTGGCTGCCAGGCCGAGGTTGGCTCTGCCTCTGCCATGAGCGCCGCAGCCTTAACTTTGGCCGCTGGTGGGACGCCCTATCAAGCCAGTCAAGCCATCGCCTTTGTCATTAAAAATATGCTAGGTCTCATCTGTGACCCTGTCGCTGGTTTGGTCGAAGTTCCCTGCGTCAAGCGCAATGCCATGGGAGCCAGCTTTGCCTTTATCGCAGCAGACATGGCCTTGGCCGGTATCAAGTCTAAAATTCCTGTTGACGAAGTCATCGATGCCATGTACCAAGTCGGTTCCAGCCTCCCAACTGCCTTTCGTGAAACGGCTGAGGGTGGACTCGCTGCCACACCTACTGGTCGTCGCCTACAAAAAGAAATCTTCGGAGAATAACCTTATCTAATAGGAGAAACTATGTCATCAATCTCAGCCATCTTTTTCGATCTAGACGGAACTCTGGTTGACAGTTCCATCGGAATCCACAATTCCTTTACTCATACCTTTGAACAACTGGGAGTCCCGACTCCTGATGCTAAAACCATTCGTGGTTTCATGGGTCCACCGCTTGAAACTAGTTTTGCAACGTGTCTTCCCAAGGAGCAAATCTCGGAAGCTGTTCAAACCTACCGTTCTTACTACAAGAAAAAAGGAATCCACGAAGCCCAACTCTTCCCCCGAATGACAGAACTACTCCAAGAACTCTCTCAAAACTACCCTCTCTATATCACTACAACAAAGAATACTCCGACTGCCCAGGATATGACTAAAAATCTGGGAATCCATCATTTCTTTGACAGCATTTACGGTTCCAGTCCTGAAACACCTCATAAGGCGGATGTTATCCGTCATGCTTTGCAAACACATCAACTCCATGCAGATCAAGTCCTCATCATCGGGGATACCAAGTTTGATATGATTGGAGCCCAAGAAACTGGCATTAAAAAGGTCGCTGTTACTTGGGGATTTGGAGAGGAGGCTGATTTACTCAGCTATCAGCCTGACTGGATTGCCCATACCATTGATGATATCATTAGCCAGCTCTAATCATAACCACCCGTCTAACGGGTGGTTTGCACAAGGGCTATAAGCCCAAATCACCAGCCAGCGCCTAAAGACGCTGGCTTTCACTTTGTTCAAGCCTCATTGCTCTTGACTCGTCACAAACCTCTCAAA
>CAJNDD010000017.1 GCA_905221435.1 bacterium
GTGTCTTAACCCCTTGACCAACGGACCTTGAGCTTTTCAACTCTTTCTATTATACCTACTTTTTACACTTTGTCAAGGACTTTTTTCAGTGAAGTTGATTTTTTCTTTTTTTCACTAACTTAACCACTGCTTCTGTCCGTGCAGTGTGGGGAAACATATCGACCGACTGGATATACTGGAGATCATAGACTTTCACTAGTTTAACTAAATCTCGCGCCAAGGTCGAAACATTGCAGGATACATAGACCATTTTTTCTGGAACATAAGCCAGAATGGTTTCCAACAGCTTATCATCTAAGCCTGTACGAGGAGGGTCGACTATCAATGCATCTGCTCGGTAGCCTTCTTTATACCAGCGTGGAATGATTTCTTCAGCTGTCCCCGCTTCGTAATGGGTATTGTCAAAACCCATTCTTTGAGCATTTTGCTTGGCATCTTCAATGGCTTCTGGAATAATATCCATCCCTCTGAGACTCTTGACCTTCTTTGCGAAGGCGAATCCAATCGTCCCAACACCGCAATAGGCATCAATCAGATGATCTTCTTTGCTAACATCTAGAGCTTTAACTGCTTCACTATAGAGAATCTCTGTCTGCTCTGGATTGAGCTGATAGAAGGCACGGGGCGAGAGAGAAAACTCATAGTCGAGCACTCCTTCTTGAATACTCTCTTGGCCCCAGATAATTTCCGTCTTTTCACCATAGATTTCACTTGTTTTTGCTGTATTTGTATTGACTGCAACTGTGACGACTTCTGGAAAATCTTTAACTAAGTCTTTTACTAGCTGGGTTAAATTAAGCTGACGATTTGTGACGATGATTATCTGGACTTGTCCCGTCTTCCTTGCTCGACGTACCATGATGGTGCGAACACCGAGCGTTTTTCTCTCATCTGTAATTGGAATTTGATGATAAGTGAGAAGTTCAGCTAGGCGATTCGCAATCGCTTGGGTTTCCTTATCTTGCACCAAGCAGTCTTTCAACTCTACGAGATAATGGGAGTTTTGTGCATACAAACCTGCCTTGACCTGATTGTTAAATTTACGAGTCTGAAATTGCAACTTAGCACGGTAGTACTTTGGTTCCTGCATTCCGATAGTTGGACGGATTTCATAGTTTTCATATCCTGCAGGAGCAAATTTTTTCAGGGCTTGATGGAGCAAATCCGTTTTGAACTCTAGCTGTTTATCGTAATGGAGATGCATGATCTGGCAACCGCCACATTCATTATAAATCGTACAAGCCGGTACGACTCGAAATTTAGATTTCTTATTAACCTTTAGCAATTTGGCTTCAACAAAGTTACGTTTAATAGAAGTAATCTGACAATAGATATCTTCTCCTTTGAGGGCGCCTGGCACAAAAACGAGGGTTTTCTGGTAGAAACCGATTCCCTCACCATTGATGCCCATCCGCTTGATTTTTAAAGGTATTTTTTGTTTGACTTTCAGATTCATACCCCTATCTTATCACATTTTAGGGTATAATAGTACTATGAAAATCACAAAACTTGAAAAGAAAAAACGCCTCTACTTGATGGAACTAGATGGACAGCAAACCTCTTATATCACAGAGGATACCATTGTCCGTTTTATGTTGTCTAAAGATAAGGTGGTTAGCAAGGAAGAATTAATCGAGATTCAGGACTTTGCCCAGTTCTCTTATGGTAAGAATCTCGCACTCTACCATCTATCATTTAAAGCTCGAACCGAAAAGGAAGTTCGTGAGTATCTGAAAAAGTATGAACTTGATGAAAAAATCACTAGTCAAGTTATCGCTAACCTTAAAGAAGATAACTGGATTAATGATCGTCAGTATGCCTACTCTATCATCAATGCCAATCAACTTTCTGGAGATAAGGGGCCTTATGTGCTAGCTCAAAAATTGTCTCAAAAAGGGCTTGCCAAATCAACTATTGAAGATGTTTTAAAGGATTTTGATTTTACAGAGGTTGCTCAACGTGTTGCAGAGAAACTGCTTAAAAAATACACGGGAAAGCTTCCTGCTCGTGCCTTGCAGGATAAGATTATTCAAAACTTGACGAACAAAGGCTTCTCCTATCCTGATGCTAAAAATGCCTTTGACAGCTTGGATAGTCAAGTTGACCAAGAAACGACTCAGGAACTCATTTTCAAAGAGTTAGACAAACAATATACTAAATACGCTCGCAAATATGAAAGTTACGAACTAAAGCAACGTTTAACTCAAGTCCTAGCTAGAAAAGGCTATGATTTTTCGGATATAGCAAGCGCTCTCAGAGAATATCTTTAACATTTTCGTGTAAAATTCAAAAAAATTAGACCAATTTATGATATAATAGTAAACGATAAACTTATAAATTGTAGAAAGTTGGTTAGTTATGAAACTTCCAAAAGAAGGCGACTTTATTACAATTCAAAGTTATAAGCATGATGGGAGTCTCCACCGTACTTGGCGGGACACCATGGTACTAAAAACAACAGAGAACGCTATTATTGGCGTCAACGACCACACACTTGTTACCGAAAGTGACGGTCGTCGTTGGGTAACTCGAGAACCGGCTATTGTTTACTTTCACAAAAAATATTGGTTTAATATCATTGCTATGATTCGCGATAATGGGATTTCCTACTATTGCAATATGGCCAGCCCTTACTATCTAGATGAGGAAGCCCTGAAATACATTGATTATGATTTGGATGTCAAGGTCTTCACTGATGGTGAAAAGCGTCTCTTGGACGTTGAAGAGTATGAACGCCATAAACGCAAAATGAAGTATTCTGATGATTTAGACTATATTTTGAAAGAGCATGTTAAAATCCTTGTTGATTGGATCAACAATGGACGCGGTCCTTTCTCAGAGGCCTATGTCAACATTTGGTACAAACGCTACATAGAACTAAAGAATCGGTAAAGTTGTCAAACTGGGGTGAGAGCCCTAGTTTTTTTATTTGAAAAACCCAGCTTTACAGCTGGGTTAATGGCTATATATCTAATTTAGTGACGGTAAACTTGATATGGGAATAATCTTTTTCAACATCCTTATCTAACAGGAAAGCCGTGGCATCCTTCTTAATCTGAACAAGGTCAATGTTCTGGGCTTGAGCTGCATAGACGCATCCACAATAACATTGACGATAGATATCATACTCCTCGCACATCTCCACTGAACGTTTATAGCCTTGATTTTTCTTGAAATCACTTGGAAGATAGTGGGTTGTGTAAATCTTTTGCACATCAATTCCGATACTGTTGATGGTTTGAGAATTCTTATGGGGACTGATTGTCAAAGCTGAACCAAAGTAGTCAAAGCCCAAATCCATAGCTACTTGCGCTGTTTTATCCAGACGGTAGTCAAAACAAACCTTACAACGGTCACCGCCTTCTGGTTCTTCTTCAAGTCCTCTGACTAACTTCCGGTATTCATTTGGTTCATATGGGGCTTCTAAATACTGGACCGTATTTCCTGTTCGCTCATTGAAATCACTGACAAATTTCTTGGTGACGTAAGCTCGCTTGTGGTATTCTGCCTTGGGATGGATATTGGAATTGGCAAAATAGATGGTCACATCAGCGTACTTGGTCAGATACTCTAGGGTGTAGGTACTACAAGGAGCACAGCAAACATGCATGAGAACAGTTGGACGTTGCTCATTTTTTTCCCAAACCTGAACCATTTTTTGCATAACACGGTCATAATTAATCTTCTGATTAGGATTCATCTTGCTCAGAATTTCTTCTACATCAATCATGTTCTTCTCCTTTTTCTAGTCTTATTTTATCATATAAGTTAGGAGAGCTCAAATCAATTTTAGAAGAGAAAACCATAAAAGGAGGGATGTACGTTCCCTCCTTTTGTGTTTTTTATAAGTTGATTTTACATCATCCCGCCCATCATGCTTGGATCCATTGCTGGAGCTGGGGCTGCTGGTTCCGGTTTATTGGCTACGACTGCTTCTGTTGTCAAAATCAAGCTGGCTACAGATGCTGCATTTTGAAGGGCTGAACGGCTCACTTTAACTGGGTCGATGATTCCTTCTTCAATCATGTTGACCCACTCGCCAGTTGCTGCGTTAAATCCTGTACCAACTTCCGCATTCTTCAAACGGTCAATAACAATAGAACCTTCGAATCCTGCATTGTGGGCGATTTGACGAACAGGCTCTTCCAAGGCGCGGAGGACAATATTGCGTCCTGTCGCTTCATCTCCTGTCAATTCCAAATCAGCTACGGCTGGGATGACATTTACAAGAGCTGTTCCACCACCTGCAACGATTCCTTCTTCAACAGCTGCACGAGTAGCGTTGAGGGCATCTTCAATGCGGAGTTTCATTTCTTTCAACTCAGTTTCAGTTGCAGCTCCGACCTTGATGACTGCGACACCACCAGACAATTTTGCCAAGCGTTCTTGCAATTTTTCACGATCAAATTCAGAAGTTGTAGTTTCGATTTGAGACTTGATAACCGCAACACGGTGAGAAATAGCTTCAGGATTTCCAGCACCTTCTACGATAACAGTGCTATCTTTGTCCACAGTTACTCTCGCTGCTTGACCAAGCGCCTCAATTGTCGCATCTTTCAACTCAAGACCAAGATCCTCTGTGATGACTGTTCCACCTGTCAAGATAGCGATATCTTCTAACATAGCCTTACGACGGTCACCGAAACCAGGAGCCTTAACAGCAACTACATTGAAAGTACCACGAATCTTGTTCAATACAAGGGTTGGAAGAGCTTCGCCATCTACATCATCTGCAATAATCAAGAGAGGACGGTTGCTTTGAAGAATGCTTTCTAGGAGTGGCAAGATTTCTTGGATATTGGAAATCTTCTTGTCAGTAATCAAAATGTATGGATTTTCAAGATCAGCCACCATTTTTTCGCTATCTGTCACCATGTACTGCGATAGGTAACCGCGGTCAAACTGCATTCCTTCCACGACTTCGAGCTCTGTTTCCATACCTCGTGATTCTTCGATAGTGATGACACCGTCTTTACCAACTTTTTCCATAGCTTCAGAAATGTACTCGCCGACTTTCTCAGAACGAGAAGATACAGCAGCAACCTGAGCGATGGCTTCTTTGTTGGCAACAGGGATAGCATTGTTTTTCAAGGCTTCTACAGCTGTGGCAACTGCTGCTTCAATCCCACGACGGATACCGATTGGGTTGGCACCCGCAGTGACATTTTTGATTCCTTCGCGGACGATTGCTTGAGTCAAGACTGTTGCAGTTGTCGTTCCGTCACCTGCGATATCATTTGTTTTTGAAGCTACTTCTGATACCAATTTAGCACCCATATTTTCAAAATGGTCTTCCAACTCGATTTCTTTGGCAATGGTCACACCGTCATTGGTAATCAATGGTGAGCCAAATGATTTTTCAAGAACGACATTCCGACCTTTTGGCCCTAAGGTTACTTTAACAGTGTCTGCAAGGACATCAACACCACGGACCATAGCTGAACGAGCATCAGATGAAAATTTAATTTCTTTCGACATACTTATTCCCTCCTATTATTCTTCAATGACAGCCAAGATGTTAGCTTCGCCTACGATGATGTACTTTTCATCGCCATCTTTGACATCAAGACCTGCATGAGCTTCAACTAAGACACGGTCTCCAGGCTTAACGCTTGGAGCAACCAAGTCACCGTTCAAGGTACGAACACCTTGTCCAGTAGCTACAACTTGAGCTGTTTTTGTTTTTTCTTGGGCTGAGCCCGCAAGGACAAAGCCTCCAACAGTTTGTTCTTTTTCTTCGATTTTCAAGACCACACGGTCTCCTAATGGTTTCAACATCTGTTTTCCTCCATGATAAACTACATATTATTAGCACTCTTTATATCTGAGTGCTAATTTATAGTTCTATTGTATCACTTGGTCAGAAATAGTCAAGAAAAAAGTCTGAATTTCTCAATATAAAAGCCTGAGACCAACTCAGACTTTCCAATGCTTAAAATGGCAATTCTTCCTCTTCCAAGACCAAATCTGCCAAATCCTGTCCTGCATTATTTTCACGCATGGCACGTTGGGCACGGCTTTCCAAAAGTTGGAATCCTGTGGCGAGAACTTCGGTCACATAGTTCATCTGGCCATTTTTCTCATAGCGACGGGTACGCAACTCCCCATCAATAGAAATAAGACTACCTTTGGTTGCGTAACTTGCTAAGGTTTCTGCTAATTTCCCCCAAAGAACAAGATTGATAAAGTCAGCTTCGCGTTCGCCATTTTGGTCTTTGTAACGACGATTCACAGCAATAGTTGCGCGCGCCACTGACTTGTCATTGTTTGTTTTGTGCAGTTCTGGTGTAGACGTCAAGCGCCCGATCATAATAACTTTATTATACATATTTTCTTCCTCCTACTTATCTATTCGCAGGAAATCAAAAAAAGTTACAGAAATTTGTAACTTTTCAAAGAATTTTTTTATGAACCATGAAACCTGTCGCCTGTTGATTGGCCATAATGGTCATATCTGTAATCTGCACACGACAGGGCTGACTGGTCACATAGATCACCGTATCTGCAATATCCTGAGCTTGCAAGGCTTCGATTCCCTGATAGACTGCCTCAGCTCGCTCTTTGTCACCATGAAAACGTACCGTAGAAAAATCTGTTTCGACAATTCCAGGCTGAATGGTGGTCACCTTGATGTCTGTCGCAATGGTATCAATTCGCAGTCCATCTGAAAAAGTCTTGACTGCAGCCTTGGTCGCTGAGTAAACAGCTGCACCTGCATAGGCATAGATTCCTGCGGTCGATCCCATATTGATAATATGACCCTGATTGGCTTTTACCATTGCTGGCAAGAAACAGCGAGTAACTGCCATCAAACCTTTGACATTGGTATCCAACATGGTCAGCATATCCAACTCTTCATAGTCTTGATAGGGAGCCAAGCCAAGAGCTAGTCCAGCGTTATTGACCAAGATATCAATCTGACCGACTTTTGCTAGAATATCGGAGCAGACAGTCTTCACCATGGTCATATCCGTGACATCCAGTGGAAAAGTCCAAACTGTTTGATTTGGAAAAGTTTCTGCAAATTCTGACTTGAGGGCCTCTAGTCTGTCTGTCCGTCGCCCTGTTAGAACGACATTCTCCCCCTGCTCCAGATAAGCACGCGCAATCGCTTCACCTATTCCTGAGGTCGATCCTGTAATCACTACATTTTTTGCCATCTTATCCCCCTCTAGCTGGTGTATCAAATACTAACAATTTCCTAGGCCGTCCAGTGTTTAGCTGGGTCAAATGGAGTTCCAACAACTTGGTCTTCTGATAATTCAATAACCCCACGTTTTTGCGGAGCATTTGGCAAATGCAATTCACGAGGGCTGCACATCATTCCAAAACTCTTTTCGCCACGAAGCTCGCCTGGGAAAATGAGATTGCCTTTTGGCATCATTGCTCCAGGAAGAGCCACAATGGTTTTCAATCCGACACGCGCATTGGGAGCTCCTGCCACGATTTGCACTGTCTTATCACTTGCGACTGCAACTTGGCAGATGTTGAGGTGGTCACTATCTGGGTGAGCTACCATCTCGACAATTTCACCGACAACAAACTTGGGCTCTTTGTCGTTGACAATTTCTTCTGCAAAGCCTTCCGCCTGTAACTCTTGGTTCAAACGAGCGACTTGCTCATCTGTCAAAAAGACTTGACCGCGCTCTGCTATTTCAAACAAACTTGAAACTTCGAAAATATTCCAAGCTACTGTTTCCCCATTTTCTTTGAGGAAAACCCGGGCCACCTTGCCTTTGCGCTCCACGTCTAGTTTGGCATCTCCGCTATTTTTCACGATGACCATAAGGACATCACCGACATGCTCTTTATTATATGTAAAAATCATTGCTTCTCTTTTCTCCTATTTCAGTCCTGCTAAAAAGTTGTTAATCTGTTCCTTGCTTTTACGGTCACGGTTGACAAAACGGCCAATTTCCTTGTCCTTTTCTAGAACTACAAGACTAGGAATGCCGTACACATCCCAGAGTTTGGCTAAATCCATGTACTGGTCACGGTCCACTCGAATAAAGGTGAACTCTGGATTTATCTCCTCAATCTCTGGCAAGGCTGGATAGATATAACGACAATCACCACACCAGTCCGCCACAAAAAGGAAGACCTTCTTGCCATCTTGCTCGACAAAACCTGCTAGTTCTTCTATACTATCGGGAGTAATCATAAGACTTCCTCCTCATAGACCAGATCTTCATTTTCGTAGACAAAGGTATAGTGACGACCATTCTCGAAAATGACCCCTCCGACGAGTCGCTCTAGACTACTTTCGTAGACTTGAACATAGAGAGTCACAATCTCACCCATATCTGAGAAAAGTTCGCGCACGATAGCGGTCAACTCTTCTTGAGTCTTCATCAGTTTGTGGTTATCTGCTGCTTTTTTAGCCCCCAAAGCAAGGGCACTTAGACCAGCCACTATCAAGCCAGTCATCCATAATTTCTTAGCTTTCATACCATTCATTGTAACACAAAAAGGGCTCTAGGACAAATAGGGAAGTCGTATAGGAGCAAGGAAAATCTCTTCCCTCAGTGAGTCTAATTCTTATTGCCAAGTGCCTGAGTTAACAAGAATTTCCTGAATGAATTAAAAAACCTCTGAGATTATTCTCAGAGATTAGAAGATAACTAGTTGCTATTTTCAACCGCTGCAGTAACAAAGGCAGTGTAGAGTTCTTCTGGACGGTTCGGACGACTGGAAAGTTCAGGGTGATACTGACAAGCCACGAAGAATTTATTTTCAGGAATTTCCACAATTTCTACCAAACGATTGTCAGGAGAAACTCCTGAAAAGACAAAGCCTGCCACCTCAAACTGTTCACGAAAGGCATTGTTAAACTCATAACGGTGACGGTGACGGCGTTGCACCACTTCTTGATTATGATAAGCAGCTGCCGCCTTAGAACCACGTTTCAACTTAGATGGATAAAGTCCCAAACGAAGGGTTCCACCCATATCTTCAACATCAACCTGGTCACGCATGATATCAATGATAGGGTATTTTGTATCAGGATCAAGCTCTGCAGAATTTGCCCCTTCAAAGCCCAAAACGTGACGAGCAAACTCGATACAAGTCAACTGCATTCCCAAGCAGACACCCAACATTGGAACATCATTCTCACGCGCATAGCGAATGGCTTGAATTTTCCCTTCCGTACCACGTTGACCGAAACCGCCTGGTACGATGATTCCGTCCGCATCCGACAAGAGTTCTGCTACATTCTCTGCTGTCACATCATTGGCATTGATCCAATTAATCTTCACTTCTGCGTCGTTGGCATACCCAGAGTGTTTCAAGGCTTCGACCACAGAGATGTAGGCATCTTGCAACTCCACATACTTACCAACGAGGGAAATTCTAACTTGTTTCTTGAGGTTCATGACCTTATCCACCATGGCTGACCACTCTGTCATATCCGCTGCTGGTGCATCTAATTTCAAATGGTCACAGACAATTTGGTCCATGCCTTGCGCCTGTAAATTCAATGGAATTTGGTAAAGGTGTTCGACATCCAAAGACTCGATAACGGCTTCTGGTGCTACGTCACAGAACTGAGCAAGTTTGTTTTTAATTCCTTGACCAGCTGGTTTCTCGGTACGAATGACCAACATATTTGGCTGGATTCCCAATCCGCGCAATTCTTTTACAGAATGCTGGGTTGGTTTGGTCTTCATTTCACCAGCAGCCTTTAGATAAGGAAGCAAGGTTGTATGGATGTACATGACGTTATCTGCACCCACATCTGCCTTCATCTGACGAAGGGCCTCTAGAAATGGCAAGGACTCGATATCCCCAACGGTTCCACCAACCTCTGTGATAATGACATCCGAATCAGTCGTGACAGCGGCACGCTTGATTTTTTCTTTCAAAGCATCTGTGATATGAGGAATGACTTGGACAGTTGCGCCAAGGTACTCGCCACGGCGTTCTTTACGAAGAACTTCACTGTAAATTTTACCAGTTGTCACGTTGGAATATTTGTTGAGATTGATATCGATGAAACGTTCATAGTGCCCCAAGTCCAAATCTGTCTCAGCACCATCATCTGTAACAAAGACTTCCCCATGCTGGTAAGGACTCATGGTTCCCGGATCGATATTGATATAAGGGTCAAACTTCTGAATAGTTACTTTAAGACCACGATTTTTCAAGAGACGCCCCAGACTTGCTGCGACAATTCCTTTCCCAATAGACGACACCACACCACCAGTTACAAAAATATATTTCGTAGACATAGATTCCTCTTTCTAAAATGCTCAAGGCCTTGTTAACTACAAGGGGACATCGAAAACAAGACCCTTATGAATAACAACTCTTCAAGAAAACTTCCTGAAAAAACAAAAATAGCTCCCTAGTAACTAGGGAGCCCCGACCTCTAAAAGAGGTGCCCGAACAATATAATACCTTAAAGCAGAACATTTGTCAACCCGAATCGGTAAAACCTGAAAATAAGAAGATTACTTTCAGAAAACTAACTAAAAATCCACATCCAAACGGATGACCTGCTCAAGGAACAAAAAAGGAGATCAGGCGATCTCCTCTGTGAAGTCTTTTACTCTTCTTCACTTGTTTCAGCGTCATCGTCAGAAAACTCGTCGTCTTCTTCGTTGAGATCCACGTCTTCACCCAAGTCATCAGGGGCGATTTCGTTGATTTCTGCATCGTAAGCTTCCACTTCATTTTTCTCATCATCTGGATTTTCATCATCGTATGAAAGAGCTGGATCTGCTTCGTATGCATCTTCGTCTTCTGGATCATCTGCATTGTAGTCAATGGCATCTGAATCGCCATCCATAAAGGCATTGACGCGTTTTTTCTTAGCTTTTGGAGCTACTTCATCGTCGTCACTTTCTTCAAGAGCGATGATTTCTTCGTCGATTTCGTCTACACCATACCATGAACGAAGCCCCCATTTGTTGTCTCCAAGAGAGATGAAGCTACCGTCAAAGTTCAACTCTGTGTAGAACAAAGGCAAAGCTTCGCGGATATCGCTGTTTGATGTTCCAAGGTAGTTTTGAATTTCGTTTACAAGATCGCTAAAATGCATCTCATGATCGCGACCACGAAGTTCTAAGATAGCACGCGCTACCTCAATCATAGATAGTTCACTTTTTTCTTGCCCAGCAAATACTTCTAATTCCAAAGCGTTTCTCCTCATTTTTACTACTATCGCCAGAGCGAACAGACTCTGACCTCATTTTATCATGTACTCTTTATTGTACGATAATTTTGCAGAATAGTCAAAGGTTTAATGAGAGAAAGTGACAGGACTTTTTATTTCTTTGCTACCCAGCCGATGGTGTCGCTAGGTGGATTTTCAATATCAATCCAGATGAATTCGATGCGGTTATATATGAAAATTAAATTACAATGTTATGCTTCTCAGGCTGGTTTGAACTTACAGTACTTGTTATGTAGTGAATTGATTTCTAAAAATATTGCTTTTTCTAGCATAACATAATTAATCGTCTTGAAATAGAAAATATAATTCGACTTTATTTGATGTAACTATAAAAGCAAGATGCCCTCTTTTTATTAAAATCTTATAATGTTTTAGAAAGTATTTTTTTTATTTTTGAACGAATTTCGTTATACACCAAATTAACTTCATTGTCAAAACCAATTCGTTCAGACGCGATTTCAACATGTTCATTCAAATATACTTCTAAATTTCTAAACAGAAAATCACTAAAGTAATCCTTTTTAGCAAGTAAAATTAAATCATCGGCATAGTTTATCATAACCTTAGCATCAACTGATTTATCAAAAAGAGTACTATATTTTTCAAGAAGCGGAGTATTAGGCAAGTTTCCTTTAAAATAATATCTACGTTCCTCACTAAGTTCTGTACAGGTAGTATACCAATAATTGGTCATATATTTTTTTATCGTTTCTAACAACTCAATAATAGTTTCATTTGAAAAATCTTTATAATGTTCTCTTAAATAAGTAATCGAGCTACCTAAAATTTCTCCAACATTATCTTTTTCAATTACACCAAGTATTTCTAAATTTTTATTCTCTGTAAAAATTCTATCCGCTATAATCGATTCTAAAATCTGAGACCTATATTGAGAAAATCGCTTCTTTGCAACCCTTTCCCAAGCAACACTATAAATATTTTGTTTGTATATCTCAGTGTTCACATCTTTGGGCTCGTAATTTTCTTTTTTATCAACTAAATAATCTGAAAGATATGACCGTTCTAAACTTTTACTATAATTTAGATCTTCATTATTTTCAACCATACGATAATGAATCGTTATATCTCCTGTGTAGTATTGAAAATAGATTTCCTCGTCAAAATATGTTGTACATTTTATTACTATCATTTCTAATTCATTTAAAGAACACTCATAAAGATAGTCACCTGAGTTGCTTGTGCCTATAATTTGTGACTTAACTTCAGATTCTTTATCAGACAATTTTCTTTCACAGACTAGAATATTTTCTAACGGAACATTGTCTTCCATAAAAATCTTAATTTTTGCTTTTGCTGCAGTATTATCTTTTTCAACTATAAAATAAGGACGTGCTGAAGCAAGACGCTTTTCTCTATTTTCAAGATACTCTTTTTTTTCACGTTCTTGCCTTCTTTGCTCATCATCAAAACGTATTTTTTTGTCTTTCTCATTTTGACTATTGAAAATTAAAAAAGTTACAAAAATCGCTAAAGCTGATAGAACTACTCCATAATAGTCTTTATTTGCTACAGATATAAAATTATATATCTTTGTAATTAAAGGATCTTTGTTTCGAAAATACGGTAAAAGAATTGCTACTACAGTAATAAAGAAACACAAAAAAATATTAAAAGTTCTTTTAAACATATCTACCCACCGTCATTAATTTATTCTCATTATACCAAAAAAACACGGTTCATCACCGTGTTTCTATGTTTATTTCACCAACTTCTTCATCTCATCAATACGTGCTACGGTCGCATCGTACTTGGCTTGGTAGTCGGCTTGTTTGTCGCGTTCTTTTTGGACGACTTCTGGTTTAGCATTGGCTACGAAGCTTTCGTTAGAGAGCTTCTTGCCGACCATGTCCAGTTCTTTTTGCCATTTAGCCAGTTCCTTGTCGAGACGAGCCAATTCTTCTTCGACATTGAGGAGGTCTGCGAGTGGCAAGTAGATTTCTGCTCCTGTGATGACGCTTGACATAGCGAGTTCAGGTGCAGGGATGTTTGATGCGATTTCCAAGTGTTCTGGATTTGTGAAGCGTTTGATGTAGTTAACATTGCTGTTAAAGAATGCTTCCAAGTCGCTATCGCTTGTCTTAACAAGGATGGTGATTGGCTTGCTTGGAGCAACGTTTACTTCCGCACGCGCATTACGAACAGCACGAATCAAGTCTTTGAGGCTTTCCACACCTGTGTGGGCAGCAAGGTCTTCAAAAGCTGGGTTGACAGTTGGGTATGCTGCTGTAACGATAGAGCCTTCTGAGATTTGTCCAAAGATTTCCTCTGTCACGAATGGCATGATTGGGTGAAGGAGACGAAGGATCTTGTCCAAGGTGTAAAGGAGAACAGAACGTGTGATAACTTTCTCTTCTTCGTTATCGCTATAAAGGACTTCCTTGGTCAACTCAACGTACCAGTCCGCAAACTCATCCCAGATGAAGTTGTAGAGGATGTGGCCAGCTACACCAAACTCAAATTTGTCAAAATTTTCAGTGACTTTTCCGATAGTTTCGTTGAGGTTGTGGAGAATCCAGCGGTCAGTAACGTTTCCAGCTTCCTTGTTGACAACTTTTTCCACATTGGCAGTTGCTTGCTCAAGGGTCAAACCTTCATTGTTCATGAGGATGTAGCGAGAGATGTTCCAGATCTTGTTGATAAAGTTCCATGAAGCATCCATTTTCTCGTAAGAGAAGCGCACGTCTTGACCTGGTGCAGAACCGTTTGAAAGGAACCAACGAAGAGCATCGGCACCGTATTTCTCGATAACATCCATCGGGTCAATCCCGTTACCCAGAGATTTAGACATCTTGCGTCCTTGCTCGTCACGAATGAGACCGTGGATTAGGACGTTTTGGAATGGCTGACGGCCAGTGAATTCCAAGGATTGGAAAATCATACGAGACACCCAGAAGAAGATGATATCGTAACCTGTTACCAAGGTTGAAGTTGGGAAGTAACGTTTGAAGTCTTCTGAATCGACATCAGGCCAGCCCATGGTTGAGAATGGCCAAAGGGCAGAACTGAACCACGTATCCAAGACATCTTCGTCCTGAGTCCAACCGTCACCTTCTGGAGCTTCTTCGCCGACGTACATTTCACCCTCAGCATTGTACCAAGCAGGGATTTGGTGACCCCACCAGAGCTGACGAGAGATTACCCAGTCGTGGACATTTTCCATCCATTGGAGGAAGGTATCGTTGAAACGAGGTGGGTAGAATTCCACCTTGTCCTCTGTATCTTGGTTGGCAATGGCATTTTTCGCCAATTGGTCCATCTTCACGAACCACTGAGTAGACAAGCGTGGCTCAACTACAACACCTGTACGTTCTGAGTGACCAACACTGTGGACACGTTTTTCGATTTTAACAAGGGCACCGATTTCTTCCAACTTGGCAACAACTGCCTTACGAGCTTCAAAGCGGTCCATGCCTGCAAATTCAAAGGCCAAGTCATTCATGGTTCCGTCATCGTTCATGACGTTAACTTGTGGCAAGTTGTGGCGTTGACCAACCAAGAAGTCGTTTGGATCGTGGGCAGGCGTGATTTTCACCACACCAGTACCAAATTCAGGATCTGCGTGTTCATCCGCAACGATTGGGATTAGTTTATTAGCAATTGGAAGGATGACGTTTTGACCAATCAAATCCTTGTAGCGTGGGTCTTCTGGATTGACCGCGACCGCAACGTCCCCAAACATGGTCTCAGGACGAGTTGTCGCAACTTCAAGGGCGCGGGAACCGTCTTCTAGCATGTAGTTCATGTGGTAGAAGGCACCTTCAACGTCCTTGTGGATAACCTCGATATCAGAAAGGGCTGTGCGTGCAGCTGGGTCCCAGTTGATGATAAACTCACCACGGTAGATCCAGCCTTTCTTGTAAAGGTCCACGAAAACCTTGCGAACAGCTTTTGACAAACCTTCATCAAGAGTGAAACGCTCACGAGAGTAGTCTACAGAGAGACCCATCTTGCCCCATTGTTCCTTGATGGTCGTCGCATATTCGTCTTTCCATTCCCAGACTTTATCTAGGAATTTCTCACGACCAAGGTCGTAACGACTAATACCTTCACCACGCAAGCGTTCCTCAACCTTAGCCTGAGTCGCAATCCCCGCGTGGTCCATACCTGGAAGCCAAAGCGTATCAAAACCTTGCATGCGTTTTTGACGGATGATGATATCTTGGAGAGTCGTGTCCCAAGCGTGACCAAGGTGAAGCTTCCCAGTTACGTTTGGTGGTGGAATGACGATTGAATAAGGCTTAGCCTTTTTATCGCCTGAAGGCTTGAAAACATCGGCGTCAAGCCATTTCTGGTAACGACCAGCCTCAACCTCGGCTGGATTGTATTTAGGTGAAAGTTCTTTAGACATGTGTGTTCTCCTTGTTTGATGTGATTGATTCAAGTAATTTTAATTTATGTTCCTTGTTTTTTTCAGTATATCGTATATCGGTTTCTATTCTTTTTTTAATAAATTCTTTTTTAACTCTTTGTTTCCTCTCATATAATTTTTTAAACTCTTTCTCACTTATACTACTTTTAAGTCTTTCTATTTGGCTTTCAAAATAAGAAATTTCGTCATATAATTGGTTTGACATTTGTATATCTTCTAATTGTCCAAATTCGACTAATTTAATTTTTGCAATGTACCATTCTTCTATGCTATCGTGCTGGGGAACAAAAATGAGACTTAAAATAATGATTAAAAAGATAACAATCATGAAAATAAAAATAAAAATAAGCTTACTCAAAGATATAAACTTTTGATTAGCAAAAAAATATAGCAACTTACCTAAAAAATATGCATATGGAATTACATATGAGATAATAATCCATGAAACCTGCTTTTTCGTCGAAGTAACAGAACTATAATTCCAAGAATCAATTATCCAATTTTGTATGAACAAAAGAGCGATTGACAGTAAATCAAAAAACATAATTAAAGGTTGCCAGTTTTTCTCCAACTTAATCATATATAAAAATAAAGACCCAAAAAGCAAAATAATTACAATATATTTAATAAAATTGTAAATTAAATTAAGAGGTCTATAGCTGATTTCTTTTTTACTATGTTCCCAATTATATTTTATAGACAACTCTAAATACTCAACAAGTTTATGTATCTGCTTTTCCGAATAATCAAAATCATCAATTAAGTGCCAGATATGGGCATCCTTCAAATAATATTCTTTTGAATACTTAAAAGTCATTCTATGTCCATAAGGATTTAATTGAGTTCTTAATTTACTAATCGCAGAATGTCGATTTCTTCCATCTAATAAATCAACTATGATTGCTTTCATGGAATTCCTCCACTCAGACCGCTCTTTGGTAATATAATCAAGCTGATTCCTCTTGCTGTTATTCACAAATATCAAAATTGCACTCAAGACCGCACCAATACCTGCGCCGCTCAGCAGAATAATTATCTGACTTATATCCATTTTTTCTCACCTCGCTTCCAAATGCTCATAAACCCTCAACTATTCGATTTTTCCGAACGGTTCAACTTGTAAATAATCTTACAAATTTGTTTTACATTTGCTCTTCCCACTCACTCTTCAGCAATCCATATATCAGACTGTCACAGCGATTTCCTTGGGCATCTTTGCGGTCCCTTATGCGAGCTTCGAGGGTGAAGCCAAGTTTCTCTGCGACTCGTTGACTTTGGACATTGTATCCAAAGCAGACCAGTTCTATCTTGTGAAGCCCCAATTCTTTAAAGCCTAAATCAATCAAGGCTCGCGTTGCTTCTGGGACATATCCTCGTCCCCAATAGTCTGGATGCAAGGTATAGCCAATCTCCAGCACATCATCTTCGTGGCGATGATTGAAGTCAACAGAACCAATGACTTTATCGGTTCCTTTGACAACAATTCCATATCCTGCTGGGAGATTGTCCTTTTCATTACGCTCAGGAAGGATATGCTCCAGATAATAAATCTCATCTTCCAAGGTCTTGACGGGCGGAAAACCTGCTGGATAGGAGACTTCTGGTCGACTGGCATAGTCAAAGATAGCCACTGCATCAGTCACGGTACGGACTCGTAAAACTAGCCGTTCGGTTTCTAAACGTTCTGGCAATGTTGCTCTTGTCATCCTTCTACCTCGCTTTCTACAAAAAATCGCCCCTGCCATCAACCTGACAGGGACGAATGTGTTTATCCGCGGTACCACCCAATTTCGGGCAAAGCCCGCAACTCTCGTCTTTATAATAAAAAGACAATATTATTTCATTTTTCATCCATCAGCAACCAGTTTTGACACATTTGTGGACTTCTCAGCACCGCCACTTTCTGTAAAATGTGGGATCCAAAACACCTCTAATGGCTCTATTGTAGCAAGTTTTTCTCGGAAAAGCAAGGCTCAAGAAAGATTACTTGAACTTGATGCCGTGTTCTTTTAATTTCTTGATGGTAGCTGGGCCGATTCCTTTCAAGGCAAGGAGTTCTTTCTCCGTCCAGTTTTTAAAATCAGAAGCTGACTTGATGCCTTCATCATAGAAAGTCTTAGCACGATCTACTGAGAGGCCGCCCAAAGTCGCTGCGAAATCTTCTACAGAATTGGCTACTTTTTGAGCTTGTTCCTTGGTCGCTTCTACTGCTTGTTCCACTTTTTTAGAGACAACTTTTCCTGCTTCGCTGGCAGATTTTTCTGCGTGTTTCACGACTTTCTTGGTCTCTTCTACAACCTTGGTCACTGTAGTTGAAAATGCACCTGAACGACGAAGGCTATTTCGCAATTGTTTTTTACGTTGGAGTTTCTTTGACATGATAAAATCCTTTCAATAAAAAATCCCTGCTCTTACAAGGATTTAATAAAGATATTTTATCAAGATTTCGGCGAAAAATCAAGAAAGTATCACTATTTTAATAATTTCGCTCGCCAAACAATCCTTCTGGCAAATCATGAAATCCCTTGCCTGCCTTGAAGTTTTCAAACTTACCAAGCAAGAACTGATAAGCATCCAAGCGACTTTCATATCGAATCATGGCATCTTTGGCACGCTCGTCTTGGTCTTCTTCGTAGACTTTTTGACTTTCCTTGTGCGCCATGTCGTTGATCATGATCTGGGTACTGACCCAGGCTTCAAATTCCTTCATAAATTCCTGTTCGTAACTCATTGATTCTCCTTATTCTAATCCACGGAAATAGTCCGTATCAATCTCACGGTAGGGTTGGATATCCTGAACATACTCTAGCACGCCTTGGAATTCTCCGTTTTCATCGTGTACTGCGGCATAGGTGATGTGGACAAACTTGCCTCGCGACTCTGACTTGAACCACATCTCATACTTGTCCTTGACCCCTTCACGAAGACCTTTCATAACGGCCTTTACCTTGTCTAGGTACTTGGGCGGATGGCAAAGTTCAACATTGCGACCGACTTGGGATGGCGTCCGTTTGAAAATCATCTCATCAGCTGGCGCATTGTCATTGTAGTACTGGAAAATGTCGTCTTTATTGACAAAGGTGATCTCCATAGGGAGGTGATTGAGGATGAGGTTGGCCTGCTCGACGGAGAGATAGCCATTGCCAAAAGGCTGTTGGCTATGGCGGTCCAGCACCGCTTCCTTTTCCTTAGGGGTAAAGGTAATGGTGAACTGGCCTTCAGGCGTATTGATGACTTGCTGAACTTGACCTTCAGCCGTGTCTAGCTGCACGGGCTCCTCTCTACTCTTTTCCTCGACAAAACTCTGACGTTCTGGCACCCATTTTTCAGACGGACGGATAATGGCATAGCCGTAGGCAGCGCTCTCCTCCGCAATCTGAATCCAGTCATCCTGGGTGAAGGACTCAAGAAGAATCATGAGGAGGATGGACTCTTCCTTGAAAATCATACTTTCAAACTCTGTCGCAAAAGCTTCGAAATCTTCTTTTACAGTGTTAATCGACACTTCTGGTAGTGCCTTAGCCGTCTCTAGAGCTGTCTGAAAGAGTTCTCGGATCTGGTCATCCACTCCCCACATAACTTTTGGAGGTGAATCGTGACCATAGCGCTCCATGATGGGAAAAAAGAGCTCTTCCTTGCGCTGATAGTGGATGTCAAATTGCCCCAACAGCCCCATTTGACGGACCAAGCCCTTGCGCATCTCTGCCAGCATTTCCTCGTCTTCCATAGACTCATAGGTATCTAACAGTCTCCGAATGCGGATCAAGGCAGCACGGAGGGCCAGATTTTCATCCTTGAAGATGCGAACGGGGTGGCCAGGATGCTCGGTATCCTCTACTTCGACACCCTTAACAGCATTTTTAAAAAGATTAGCATGAACATCACAGAGTTCCATGACATCTTCAAAGGTGACACCTGAGTCTGAGTTCATCAGCTCGTGCTCCATTAGGGAAATCTCGATGGCTGAAACACCTGTAAAAGTCGCATCAAAACGCTCCTGAACTGATTCAGGAGAGGCACCATTGTGCAATTCTAACAAAATATCCCGTAGGATATGAATCCGTTCATCTGCCATTAGTCTAATCCAATCACTTCATAGCCGTTCGCTTCTAACGTGCGGACAATCTTGTCCATAGGCGTTCCTTCAAGTTTAGAACCCTGCTTCAGCGATACTTTGCGACCGACTGTGTTGCGCATCAAGGGATTAGCAAGTGGTTTAAAACCCAGCTCCACTAGGATTTCCAAAACTTCTGGGTGCTTGTCTACCACTTCTGCAACGGGTATTGACACATCGATGATATTGTCCATGACGACCTCCTTGTATGTTCTAAAATGATTTTACTGCTTATATTATACCATAAGGACGATTAGCATACACCAAAAAAGAGGGGGTGCCCCTCTTTCTTAGTTTTTATCCAGATTGCGTAGCATCTCGTCAATTTTGTTTCCATATTCAATGGACTCATCCTTGACGAAGGTTAAATCTGGGATTTTGTACAATTTCAAATTGCGACCAAGTTCACGTTTGATCGTACCAGTTGCTTTTTCAAGCCCGATTTGAGCTTTTTGATTATCCGAAGCAAGGTTACTCAAAATGGTATAGTAAACCTTGGCAACAGACAAATCCCCCAGCATCTGAACATCTGTAATGGTCACACCTTGGACACGCGGATCACGGACTTTCTTTTGCAAAATCTCATTGACTTCACGCTTGATTTCCATGCCCACACGATCCGTACGGAAATGATTTGCCATGATATTCCTTTCTCTACTTTGAACCAAAAGCTAGGCCAGCAGACCTAGCTATTTTTAAATTTCTTGATTTTCAGTTCAAATTGAAACGAAGTGCAATTTGAACTCATCTGCTTCTTTCGCCGTGGTGAAAGTGATGGAACTGATTTATCAGTTCCATCACAGGGGATTTTTGAGACTCTAGGCTCAAAAATAAGCAATGAAACCATCGGTTTGCTTGCGTCCCTCACCACCTAAGAAAGGAGCAAAAAATCTTATCGTTTGATTTCTTCCATGACATAAGCCTCAATCACATCATCCATCTTGATATCATTGTAGCCATCAATCATCAATCCACCTTCACGACCGTTTGTAACTTCTTTGACGTCGTCTTTGTAGTGTTTCAAGCTTGCGAGTTCGCCGTCATAGATAACGACACCGTCACGGATAACACGGACTTTAGAGTCACGGGTAACCTTACCATTGATAACCATGAATCCACCGATGGTTCCCACTTTAGATACCTTGAAGGTTTCACGGATAACTGCTTCACCGATAACTTTTTCTTCGAATTCTGGATCAAGCATCCCTTTCATAGCTTCTTCCATCTCTTCGATAACCTTATAGATAATGCTGTGGAGACGGATTTCCACATCGTCAGCTTCCGCTTGTTGACGCGCTTGAGGTGTAGGGCGTACGTTGAAACCAACGATAAAGGCATTTGAAGCTTCCGCAAGAGTCACGTCAGACTCGTTGATAGCACCGACTGCCGAGTGAACGATAGTAACTTTCACACCTTCCACATCGATCTTTTGAAGTGAGGCAGAAAGGGCTTCAACAGAACCTTGTACGTCGGCCTTGATGATAACGTTAACAGACTTAAGTTCACCAGCTTTAAGCGTATCAAAGAGGTTTTCAAGGCTGACACGTTGGGTAGCTTGACGTTGTTTCATGAGGGCACGTTTCGCACGCTCTTCACCTGCTGCACGCGCAGATTTTTCATCCTCGTAAACAGCAAAGTGGTCACCCGCCATTGGCGCTTCATTCAAACCTGTGATAGAAACTGGTGTTGATGGGCCTGCAACCTTAACACGACGACCAAGATCATTGGTCATGGCACGAACACGACCGAAGGTATTTCCGACAACGATAGGATCTTGGACATTCAAGGTACCTTGTTGAACAAGAAGGGTTGCAACCGCACCTTTTCCTTTATCCAAGCGAGCTTCGATAACCGTACCGATTGCACGCACTGTTGGGTCTGCCTTGAGTTCTTGGATTTCAGCCACAAGAAGGACTGTTTCCAAGAGCTCATCGATATTTTGGTTGAATTTAGCTGAGATTTCAACAAATTCAGAATCTCCACCCCAAGCTGTTGACATAACACCATGCTCTGCCAATTCACCGATAACACGTTCTGGGTTGGCACCTGGTTTATCAATCTTGTTGATAGCTACGATAATTGGAACGTTAGCCGCTTTTGAGTGGTTGATGGCTTCGATAGTCTGAGGCATAACCCCGTCATCGGCCGCTACAACCAAGATGGTAATATCGGTAACAGATGCACCACGCGCACGCATAGAGGTAAAGGCCGCGTGTCCTGGTGTATCAAGGAAGGTAATCTTCTTGCCATTTTCCACGATTTGGTAGGCACCGATATGCTGAGTGATTCCACCTGCTTCACCTGTCGCAACGCGAGAGTTACGAAGGGTATCCAAAAGGGTTGTTTTACCATGGTCAACGTGTCCCATGATGGTGACAACTGGTGGACGCTCAACCAATTCATCTTCATTAAGATAGCCATCTTCAACAAAGAAACGTTCGATGTCGGCATTATCCACTTCAACCTTTTGTTTGGCTTCGATACCGTAATCCACCATGAGGAGTTCAATGGTTTCTCCATCCAAGGATTGGTTTTGTGTGGCCATAACACCCATCATAAAGAGTTTCTTAACGATTTCAGCTGGTTCACGTTTGATACGTTTTGCGATTTCCGCAACAGTCATACCATCTGTATATTCAAATTCTGTTGGCAATTCATGGAACTTACGCTCTGTAACAGGTTTTGGAGTCTGGTTACGGTTGTTTTGCTTGTTCCCTTTTTTATTTTTCTTGTTGTTATTCCAGTTACTATTTCTTTGATTTCTCACTTGATTCTGACTACTTCGATTCTTTTGTTGTTTTCTAGGACCATCTTCTTCGTGATCATAATCGTCACGTTCTTTGTCTGGTCGAGCTTGTTTTTTACGACGTGTATCCACTGGCACTTCTTTCGCTACAGGAGCTACTGTTACTGCTGGCTGCGTTTGTTCAGCTAGCTTAGCAGCTTCTTCAAAGATTTCCTCTGGCTCCTTGCGTTTATTAGCTTGAGCCAAGGCTTCTTTAGCAGCTTGCGATTGTTTGAAGCGCTCCTCGCTTGAGCGTGCGTACTCTGCATTTTGCTCTGCTTTTAGGGCTGCCGCACGGGCTTTAAAGTCAACACGTGGTCCAGCTTGTTTTGGCTGGAAGTCTTGTTGCTGACGGCGATCATTGCCACGATTTCTTTGACCTTGTGGTTTCTTCCCTTGGTCGTTAAAACGGCGATTGTCGCGGTTTCCTTGATCAGGTTTGCCACCATTACGGCCGTCGTTTTTCGGACGGTTGCCGTTTTGTTGTTGGTCACGGTTATTGCCCTTGTTTTGTTTGCGTCGCTCTGCCTGCTCTTTGGCACGCGCCTCACGCTCCGCCTTGAAGTTTCGACTCTGTGGTCTTGCGGTCACTACTTTTTCTTCCTTAGGAGCTACAGGTGTAGCTGGTTTGCTTTCTTCCTTAACGGCAGCTGGTTTAGCTGATGCAGGTTTTTCCGCTTTCTTTTCTACACTTGCTTTTGGTGTCGCAGGTTTTGCTTCTGCTTTCGGAACAACAGGTTTAAAGCTAGTTGCGATTTGCTCAGCAGCAGCAGCTTCCACGCTCGATGAGTGGCTTTTCACATCCAAGCCCAACTCTTTTGCACGCGCTACAACTTCTTTACTTTCTTTTCCAAGTTCTTTTGCGATTTCGTACAATCTTTTCTTAGACAAATCATGTCCTCCTCTTCTATTCCATAAGAGACCTCATTTTCTTTGTAAATCCAGCATCTGTCACAGCCAAAACCTTTCGCGATTTTCCGACTGCTATGCTTAATTCCAGTGTTGAAAACACGGTTATAACTTCTACTTGATAATAGTCACTTTTATCTTGAATCTTCTTGGTCAGATTGGGTCCAGCATCATGGGCTAGAAAGACTAGCTTGGCTTTCTGGTCTTGGATGGCTTTAACCACCAATTCCTCACCCGATATGATCCGGTCTGCTCGCTGAGCAAGTCCCAAGAGATTGCTTATCTTTTGCTTATTCAAGTCCTAACTCTCTTCTTTTCACTTTGTGATCAACATAAGCAATCAACTCGTCATAAAAGCTTTCTTCAACTTCCATGTTAAAGCTGCGGTTAAAGACTTTCTTCTTTTTGGCCTCTAGGGCCTCTGCATTGTCTAGCTTGATATAAGCGCCACGGCCATTGGCCTTGCCTGTCGGATCGATAAAGACCTGTCCTTCCTTGTTCTTGACAATGCGAAGCAAATCACGCTTATCAATCACTTCGTTGGATACAACAGACTTGCGCAAAGGGATTTTTCTTGTTTTCATCTTTCCCTCCTCTAGCAGCTTTTATTCTTCTGTCAATTCGTCCGCAGCTGCGTAATCCACTTGACCTGCTTCTTCCATAGCTTCAAACTCACTGGCAGATTTGATATCGATACGGTAACCCGTCAAGTGAGCTGCCAAGCGAACGTTTTGTCCACGACGACCGATAGCAAGAGAAAGCTTGTTATCTGGAACAACGACCAAGGCACGTTTGCTGTCATTTTCATCAAAGATAACTTGGTCAACCTCTGCAGGTGCGATAGCATTGTAGATAAACTCAGCTGGATCCGCTACCCACTCGATAACGTCGATGTTTTCTTCGACAGGAATCATGCGGTCGCTCTTGGCATCGTAACGAGCTGGGTGGAATTTGCTAGTGATTTTCTTGATGTTGGCACCACCACGTCCAACGATTGTCCCGATAGCGTCCACGTTTGGATTGTGGCTACGAACGGCAACCTTCGTACGGTCACCAGCTTCGCGGGCTACACTCATGATTTCGACAGTTCCATCGTAGACTTCTGGAATTTCTTGTTCCATCAAGCGTTTGATCATTTCTGGATGGCTACGGCTAACAAATACGTTGACACCACGAGGGTTGTCTTCAACTTTGTAGACATAAACTTCGATACGATCGTGGGAAGCAAAGACTTCTCCAGGGATTTGGTCTTGTTTTGACAATTGGGCTTCGATGCTGCCAAGGTTGACGTAAATAAAGCGGTTATCAAATCGTTCTACTGTACCAGACATGATTTCTTGCTCATGTTCTTTATAAGTATTGTAAGTGATGGCACGTGTTTGCTTGCGCATTTTTTCCATGATGGTTTGTTTGGCAGATTGGGCTGCTACACGACCAAACTCAGCTGGTGCTTCTTCAAACTTGATTTTATCACCAAGTTCATAGGCTGAATTAATGGCAAGGGCATCTTTCAAGCTGATTTCCAAACGGCTATCAAATACTTCATCTACAACTTCACGAACAGTATAGACAGTAAAGTCACCTGTTTTTTCATTGAAGTCAATAGCTACGCTGTCAGATTGACCATAGCGCCTGCGATAAGCGGAGCGAAGCGACTCTACTACTGCGTCGATGATGTCTTCTTTTTTGATTCCCTTGTCTTCTTCCAAAATGCGGAAGGCCTCTAGCATTTCTTTACTCATGTTCTTTTTACTTTTGAATCCTCAAAAGCTATCCTTTCTTTTCTATAGTTTAACTGCTAAACGTGCTTTTGATACTAAACTGTATGGAATTTGGACAGTTTTCTTACGTGTCTTGTCCATATACTCCATAGTCAACTCGTCCTCTTCAAAGGATACCAAGGTACCTTCAAAGACTTTTTGTTTATCGATAGCTTGGTAGAGCCCGACATGAATGTATTTCCCAACCGCTCCAGCGACAGCATCCTTGGTTTTCAAAGGACGTTCCAAGCCTGGACTGGTGATTTCTAGGAAATATTGTTCTGGGAAGGGATCGGGCTTGATGGTGTCTAGGACAGGACTGATGATTTCTGTCAAGTCTGCCGTGTCGTTCAAGGTAATTCCTTCAGGTTTATCTACAAAAATACTGAGAATCATGTCACTGCCAATCTTTCCATACTCAATATCCACGAGTTCGAAAGGCGCTTGGATGACAGGTTCTACAACCTCTCTGACTAATTCTACGATTGTCGCGATTGCGTCCACCTCCTCATAAGCAAGAGGCGAAGATATTTCCCCGCCTCTCTTTCTCATATTCTTACTATTAGTATAGCACGTTTGGCAATTTATGTAAAGCATAAGCACTCAAACGGCTGGTTTTCAAGCTATTTCTTAAAATTCTGCCTCAACTCGGTAAATCACTTGACCTTTGCTGGAGAATTTTTGCTCATATTCCGTCATGACATTGCCTTCAAAACCACTGGCATGCAGGTCCAGCCAAACCCCATTGAGTTTCATCCCATACTGAGAAAAGCTCACTAGACTGTACTCAAACAAGCCACGATTGTCTGTCTTGAAATGGATTTCTCCATTTTCAGGCAAGATACGCTTAAAGGTATCCAAGAAACTCTTGTAAGTCAAACGACGTTTTTCATGGCGTTTTTTAGGCCAGGGATCTGAAAAGTTTAGGTAGAGACGATCAATCTCACCGTCTTCAAAGTAATCAGTCAAATCCGAACCATCTACCCACAGCAACTTGATGTTGGGCACTCCAACTTCAAGCACCTTGTCCAAGGCATAACTCAAGACCGACTTTTGGATGTCAATCCCAATGTAGTTGATGTCAGGATTTTGCTTGGCCATTCCTGATACGAAGGCCCCTTTCCCACTTCCAACTTCTACATGAATAGGATGATCATTTCCAAACAAGTCTCGCCATTTCCCTTTTGCTTCTAAGGGATTGAGGACCACATACTGGGGATTGGCTTCTAGTAATTCTGTCGCCCCTTTACGATTTCTAACTCTCATCTCTTCTTTCCATACTTGTCACGGAAGACACGCAAGGCATAAATCTCCCGGTTTACATTATCTAAATCTTGATTTACAAAGTATTTGGCAATCTGGCTCAAGTAAGAATACTGACCATACCAATACAATTTATCTAACACTGTCTGATTGTACTTATAACCGTAATAAGTTAGCCAATCATGCCAATGTTGCTCTGGAATATAATGACACAGCATATGCGCCACATCAAACATGCGATCCGTCAGGCGAACCGAATCCCAATCCACTAGATAAACGAGCCCACTCTCTGTCTCAATCCAATTACTATGGCGAAGATCCCCGTGCACAATCGTTGCATGGTCTTCCCTAAAACCTGGAACTGTCCTGCGCAAATCATCAATCACCGAGTTTAAGTACTGATGTCGTTTCAAGACTTCGGGTGCTTCCTGCCTCCAAGACTGCAACAAGTCTAATGGAGTCTCCATGGTATATCCCAAACGGCTCAACTGCTTCATCAAAGGACGTGAGCGGTGGAGACGCGTCAAGATATTGATGATCTGCTTGCGGTTCATATCGTGCGGTGTCAAGATTTTGCCCGTCAACCATTCTTGGGCACACATATCACGACCATCTGGCAAACGACGAGTCCATAGTAATTGAGGAGCGATTTGTTCTCTGGCTAGGCCAGGTAGGATTGGAGAGGTGTTCATTTTTACAAAAACGCGCTTCCCATCAGGGTAGCTTCCCATATAAGCCTTGCCGCTCTTCCCAGGGATAGGGGTCAGCGTTAGCTCATTATCACCCAAGTCCATTTCTTTCCTCCGTATAAAGTTTCCTTATTATTCTACTAGTTTTTGGTCTATTCGTCAACCAGTCCATACCCGATTTTCAAAGAAAAGCCTCTGGATCGGCTTGAGCCATTATTATGAAAAGAAAAGGGCAAGCATCATCGTCTGCTTACCTTTTCATGATTTTTATAAATAAGTTAAGAGTGGTAAACTGTTGTAAGACATGTGGACTAAAGTGGAAACCCATAGGTTTTGGCTCTTTTTGTAAGCAACCCCTAGCAACAAGCCTCCAAGTAGATAATAGATAAACGAAGGAAGATCATAAGGAGCATGCAGGAAAGAGAAGAGAGAGGCAGTCAGTACAAGACCTAGCCAAGAATTTTCAAAAATCGCACCTTGCAAGATTCCTCTAAAAATAAATTCCTCCTGGATAGGTGCCAAAACTATGACACTTACAATAAAGGAAAGCGAAAGTCCGTTACTAGTTTCCTCAAGGTGTTGGGTTGCTGCACCAGAAGAAACTGAGAAAAAGGTATGATAACCTATATTTACTAGCACGGTAAGAAGAAAGATTCCAATGAACAGCAAGAGGTGTTTCTTGCTTAAATTACCAAAAGAAATCATGTCAAACCATTTCGCATAGCCAAAACTAAGGAAAAGCAAGAGACTCTTTACAACAATGAATGTGTACTGGTGTTGAAAATAATCCCCTTGATTGATGGAATACCCCGCTGCACCAACGATTACAAATACTAAAAATCCAAAAAACAAGGCATGGCATTTATTGAAAATGGTCATAAAATTAACCTCCTCCTCACCAAACAGACTTTCCTACACGTCATCCTTTAGCTCTAGTCTTTCCAAAACAAACCATTATATACTAAATTCAAACCACGTCAACGTCGCCTTGCCGTACTCAAGTACAGCCTGCGGCTAGTTTCCTAGTTTTCTCTTTGATTTTCATTGAGTATTAGTAACTAAAATCCGACAACATAGCCATCCCCTAAGAATATAGCCATAAAAGCTAGCATGAGATTCAGGAAATAAAAGACCACCATAGATACAAAGGTTAGCACAAAAACATTAAAGACCATAGTGTCAGAAGCCAAGACTAGAATATAAGACGTCAACCAGTCTAAGGTTTTTGAATCTAGGAAAAATAAGTGTTTATACATGATAACCTCCTCTATGGCTGAAAAGCAAGCCTTTTGGTTTTTTCAGCTCAAGATCCTATGTAGAAAAGTGAGCAAAAATGGTAAGTTTGCGATGATATTATTAACAATATGAATCGCGTAAGAAGGATAGATACTCTTCGTATAACGTGTCAGACAGGCAAATAGACAGCCCACTGTCGTATAGACAAAAATATCTGCGAGACTTGGCAAGCTAGAAAAGTGGGGCAAGGCAAATAAGAATGACGGAAAGAGGATATCTAGCCCCCACCTCGAATTCTTAAAGAAGGCATGTTGAAGCAATCCCCTACATACCAATTCTTCCATCAGAGGTCCTAGTACGATTAAGGTTAGGTAAACACCAAACTCCGCAAAATTTGTCTCACTATAAGCAATAAACAAATTCCAACCTTCATTGGTCCCCTGAACATGTTTATCTGTCAGAGAGTTAAAGCAGATAAGTACAACAGCTGCTAACACCGTCAGAACAGAATAGCTCAACCACTTTTTCCTAGGGATACGAAAGAGATAAGCATGACCCGACCCAACCAAAATCCAAATCATCAAGCCGATAAAGAGAAAACTGATGATGTTTCGAATCCAGATAAGATCTCCTACCCAAGACGAGAACTCCCAATAATTTCTCCAAAATTGGGTTGTCCAAAACAGTCCGAAAAACAGAAATAAATAAGATAAAATTGCACTCGTTTTGAAAAGAGTAGGATGTTTTTTCATAGAACTCCTCCTACTATGACCTCCCCTTGTCAGGCTCTACTACTGTAAAATTAAGAAGGCAGTTTGTTCTTTTTAAGGCTAACCTGACTACTAGATAATAGATACATTAAGGCATTAAAGACAATGAAAATATGTCCATAAAATAAAATCAACCTCACATCCAAACCAAGATAAAGTTTGAGCATCAAAAAGATGAGCAAAAGAATTTGAAATCATAACGTTTTTCCAAAAATAAATTTAAAGCGGTTTTGAATGTCTACTTCTTTGATTTTTACTGCCACCCCTTTATTAGCAAGAAGGAAAACGCCTGCTTCAAACAATCCACTGTAGAGAACAATCCACCCAATCGATACATTAGAGATTTGTAAAAATGTCCCTAAAAGCATATCCAACATACTACTCAAGAAAATAACAAGAAATAACCTGTATTTCATATTAAATACCTCCATTCATTTATTTCACGAACGGTTTAATAGAAGCTTCTAATCAAAAATTCTATACAAAGAGGAAGACAAACTACTTTTTATAATACTTCAACCCCCAAATAAGCAGAAGCATGATAATCAAGCAGAGAATAGCGCCAATATAGGCGATTATTTGTTGGTAGAATTCTGCTGCCATGATACCTCTATACAAACAAATAATAGACATAAAGCCTGTCAAGCCAATGAACATGAGTTGATTGGTTCTAGGACTAACCAAATCATCATCTTCAAACTCTCTTGTCCTCATTTCCCTAGTGAGGTAAACAGTAGCCAAAATAGAAGCCGAGTTAATAACCACTAAAAGAAATTGGAAAACCAAGGAAAAATTTAAAAATTGACGAGATAGAAATAGATAAGTGGAGACAAGCAAGGGCAACTGACCTAGGAACAATCTCGCAAGGAAGATGTTCCGTTTTTTAGCAAGAAAAGTTTTCATTTCTTTGTTACTTTCTTTTTAATGATAGCAAAATAGATCATAACTGCAATCACGTAGGCTATGGTATAAAATAGCTGATACCAAATACTCTCCCTAAGCGGATAAAGAAAGATGGACATAATCAGATACAAGATGAAAATGACAAGTATTTTTTTCTTCATAAGATTTCCTCCTAAATGTGTGCTTTATCTTAGTTGAGCTACAACCTTTACACTGCTAGTATAGCACTCATTTTGATTTTGAATAACTGAAATCATAAATGGTCATCAAAACATCTTGAATTGTTAAAAAATTTAAAAAGCAAGCATGAAAAACATACTTGCCCTAGGGGAACTTCACAAAATGAAATCGAGAAGCAAAAAGATAATAAATATAATAGACAACTGAAATCCTTCTTACTTCTTCTTGCTTAAATATATTCTTGCAATATAAGCACTAATCAAGACAATACCACAGCCTAAAGCTAGAACAACTATTAAAGAGTTTACGATACTAGGTGTTCTATCAATTCGATTAACAAAACGAATTAAAGACAAAGCAGTCATTAAGAGTAGTCCTGATGATTCCAATCTGATAAAATAAGTTCCTTGCTTTTCAACTGAAAATAAGAACGATGGTAATAAAATCAATGTAACTGCTATGACAAACAAATTTGAACCAATCTCTTCGCCGTTATTAAATAAAGAAAACATTAGAACATTAGTGAGTATCACGATTGCAGAACAAATGATAAAAAAACTCTTATTTCGCACTGTTTTCACCTCGAATTCTATATTTTATGGCAGTATCATGTTGCCAGTCCGTAGCCTACATAAGCTCCTGATGCTGCACATGTCGCAAGATAAGCTGCTGCTGCCCCCCAACCAATTGGATTACTTGCCATTAATACAGCCATTGTAGCCCCTAAATAAACTGAAGTTCCTCCAAAAACACGATCCCAATTGGCTCCTGCTTCAATTTCCATTAACTCTTCTTGACTAAGTGTCATAAATGTTGAAGTATCAAATACTAGAGTATTCATGATGAATACCTCCTTTTTTATTTTTAATTTTTGTCTTGTTGCAACTTTGACAAGTTTAGTATAACATTGTTTTTTTTTATTTTTCATCCAAATCTTGAATTGTCATCGAAACGTCTTGAATTAGCTTTTTATCTCAAATCACACCTATATATTTTTAAAGAAAGATAGTTTCTAATCACTTTTTTACCATTCAGGAAGTTTCAATGACAATTCAAGATTTTATAAAATATGAACTTATTATCATGGTATAATAAGTTCATATTTTATATGAAAGGAATTGCCAATGACTTCTTATAAACGTACATTTGTTCCTCAAATAGATGCTAGAGACTGTGGTGTTGCTGCCTTAGCCTCGATTGCCAAATTCTATGGTTCAGATTTTTCTCTAGCTCACTTGAGAGAACTTGCAAAGACCAATAAAGAAGGGACGACTGCTCTTGGCATTGTAAAAGCCGCTGATGAAATGGGCTTTGAAACAAGGCCTGTTCAAGCAGATAAAACTCTCTTTGATATGAGCGATGTCCCCTATCCATTTATCGTTCACGTTAACAAAGAAGGGAAACTCCAACATTACTATGTTGTCTATCAAACAAAGAAAGACTATCTGATTATTGGTGATCCTGATCCTTCTGTAAAAATCACCAAAATGTCAAAAGAACGCTTTTTCTCTGAATGGACTGGAGTAGCTATTTTTCTAGCTCCCAAACCCAGCTATCAACCCCATAAAGATAAAAAGAATGGTCTACTGAGCTTCCTCCCTCTGATTTTCAAACAAAAATCTCTCATTGCTTACATTGTTCTCTCAAGCTTATTAGTCACTATTATCAATATCGGTGGTTCTTATTATCTCCAAGGAATCTTGGATGAGTACATTCCAAATCAGATGAAATCAACTTTAGGAATTATCTCAATTGGTCTAATTATCACCTATATCCTCCAACAAGCCATGAGCTTCTCCAGAGATTATCTCCTAACTGTTCTGAGTCAGAGATTAAGCATTGATGTAATTTTGGCCTATATTCGCCATATCTTTGAACTTCCTATGTCTTTCTTTGCGACACGTCGTACAGGGGAAATCATTTCACGATTCACAGATGCCAACTCTATTATAGATGCCTTAGCTTCTACCATTCTCTCTCTTCTTCTTGATGTTTCCATTCTGATCCTTGTAGGGAGTGTCTTACTGGCACAAAATCCTAACCTCTTTCTTCTTTCTCTTATTTCTATCCCTATTTACATATTCATCATCTTTTCTTTTATGAAGCCTTTTGAAAAAATGAACCACGATGTCATGCAAAGCAATTCTATGGTTAGTTCTGCTATTATAGAAGATATCAACGGGATCGAAACCATCAAGTCACTCACAAGTGAAGAAAATCGCTACCAAAATATTGACAGTGAATTTGTCGATTATTTGGAAAAATCCTTTAAACTTACTAAATATTCTATTTTACAAACTAATTTAAAGCAAGGAACAAAGTTAGTTCTTAATATCTTTATCCTATGGTTTGGTGCTCAATTAGTCATGTCGAGTAAGATTTCTATCGGTCAGCTGATTACCTTTAATACACTTCTTTCTTACTTTACAACTCCTATGGAAAATATTATCAACCTACAAACTAAACTCCAATCTGCGAAGGTTGCTAATAACCGCTTGAACGAGGTCTATTTAGTTGAATCTGAATTTCAAGTTCAAGAAAATCCTGTTCATTCAAATTTTTTGATGGGCGATATTGAATTTGATGACCTTTCTTATAAGTATGGTTTTGGACGAGATACCTTAACAGATATCAATCTAACAATTAAAGAAGGTGATAAGGTTAGCCTGGTTGGAGTTAGTGGTTCTGGTAAAACAACTCTAGCCAAAATGATTGTCAATTTCTTTGACCCTTACAAAGGACAGATTACCATCAATCATCAGGATATTAAAAATATTGATAAAAAAATCTTGCGACGTCATATTAATTACCTGCCCCAACAAGCCTATATCTTTAATGGCTCTATCTTGGAAAACTTAACCTTGGGCGGTAATAATATGATTAGCCAAGAAGATATTCTAAAAGCTTGCGAATTAGCTGAAATCCGTCAAGATATTGAAAGAATGCCTATGGGCTATCAAACTCAACTTTCTGATGGAGCAGGCCTGTCAGGAGGACAGAAGCAACGAATCGCTCTCGCTCGTGCTCTTTTAACTAAATCTCCTGTTTTAATACTAGATGAAGCTACTAGTGCTCTCGATGTTTTGACTGAGAAAAAGGTTATAGATAATCTTATGTCCCTAACTGATAAAACCATTCTCTTTGTAGCCCATCGTCTAAGTATAGCCGAACGGACTAACCGTGTCATTGTTCTTGACCAAGGGAAAATCATTGAAGTTGGTAGTCATCAAGAGTTAATACAGGCGCAAGGCTTCTACCATCATCTATTCAACAAATAAGGAGAATGTTATGAATCCTAATCTTTTTAGAAGCGTCGAGTTTTATCAGAGACGTTACCATAATTATGCGACAGTATTGATCATACCACTTTCATTACTGTTTACTTTCATCTTAATTTTCTCCCTTGTTGCCACAAAAGAAATTACCGTTACGTCACAAGGAGAAATTACCCCTACAAGTGTCATTGCATCCATTCAGTCAACTAGTGATAATACTATCTTAGCTAATCATTTAGTGGCAAATCAAGTAGTTGAAAAAGATGACTTACTCATCAAATACTCTGAAACAATGGAAGAAAGTCAGAAAACTGCCTTAGAAACTCAGTTACAAAGACTTGAGAAGCAAAAAGAAGGACTTGGAATTTTGAAACAAAGCTTAGAAAAAGCGACTGATCTTTTTTCTGGTGAGGATGAGTTTGGCTACCATAATACCTTTATGAATTTTACTAAACAAGCTCATGATATTGAACTAGGTATCTCAAAGACTAACACTGAAGTTTCAAATCAAGCCAATCTTGCTAATAGCAGTTCATCAGCTATTGAACAAGAAATCACAAAAGTTCAACAACAAATTGGAGAATATCAAGAGCTGAGAGATGCTATCATAAACAAAAGAGCGCGCTTACCGACTGGCAATCCACACCAGTCAATTTTGAATCGTTATCTTGTAGCCTCTCAAGAACAAACACAAGAAACTGCAGATGAGCCATTTTTATCTCAAATCAATCAAAGTATTGCAAATCTTGAATCATCTATCGCAAATCTCAAAATTCAGCAAGCTGGTATCGGAAGTGTAGCAACTTATGATAATAGTTTAGAAACCAAAATTGAAGTACTTCGCACTCAATTTTTACAAACAGCTTCTCAGCAACAACTAGCTGTGGAAAATCAACTAACAGAATTAAAAGTACAACTAGATCAAGCGACACAGCGCTTGGAAAATAATACCTTAACCGCTCCAAGTAAAGGTATCGTTCATCTGAACAGCGAATTTGAAGGTAAAAATAGAATTCCAACTGGTACAGAAATTGCTCAAATATTCCCTGTCATCACAGATACAAGAGAAGTACTAATTACTTACTACGTATCTTCTGACTATCTACCTCTACTAGATAAAGGACAAACTGTAAGATTAAAACTTGAGAAGATTGGAAATCACGGCATTACCATCATCGGCCAACTTCAGACAATTGATCAAACTCCTACCAGAACAGAGCAAGGCAATCTCTTTAAATTAACCGCTCTTGCAAAACTATCTAATGAGGATAGTAAACTCATCCAATACGGCTTACAAGGTCGCGTCACTAGTGTAACTGCAAAGAAGACATATTTTGATTATTTCAAAGATAAAATTCTAACCCATTCTGATTAATTTTCAGATAACACTCTATAACTATTTATTATCTTATCAAAAAGGAGAATCCTAACATGGATAAGAAACAAAATCTAACTTCATTTCAAGAACTAACAACTACTGAACTCAACCAAATTATAGGTGGAGGATGGTGGGAAGATTTCTTATATAACATTAATAGATATGCTTATAACATCGCACAAGAACTTCATCATCCAATACAACTATAAAAAAATAAGACCGAGAAACAAGCACTCTCGGTCTTATTTTTCATCATTCTGTATGTATCATAGTAAGCACATGACGAAAGACTTGATCTTGACAGGTGGTATTGAGACTAGCATTGGGATAACTTTCAACAGTCTTCATGACGGTATAGAGACCAACACCTCGGCCCTCCCCTTTAGAACTAACTCCAAAAGAGAAGATTTCAGAAATATCGATGCCCTCTTCTTTGATGGAGTTTTCAATGATAAAGGTCTCTTGTGCCCCATTTTTTAAAAAGGCAATTGAAACGTGAGGTTGACCAGCCTCTGCACTGGCTTCAATAGCATTGTCACAAAGGATAGACACAATGGTTAGAAAATCAAGTAGGCTCATACCCTCAACTTGAATCTCCTCAGGAACTTCGACATTAAAGACAATATCCTTTTCTCTTGCTTTTATAAATTTTCCTGCTAAGAGACTTTTGAGGGCACGATCCCGAATATTCACCAATCGGCCCAGGTCATATTTATTGTCCTGCAATTTCTGGCTGGAGTTCTTTAAAACGGAGTTATAGACCTCTTTTATCTGCTCCATATCCTCCTCTTCAATACCTAGGCGTAAGCTGGTCAAGAGGTTGGTATAATCATGACGAAAGCTCCGTACTTCCTTGTAGAGTTCCTCTATATGTCGACTATACCGCTCTATATCTCTGTAGCGCAAGGCCTGCTCTTGGTTCAGTTTTTCCTGAAGTTTTTCCTTCAAATAGGTATCCAATTTCTTGATAATACCCATAAAAAAGAGTAGGTAAAACACTAGGATCAGATGGCGAACTATCTTTGATTGAATGCTTTGTTCATATTCAAAAAAAGACAGACTTTCCATGACTAGATAATAACCCCCCATTATCCAGTTAATTTTAGTTAGGGACTTTTGAAAATCTTTATCTAGAATCTCCCTTCTCAAACTAGTAAAATCATAGTCCAACCATTTCAAAAAAGCTAGAGAAATGAAGAAATTGAAAATTATTATACATAACCCAGTAAATGAGTAGCTATCATATACTTGCCCTTGTCCCAAAAATGGAAGCACAAAATAGGAGACTCCTCTATAAAAAAGATTCACTAATATCATTGGAAAGAGACCATAAAAGAAAAGGAGTTTTTTAGGAAGCCCTCTTAACAATAAGAAAGACAAGCCTATGCCGTACAAGGGTTCCATAAAATAAGATAGGTAAGTATTTCCTACTATATAGCTAATCGTTACAAAAACAAAGGCAGACAGTATCTTAAAAAGAAAAGCCTTAAAAATCCTCTCGAAAGTAAGATTAATTCCATCCACCTTAAAGAAAATGACAATTTCTAGCCCATTAGTAATAAGTGTATACAACAATATCCAAGCAATATTCATAAACTCTCCTAGCTCAGTGTAAGTTATTGATAGCCTCAGACACTTCCCTGACCTTATAACGCGCGATTAGACAGCTTCCCCCATTGGGAAAGAAAAGGAGTTTTTCTTTCTTATCCAAATGAACCACATTGGTAGGATTGATGAGAAAAGAGCGGTGGCACTGCAAGAGACGGGGTTCCTGCTTGAGAACCTCCTCTAGGCTCGCCGTAAACTCCAGCCTGTCCGTCTTGGTATAGAGAATGACACGATGGGCTCTAGGAGACGTTTCGAGATAGTAAACCTCTTTAAAGGGATACTGGAATTGAGCAAATTTTGATTTAAAATAAAAGCAATCTTCCGCCAGACTTTTACTATCTTGACTATTGGCATAGAGGAGGGCTGTCTCGATACGAGATTCAAACTCCTCTGCCGAAAGGGCCTTATCAATGTAGTCCAAAGCTGACACTTGATAGCGAAAGGACAAGGGCATAAACTCTGAGTGAGTTGTCACAAAGACGATTAGGGCATAGGGGTCCCGATCCCGAATCTTTCTAGCCACCTCTAGCCCCTTCATCTCTTCGTTTCGAATCTCAATGTCCAAAAAGAAAAGTTGATGTGCCCCCTTCTCATGTGCCTCTGCCAGCAGTTGGTCTGGTTTCCCAAAGACCTCAAAAGAGCTCGGAATGATATGATGTTCTTTCAAGAGTTTCTCAATCGTCGTTTCAATCCTAGTCTGTTGGGAAAAATCATCTTCTAAAACAAATATTCTCATCTTCTTACTCTCCTTGTTTCAACCATTTTTGACGAATTTCTCTATAGCGACGTCTGGCATACTTGACAGCATATTGACCTTCTTCTCCAAGAAAAAGGATTCTTTCTTGAAAATCAATCGATTTTAATTTATCAAGATTGACCAAACAATTTCGATGACATCTCATCAAGGTTTCCCCATATTGGTTCTCAAGATTACTTAAATTTTGAACCATATTAAAACTAGCTTCTTCTATAACAATCTGTACGGTATGGGCTTTAGTTGGATGTGTTTGGATATAGTAGATATCCTTTATGTTTAATTTGAAAATTTCTTTCTCTTTTTGGATGATAATGTAATTCATGGATAAAACCTCCTAAAAAGAGGATAGCATAAGTCTAGAAACTATTTTTCACCAAATCCTAAACGGTTCTCAAAAATTCCTAAAGTGTCGAAGTGTTTACAAAATGAATATGATAATCTTACAACTATTTTATCATAAAATTCACTTATTGTAATTCAGGAAATTTCAATGACAATTCAAGATTTGAAGGTAAAAAAAGAGTTAAAAGTGATAAGCTATGATTATAGAAAGACAATCACTTGAAACAACTTTAGAACCATCACAAAGGAGGAATTCTCATGACGGATACAGACCCTATCAAAACAGCTCAGGCACTGATAACTGAGTTAAACAAAGCCTATCAAGTCTGCAAACAGGCAACAGCTGACGATGTCCGCTTTCAGGAGCAGCTGGACAATATCCTTGACTTTCTCTTTAAAGCTGAGACAGTGGATAATCGATTCTTGATTGAACTGGAAAAATTTTACCAGACTTCCAGTCTTCTCATGGGCCTCAGTGCTCTCGAACCAGATGCTCCTACTCGTGCTGCTTGGCGAGCCTATGACCGTTTTCACTTTGATCAAGTCAAAACCAAGTTGAGTCTCTATGGTCCAACCATTATCTTGTAATACTCTTCGAAAATCTCTTCAAACCACGTTAGCCTTAAAACTAGGGTTTGAGTAACCTGCGGCTAGCTTTTTAGTTTAATTTTTGATGTTCATTGAATATACGTAAATAAAATAAGTTGAGTGAACTTGTACTGTACTGACCCCAAAAAGTTGGACAAATAATTATTGAAAGGATTTAGTTCTGTACTGCACAGGACTAAGTCCTTTT
>CAJNDD010000018.1 GCA_905221435.1 bacterium
CAAGAGCCGGCTATTGTTATCCTCTTAGACAGCTATGAGGCCATCAAGGAGGAGGCTTATGAGGCAGAACTCTTTAAACTCTTGGTGCGCATCTCTCGTGAAGGTCTCAGCATCGGAGTGCATCTCTTGATGACAGCGGGTAGACAGTCCAACCTTCGGGCTCAGCTTTACTCGAACTTCAAGCACCAGTTGAGTCTGCCACAGAATGATGTGAGCGAGGTGCGGGCAATTGTGGGCTCTACGCCCCTTGCCATGACCATGGAAGACATCAAGGGACGGGCACTGATGAAACGTGAAGAGGTGGATGTGATCCAGCTGGCCCTGCCAGTATCAGGAGCCAATGACACTCAAGTCCTCAACAACCTACGCCAGGAAGTGGCTTCTCTCCAAGAAGCCTGGACAGGACAGCGCCCAAGTGCCATTCCGATGGTGCCAGAGGAGTTGACCATGGATGTATTTCTCAATTTGCCTACAACTCAAGAAGCAATTCAGAATCGTGAGTTGCCGATTGGTTTGGAGTTTGAAATGGTACAGAGTATTGCCATTTCGTTTAATCAATTAAAAAGTTTGATTTATATTTCTGATTCTGCTGAGTCATTAGAAAATCAAACACATCATTTATTAAATACATCACTCTGTTTTGGAAAGAAATTAAGAGTGATGCTTGTAGACCCACTGGAGGAATATAAATCTTATAGTGACAAAGTGTCAACGTATATTAGTAGTAAAAAAGAGATTTCTGAAATAGCTCAACAATTAATATTTGAGGTGAATCGCCGACTAGAAGGAAACTTATACTCTGATTGGTTGATTTTTATGCCAAATATAAAAGTAATTGTTGAACATGGTCTGTCAGAAAAAGATTTGGACTTTTTATTCAAAAATGGTTTGCGTGTAGGATTGCATTTTGTAATTGGTGGTGAGCATTCATATATTGGAAATAACATCCATGAAGTTCCGAAATATCTTAAATCCAATGCGCAGTGGGTTATGTTGGGTATGCGTTTAATGGATCAAATGTTTTTAGATAAACCTTATAATAATAGAGAAGCTCGACTAGAGTTGGATGAGGTTTATCTGCATGATCGTAAACAAGCCGTTAAATTAAAAATTACTAAAAATGACTAATTTGGAGGAATTTGTATGTCACCAATACAAAGTAAAGAAGAAGTAGCTAGTTCTATTGCATCAGGAATTGCTAACTCATCTAGTAGTATTGCATCTGGAGATAAAGTTGATTTAGATCAATCGAGTGAGTATCCGGGAAATAGTACAGCTGCGGAGAAGATTCCTAAAGAAGCTGAGTACGCGTCTTCTATTGCAGAGGTTCTAAATGGATTCGTTTCACGGATACAGAGTACAGCTGCTGAATTTGTAGCAGTGGATAGTCAGCTTGCTGCAGACATAGATACCAATACTTCTGTGCTACCTCAAACAAGTGCAGTTCCAAAGGATAACGCTACGTTTGTTCCAAATACGAGCTATTTTTCAGAAGAGGAATAATGAAGACACTAACATTAGAAGAAATCGATAATAAATCAAAAGAACTAGATAATTTTCTAAATCAACTAAGTTTGGAGAAGAAGAAGGTTATTCGCAAAGAAAAGGAACTATTTGAAATGCATCGACAAAGTTTGCTTCCATTGCGACAAATCTTAGAATTGCCTCTATCGTCAAAAGATTATCAAGCTTATCAAGATTTGATAATGGATATAGGCAGTGTAGGTGCATTAGTAGAAGCGTGGTCGGAGGAACGAAAAGATTCAATCAAGAAACAAGAAGACCGGTTGGAAAGAGAGTTAGATGAGCTCTGCCATGATCGAAAGAAATTAATGATAGAACAGGAGTCGCAGAAGTAATATGGTGAAAATGGTATTAGAATCTTCTGATACGCAGGGTCAGAAAATGGCTTCCGTAGGTAAAGCCAGAATAGCTTCCTACGATCAAGCAATTTCTGCATTATCAGCATTTGATAATGCAGGAGATTTGCAAGGGGCAGCCTATGATAGTGGTAAACAATATGGTATGAATGTAATTACTCCCTTGCTCAAGGGAGCTATCATGTATACAGAATTGGTGAGTGAAGCTGTTCCAAAGCTACCATCAAAATATCGTTCAGAAGTTGGCGGTGAGGACCTTGATTCAGAGATACTTGAGAGTGAAATCCGCAGTCTTGAATCTAGTCTTCATAGTATTAGAGGAATGTACAATGCAATGGTTGGAGACGAATCTACAAGTGCAAGCACTTTAAGTAGTCTCTCAAATCGTATGGATGTCCTCCTAAAACAAAGAAATGAAAAAATGGATAAACTCCGTAAGCTAAATATGTTTGCTGGAAGTTCCAATGACGTTTTTTCTGTAGGGGAAGGTAGTAGCTTAGTTGATGACTTAGCTCAAAACCTCCAAACGGGCTTAAGCCAAATCCAAACAGAGTTTGCAAGTTTTAGTGGTACTTTTCCCCAGCATCCTGTGAATACTCTGGGATGGGCACAGAATATCGAGGGTGAGTGGGAAAATAAGGTTAAGATTGACGAAGATTATAAGAAGGTTCTTGAGAAAATAAAAGATGGCAAAGAACTCTCTGAGGATGATGTAAAAGCTATTCAAGCTTACAAAGATCGTTTTCCTGGGAGAAATTTACCTAAGGAGATATTGCAGCTAGTAGACGCCTTTAAACAAAAAGATCTAAAAGAAGAAACAAGTCTTTCTCAAAATGAATTCGAGAAATTTAAAATTGCACTAGAGAAATATTGTAAAGATAATGATATTGACATAGAGAATCTTAAGGAGGATTCTTTAAAGGATTTTGTTCAACTGTTTATGGAGGAAGGTCCAACAGAATTAGCAGAAAAGGCACCAGAATTTTATAAATTTGTCTCGCAAAACGTGAATAAGGCAGGAGCAGTATCATCATTATATGCTGTGCTTAAAACTTTTTCATCAACAGGAAATGCTACTACAGCTGGAAAAGTGGGAAATTTTATAGGAAATGTATTTTCTAAAGCAAAACCATTTGTTCAAGGAACAGGTAAAGTATTTGGTGAAGCATTAATGGCATTTGACTTTTTTGATCAATTAGATTCTGGAGAAAATGTTGTTAATGCGGTTGCAAAAACTGCATTGCATAACTATGTTTCAACTGCTATTACTTCCACAGTAACGACATCAGTTGCAGGAGGAATTGGAGGTACTATTGGTGCTTTTGTTGGTACACTAATTCCAGTACCAGGAGTTGGGACAGCAATTGGTTATGGGCTTGGCTTAGCTACTGGAGTAGCTGTATCATGGGCAGCGAATAAGATAGTTGATTTTGCTTATGATAAAACCGTTGGCAAAGCAGTTAATGCAACATTGAAAGCAGGTGGAGAACTTGTTAATGATGCAGCTAAGAGTGTGAAATCATTTGGAAAAGCAATTGGTGATGGAGTATCCGGCTTTTTTGGCGGGTTAGGGAACGCATTTGGTTTTTAAAGAAAGGAATAAATTAAAATGAGAAAATATTTACCAATCGGAAGTGTAGTAAGATTAAATAAGGGGGATACAAAGCTAATGATTGTTAGCAGATTCCCTCTATATAAAGATGGAAATGATATTGGTTATTTTGAGTATTGTTCATGTATATTTCCAAGTGGCGTTGATGGAAAGGAATTTATTTTTTTTAATAAAGAAGATATTGCTGAGGTTTATTTTGAGGGATATATTGATGTATCAGAGGAAGAAGCACAAAGAATGTTTTCTGAACAAGAAAATGAAATTGAATATCCTAAGTTTAGGGTTGATAAAACATTTGAGGAGAATAGTTAATTAAATGAAGCAACAATTAAAAGAATTAGTTGAATTTGGGTCAAAGGAAAAGGATACTGAGCAAACGATTTTTTATAGTCCCGAAGAAAACACCTTATTTGTTGGTCCTAGCGTACCATTTCCTGTTATGTTCGTCCCCAGTGCCGGGATGTCATACGGAGTATATTTACTTGCGGAACGATTCACATTTCATGGTTATTTTCCACTTGCTTTATCGTTTCTAATTGTATTTGTTATTGCTAAAATACAATTTAAACGTAGGAAGGAAATGGCAGTTGTTGATGTAGTTCCATATGAAATCCCTCCCCATTACTTTACTACTCAAAAAAGAAATGGTAGAAAAACTTATTTGATCATATTATCTTTTGGTGTTATTACTTTGATTTTGTCATTCTTATTTTTATCTTTTGGAGGATTTTTGGTATTGTTTTTGGCGTTTACAATGTGGTATTTCTTTATTTTACTGATATTATCTGGTCAATTTAAAAAATCAAAATATTTAAAGATCTTAGAAAGAAGTTGGAAGGAAAATGGCGAATAATCAGAGAGTCTACTATTTTTATACATATCCAGTAGTTGTTACATTATTTTTTCTATTACTAGCGCCTATAATATTTTTTATGGATTCATTCAATTCGAATGATTATTTAATTAATTATCTTATGTGTATAGTAACACTCATTTTTGACTTAACAGTAGGAAGATTACTTTTTAAGACAACAGGGAAACTAGTGCTAGATGGATCTGAATTAAAGATTTATAATGGTTTTAAAGTTTACCGACTTGAAATCTCATCTGCAAGGTTTTATTTTGGGAAAAATTACTATATTGGTAGGGGTGTTTATCAATACCCAATTTATATAACTGGAAATACTATTTCAAAAAATAATGACATCAAACCAATTTCTTTGAAATTGCTTGGTCAATCAAAGGATGTTGAAAAATTTAAACAATTTTATATGACCTATTTGTTAGACAAAGTAGGTCAGTTGCCGGATGATGAAGATTGGTCTATTGATTATTTGAATAGATTAAAAATACACACAAATCATAAGTAAATATAGTTAGGGACAAAATAATAAGATAATGTTAATAATTTCTTGTAGATACTCAAATAGAGTTAAGAAGTGTTATATTTTCTACTATAATTATAATAATATTTATTGATGTTAGTATGATTTCATGGATACGTTTTGGTAGATCATTATCTAATCAAAGGTGGTCGGTACTTATATAGAGGTTCAGATATTTTCTTAATAAATAGAGAGTTGTTTGCTTGGTAAATCAACTATTACAATATCATGTACTTAGAATTAGTAAGCGAAGCTGTTCCAGGTCTTCCCTCAAAATATCGTTCAGAAGTTGGCGGTGAGGACCTTGATTCAGAGATACTTGAGAGTGAAATCCGCAGTCTTGAATCTAGTCTTCATAGTATTAGAGGAATGTACAATGCAATGGTTGGAGACGAATCTACAAGTGCAAGCACTTTAAGTAGTCTCTCAAATCGTATGGATGTCCTCCTAAAACAAAGAAATGAAAAAATGGATAAACTCCGTAAGCTAAATATGTTTGCTGGAAGTTCCAATGACGTTTTTTCTGTAGGGGAAGGTAGTAGCTTAGTTGATGACTTAGCTCAAAACCTCCAAACGGGCTTAAGCCAAATCCAAACAGAGTTTGCAAGTTTTAGTGGTACTTTTCCCCAGCATCCTGTGAATACTCTGGGATGGGCACAGAATATCGAGGGTGAGTGGGAAAACAAGGTTAAGATTGACGGAGATTATAAGGAGGTTCTCAAAAAAATTGAGGATGGTAAGGGACTGACAGAGAAGGATATGGAGGTAATTCAATCCTATAAAAAACGTCATCCAAGTAAAGAGTTACCAGATACATTAGTTAATGCTATTGAGCAACACATCTATGAAAAGGCATTAGCTGAAGCAGTTGGTGATGATGGTGTTAAGTATAATACGAAGAATTGGTATGATGTAGTTACGGAAATCTCAGATAATGACTGGTTTAAGAGAGGAGCCCAAATACTTGGAATAACACCGAAAAGCTTGAGTGAGGCTTTTATACAATCGGACGGCGTCATAGGATTGCTGGGATCGGTTGATAAGGGGACAAAAGGTAGAAAATTTGTAAGTGGTGTAATGAGTGTCATGGCTTGGTATGAATCATTAGGAAATAAGGGAGGAACACTGAAAAAGGTTTTCGATGGTATTTCTGATATCGCAAATCCTGTAGAAACTATTGTTAAAAAAGGATTGGAAGCTGCCAGAGATGCTGGAATGGCGAAACTTGGTAAATACATAAAAGGGGGAGAAGAGGCAACAGGCTTATTAGGAAAAGGACTCAAATATTTCCCAAAAGTAGCTAAGGCTCTAGGGAAAGTAGGTACAGTGATGACGTTTGCTGATCTTGGGATTACTGCAATATCTAGTGGAGTAGACGAATTTAGCAAAACCAGGGATGTAGGAAAAGCTGTTGGAAAAGGTGCACTTTCAGCAGTTTCAAGTGTAGGTCCTCTTGAAGGCGCAACTATTGGAGGTGCGATATTTGGTCCTGCTGGAGCAGGGGTCGGATTCTTTGTTGGAGCAGCTATTCAAGGTATAAAAGCTTGGAAGCCAAAATTTTTCGATGATCCTGTTAAAGGAACGAAAGAGATGATAGATGATGTTGGTAAAGGTATAAAAGGCACTGTTAAAAATATATCTAACGTTATAGGTGGATTTGGAAAGGCATTAGGATTTGGGTGAAAAGTATGAAGAAATCAATTTTTAAAGCAAGTTTTGAAGAGAGTTTAAATTTGGAAGATGATGGGTTTTTACAGTATCAGAAACAAGATTATTATAATAAACTTGGGAAAGCCTTTAAGAAAGGGAGACCTTCCTTTTGGTTTGGTATTAAAACTTTTATTCTTAGTCTGTTGTTTCCGATAGATTTAAATTTCATGTTCCTTGCTTTTACCCTATCATTGCAAAATTCTGATCCTAAAGATTTAAGGTTACCGGTTTCTCAGTATCCTTTGCTAACAGTCGAGCTTTATTTAATTTGCTTGTTAATTTGGTTGTTATTGGTATTAATGGGTAAATTTTTTAAACGGACGTTTATCCTCCCTTATCGTTATCGCTTTCATTTTATAACTTTTATGATATGGCTTATGTTTGAATTTAATTTGATGGCCATAACAATGAGTTTACCTATATTAACAATATGGGGGATCTTGGTATTTTTTGGACTTCTAGTATTCTTGGCTTATGTAATGTTAAGAACGGAGCTTAGAAGTTTGAAAAAACGAATGTATGGAGAAGTTAAGTCACCTACCTTACAAGATAAAATTGCTAAAGGCATTGCTATTTATGGAGCAGGCGTATTGGGCTTAGCCGTGATTATTAATTATATATTAAAAGGCTTTTCTATTAATTTTTCCTCTTCCGTAACTGGTTTTGGCCTCTTTATATGTTGGATTCTGTTAAATATTGCTTTAATCGCTATGATTGTATTTATGGAGTTTCCTTTCTTTTTAGAAGGCTATTACAAGTGGAAATACCCTGAAGAATACCGCGAGTGGGAAGGGAAATCCGTGGAAGAGTGGTATGGGAAAAAGTCAAAAATGTACCAGACATATGTCAAGAATCAAGGAGACAGTGAAGACTAAGGTTTGCTACAACTGTTTGGTGCTCTAAGTGATAGATACTGAATATTTTCTTGACTCCTAAAAGGTAGCCTTTTCACCTAATTTTGTGAGGGAAAATAGTCGTTTCTGAGCACCTTTTTGCCTAGCTATTCCCCTTCTTGAAAGCGTAAAACAAACTAGTCAGGAAAGTCACTTTGTGGTATAATATAGAAGACTCAAAAAGAAACAGGAGAAGAAGAATGGATTTACTTTTAGCAATTGTCTTGATTGTGCTAGCTTTTCTAGGAGGAGCTCTTGGAGGTATGTACTTGGCTCGTACGCAAATCGAAAAAAAATATGCTGACAACCCACGTTTGAACGCTGACGCAGTTCGTGCTCTCTTGAGTGCAAGTGGCCAAAAACCAAGCGAAGCCAAGGTACAACAAGTTTACCACCAAATCATCCGCCAACAAAAAGCAGCCCTTGCTAAGAGCAAAAAGAAATAAATAGGAAAAGTCTGGGATGAAAGTTCCAGACTTCTCACTATGTTCAATAGTTCTCAAGGATAAGACTTTTTCCTTGCATTCTATTGATATTTGATTATGATTAAGAGAGAGGCAGTTGCCATTTTATCAAGTTGTCTATCCGTTTATTTAGGACGAGTAATCATGATGAACTATCAATCAGAAAAAAGACTAGAAAGAAGACTGTATGGATAATCGACCAATTGGTTTTTTGGATTCGGGTGTCGGTGGCTTAACCGTTGTTCGTGAGCTCATGCGCCAGCTTCCCCATGAAGAAATCGTCTATATCGGAGATTCGGCACGGGCGCCCTATGGTCCCCGTCCTGCTGAGCAAATCCGTGAATATACTTGGCAGTTGGTCAACTTTCTCTTGACCAAGGATGTCAAGATGATTGTCATTGCTTGCAACACTGCGACTGCGGTCGTCTGGGAAGAAATCAAGGCCCAACTAGATATTCCTGTCCTAGGCGTGATTTTGCCAGGAGCTTCGGCAGCTATCAAGTCCAGTCAAGGTGGGAAAATTGGAGTAATTGGAACCCCTATGACGGTCCAATCAGACATCTACCGTCAAAAAATCCATGATCTGGATCCGGACTTACAGGTGGAGAGTTTGGCCTGTCCCAAGTTTGCCCCCTTGGTCGAGTCTGGTGCCTTATCAACCAGTGTAACCAAGAAAGTCGTTTATGAAACCCTGCGCCCCTTGGTTGGAAAGGTGGATAGCCTGATTTTGGGTTGTACCCATTACCCACTCCTGCGCCCTATCATCCAAAATGTCATGGGACCAAAGGTTCAGCTCATCGATAGTGGGGCAGAGTGTGTACGGGATATCTCGGTTTTGCTGAACTATTTTGAAATCAACCGTAGCCGAGATGCGGGACCTCTTCAACATCGTTTTTACACAACAGCCAATAGCCAAAGTTTTGCCCAAATTGGAGCAGAATGGCTGGAAAAAGAGATTCATGTGGAGCATGTAACATTATGACAAACAAAATTTATGAATACAAGGATGACCAGGACTGGTATGTCGGTGTCTGGGATGTCTATGGAGGCATCTATAGCCTTATCAAAGATCCTCTCGAGCTTGATTTTATGGATTTAGCGCGGATTTTTCGTGACGAGGAAAATGGCTTTCCGATTACGATCACGGTGATGCGCTGGTCTTCTAACTTCCGTCTGCTCTCCTTTGTCGTTGAGATTTTAAATGCCCAAGCAGGTCGCAATCTAGAAGTCATCCAACGTCAGGGAGCTCTGCTCTTGGTTGAAAATGGACAGCTTTTGCATGTAGAATTGCCTAAAGAAGGAGTCAATGTTCAAAACTTCTTTGAGACAAACAAGGTCAGAGAAACCTTGCTCATTGCGACTCGTAACGAGGGCAAGACCAAGGAATTTCGAGCTATCTTTGACAAGTTAGGCTACGATGTGGAAAATCTCAATGACTATCCAGATCTGCCTGAAGTAGCTGAAACAGGCATGACCTTTGAAGAAAATGCCCGCCTGAAGGCAGAAACTATTTCCCAATTAACAGGCAAGATGGTGTTGGCAGATGACTCAGGTCTTAAAGTCGATGTCCTCGGTGGCTTGCCAGGTGTTTGGTCAGCTCGTTTTGCAGGTGTAGGAGCAACCGACCGAGAAAACAATGCTAAGCTCTTGCACGAATTGGCCATGGTATTTGATCTCAAGGACCGTTCGGCTCAGTTCCATACGACCCTAGTTGTAGCTAGTCCAAACAAGGAAAGTTTGGTTGTCGAAGCTGACTGGCCGGGCTACATTAACTTTGAACCCAAGGGTGAAAATGGCTTTGGTTATGATCCCCTCTTCCTTGTAGGAGAGACAGGCAAATCCTCAGCTGAATTAACCCTGGAAGAAAAAAATAGCCAATCCCACCGTGCCTTAGCCGTTAAGAAACTTTTGGAGGTATTTCCATCATGGCAAAGCAAACCATCATTGTAATGAGTGACTCCCACGGAGATAGCTTGATTGTCGAAGAAATTCGTGACCGCTATCTAGGTAAAGTTGATGCCATTTTTCACGATGGTGACTCAGAACTCCGTCCAGACTCTCCGCTCTGGGAAGGCATCCATGTCGTCAAAGGAAATATGGACTTTTATGCTGGCTACCCAGAGCGTTTGGTGACTCAACTTGGTCCGACCAAGATCATCCAGACCCATGGACACTTGTTTGACATCAATTTCAACTTTCAAAAGTTGGACTACTGGGCTCAGGAAGAAGATGCCGATATTTGCCTCTATGGTCACTTGCATGTACCAAATGCTTGGATGGAAGGCAAAACGCTCTTTTTAAATCCAGGTTCCATCAGCCAACCACGAGGAACCATCAGAGAATGCCTCTATGCCCGTGTAGAGATTGATGACAGCTATTTTAAAGTAGACTTTTTGACACGTGATCATGAGGTTTATCCAGGTCTGTCCAAGGAGTTTGCTCGATGATTGCCAAGGAATTTGAAGCATTTTTATTGGAGCAGGAAGAGACTTTTCTTACTCCTGCTGAGAATCTAGCAGCTTTGATTGATACCCATAACGCTGATCATGCGATTTTAGTGTTGAGCCAAATCACTTATACCCGTATCCCTGTTGTGACCTTTGACAAACGCTTTGTCGGAACCATTGGTCTGAGAGACATTTTGGCTTATCAAATGGAGCAAGGTTTGACAGATGAACAAATGGCAAAGACAGATATCGTCAATATGACCAAAACGGATGTGGCAGTTGTCGCTCCAGACTATAACATCACAGAGGTTCTCCATAAACTGGTAGATGAACCCTTCTTGCCAGTGGTAGATGATGAAGGAATTTTCCAAGGAATCATCACGCGCAAGTCTATCCTCAAGGCTGTCAATGCTCTCTTACATGACTTTAGTAAGGAATATGAGATTCGATGCAAATGAGAGATAGGATTTCAGCCTTTTTAGAGGAAAAACAGGGCTTGTCTGCCAATTCCAAGCAGTCCTATAAGTATGATCTGGAGCAATTTTTAGACATTGTGGGTGAGCGGATTTCTGAGACCAGTCTTAAGATTTACCAAGCTCAGCTAGCCAACCTAAAAATCAGCGCCCAGAAGCGAAAACTTTCGGCCTGTAACCAATTTCTCTACTTTCTCTATCGAAAAGGAGAAGTGGACAGTTTTTACCGTCTGGAATTAGTCAAGCAAGCTGAAAAGAAGACTGAAAAACCAGAGATTCTAGACCTAGACTCTTTTTGGCAGGAAAGTAATTATCCAGAAGGACGCTTGCTGGCGCTTCTTATCTTGGAAATAGGGCTCTTGCCAAGTGAGATTTTAGCCCTTAAGGTTGCAGATATCAATCTGGATTTTCAGGTGTTGCGAATTAACAAGACTTCCCAACAGAGGATTGTCACCATACCTACGACCTTGATTCCAGAGCTAGAACCCTTGATGGGACAGACCTATCTCTTTGAAAGGGGAGGGAAAGCCTATTCTCGTCAGTGGGCCTTTCGTCAGCTAGAGTCCTTTGTCAAGGAGAAAGGTTTCCCAACCTTATCTGCCCAAGCCTTGCGTGAACAGTTCATTCTAAGACAAATAGAAAAGAAGGTCGATTTGTACGAAATTGCAAAAAAATTAGGATTAAAAACAGTCCTGACCTTAGAAAAATATAGATAATGGATATTAAATTAAAAGATTTTGAAGGGCCCTTGGATCTGCTCTTGCACCTGGTTTCTAAGTACCAGATGGATATTTACGATGTGCCCATTACGGAAGTTATCGAACAGTATCTAGCCTATGTCTCAACTCTGCAGGCCATGCGTCTGGAAGTGACGGGCGAGTATATGGTCATGGCTAGTCAGCTGATGCTGATTAAGAGTCGCAAGCTCTTGCCAAAGGTAGCAGAAGTTACAGACTTGGAGGATGACCTGGAGCAGGATCTTCTCTCTCAAATCGAAGAATACCGCAAGTTCAAGCTCTTGGGTGAGCACTTGGAGGCTAAGCACCAAGAACGGGCCCAGTACTATTCCAAAGCACCAACAGAGTTGATTTACGAAGATGCGGAACTTGTACATGACAAGACGACCATTGATCTCTTTTTGGCTTTTTCAAATATCCTAGTCAAGAAAAAAGAGGAGTTCGCACAGAATCACACGACCATCTTGCGGGATGAGTATAAGATTGAGGACATGATGGTCATCGTAAAAGAGTCTTTGTCTGGACGAGACCAGTTGCGCTTGCAGGATTTGTTCAAGGAAGCCCAGAATATCCAAGAGGTTATTACCCTCTTTTTGGCAACCCTAGAGTTAATCAAAACCCAGGAGCTGGTCCTAGTGCAAGAGGAGAGTTTCGGAGATATCTATCTCATGGAAAAGAAGGAAGAAAGTCAAGAGGCACAAAGCTAGACTTGATAGAGAGGAAAGATGAGTACTTTAGCAGAAATAGAAGCGCTCTTGTTTGTAGTAGGTGAAGATGGGATTCGAGTCCGTCAGTTGGCTGAACTCCTCTCTCTGCCACCGACAGGCATCCAGCAGAGTTTAGAAAAATTAGTCCATAAGTATGAAAAAGACCCAGATTCTAGTTTGTCTCTGATTGAGACAGGTGGTGCTTATAGATTGGTGACCAAGCCTCAGTTTTCAGAAATTTTGAAGGAATATTCCAAGACGCCTATTAACCAGAGCTTGTCTCGGGCTGCCCTTGAGACCTTGTCCATCATTGCCTACAAGCAGCCGATTACGCGGATAGAAATTGATGCTATCCGTGGGGTCAATTCGAGTGGGGCCTTGGCAAAGTTGCAGGCCTTTGACTTGATACGAGAAGACGGAAAAAAAGAAGTTTTGGGTCGCCCCAATCTCTATGTGACTACGGATTATTTCCTAGATTACATGGGGATTAACCATTTGGAAGAACTGCCAGTGATTGATGAGCTTGAGATTCAAGCCCAAGAAAGCCAATTATTTGGTGAAAGGATAGAAGAAGATGAGAATCAATAAATATATTGCCCACGCAGGTGTGGCCAGTAGGAGAAAAGCAGAAGAGTTGATTAAGCAAGGCTTGGTGACGGTTAACGGCCAAGTGGTACGTGAACTCGCGACGACTATCAAGTCTGGCGATAAGGTCGAAGTTGAAGGTCAACCCATCTACAACGAAGAAAAGGTTTACTATCTGCTAAACAAACCGCGCGGTGTGATTTCCAGTGTGACAGATGACAAGGGCCGCAAGACTGTTGTCGACCTCTTGCCAAATGTCAAAGAACGCATTTACCCTGTTGGACGTTTGGACTGGGATACATCAGGTGTCTTGATTTTGACCAATGATGGTGATTTTACGGATGAGATGATTCACCCCCGTAATGAGATTGACAAGGTCTATGTCGCGCGTGTTAAAGGTGTGGCCAACAAAGAAAATCTCCGTCCCTTGACCCGTGGACTTGAGATTGATGGCAAGAAAACCAAGCCAGCTGTTTATGAAATTCTCAAAGTGGATCCAGTTAAAAATCGCTCTGTGGTACAGTTGACCATTCATGAAGGGCGTAACCATCAGGTTAAAAAGATGTTTGAAGCCGTCGGTCTTCAAGTGGATAAGTTGTCTCGGACACGTTTTGGACACTTAGACTTGACTGGTCTTCGTCCGGGAGAATCCCGTCGCCTTAATAAAAAAGAAATCAGCCAACTACACACCATGGCTGTAACCAAGAAATAATGAAACGAATCTTAATAGCGCTAGTACGCTTTTACCAACGTTTTATCTCACCAGCCTTTCCACCTTCTTGTCGCTTTGAGCCAACTTGTTCCAACTACATGATTCAGGCTATTGAAAAACATGGCTTCAAGGGTGTTCTGATGGGCTTGGCTCGAATTTTACGATGCCATCCTTGGTCGAAAATAGGAAAAGATCCTGTCCCAGACCACTTTTCCCTCAAACGAAATCAAGAAGAAAAATGAGGCTGGGCAAAAAGATTTTAATAAAATGATAAAAACGCATCTTATCAGGCTTGAGTGAGCTTGATAGGATGCGTTTTATAATGTAATGATTTTACTTAAATTGAGTATTATTTCAAAGCTTTTTGAGCGTCTTCAATCATGAGTTTAGTTGATTCAAGACCGCCTCCGCTTAGATACCAGAGGTCTGGTGTTAGTTGGATAATCTTGCCATTTTTAGCGGCAGGAGTTTCAGCGATGAGGGCATTTTCTAGGACGCCATCGTTGCTAGAGTTGTCCCCACCAATGGCAAGGGTACGGTTGATGACAAAGAGGATGTCAGGATTGATTTCTTTGACACTTTCAAAGCTGACTTCCTGTCCGTGGCGAGAGTCTTCAAATTGAGTATCAGTTGGCTTGAATTTCAAGGTTTGATACAAGAAAGAGAAACGAGATTGGGCACCAAAGGCTGCCATTTTTCCTTCGTTTAGAAGGATAGCAAGGGCTTTTTTGTCAGAACTTTCATTCTTAGTAGCGACTTCTTGGATACTCTTATCTAGGTTGGCCAATTCTTCCTTGGCTTTCTGTGTACCAGTTTCGCCAAAGGCGCTTGCTAGGGATTCGATGTTGGTCTTGGTAGAAGTCCAGTAGTCTTCTTTTCCTGTTTCAAAGAGGACGGTTGGAGCGATTTCTTTGAATTTGTCTACGAATTTTTGCGTACGTGGTGAAGCAAAAATCAAATCCGGCTCAAGAGCAGCAATGGCTTCTAGGTCTGGTTCAACCATGGAACCCACATTGTTGACATTTCCTGCAAGATCTTTTAGGTAGGTCGGAACAGTTTTTGTAGGCATTCCGACGATATTCTTTTCAAAACCTAAAGCGCGAATAGTATCCGCAGCACCGAGGTCAAAGGTCACAATCTTTTCAGGAACCTTTGAAAGTTTGACCTCATCTAGTGAACTTTTAATGGTTATCTCTGTTGGAGCAGAGCTACTTGTCTCTGTCTGGCTAGTGCTTGAGTTTGTATTTGTACTACATGCACCAAGTAAGAGCAAGAAGCTGGCAGCTAGGGCAGTGAGATAAAGTTTAAGGGATGTTTTCATGATTTCTCCTTTTTAAAATATAGTAACGATGTAGGGGTCTCTTAGATAGGTTTGTTAGCTAAGAGATAGAGAGTTCTCTAACATGAGTTCAGAATAGCTAGCTATAGATACAGATCTTTTTGCCATTGATATCAGCCAGCGTAATGGGGATCCCATAGAGTTGACTGAGCAGGCCAGCCTGCATGATTTGAGCAGTCGTTCCCTTGCAAAAGACTTGACCGTCCTTGAAGGCAACAATTTCATCCGCATATTGGCTAGCCATGTTGATATCGTGTAGGACGATGATAATGGTTTTGCCAAGTTCCTCCACCAGTCGCCGAAGGATCTGCATCATGCTGACGCTTTGCTTGATATCGAGATTGTTAAGCGGTTCGTCCAGCAAGATAAAGTCTGTATCTTGGGCCAGTACCATAGCGATAAAGACACGTTGGAGCTGTCCGCCAGACAGACTATCGATGTAGCGGTCTTTTAAGTTGGTCAGTTCCAGATAGTCCAGAGTTTCTCGGATTTTTTCCCAGTCCTCTGCCTTCAGTCGACCACGACTATAGGGAAAACGTCCAAAGCTGACCAGTTCTTCAACGGTCAATTTGGCTTGGTAATTGATCTTCTGCTTTAGGATAGTCAGTTCTTTGGCCAGTTCTTGCGAATTCCAGCTCTCGATTTCACGACCTTTGATACTGAGAATTCCCTGATCCTTCTTGGTCAGTCTGCTCATGATGGAGAGAAGAGTTGATTTTCCAGCACCATTTGGACCAATGAAGGCTGTCAGTTTCTGAGTACTGACTTCAAGGGAAATGTCTTGCAAAATATCCTGTTTTTGAATGGATTTGTCAATGTTTTCCAGTTTCACCGACGCGCCCTCCTGTAAAGTAAGATAAAGAATAAGAGACCACCCACACTCTCGATGATCATGCTGATGCGAATTTCCAGCGCAAAGACTCGTTCGATGAGGGCTTGCCCCAAGGTTAAGCTAATAAATCCAATCAGAATGGCTAGGATAAAGAGCAACTTGTGCCGATAATCTTTGACAATCAGGTAAGTGAGATTGGCCAGCATAAAGCCGAAGAAGGCCATAGGCCCTACCAAGGCAGTCGCTGTTGAGGTTAAAAGCACGATGCCCCAGAGGAGTTCTCTCTGTTCTTTTTCAACATCGAGTCCCAGTATCTGAGCCGTTTCTCTTTGCAGGTGCAAGACATCCAGAACGACTGCTTTTCGAAAGAAAAAGATTGTCAAGGCGAGGATGATCAGAGAACCGATGGCTAGGATGGAAGTGTTGAGATGCTGAAAGGAGGCAAAGAGACTGTTCTGCAGTTTATCGTATTCATTTGGATCCATCAGGACTTGGAGGAAGGTACTGATATTTCGAAAGAGACTTCCGAGGGCTAGACAGATTAGCAGAATGAAGACCAAATTTTGCTTCATCAGCGTCTTCAAGTAGCCTTGTAAGGCGAGAAAGAAGAGGGATTGAAGCAGAAGCAAGATTAGAAATTCTAAGATTGGAGACTTTCCAAGCTGTAGAAATTTGCTTTCAAATATCAGTAGCAGGGTCTGTAGCAGGACATAGAAGGATTCGATTCCCAAAATACTTGGCGTCAGAAAGCGATTTTCCGTCAGGGTTTGAAAACTAATGGTCGAAATCCCTGTCGCGATGGCTACCAAGAGATAAACGATGATTTTTTGGGAACGCAGCTTCCAGGCAAAGACAGACAGGTTAGTGATAGGCCAAAAGTAGAGGAGACAAGCTCCGATGGCCAGAATAATGAGAAGGCAAAAGAGCTTGGTATGTTTGCTTTTAAACTGCATCTTTTTGTCCCCCTCTCCATAGAAGTAGGATAAAGACGAGGCTACCGATGATTCCTAGCAAGAGACTGACAGACAGCTCATAGGGCCGAATCAAGACTCGAGAGAGGATGTCACAGGCCAGAACTAGATTGGCACCGACTAGAGCGACGACGAGTTTGGTTTGACTCAGATTATCTCCATAGCGCTTGCGGACAAGATTGGGAACGATGACCCCGAGAAATGGCAAGGCACCCACGGTAATCATGTTGACACTTGTCGTTAGTGCCACTAGAAAGAGGGCCAGCTTTTCAAGTAGAGAGTAAGAAATCCCCAAACTCTCACTGGTTTCCTTGCCCAGATTCATGATGGTGAAGGTTTGGGATAATTTCCAAACGGCTATCAGGATAATGAGGCCTAAGAAGAGCCACTCATACTGATGGGTCTGAATCATGGAGAAGGAACTCTGGGTCCAGGCCGTCATACTCTGAACCAGATTGAAACGATAGGCGATAACTTCTGTGATAGAACCGATAATCCCACTATAGATGATCCCGATTAAGGGCAACATCCACCTTTCCTTTACAGAAAAAATAGTCATAAAGGCTAGGAAGAAGAGAGTAAATAAGATGGAAGAGCCAAAAGCAAAGATCATCTTTTGGGTCAGACTCGCAGACGGAAAGACAAAGAGGCTTAACACCATTCCCAGTTTGGCAGCTTCTGTCGTTCCGACTGTACTCGGAGCAGCAAACTGATTTTGGGTAATGGTCTGCATGAGGAGTCCTGCCATGCTCATACTGGAGGCTGCAAGGAGAATGCTGATGGTTCTTGGAAGACGCGACTCTTGAAAGAGAAGCCAAGTCTGTTGGTCAAAAGCAAAGAATTTTTCCCAAGAAAAATCACGGGTTCCAATACTAATGGAGAGAAAGACTAGGAGTAGAAGTAAGCCTGTTAAAATGTGAGAGAGTTTCATGCCCCGTCCTTTCATGTAGATTTGGTATAAAAATACCCTTGGAGATAATGTAACACGAATTTTTTAATCTGTCAATAAATTTTCTGACAATTTAATGTAAAAATAGGAAATTCCTGAAATAATATCTGACCCTCTCTTTTATTGGAAAACTGAGTAAAAACCAATCCACCTTCCCACTATCCTTCTCCTATAAAAAGTGGTAAAATGGAGGACAGAAAGAAGGAACTGATATGACAACATTATTTTCAAAAATCAAAGAAGTAACAGAGCTTGCTGCAATCTCAGGTCATGAAGCGCCTGTCCGGACTTATCTTCGTGAAAAGTTGACACCACACGTGGATGAAGTAGTGACAGATGGCTTGGGCGGTATTTTTGGTATCAAACATTCAGAAGCAGCCGATGCGCCACGCGTCTTGGTCGCATCTCACATGGATGAAGTTGGTTTTATGGTCAGCGAGATTAAGCCAGATGGAACCTTCCGTGTGGTTGAAATCGGTGGCTGGAACCCTATGGTGGTCAGCAGCCAACGCTTTAAACTCTTTACTCGCGACGGTCGTGAAATCCCAGTGATTTCAGGATCTGTCCCTCCACATTTGACACGTGGAACAGGTGGACCAACTATGCCAGCTATTTCAGATATCATTTTTGATGGTGGTTTTGCGGACAAGGCTGAGGCAGAAAGTTTTGGCATCCGTCCTGGTGACACCATTGTCCCAGATAGTTCCGCTATCTTGACAGCCAATGAAAAAAATATCATCTCAAAAGCTTGGGACAACCGCTATGGTGTCCTCATGGTAAGCGAGCTAGCTGAAGCTTTATCAGGCCAAAAGCTCGGAAATGAACTCTATCTTGGCTCTAACGTCCAAGAAGAGGTTGGTCTTCGTGGTGCTCATACATCTACAACCAAGTTTGATCCAGAAGTCTTCCTAGCAGTTGACTGTTCACCTGCTGGTGATGTTTATGGTGGCCAAGGTAAGATTGGGGATGGAACCTTGATTCGTTTCTATGATCCAGGTCATTTGCTCCTCCCAGGTATGAAGGATTTTCTTTTGACAACGGCTGAAGAGGCTGGCATCAAGTACCAATACTACTGTGGAAAAGGTGGAACAGATGCTGGAGCAGCTCATCTGAAAAATGGTGGTGTTCCATCCACAACTATCGGAGTCTGCGCTCGTTATATCCATTCTCACCAAACCCTCTACGCGATGGATGACTTCTTAGAAGCCCAAGCTTTCTTGCAAGCCTTGGTGAAAAAATTGGACCGTTCAACGGTTGATTTGATTAAAAATTATTAAACATAAGGGAAGGTGGTCAGGATATGGCAGAACCAAACTTAGAAAGCCTTATAAAAGATCTCTATAACCATGCCCGTCAGGGCTTAAGTGAAGATTTAGTTTCTGCTCTTCTAGAGACTGCTAAAAAACTACCTACTACAAATGAGCAATTACTAGCAGTCCGTCTCTCAGGACTGGTCACCCGTGAATTGCTCACCAATCCCAAACACCCAGCACCTGAGTTGATCAACTTGGCGCGCTTTATCAAAAGAGAAGAAGCCAAGTATAGGGGCACTGCAGTTTCTGCTATCATGTTTGGAGAACTCTTTAAAATGCTTTGATTCCACTGTGAATCAAAGCATTTTTCTATATGGTAGAAAAGATATTTTTGATGAGGAGAAGAAAAAAGCCATCCCATTCAGGATAGCTTTTTGGTACTTAGATTTGTTCAGCGATGACCTTTTCAGCTAGATTCATAGCGTGGTCAGATACACGAGTGTAATGGGAAATAATGTCGATAAAGTTGACCCCGGCTTGTGTTGAACACTCACCCTTGTTAAGGCGTTTGATGTGGGTCTTTCTGAGAATGCGTTCCATATTGTTGATTTCTTTATGGCGTTCAATCAGATTTTGAGCTTTCTCAGTATCGTTGTTTTCAACACTATCAAGGGCATCTTTGATGAACTCAGTGGTAGCGTGATAAATCTCAGCTAGCTCTTTCAAAGCAGCTTCAGAGAAATGAACATCTTTGCGTTGGAGATAGTCTGTTAGGTTGAGCAAGCCTTCTGCGTGATCCCCAATCCGTTCCAAATCACGAGATGAATCCAGAATGTTAGTCAACACTTCGCTTTCCTTTTGGCTCAAGGATTCGCTTGAGAGCCTGATGAGGTAACGAGTGAGTTTTTCATCGATAGTATTGATGGCTTCCTCTGTCTTATGCCCTTTTTCAGCTACCTTTTCATCCAAACCGATGATATAGGTATAAGAAAGGTCAAAAGCTTTGGCTGCATAGTTCCCCAAGTGCAAAAGTTCTTTTTTGGCATTTCCTAGAGCGATAGAAGGAGATTGCTGGATAAGTTGTTCGTCGAGATAAAGGGGCTCGTACTTGACAACCTCGTCTTCACCAGGGATGAGCTTGGTTACAAAGTAGGCCAAGGCTCCGATGAATGGAAATTGTACAATGGTATTACTTACGTTAAAGGCACCGTGCGAGAAGGCGATGGTCATCTCAGGTGAGAGATGAAGTAAAGCTTGGAAATACTCGATCATAGCAGTGAAGGGGCCTAATAAGATTAAGCAAAGAATGGTTCCTAAAACGTTAAAGGTAACGTGGGTTGCTGCAACGCGCTTTGCAGAGACATTGGCTCCAGCTGCCGCGATGATAACGGTTAGGGTTGTCCCGATATTATCCCCGAAGAGAACTGGTAGTGAACCTTTAAGGTCAAGGAATCCACCTGCATAGAGACCTTGCAAAATCCCGATTGTAGCCGAGGAAGCCTGGATGAGGACGGTAATCACTGCACCAGCTACCACTCCTAAAATAGGATTTTGTCCCAAGGTTACCATATATTCCTTGAATTGTGGTAAATCTTTAAGCGGGCTCATACCGGCACTGATGAGGTTGAGGGCGTAGAAGATTCCCCCGACACCAAACAGGATGCGCCCGATATTGTTTGCTGTTCGATTTTTTGTAAAGAAGAGAAACATGGTTCCAAGGAAAATCAAGGGCAAAGCATACTCACCCAATTTGAAACCGATGATAAAGGAAGTAACAGTGGTTCCAATATTGGCTCCCATGATAATTCCGATAGCCTGTCTAAGAGTTAGAAGACTAGCGCTAACCAGTCCAACTGTAATAACTGTAACCCCTGTACTTGACTGAATCAGGGCAGTTACGACGATCCCGACTAGAACACCTAAAAAGGGATTGCTGGTGTACTTGTCAATGTAAAAACGAAGGCGATCTCCAGCAGCTTGTTGCAAACCGTCTCCCATGGTCTTGATACTGTATAAAAACAGTCCTAGACCTCCTAAAAAGTGAAATAAAATTTCCTGCCAATTAATGGACATTTCTTTTTCCTCCGAAAAATAATAACGGAATTTCTCCTATTCTATTTTAAAGGATAAAAGTAAATCTCACAAGTGCTTTTCTGTTATTTTAGTAAGAAATAACTAACTTTTTTTAAAAATTTTGTCAAAAGGGAGATTCTACCTCAAATATAGATGCCTAAATAAATTGTATCCAAATTAAACTGTTTCTTATCCTAGTTATAGTTTTTTTATCAAATATATTGACAACGCTTTTATATAAGATAAAATGAAGATAACCCTGTTCTGATGTTTGATTGTGGGAGCAGTTACTTTTTTGTTCTATTAGGAGGATAAAATGAAAGATCTATTTTTTGAAAAACGTTGCCGTTACAGTATTCGTAAGTTGTCAATCGGGGCTTGTTCCTTGATGATTGGTTCAGCTCTATTTGCGAGTCCAGCTCTTGCCGAACAGGTTACAGTCCCTGATCCAGCTGCTAATACGAGCGCTCAAGCGACAAGTGCTAATGAATCAACTAATCCAGATACTGCAGCTATCGAAAAACAATTATCGGAAACAGAGAATAAAGTAGCTGAGCAACCAATTTCAGAAAACACTCCAGCAATAACGGATTTGGTTAATGAAAAAGAAGAAGCGAAGCCAGCTCTGACAGAAAAATCTGAAAAAACTGCTCAACCAACTGAAAAAGTAGAAGTCAAACCAGAGGAAGCTCCTCAAGTAGCTGAGAAGAAAGCCGACAAACCGACTCTAGCAGACGTCCCTAAAAATGAAGAAAAGAGTCTCCGACCAAAAGAAATCAAATTTGATACATGGGAGGATTTGTTGAAATGGGAACCGGGTGCGCGTGAGGATGATCCTATCAACCGTTCCTCTGTTGAACTCGCTAAGCGCCATAGAGGCCAGCTGGTAAATGAAAAAGCAAGCAGAAGAGCCAAAGTTCAAGCGCTGGCAAATACCAACTCAAAGGCCAAAGACCACGCTTCTGTAGGTGGAGAAGAATTCAAGGCCTACGCTTTTGATTACTGGCAATACTTGGATTCAATGGTCTTCTGGGAAGGCCTAGTCCCTACTCCAGATGTCATTGATGCAGGCCACCGCAACGGAGTTCCCGTTTATGGAACACTCTTTTTCAACTGGTCAAACAGCATTGCCGACCAAGAGAAATTTGCCGCTGCCTTGAAACAAGATGAAGATGGCACCTTCCCTATCGCACGAAAACTTGTCGATCTTGCTAAGTACTATGGCTTTGATGGCTATTTCATCAACCAGGAAACAACGGGTGAATTGGTAGAACCTCTTGGTGAAAAAATGCGCCAATTCATGCTCTATACAAAAGAATACGCAGCCAAAGTCAACCACCCAATCAAGTATGCTTGGTACGATGCCATGACCTACAAATACGGTCGTTACCACGAAGATGGTCTAGGTGATTACAACTACCAGTTCATGCAAAAAGAAGGAGACAAAGTTCCTGCGGACCAATTCTTTGCCAATTTCAACTGGAACAAGGAAAAGAATGATCATTCCGTAGAGATGGCCAAATGGCTAGAACGTAGCCAGTATGATGTCTTTGCAGGCTTAGAATTGCAACAAGGTGGTTCTTATAAGACCAAAGTCAAATGGGATGCCCTCTTAGATGAAAAAGGCAAGTTGCGTTTGTCGCTTGGACTTTTTGCACCAGATACGATTACCAGTCTAGGAAAAACAGGCGAAGACTACCACAAGAATGAAGACATCTTCTTTACAGGTTACCAAGGAGATCCAACGGCTCAAAAACCAGCTGACAAAGAGTGGTATGGAATTGCCAATTTAGTTGCGGACCACACTCCAGCAGTAGGCCGAACCTTCACGACCTCCTTTAATACAGGTCATGGTAGAAAGTGGTTTGTAGATGGCAAAGTTTCTAAGGATTCTGAATGGAACTACCGTTCTGTTTCAGGTGTCTTGCCAACATGGCGCTGGTGGCAGACTTCAACGGGGGAAAAACTTCGTGCAGAATATGACTTTACAGATGCCTACAATGGCGGAAATTCTCTTAAATTCTCAGGTGATGTAGCTGGTAAGACGGACCAGGATGTGAATTTGTATTCTACCAAACTAGAAGTAACTGAGAAAACCAAACTTCGTGTTGCCCACAAGGGAGGAAAAGGCTCTAAAGTTTATATGGCTTTCTCTACAACACCAGACTACAAATTTGAGGATGCAGACGCATGGAAAGAACTAACTCTCTCTGATGACTGGAAGAATGAAGAATTTGACCTTAGCTCACTAGCAGGTAAAACCATCTATGCAGTCAAACTCTTCTTCGAACATGAAGGGGCTGTAAAAGATTATCAGTTCAACCTAGGACAATTAACAATTTCGGACAATCACCAAGCACCACAAGCGCCGACAGGCCTTTCTGTGGTGAAACAATCTCTTAAAAATGCCCAAGAAGCTGAAGCAGTGGTCCAATTTGCTGGTAACCAAGATGCGGATTTCTATGAAGTCTACGAAAAAGACGGAGATAACTGGCGTTTGTTGACAGGTTCATCTGCTTCAACCATCTACTTGCCAAAAGTTAGCCGTTCTGCTAATGCGACTGGTAGGACTCAGGAATTGAAAGTCGTTGCAGTTGGTAAAAATGGGCTTCGTTCCGAAGCTGCGACGGCATCCTTTAACTGGGGGATGACAGTTCAGGATACGACTCTTCCAAGACCTTTAGCTGAAAATATTGTTCCAGGGGCAAAGGTTATCGGTAGTACTTTCCCAAATACTGAAGGTGGAGAAGGCATCGAAGGTATGTTGAACGGTACCATTACTAGCTTGTCAGATAAGTGGTCTTCAGCTCAGTTGAGCGGTAGTGTGGATATTCGTTTGACCAAGCCACGTACCATTGTTAGATGGGTCATGGATCATGCGGGAGCTGGTGGTGAGTCTGTTAATGATGGTTTGATGAATACCAAGGACTTTGATCTTTACTACAAGGATACAGATGGTGAGTGGAAACTAGCTAAGGAAGTCCGTGGCAACAAAGCCCACGTTACGGATATCACTCTTGACAAACCAATCACTGCCCAAGACTGGCGTTTGCATGTCATTACATCTGATAACGGAACACCTTGGAAGGCCATTCGTATCTACAACTGGAAGATGTACGAAACCTTGGACACAGAAAGTCAAAATATTCCAATGGCTAAGGTAGCTGCCCGTTCACTTGGAAACCATCAAGTTCAACTAGGCTTCTCTGCTGTTCCAGCAGGTGCAACTATCACCGTTTACGATAAGGCTGATTCAAAAACACCAATTGCAACTTTGAAGTCTGAAACTGGAGGCGATATGGCAACAGCGCCATTGGCCTTTGACAAGCGACCAACTCTCCTCTACTATCGTACCCAACTACCTGGCAAAGAAATCAGTAACACCTTGGCAGTAGCAATTCCTCAGGATGAGAGAAAAATTGCTGCAGTTAGCCTTGAAAAAGGGCCTAAGAAGATGGTTTACAAAGAGGGAGAAAAACTTGACCTCAGAGGAGGCACTCTCCGTGTTCAATACGAAGGGGGACAAGCCGACGAGCTGATCAACCTTACTCACTCAGGTGTGACGGTATCTGGATACGACGATCATCAAAAAGGGGAACAAAAGCTCGCAGTTAGCTATCTTGGACTTCCAGTAAGCGGCGACTTGAAGGTACAAGTGACAGGACAAGACCAAGCGAAACCAAAAGAAGTAGCAGGCTTGTACATTACTCAGAAACCGAAAACGGACTATCTAGTAGGAGAGCAACTGGATCTTGCAGAAGGTCGCTTTGGCGTTCTCTATGATGATGAGACAGAAGAGACTCACAGCTTTACTGATAAAGGTGTTGAAATCACGGGCTACGATGCTCAAAAGACTGGCCGTCAAACCTTGACCTTGCATTACAAGGGGCACACCGCTGAGTTTGATGTCTTGGTTTCTCCAAAAGCAGCTGTCAACGATGAGTACCTCAAACAAGAAATCACTGCTGCCCAAGGCCGTCAGTCAACTCTTGCCTACACCTTCTCAAGTGAGGATAAACAGGCAGCGCTAGTAGAGAAGCTCAATGCAGCGAAAACTGTAGCAGAAAATCACAATGCTAGCCAAGAAGAAGTCAACCAGGCTTTGAATGAGTTAAAACAAGCAGGAACAGACTTGGATGGAAATCAACGTTACCAAACTGCTAGAGAAGAATTGGAAGGCTTGTTGACAAAAGTTCGTGAAAAAGGTCCTCAAACTGAATTGATTGCCCAAGCAGAAGCTTTGTTAGCTTCACAAACGCCAACTCCACAAGCTTATGCGGACATGAAAGAAAAGTTGAACAAGAAACTAGCTCCCGCAGGAGAAAGTCATCATGTTGGAAGTATGGATCCAAATGAAGTGGCCCCAACGGCTGAAGCTCTCCCTGAACTAGTTATTGAAACTGAAACAACAGTCTTTGAACGTCAGGAGCGATTAAACGCTGACCTTCTCAAAGGACACCGCCGTGTTGCGCAAGCTGGAGTTGAAGGCCAAGTTCGTCATTTGGTAGAAGTGGATGCCCAAGGTAATCGCACCCTTCGTTCTACTGAAGTTCTCAAGGAAGCAATCCCAGAAATCACCGAAGTTGGAACGAAAGAAGAGCAAGTCTCACAAACCGTAGACCAAGCGCCTTTAGCTACACCGGTAAAAGTTGAAGAAACAAGCAAAGAACTTCCAAATACGGGAGCGACAAGAGATGCTAGTCTAGTAGCGCTGGGACTCCTCGGAGTAATGAGTGCTTATGGACTTGTAGCTTTGAAAAAGAGAGAAGACTAATCGGATTTACGAATCTTGAATTTTCTCATAAAAACTAAAAAACAAGGTTTGACTGAAGATCGGTCAGGCCTTGTTTTAACTAGTTTTTCTTGCATTAATTAGTTATTTGGCAAGTTTTTTCTAGTTTTAATTTTAAAAAAGTAGTTTCAGTTGCAAGAATGAACTCGAAAAGTTTAGGGTTTTGCTATCTCTTTTGTTGATTTTGTGATATAATTAACACGTATAAAAAAAGAAGGAGTCATATCTAATGGCAAAATTGACTGTTAAAGACGTTGACTTGAAAGGGAAAAAAGTTCTCGTTCGTGTTGACTTCAACGTACCTGTTAAAGATGGCGTGATTACTAATGACAACCGTATCACTGCAGCTCTTCCAACTATCAAGTACATCCTTGAACAAGGTGGACGTGCAATCCTCTTCTCTCACCTTGGCCGTGTAAAAGAAGAAGCAGACAAAGCTGGTAAATCACTTGCTCCTGTAGCTGCTGACTTGGCTGCTAAATTGGGACAAGAAGTTAAATTTATCCCAGGTGTTACACGTGGTGCTGAATTGGAAGCCGCTGTTAACGCTCTTGAAGATGGACAAGTTCTCTTGGTTGAAAACACTCGTTTCGAAGATGTTGATGGCAAGAAAGAATCTAAAAACGATCCTGAACTTGGTAAATACTGGGCATCACTTGGAGATGGTATCTTCGTAAACGATGCATTCGGTACAGCTCACCGTGCACACGCATCTAACGTTGGTATATCAGCAAACGTTGAAAAAGCAGTTGCTGGTTTCCTTCTTGAAAACGAAATTGCCTACATCCAAGAAGCAGTTGAAGCTCCAGAACGTCCATTCGTAGCTATCCTTGGTGGTTCAAAAGTTTCAGACAAGATCGGTGTTATCGAAAACTTGCTTGAAAAAGCTGATAAAGTCCTTATCGGTGGTGGTATGACTTACACATTCTACAAAGCTCAAGGTATCGAAATCGGTAACTCACTTGTAGAAGAAGACAAATTGGATGTTGCAAAAGCTCTTCTTGAAAAAGCAAACGGTAAATTGATCTTGCCAGTTGACTCAAAAGAAGCTAATGCTTTTGCTGACTACACTGAAGTGAAAGACACTGAAGGTGAAGCAGTGGATCCAGGCTTCCTTGGTTTGGATATCGGTCCAAAATCTATCGCTAAATTTGACGAAGCTTTGACTGGTGCGAAAACAGTTGTATGGAACGGACCTATGGGTGTATTTGAAAACCCTGACTTCCAAGCTGGTACAATCGGTGTCATGGACGCTATCGTGAAACAACCAGGTGTGAAATCAATCATCGGTGGTGGTGACTCAGCTGCTGCAGCCATCAACCTTGGCCGTGCAGACAAGTTCTCATGGATTAGTACGGGCGGAGGCGCTTCTATGGAGCTTCTTGAAGGTAAAGTATTGCCAGGATTGGCTGCACTTACAGAAAAATAAGCTTTCTTAAACGAAACGATGAAAAGAGGAACTCTGTTTCCTCTTTTTTATAGCCTAAATTAAAAACGCTTCCTATTGATTTTGGCTCATAAAATTATCGAATTTATGTTAGAATGGTAGTAGAAAGTTGAGATTATGGGTTATTTTAAAAAATATAAATTTGATAAGTCACAGTTTAAGCTTGGTCTACGAACCTTTAAAACCGGAATTGCTGTTTTTTTAGTTCTCTTGATTTTTGGATTCTTTGGTTGGAAGGGACTGCAAATCGGGGCTTTAACAGCAGTCTTTAGTTTGAGAGAAAGTTTTGATAAGAGTGTCCATTTTGGAACTTCACGTATCTTAGGAAATAGCATTGGAGGTTTTTACGCTCTTGTCTTTTTCTTCTTAAACACTTTATTTCATGGAGCCTTTTGGGTAACCTTACTAGTTGTTCCGATTTGCACCATGTTAACCATTATGACAAATGTTGCCATGAACAATAAGGCGGGAGTTATTGGTGGTGTAGCAGCTATGTTGATCATTACCCTATCAATACCGAGTGGAGAAACATTTTTGTACGTGTTTGCTCGTGTATTTGAAACTTTTATGGGTGTTTTTGTGGCAATACTCGTGAATTATGATATTGATCGCTTCAGAAATCTTTTTGAGAAAAAAAGCAAATAATGTTACATTTTGTGACATTATTCGTTGACGTTTGTCTTTTTTTAGACTATAATAGACAGGAAGAAGGAAATTGTAAATGAAGGAAAGAGAATTTCGCCGAAATATGGCTGTTTTTCCTATCGGCAGTGTTATGAAATTGACCGACCTCTCGGCGCGTCAGATTCGTTATTATGAAGATCAAGAGTTGATAAAGCCTGATCGAAACGAAGGGAACCGTCGCATGTATTCTTTGAATGACATGGATCGTTTGCTTGAAATCAAAGATTACATTTCTGAAGGTTTCAATATCGCTGCCATTAAGAAGAAATATGCTGAACGCGAGGCGAAGTCCAAGAAAGCCGTGAGTCAGACGGAAGTGCGTCGCGCACTTCACAATGAACTCCTCCAGCAGGGACGCTTTGCTTCAGCGCAGTCCCCCTTTGGTCGTCGCGGTTAGGCAATCGCAAGTAGTCATATATTAAGGAGAAAACCCATGCCAATCACAGCTGCAGATATTCATCGTGAAGTCAAGGAAAAAAATGTTACCTTTATCCGTCTCATGTTTTCAGATATTCTGGGAACTATGAAAAACGTCGAAATTCCTGCTACAGATGAACAGTTAGACAAGGTCTTGTCAAATAAAGCTATGTTTGATGGATCTTCTATTGAAGGTTTTGTACGTATCAATGAGTCAGATATGTACTTGTACCCAGACTTGGATACATGGACAGTCTTCCCTTGGGGAGATGAAAATGGAAGTGTTGCAGGTCTGATCTGTGATGTCTATACAACAGAAGGCGAACCGTTTGCAGGTGACCCTCGTGGCAATCTGAAGCGTGCCCTTCGTCATATGGAAGAAGTAGGATTCAAATCCTTCAACCTTGGTCCAGAGCCAGAATTCTTCCTATTTAAGCTGGATGAAAATGGAGACCCAACACTTGAAGTAAATGACAAGGGTGGTTACTTTGATTTGGCACCTACTGACCTTGCAGACAATACGCGTCGTGAAATCGTTAATGTCTTGACCAAAATGGGATTTGAAGTAGAAGCAAGTCACCACGAGGTTGCGGTTGGACAACATGAGATTGACTTCAAGTATGATGAAGTCCTCCGTGCCTGTGACAAGATTCAAATTTTTAAACTCGTTGTTAAAACCATTGCTCGTAAACATGGTCTTTACGCAACCTTTATGGCGAAACCGAAATTTGGTATTGCCGGATCAGGCATGCACTGTAATATGTCCTTGTTTGATGCAGAAGGAAACAATGCCTTCTTTGATCCAAATGATCCAAAAGGAATGCAGTTGTCTGAAACGGCCTACCATTTCCTTGGTGGTTTGATCAAGCATGCTTACAACTATACTGCCATCATGAACCCAACGGTTAACTCCTACAAACGTTTGGTTCCAGGTTATGAAGCGCCTGTTTACATTGCTTGGGCTGGTCGTAATCGCTCGCCACTTGTGCGCGTACCGGCTTCACGTGGTATGGGAACTCGTCTTGAGTTGCGCTCAGTAGACCCAATGGCAAACCCATATATCGCTATGGCTGTTCTTTTGGAAGTTGGTTTGCATGGTATTGAAAACAAAATCGAAGCACCAGCTCCTATCGAAGAGAATATCTACATCATGACAGCAGAAGAGCGTAAGGAAGCTGGAATCACTGATCTTCCATCAACTCTTCACAATGCTTTGAAAGCTTTGACTGAGGATGACGTGGTCAAGGCAGCCCTAGGTGAACACATCTACACTAGCTTCCTTGAAGCCAAACGTATCGAGTGGGCTAGCTATGCAACCTTTGTTTCACAATGGGAAGTTGATAACTATCTAGACCTTTACTAATATAGAAGAAAGATTGCCGGAGGGCGGTCTTTTTTCTTGCGTTTTATATCGAGGTGTGATATAGTTTATATAACGAAGTGCGATATATCGAACTAAATAGGAGGTGTGGTTAAATGGAATTAACAGATAAGATCAGGCGTGTTTACCTTCCCATGACCGAAACGGGTTTTTATATCTTGTTTTGTCTACAAAGGGAACGTCATGGTTATAGTATTACTCAAAAGGTCAAGGAGATGACAGATTCCCAAGTTTCGATTAGTCCTGGAACCATGTATGGGACCTTGTCAAAGATGGAAAAGGATGGCTTGATTTTCTTTGTCCGAGAAGAGGAGAAACGGAAAATCTATCAGATAACAGATTTGGGACGAAAAGTCTTAGGTATTGAATTGAAACGTATTGAACGCCTCTATAGAAACAGTCTGGGGGAAGGATGATGGAAAAGAAGGTTGTTTATAGAATTGCTACCATTGCGGATTATGATAGAGAGGCTTTATATCTTAGAAAAATGCATGCTAAGGGTTGGAAACTTAAGGAAGTGAGCTGCTCTAGCTTAGTAGTTGCGGTTAAGTATACTTTTGAAAAGTGCCAACCGGAGCAGGTGTCTTATCAGTTGGACTTTTATCCCATGAAAAAATCAGAGAGAGCCTCCTATTTACAACTTTTTAAAGATTGTGGCTGGGAACATATTACAGATTATAATGGTTTTTCCTACTTTAGAAAGCTTCATTCTGGAATTGAGTTGGATACTGAGTTTGAAATCTATAATGACGCTACTGGGAAGTTAGCCATGGTCAAACGGATTTTAATAATGCGGATGCTTCCTATTTTGCTTCTCTTTTCAGCTCTAATACCGATTTTCTCAAAGTTTGTCAGTGGAGGTAATTCTTTCAGTTGGGAAGTATTTTTGATTTTCATAATAGATTGGGTTTTATTGATAGTTTTTGCGATTCAGATTTCTTATATTTTTTGGAGATTGTTCCAAAAATGGCATGAATTGTCTGATAAATGAAATAATACGTGTGTTCTATTTTGGAGGAAAAGTCATGAAAAGCAAAGTACAATTTCGGATTTTTACAATAGTTGATTTAGACAAGAAAGAAGAATATTTACATGAGATGCACTTGAAAGGCTGGAGATATAGAACTAGTCGTTTTGGTTTTTTCTATTTTGAGCAATGTCAACCGGATGATGTCATCTACCATATCTATGATACTCGCCATCTTAAAAAGTATAAGCATGAACTACAAAATTTTAAAAATAGAGGTTGGGAATTGATAGAAAGTGGTTCTTGTTTGATTCTTCGTAAATCGTCTTCAGATATACTTCCAGAGGATCAAGTCTATATGATTAATGGTCTTGGATGGGAAGTTATGCGGTCTAGACTTCGTTCCTGTACAGCTGCTTTCTCAGGTGGTTTTGTTGTTTGTATGAGTTTGTATCGAGAAAATTTGTTTCAGTCTTTTTTTTTCATTTTCGTTTTATACGCTTGCTTAATTTCTTATCTAATCTATGGTTTTTTCAGACTTAAAAGGAAATACCAAGTAGATAAAAAATAAGTTTCTAGGTCTTCAGACTGATTTTTAGCACTCTTGGTAAAAGAGTGCTAATTTTTTAAATTTTTGTCTTGACATTCTCTTTCAAGGGTGTATAATAGAATCATGAGTTAGCACTTGAATGTATAGAGTGCTAATCGATCAGACAGAGAGGAGTGATGAAATGGTTACAGAGCGTCAGCAGGATATTTTAAATCTGATTATTGACATCTTTACCAAAACGCATGAACCTGTCGGATCCAAAGCCTTGCAAGAGTCTATTAACTCTAGCAGTGCAACCATTCGTAATGATATGGCGGCTTTAGAAAAGCAAGGTTTGCTTGAGAAAGCTCATACTTCCAGTGGTCGGATGCCAAGTGTTGCTGGTTTTCAGTACTATGTGAAACACTCACTGGATTTTGACCGACTGGCTGAAAATGAGGTCTATGAGATTGTCAAAGCCTTTGATCAGGAATTCTTCAAACTGGAGGATATTCTACAAGAGGCTGCTAATGTCTTGACAGACTTGAGTGGCTATACGGTAGTAGCACTGGATGTTGAGCCGAGCAGGCAACGGTTGACAGCCTTTGATATCGTTGTTCTAGGGCAACATACAGCCTTGGCAGTATTTACCCTAGACGAGTCGCGAACGGTTACCAGTCAGTTTTTGATTCCAAGGAACTTCTTGCAGGAGGATTTGCTGAAACTGAAGAGCATCATTCAGGAACGTTTCCTCGGTCACACCGTTCTAGATATTCACTACAAGATTCGGACGGAGATTCCACAGATTATCCAGCGTTACTTTACAACAACAGATAATGTTATCGATCTCTTTGAACACATCTTTAAGGAAATGTTCAACGAAAACATTGTGGTGGCGGGCAAGGTCAATCTTTTGAATTTTGCCAATCTCGCAGCCTATCAGTTCTTTGACCAACCACAGAAAGTGGCTCTGGAGATTCGTGAAGGTCTGCATGAAGAACAGATGCAAAATGTCCGTGTTGCAGATAGTCAAGAGTCTTGTTTGGCAGATCTAGCAGTGATTAGCAGTAAATTCCTCATTCCTTATCGAGGTTTTGGAATTTTGGCGATTATCGGTCCGGTCAATCTGGATTACCAGCAATTGGTCAATCAACTCAATGTTGTCAATCGAGTCCTAACTATGAAACTCACAGATTTCTACCGCTATTTGAGTAGTAATCACTATGAGGTGAGTTGAACATGAAATTACACAAATTCCTAAAAAGGAGGCGAAAAATGTCTGAGGAAACAAAAAACGAAGAAGTAAAAGAAGAGGAAGTTGTTGGAACAACTGAAGAAATAACTCCTGAAAAGTCAGAGCTAGACTTGGCAAATGAACGTGCGGATGAGTTCGAAAACAAATACCTTCGCGCTCATGCAGAAATGCAAAATATCCAGCGCCGTGCCAATGAAGAGCGTCAAAACTTGCAACGCTATCGTAGTCAGGATTTGGCAAAAGTAATCTTACCATCGCTCGACAACCTAGAACGTGCACTCGCAGTTGAAGGTTTGACAGATGATGTGAAGAAGGGGTTGGAGATGGTGCAAGAAAGCTTGATTCATGCTTTGAAAGAAGAAGGCATCGAAGAAATCGCAGCTGACGGCGAATTTGACCATAACTATCATATGGCCATCCAAACTCTCCCAGCAGACGATGAACACCCAGCAGATACCATCGCCCAAGTCTTCCAAAAAGGCTACAAACTCCATGACCGCATCCTAAGACCAGCGATGGTGGTAGTCTATAACTAGGCAATTCTGACGGTTTCTGAAGCAACTCGTCAGAAAACGGCAATCGCTATGGCGTTTGCCTAGCCTCCTTACTAACTCGTCGTCGAAATAAAATCGATTTCGACTTCTCGTGTCGCAACATAAATACATTGAAAACTTGTCCGAAACGACAATAAACTATGAAGAAAGATAACAAACAAGCCGGAGGCTTGTAAGAAAGATATTGCCCGCCGTGGTGAAAGTTTCAGTAGCACAAGCTACTGAAACAGGGGATTTTTGAGACAATAGGCTCAAAAATAAGTGATGAAATCCCGTAGGGAGTTGCTCACGTCCCCACCACTTAAGGGGAATATTAAGAAAAATCAAAAATAGAATATAAAATTTAAGGAGAAAAACACATGTCTAAAATTATCGGTATTGACTTAGGTACAACAAACTCAGCAGTTGCAGTTCTTGAAGGAACTGAATCAAAAATCATCGCAAACCCAGAAGGAAACCGCACAACTCCATCTGTAGTGTCATTCAAAAATGGTGAAATCATTGTTGGTGACGCTGCAAAACGTCAAGCAGTCACAAACCCAGATACAGTGATCTCTATCAAATCTAAGATGGGAACTTCTGAAAAAGTTTCTGCAAACGGTAAAGAATACACTCCACAAGAAATCTCAGCTATGATCCTTCAATACTTGAAAGGTTACGCTGAAGAATACCTTGGTGAAAAAGTAACTAAAGCAGTTATCACAGTTCCAGCTTACTTCAACGATGCTCAACGTCAAGCAACAAAAGACGCTGGTAAAATCGCTGGTCTTGAAGTAGAACGTATCGTCAACGAACCAACTGCAGCAGCCCTTGCTTACGGTTTGGACAAGACGGATAAAGAAGAAAAAATCTTGGTATTCGACCTTGGTGGTGGTACATTCGACGTATCTATCCTTGAATTGGGTGACGGTGTCTTCGATGTATTGGCAACTGCAGGGGATAACAAACTCGGTGGTGACGACTTTGACCAAAAGATTATCGACCACTTGGTAGCAGAATTCAAGAAAGAAAACGGTATTGACTTGTCTACTGACAAGATGGCAATGCAACGTTTGAAGGATGCAGCTGAAAAAGCTAAGAAAGACCTTTCAGGTGTAACTTCAACTCAAATCAGCTTGCCATTTATCACTGCAGGCGAGGCTGGACCTCTTCACTTGGAAATGACTTTGACTCGTGCGAAATTTGACGATTTGACTCGTGACCTTGTTGAACGTACAAAAGTTCCAGTTCGTCAAGCCCTTTCTGATGCAGGTTTGAGCTTGTCAGAAATCGACGAAGTTATCCTTGTTGGTGGTTCAACTCGTATTCCTGCCGTTGTAGAAGCTGTGAAAGCTGAAACTGGTAAAGAACCAAACAAATCAGTGAACCCTGATGAAGTGGTTGCCATGGGTGCTGCTATTCAAGGTGGTGTCATCACTGGTGATGTCAAAGATGTTGTCCTTCTTGATGTAACACCGTTGTCACTTGGTATCGAAACAATGGGTGGCGTCTTCACAAAACTGATCGACCGCAATACAACTATTCCAACTTCTAAATCACAAGTCTTCTCAACTGCAGCAGATAACCAACCAGCCGTTGATATCCACGTTCTTCAAGGTGAACGCCCAATGGCAGCGGATAACAAGACTCTTGGACGTTTCCAATTGACAGACATCCCAGCTGCTCCTCGTGGAATTCCTCAAATCGAAGTAACATTTGACATCGATAAAAACGGTATCGTATCTGTTAAAGCCAAAGACCTTGGAACTCAAAAAGAACAAACAATTGTTATCCAATCAAACTCAGGTTTGACAGACGAAGAAATCGACCGCATGATGAAAGATGCAGAAGCAAACGCTGAAGCAGATAAGAAACGTAAAGAAGAAGTTGACCTTCGTAACGAAGTAGACCAAGCAATCTTCGCGACTGAAAAGACAATCAAAGAAACTGAAGGCAAAGGCTTCGATGCAGAGCGTGACGCTGCCCAAGCTGCCCTTGATGACCTTAAGAAAGCGCAAGAAGACAACAACTTGGACGAAATGAAAGCAAAACTTGAAGCATTGAACGAAAAAGCTCAAGGACTTGCTGTTAAACTCTACGAACAAGCCGCAGCAGCCCAACAAGCTCAAGCAGGAGCAGAAGGCGCACAAGCAACAGGAAACGCAGGCGATGACGTCGTAGACGGAGAGTTTACTGAAAAGTAAGATGACATTAGATTTTACAAATAGAAACCATGTTGACCTATATAATCAACTTTGCAGAGAAGCAAAACAAGATCCAGAAAGTACCAAGAGTCAAATAAGGGAATATTTCACAAGTGATCGTGTAGATGAATTAGAGTTATACAAGGAAAAAATTCACGTGGCTAGGATGCGCTCAGAAGAAATAGATTCATCATTAAATAGCATTGTATCCTCTGTTTTTACACCAACAATTGTGACATCTTTTACACTGGCTATTACTGTTCCGTTTGGTTTATCAGAACAAGATCCCAATGTTATTAATTTACCTCTGTATATATCGGGTGCTATTGTAATCTTGTATACAATCCGATTAGTATGGATTCGTCGTTTAAGTTCAAAATCTGAAAAGGAATGGACTAATGTAAATAGGGTATTGTATTTCTTAGAAAATTACAAACCTGAATAATAATAAAAAATCCAGAGGTTGCAACCCAGCCTCTGTTTTTCGGTAAAAAGGGGTTAAACCTAATTTATTTGAGTTTTTCTCATCAATATAAAAGAAAGGAATTGAATCCGACCTAAATCGAGGTTTGATTCAAAATATTAATAGAAAGGAATAAGGGTGTTCGTAATTGAACTTGAGCGGAAAGCTTGGAAATTAGATAAACCTCCTAAGAAATCAGGATTTCTTGTCGGTTTCCTAAATTTCGGTCGCTTTCTGTTCGCTCTTAGTATCTTGTATGAACAATACTGAATTTTATGATCGTCTGGGGGTGTCAAAAAACGCTTCGGCAGACGAGATCAAAAAGGCTTATCGTAAGCTTTCCAAAAAATACCACCCAGATATCAACAAGGAACCTGGTGCTGAGGAAAAGTACAAGGAAGTTCAAGAAGCCTATGAGACTTTGAGTGACGACCAAAAACGTGCAGCCTACGACCAATATGGTGCTGCGGGTGCCAACGGTGGCTTTGGTGGTGCTGGCGGTTTTGGTGGCTTTGACGGAGCAGGTGGCTTCGGTGGTTTTGAGGATATCTTCTCAAGTTTCTTTGGCGGAGGCGGAGCTTCGCGCAATCCAAATGCTCCTCGTCAAGGGGATGACCTCCAGTACCGTGTGAACTTGACCTTTGAAGAAGCTATCTTCGGAACGGAAAAAGAAGTTAAATACAATCGTGAAGCCAGCTGTCGTACATGTAACGGCTCTGGTGCTAAGCCAGGGACAAGTCCAGTCACTTGTGGACGCTGTCATGGCGCTGGTGTCATTAACGTCGATACGCAGACTCCGCTTGGTATGATGCGCCGCCAAGTAACCTGTGATGTCTGTCATGGTCGCGGAAAAGAAATTAAAGACCCATGTACAACTTGTCACGGAACAGGTCATGAAAAACAAGCTCATAGCGTACATGTAAAAATCCCTGCTGGTGTGGAAACGGGCCAACAAATCCGCCTAGCTGGTCAAGGTGAAGCAGGCTTTAACGGTGGACCTTATGGTGACTTGTATGTGGTGGTTTCAGTAGAAGCTAGTGATAAGTTTGAACGTGAAGGAACAACTATTTTCTACAAGTTGAATCTCAATATTGTCCAAGCAGCCCTCGGAGATACTGTGGAAATTCCGACCGTGCATGGCGATGTTGAATTGGTTATCCCAGAAGGAACTCAGACTGGCAAGAAATTCCGTCTACGTGGCAAGGGAGCACCGAGTCTTCGTGGCAGTGCCGTTGGTGACCAATACGTTACTGTCAATGTCGTGACTCCGACAGGCTTGAACGACCGCCAAAAAGCAGCCCTTAAAGAATTCGCAGCTGCAGGCGATTTGAAAGTCAATCCAAAGAAAAAAGGCTTCTTTGACCACATAAAAGATGCCTTTGAAGGAGAATAAAGTAAAAAGAGCCGATGTGAACTGCACCCCAAAAGTTAGACAGAAAAAATCTAACTTTTGGGGTGTTTTATTATGAAATTGAGTTATGAAGATA
>CAJNDD010000019.1 GCA_905221435.1 bacterium
TTTGAGAGGTTTGTGACGAGTCAAGAGCAATGAGGCTTGAACAAAGTGAAAGCCAGCGTCTTTAGGCGCTGGCTGGTGATTTGGGCTTATAGCCCTTGTGCAAACCACCCGTTAGACGGGTGGTTATGATTATGTGACTATTAATCCGTCTCGCTCCGTAAGGTGCGAGACAAATAAACCACCAGCTATGCGGGTGCGCATCGGAGGTTATACCAAAAAACTCCAAACGCGATACAATAAAGGTGTTCAAGCCAATTGTAAAGCGAAAGGAGAAAAATATGGCACAAAAGGCACATAGTTTATCACACACAAAGTGGATGTGTAAATATCACATTGTGTTCACTCCTAAGTATAGACGAAAAGTAATTTATAATCAATATCGAAGCAGTTTGGGAGAAATATTCCATCGATTATGTAGTTATAAAGGTGTTGAGATTATCGAAGGACACTTAATGGCTGATCATGTACATATGTTAGTAAGTATTCCACCAAGGATAAGTGTTTCAAGTTTCATGGGTTATTTAAAAGGCAAAAGTGCACTCATGATGTTTGACAAACACGCCAACCTCAAGTACAAGTTTGGCAACCGGCATTTTTGGGCAGAAGGTTACTACGTGAGTACAGTAGGACTTAATGAAGCCACAATTAGGAAATATATCCAGTGGATGATTTCTTCACGAGTATGAAAATTCGAGAACGAGTAAAGCATGATATAGCACTAGATAAATTAAGTGTAAAAGAATATGAGGATCCCTTTAGGGATAGTGGTAAGTAATGCGAACACCTCTTTGAGAGGCTTGAACAAAGTGAAAGCCAGCGTCTTTAGGCGCTGGCTGGTAATTTGGGCTTATAGCCCTGGTGCAAACCACCCGTTAGACGGGTGGTTATGGTTATGTTCAAAGCGATGAAAATCCTTTTTTGAAGTTTTCAAAGTTTCGAAAACCAAAAGCATTGCGTTTGATAAAAAAGAGGATGAACTTGCTTTAGATTGTCCTTGATGAGTCCGAAAAATTTGTCTGGTTCCTTATTCTGAAAGTGAGAAAGCAAGAGCTGATAGAGCTTATAGTGGTGTTTCAAGTCTTCCTGAATAGCTCAAAAGCTTGTCTAGAATTTCTTTATTCGTCAAGTGCATACGAAAAGTAGGGCGATAAAAGAGTTTACGACTATCTTGTTGAATGAGTTTCCAGTAACGTTTGATGGCCTTGTATTCATGGGATTTTCGCTCAAATTGATTCATAATTTGGACACGCAAACGACTCATAGCACGGCTTAAGTGTTGGAGTAAAACAGTCCAGTGGACTGTTTTAGCCTGAGTTTAGAAATATAATAACGAAGGGGGAAAACGATCTAGAACGATTTTAGCACTGGGAAAAAGCTGTTTAGCTAAGCCATAGTAAGGGCTAAACATATCCATCGTAATTGATTTTCACCTGACAGCGAACGGTTCGATCGTAGCGAAGAAAGTGATTTCGGATAACAGCTTGTGTTCTTCCCTCAAGGACGGTGATGATATTAAGCTTGTCAAAATCTTGTGCAATGAAACTCATCTTTCCCTTGGTAAAGGCATACTCGTCCTAGGACATAATCTCAGGCAGACGAGAAAAATCATACTTACAGTGAAAACCATTGAGCTTGCGAATGACGGTTGAAGTTGAAATAGACAGCTGATGAGCAATATCAGTTATAGACGTCTTTTCAATTAACTTTTGAGCAATCTTTTGGTTGATAATACGAGGAATTTGGTGATTTTTCTTGACGAGAGAGGTTTCGGCGACCGCTATTTTCGAACACTGATAACACTTAAAACGTCGCTTTTTAAGGAGGATTCTAGTAGGCATACCAGTCATTTCAAGGTAAGGAATCTTAGACGGTTTCTGGAAGTCATATTTCCTCATTTGACTTCCGCAATCAGGGTAAGATGGGGCATCGTAGTTCTGTTTAGCAATAATTTCCTTTTTACAAGAAAATAGGCCCTATAAGATCTACAGGGGGGTTACCCGCTACAGAAATTATAGTGCCGAAGAAAAAGCCAAGTCATTTTGACTTGGCTTTTTTGACTAGTAATTTAAATAGCTTTCAACTTCAGATTTCTCAATTTCTTTACCGTAGTGGCAAATCGGACAAGAAACGAAGTAACTTTTACCATAAGGAAAAAGTGGAATCCAGTAGAGGGTGAATTTGCGTCCAGTTTCTACAATCTCCCAAGTGTCGACATTGTTACAGTGACTACATTCGATCGCAGTTTGCGTATGTCCCAAATCTTTCTGATAACCTTTAGAACCCCAAAATAGAATCATGTCGTCTCCTTATCTGTTGATGGCCTATTTTTTGCTGAAGTCGTAGTCTTTCACCACTTCGATACTATCAATGGTGATAGCAGACGTTGGTTTGTCTTTCTCATCTTTTTCAGCTTTGGCAATCTTGTCAACAACGTCCATACCATCGATGACCTGACCAAAGACGGGGTGTTTGCCGTCTAGACTTGGATTTCCACCTTCTTTATAGGCTTCAATGATTTTCTTTGGATACCTGCTAGTAGGAAGTTTAGCAGAAATATCTGTTGAATTTTGGTTGATGAAGAACTGGCTACCGTTGGTGTTTGGTTTACCAGTGTTAGCCATAGCAAGGGCTCCTCGGATATTGTATAGGTAAGGAGAGATTTCATTTTTAAAACCAGTTCCCTTGTCCTTTGTTTTATCCTTATCATGCCAGATAGATTGGCCCCCTGTACCATCTCCCTTAGGATCTCCAGTTTGAACCATAAAGCCATCAATGACACGGTGGAAGGTGATGCCGTTATAGTAGCCTTCCTTAGCGTGAGTAAGGAAGTTTTCAACCGCAAGAGGTGCTAGTTTTGGAAAGAGTTTGATACGGATATCGCCTTGATTTGTGTGTAAAATGACCTCAGCTTCATCTTCAGCAACTTCCTTAGAAAGTTGAGGGAAGTTGGCATTGTCATTTGTCAATGCGTCATTCAAATCTTTGGCAGCCTGAGCAGCTGCTTTTGAGCTTTCTTCAGCAGAGATACTAGAGTCGACATATTCATCACCACGGAGACCACGTTGGATACTAGTACATCCAACAAGGGCTACAGTTGATAGTAAAAGAAGGGTTGCTAGTTTTTTCATTGTTAACCTCTCAAAAATTCATTTCTACCATTGTACCTTAAAAGAAGTTTGATTTCAAATGTAAAAGATTTTACTAAAAGTTTCTAGTAGTTGAAAAAAATTAAAACTCTGTCAAGTTTTTTTCTTGACACCTGTCAAAAATCTGCTATAATAGAACATGTGCTAAATAGCTCAGCTATTTCACCGAAATAAAAAATAAGAAAAGAGACTTTAAAATGGCAGTTAAAATCCGTTTGACTCGTATGGGTTCTAAGAAAAAACCTTTCTACCGTATCAACGTAGCAGACTCACGTTCACCACGTGACGGACGTTTCATCGAAACAGTTGGAACTTACAACCCACTTGTTGCTGAAAACCAAGTAACTTTGAAAGAAGACCGCGTTCTTGCATGGTTGGCTGATGGAGCTCAACCTTCAGATACAGTTCGCAACATCCTTTCAAAAGAAGGCGTATTGAAAAAATTCCACGATTCTAAATTCTCTAAATAATTCTAAAGTAGGTTGACAGATGGATACGATTGAAAATCTCATTATTGCGATTGTGAAACCTTTGATTTCACAACCTGATGCCTTAACTATCAAGATTGAAGATACACCAGAGTTTTTGGAGTATCACTTGGATCTTGACCAGAGCGATGTTGGTCGTGTTATTGGTCGTAAGGGTCGCACTATCTCAGCGATAAGAACGATTGTCTACTCTGTCCCAACTGAAGACAAGAAAGTAAGAATCGTTATCGATGAAAAATAAAAAGCGGGACAGCTGTCTCGCTTTTTTGTGAGGAGGAGAAGATGAAGGATTTAACCTTTAGACAATTACAAGCTTACTTACTCGAACATTACCAGCAATCTCGAACTGAGGAAGGCCTCTTTATCAAGCTAGTGGAGGAAGTCGGAGAAGTAGCCGAGGTCTTGAATGGGCGCTCTGGTCGAAAAGAGGGTGTCCAGGACTCAAATGAGGAACTAGCCAAAGAACTGGCAGATATTATTCACTACACGGTCGCTATTGCGGCTATCAACGACATTGACCTAACCAAAACCATTTTTGACAAAGATAAAAAAGCAGCCATTAAGTATCAGCACGAAAGAGATTTGGAAGGATTTTTGGAGAACTTCCAAGAAAACAAGGAGTAACCTCTTTTCACTGATATGAAAGATTTTTCCTAGCTTACGCTAGCTAGTAAGAAAGAATAGAGAAAGCAATGAAACCAGAGGATTATGCATGGAATGAGTTTGAACGAACTGCCTATAAGACTAAAATGAATCACCTACCCAGTCCGTACAAAGTTGCCATTTGGGACGACTCTGAGAAAAGATTGGAACTAGAACAAATACTGGATAGACTTCCTCAGAAAGAACTAGCTCGATGGGCATTAGAGAACTCGCGAGATTTCTTATCTTTAATTGATATCGGTGATGAAGTCGAGAAAAATAAAATGATTCGACAAGCTTGTGAGGCTTTTGATGCGAGATTAAGAAATGAGATTTCACCTTATGAGCTGAGAAAGGTAGGTTTCACAGCAAATCTCCTCTCTAAAAATGCCCAAAATCAAATCGCTAAGTACGCTGCCAGAGTTTTTGTACAAGCTATCTCAACTGTTCATATGAGAGGACATGCCATCGTTTCCGCGGATTATGCTATCAAAGTAAGGAATCTCCAAGAGGCAGACAAGCTAGAACTTGTAAGAAAAGAACGAGAAAAGCAGATCAGACTGGCTGAATCCTTTTTAGCTAATGTAATAGATAAACGGTGAAAGAAGGAATAAAATACCAATCCTAGAAATAGCATCTAGGATTTTACTATGCTAAAATGGATAGACAGTCTCAAAGAATTCTAGTCAATTAATCTTGAGAATAGCTACTTTTAAAGGGAGTAACAATCTATGAACGAGAAAACAAAAGCATACCTAGCGGCCATATCCTTTTCAGCCATCATTGGTTTTTCTTTTTTATTTACTAAGATTGCTTTGGGCTATGCAAGTCCACTTACAAACTTGGCACATCGCTATACAATCGCTGCTTTGGTATTGGTCATCCTTCATCAAACAAAACTTATCAATGTGAGTTTAAGTAGAAAAGATATTCTTTCTATTCTGCCTATGAGTCTTTTCTATCCACCTCTCTTTTTTATTTTTCAATCTTTTGCCTTACAGTATATATCGTCTTCTGAAGCGGGAATTTTACAAGCTCTTGTCCCAATTTTTACACTCCTTTTAGCATCGGTCTTTCTCAAGGAAAAGACAAGTTTGCTTCAAAAGTTCTTTTTAATTTTATCCGTAGCAGGAGTGGTTTTCATCTTCCTTAGTAAAGGAGCGAACTTTAGCACTGAAACTGCTAGCTTGGGCTTTCTCTTGATGTTGGGATCTGTTCTCGCCAATGCGATAAACAATATCCTCAGCAAGGCTAAAGGAGGCCGCTATCGGGCCGTGGATATGACAGCTGTTGTGATATTTGTTGGCTTCGTCACCTTTAATACGCTGAGTCTGACCTCGCACTATCTAGAGGGGAACCTATTAGCTTACTTTGCGCCACTTGGACAGGTATCTTATCTGCTTTCCATCCTCTATTTGGGAATACTAGCCTCTATAGTTACTGGTAGTCTCTCTATCTATGCTATCGTTCGCCTCGGGGCATCAACCGTCAGTGTCTTTGGCAATCTTGGAACAGTTTTGACCATTCTAGCTGGAGCTCTTATACTCCACGAACCAATCTATAGTTACCATGTGATAGGAGCTGCTCTGATTATTGCTGGAATTTTAGGCATGAATCTGATGAGAAAAAAGTAAAGATTGCTTAGCAGTCTTTTTCTTTACCTAAATGATGCAGAAAATTCAAAAATTTTAATGAAATCAAGTTTAGAAAACCATGATTTTAATATAGCATGATAAAATAGATACAAAGAATGATATCAGGATAAAGAGGAGCGAATGTAGTAATGAAGCCAAATGATATTGCTGAAGCTATTGCTTTTTATAACAGAGAACTCGAGACTTTGGAACGTCACATTATACCAGTATTAGATTGTGATTTGGTTGTTTATCATCGTCCTAGGAATGCAAATAAAGGCCACATTATTTTCTATCATGGAGCTTGTGGACGCAGTCAGATGTGGGCCCACCAGTATGATGCTTTTGATGGATTTGACCTTTACTTTGTAAATGTTAGAGGGCAGGGTGAATCACCTATGAAAGTTGGGCTACCCGACTTGGAAGGCGCTATTCAAGATGTAGATGCCATTTTGTCCTATTTTAAGCTGGATAAGGTGATATTGGTTGGTCATTCTTGGGGAGGAAATCCACTTCAAGAGTATACCTATCGCCATCCAGAAAGAGTCCTAGCCTTGGTCATGGTAGATAGTTGGGGACAGCATCGTTACCTATCAGAGAAAGAAAGAGGTCGAATCAAATATAGTTCTCTTATGTACAAAACGATTCCTTGGAAGGTGATTGCTGATAAGAACTCAAAAATGTGTACTGATAACCCTATCACAAGAGAATTGGTCAAGACGGCAATTATAGAAACTGGGCGAGATGTTTTCTTGAACCTTGGAATCACAGGGTTCTTGGCAGTCCATGAGATAGAAGGATATAAAGGAAATCCTCCTATGCTTTTAGTAAGAGGAGAAAACGATTTCCCCAAACACCTAAAAATAATTTATGATGGTATCATTGCCTTAAATCCCAATGCGCGTCAAGTAACGATTTCAGACAGCAAACACCAACCGATGAATGACCACCCTAAAGAGTTTAATCAGATAGTTGGTGAATTTTTTGAAGAAGTAGTAGCCTTGTAAGATAGGACCTATCCAACTTGTGAAAATCCCTGGAACGTGATAAAATAAAGGATAGAAATAGATACAGGAGACAAGATGAACTACTTTAATGTTGGAAAAATCGTCAATACGCAGGGTCTGCAGGGTGAGATGCGAGTCTTGTCTGTGACGGATTTTGCTGAGGAACGGTTTAAAAAAGGGGCAGAGCTGGCTTTATTTGATGAAAAAGATCAGTTTGTCCAAACAGTGACCATCGCTAGCCACCGTAAGCATAAGAACTTTGATATTATCAAATTCAAAGACATGTACCATATCAATGCGATTGAAAAGTACAAGGGTTATAGTCTCAAGGTCGCTGAGGAAGATCTGAATGACCTAGACGATGGGGAATTCTACTATCACGAGATTATCGGTTTGGATGTTTACGAGGGAGACAACTTGATTGGAACCATCAAGGAAATCCTACAACCAGGTGCCAATGATGTCTGGGTGGTTAAGAGAAAAGGTAAGCGTGATTTGCTTTTACCTTACATTCCGCCGGTAGTTCTCAATGTTGATATTCCAAACAAACGGGTTGATGTGGACATCTTAGAAGGGTTAGATGATGAAGATTGATATTTTAACCCTCTTTCCTGAGATGTTTTCTCCACTAGAGCACTCGATTGTTGGAAAGGCTCGAGAAAAAGGGCTCTTGGATATCCAGTATCATAATTTTCGAGAATATGCTGAAAAAGCCCGCCATGTCGACGATGAGCCTTACGGAGGCGGTCAGGGGATGTTGCTCCGAACTCAACCCATTTTTGATGCCTTTGATGCCATTGAGAAGAAAAATCCCCGTGTCATACTTCTTGATCCTGCTGGGAAACAGTTCGATCAGGCTTATGCTGAAGATTTGGCTCAGGAAGAGGAACTGATCTTTATCTGTGGTCACTACGAAGGGTATGACGAGCGCATCAAGACCTTAGTAACGGATGAGATTTCCCTAGGAGACTATGTCTTGACTGGTGGTGAATTGGCGGCTATGACTATGATCGATGCGACTGTTCGCTTGATTCCAGAAGTGATTGGCAAGGAGTCTAGTCACCAGGATGATAGTTTTTCTTCAGGACTTCTCGAATATCCCCAATACACACGTCCTTATGACTATCGAGGCATGGTGGTTCCAGATGTGCTTATGAGTGGGCACCATGAGAAGATTCGTCAGTGGCGACTTTATGAGAGTTTAAAGAAAACCTATGAGCGCAGACCAGATTTGCTAGAAAACTATCAACTAACAGCAGAAGAAGAAAAAATGCTGGCTGAAATCAGAGAAAACAAAGAATAAAGGAGAACCTTATGCAAGTAATCAAACGTAACGGAGAAGTTGCAGACTTTGATCCAGATAAAATTTACCAAGCTGTCCTAAAAGCAGCACAGACAGTTTATGTTTTGACAGATGATTTACGTCAAAACCTAGCTCAAGTCACTAAAAAAGTAGTCTTGGACTTGGAGGAAGCAAAAGTGGAACGTGCGACCATTAGCATGATTCAATCAATGGTTGAAAATCGTTTGTTGGGGGCAGGATATATCACCATCGCAGAACATTACATTTCTTACCGCTTACAACGCGATTTGGAGAGAAGTGGTTACGGAGACCATATCGCAGTTCACCTGCATTTTGAACAAATTCGTTAAGAAAAAGAGTGGGATGAAAAGCATCTCACTCTTTCTTAAATCTATTTTTCTGAGCTCTCTGGACAGTAGATGGGACAAAGCGTAGCCTTTTGATGTCAGCGATTCGGATGATACGTGTTACATTTTTTGTAAAATTTTTGACAACAATCTGTTGACGACTGGTATCATATTTGACGATATCACCAGTGAAGCTTGTTTCAGCTAGTATGACATGAACAGCAGTTTTTTTCTGGATGGCTTGTTCAATTGTAGCAATGAGGGAGTCGTTTTCAGAATAATCTCGTTCATCATGTCCACTGAGAAAGTCTTGTATCTTATCTAAGACATGCTTGAATGTATATCTCATAGGCTTCTCCCCTCTTATATAACTATATTATATAAAATTTTCCTAAAATCTACAAGATTTTACGAATAGACTATAGAAAGCATATCACATAAAGGAGTTAAAATGGCAGAATTTACATTTGAAATCGAAGAACACTTACTGACCTTGTCTGAAAATGAAAAAGGATGGACAAAAGAACTAAATCGAGTCAGCTTTAATGGCGCACCAGCAAAGTTTGATATTCGAACTTGGAGTCCTGACCATACCAAAATGGGCAAAGGAATCACGCTTTCCAATGAAGAATTTCAGGTAATGGTAGATGCCTTTAAAGGAAACCAATAAAAGGATATTGAGTTTTTGACTCAGTATCCTTTTTGGGTTAAATTGAGAAGTATGCTTGTCCCCTAAGTCGTTGTAATAGTGGACGACCAATGAAACTAATCGCAATAATCTTACCAAGATCAGGAAGGATAAAGGGAAGGACACCGACAGCGAGTGCTTTGTCAAGTGGCATACCAGCTAGGAAGTGGAGACTGAGAATACCTCCGACAAAGACGAGGGAATCACCCAAGAGGTTGGCTAGGAAAATGCGAATATAGCCACTATTTTGATGGATGAGATAAGATGTAAGCCCCGCATAGACAAGGTCGAACCAAAGATAGCCTGAACTTGGACCGACTAAAACGTGAAACCCAGCTCCTCCCCCTGCAAAGACAGGTAAACTAATGGCACCCAGCAGGAGGTAGAGAGCTACGGAAAGGACAGCTTCTCTAGGTCTAAAAACAGTAGCAATCAGACCGATCGCAAAGTTTTGCAGAGTGAAAGGAACAGGACCGATAGGGAGACTGATTTGTGCCAATACGGCGATGAGAGCAGCACCGATAGCAGGGATAGCATAGATATGAGCTTTTTTCAAAACTGTTAACCTCTTTTTAAAATTATAGTAACTATTATACTAATTCAGGAAGAAAAGTCAACCTGTTTTTAAATTAAGGATAACATTTTTTGTAACAGCCGATTTTGCAAGTAAAAAGAGACCTCAAGAGGTCTCTTGCGATAATTAGCGCATGGTTACAAATTCTTCTGAAGCGGTTGGGTGGATAGCTACTGTAGCATCAAAGTCTGCCTTGGTTGCTCCCATCTTGATAGCAACAGCGAATCCTTGAATCATCTCATCTACTCCGTAACCAAGTCCGTGAAGACCAACAACTTTTTCGTCAGCACCGGCGGTGATGAGTTTGAAGCGAGACTCTTGACGATGGCTTGTAACGGCAGAGTACATGGATGCAAAGCTTGACTTGTAGACTTTGATGTTATCTTGGCCGTATTCTTTGATAGCTTGATCCTCGGTCAAACCGACGGTTCCGATTGCTGGGTGGGAGAAGACAACAGTAGGGATAGTCGTGTAGTCCATCTTGGCATTTGTTTTCCCGTTGAAGAGGCGTTCAGATAGGGTACGTCCTGCCTTGATGGCTACTGGGGTCAGTTCTTTCTCACCAGTAACATCTCCAAGAGCATAGATGCCATCTACAACTGTATTTTGGTATTCATCTACTTGGATAAATCCACGTTGGTTGAGTGTGACGCCAGCCTTTTCTAACTCCAGACCGTCTACATTTGGACGGCGACCGGTAGCCCAGATAACTTGGCTTGCAGTGTGACTAGAACCGTCTTCAAAATGAATCGTTATGCCTTGCTCAGTTTCTTCGAGCTTGACTGGTACCTTATGCGTGTGCAAAGGTAGACCTGTTTTTTCCATTTCATTGACAAGACCTTCAACGATGTAGCTGTCAAAACCACGTAAGGGACGATCGCGACGGACAAACAAATCAGTTTTTACTCCTAGTGCGTGGAGAACACCTGCTAATTCAACGGCGATATAACCAGCTCCAAGAATCGCAACGGATTCAGGAAGTTGCTCCCAAGCAAAGACATCGTCTGAGCTGCCACCGAGTTCAGCTCCAGGGATAGTTGGGATGCTTGGACGAGCGCCAGTCGCAATCACGATATGCTTGGCACGAATCAATTCACCATTAACGCTGACTGTGTGGGAATCAACGAAATGAGCACGACCTTCAATCAAATCAACCCCATTGCGCTTGAAACTTCCATCATAAGACGAGCGGGCACGATCGATGTAGGCTTCACGATTTTGACGAAGTTTTGCGAAATCAAATTGAACATCTGAACTTGTAAAACCATAGTCAGGGCCGTAGTGGTGAAAGCTTTCAGCGATTTGCGCTCCATACCACATGATTTTCTTAGGAACACAGCCGACATTGACGCAGGTTCCACCTAATTTTTTCTCCTCGATAACAGCTGCTTTAGCACCGTATTCGCCAGCGCGGTTCATAGTGGCAATGCCGCCACTTCCCCCACCGATGGCGATGATATCATATTCTCTCATGGAAAACTCCTTATAGTTTTGATAGTCATATTCTATCGTTTTTATTTTTTGAATGCAAAAATCTGCTACGCTCTAAGTAAAAAGTAGCCTCTGCTTGTTAAATATATAATTAATATTGTATTACTAGTACAATTGACACAATGGAAATGAACGTGAATGCTTCAGGACGCTGTTCAATGGATTGACCAGCAGGTTTAAAGTTGGAGCTAGCTTGTTTCTTGACAGTTTTTCCTTTTCTAGGATAAAGTAGATTCTGTTTGGTCAATCCTAATTTTCCATGATGAATCCAGTAGTAGATGGATGAAATTCCCACTGCAACGCCCTTAGCCTTGACCATCATTTCAGGAGACAACTTTTGGTTATGATAGTGTAGGATCTTTTGTTTTAGTTCTTTTGTCAAGATTGATTTCTTCACAGAGTGCTTCCGATTGGTTTCATAAGACTGTTGAGCGTAGGCGGCAGAATAAACCTTTTTGAATCGTCCCTTTCCAATACATTGTAGGACTGTCCTACGCTTGATTTCATTGTGGATGGTCTGAGGAGCTTTTCCAAGTAGAGAGGCGATTTCTCTATTTGATTTCCCTTCATTTTTCCATCGTTCGATTAAACGACGGCTATGGATTGTCAAATGTTTAGCTTTTGTAGTATAATTGTTTTGCATCTCTGTGCCTTTCTTGTGTTTGTGGTGAACAACAAGTATAACACAGTGATGTTTTCTTATGCTTAAAACTAGATTTCATTTGACAACATCTTCAAGCCTATTATCAAATGAAATCAGGAGCTAGCTATAAGCTAGTTAAAGCATTATATTTTTAGGAAGGCTGGGTGGCTAACTTCATTATAGAACTTTCACTAGAAATAAAGTTTTTCGAAAAAATGACTTTTTATCTTGACAAGGATTAGAAAACTTGGTATCATATAAAAGTTGAGAAAAGCAGAAGTGAGAGCTTCTCGCCTTGTGACATCAAGTTGCCTGGCCCTACGGATGAAAAGTTTCTAAGAAACGCTATCATAACGTGCGGGCTTGTATCATTACGAGTCCGCTCTTGTTTTTCTCTAATAATAAAAAAGAGGTGAAAACCATAGCAAAGCAAGACTTATTCATCAATGATGAAATTCGTGTACGTGAAGTTCGCTTGATCGGTCTTGAGGGGGAACAGCTAGGCATCAAGCCACTCAGCGAAGCGCAAGCATTGGCTGATAGTGCAAATGTTGACTTAGTATTGATTCAACCCCAAGCAAAGCCACCTGTTGCTAAAATTATGGACTACGGCAAGTTCAAATTTGAGTATCAGAAAAAGCAAAAAGAACAACGTAAAAAACAAAGTGTTGTTACTGTGAAAGAAGTTCGTCTGAGTCCAACTATTGACAAGGGTGACTTTGACACAAAACTTCGCAATGCACGCAAGTTCCTTGAAAAAGGAAATAAAGTTAAGGTATCCATTCGCTTTAAAGGGCGTATGATCACCCATAAAGAGATTGGTGCAAAAGTTTTAGCCGAGTTTGCTGAAGCAACACAAGATATTGCGATCATCGAACAACGAGCTAAGATGGATGGACGCCAAATGTTCATGCAGTTGGCGCCAGCAACTGACAAAAAATAATTGTCAGAAAGTTAAATAAAGGAGAAAAAATCATGCCAAAACAAAAAACACACCGCGCATCAGCTAAACGTTTCAAACGTACAGGTTCTGGTGGACTTAAACGTTTCCGTGCTTACACTTCTCACCGTTTCCACGGAAAAACTAAAAAACAACGTCGTCATCTTCGTAAAGCATCTATGGTGCATTCAGGAGATTTCAAACGTATCAAAGCAATGCTTACTCGCTTGAAATAATAGCCTAACAGTAAGTAAACAATTCTAGGAAATATTTGGAGGAAATAAAACATGGCACGTGTTAAAGGTGGCGTTGTATCACGCAAACGTCGTAAACGTATTCTTAAATTAGCAAAAGGTTACTATGGAGCTAAACACATCTTGTTCCGTACTGCAAAAGAACAAGTAATGAACTCTTACTACTATGCATACCGTGACCGTCGTCAGAAAAAACGTGACTTCCGTAAATTGTGGATCACTCGTATCAATGCGGCAGCTCGTTTGAACGGACTTTCATACTCACAATTGATGCATGGCTTGAAATTGGCTGAAATCGAAGTTAACCGTAAAATGCTTGCTGACTTGGCTGTTAACGATGCAGCAGCTTTCACAGCTCTTGCAGATGCAGCTAAAGCAAAACTTGGTAAATAATGACAAACTGTTTCATTCTTACTCTCGTGGTTTTTACCGCAGGAGTAAGGTGAAACTTTTTTGTTTTTCCATAAATGATTTTCTATTTTAAACAGTAAATCACAGATTTTTTCAAAGAAAATAGGATATTTCTTGTATAATAGGAATATCTAAAAAAGATTTGGAGTTTGAAGAAGATGATAGTAGGTATTGATTTAGGAACGACTAATTCATTAGTAGGGGTATACCAAGATGGCCATGTCAAGCTGATTCCCAATGCTTTTGGTGAGTATTTGACTCCTTCTGTTGTGGCTTTAGATGACAATGATGAGATAATAGTTGGAAAAATTGCCAAGGAACGCTTGGTGACCCACCCAGATAAGACGGTTTCTCAGTTCAAGCGTTTTATGGGGACCAAGCATGAGTTGACGCTAGGAAATCGAGCATATAAAGCTGAAGAATTGAGCTCTTTTATCATTCGAAAGTTGGTAGACGATGCAGAGACCTATCTTGGAGAAAAGGTCGAGGAAGTGATTGTCAGTGTACCGGCCTATTTTAATGATGCTCAACGCTATGCGACCAAACTAGCAGGGAAATTTGCAGGCGTTCAGATTGATCGGATTATCAATGAACCTTCCGCAGCGGCTCTTGCTAAAAGATCTATGGTAAACCAAGAAGATCAATCTTTTATTGTAGTCGATTTTGGTGGTGGGACTCTAGACATTTCAGTTGTGGAGTTTTTTGATAATATCGTCGAAATCGTGTCGATCGCAGGGGACAATCGTTTAGGAGGTGAAGACTTTACTGCGGCTATTGCTGAGGAATTTTTAGTCTCCAATCAATTAACCAAGGATACGATTTCCCGAGAATTTTATAGCAAAATTCTGGTACAGGCTGAAAAGACAAAGCTAGAACTCAATGAGAAAGAAGAAGTGAAGATGACAGTTCTGGACCAAGAACAGGAATACACTTTAGACTTGAGCTACCAGCGTTTTTATGAGCTTTGTCAACCGTTGCTGGCTCGTGTTAAGGCTGTTTTGGACCGTGCTTTGATGGATGCACGCTATAGCTATGTATCATCAGATAACTTTGTTCTTGTTGGGGGGACTTCGAAACTCCGCTTGGTTCAGGACTTTTTATCCTACTGTATCAATCAAGTGGTGCAGGTTTCGGATGATCCCGATCGGATGATTGCGAGAGGTTGTGCTCTTTTAGCAGGAATAAAAGAACGGCAGGGTGAGATACGAGATTTATTACTGTCTGATATTTGTCCTTTTACACTAGGGATAGAAATTGTTGGAGACCGTTTTTCGCCGATTATTGAGCGAAATTCTACCCTCCCTGCTTCACGCATCGAGCAGTACTATACGGCTGAATTGGGACAGAGCCAAGTCAAGATAAAGGTCTATCAAGGTGAGATGATGAAGGCATCACAAAACCTGTTCCTAGGAGAATTAGAAGTTCCTGTCCCTGTGAATACTCGAATAAATGAAAGTTTCACAGTTCGGTTTACCTATGATTTAAATGGAATTTTGGATGTCGAAGTGAAAATTGATTCCACACAGGAAGTCTTTAGTCATGTTATTCTCCAAGATAGTGTTACTCTGACAGAAAAGGAAATCAAGGCTAAGCAAGCAGGGTTGACTCGCTATAAGATCAATGCTCAAGAAACAGAGGTTTATCGTTTCTTGATTGAAAAAGCGAATCGTGTGTACAGTATGCTCTTGGGGAGAAGAAGAGATGAGTTGATGGCAGAAACTAGACGCTTTGAAGAAGAAGTCAAACAAGCATCTATGTATCATTTGCCAAAACTTTATCAATCATTTTCTAACTATCTAGATTTCCTAGAGCGAGGACTATAAAAGAGGAGACCTTATGAATATATGGGAAACTTTAGGGATAGAGCCAACGACTGACGTCAAGCTTATTAGAAGTCGTTATGCTGAACTGGTCCGGCTCTATCACCCAGAAGACCAACCAGAGATTTACCAAGAAATTGTTGAAGCTTATCAAAAAGCCTTGACTTATGCGAGGTCTAGAAAAACAAGACCAGAAAATAGTCTAAGAAAAGCGAGTGACTCTCAAGAATCTACTGAACTTGAAGAAGAGGAAAATGAAAAGCCTAACTCTAGTCTCAACTTTGAAACCTTTAAAGCAGAAGAGAATGAGCAAAAGTCCACCCTTGACTTTAGTGACTATGATGAGGACGTTCAGCTAAATGGAGATTCTGAAGAAAGAGCTACGAGTACCCTCAATTTTGAAACGTTTGGTGATGAAGAGAACCGTGGGCAAGAAGGAACAACAAGGTCTACTCTTGACTTTAGTAGTTATAATAAAGCAGCCTATTTGATTCGAAATGCGATTGAAAGTATTGTTAAAAATGATGATTACAGTCCAGAAGAACAGGAGCATCTATGGCGTCAGTTCTTTCATCAGTATCAGTATGATATGGACATTGTTCAATCCGTTTTAGAGGAAATGGATGTTTATATTTTTAATAAACCGGAGCAATTCTCTATCCTCATTCCCTTGTTGGAAGACTATATACCTGACTTCCGACACTGGGGATATTGCTTTAAACTGAAGTATTGGCAGGTAAAAAGAGACATAGCAGAAGAGAAAGGAAGTTCGCTTGAAAGCGCCCATGAAGCTACTGAAGAATTCTATTATTCTTACCAATTTTGCCAAGAAATACTCCAAGATTCTGAAAAAGCAAATCAATTAAATTTTTGGATAGAATTTTTCAAGCACCCCTATCTGAGCTTTATGGTCTTAGATCAAGTAAATCAAAATCGTCAGATAATCAAGAGTGTTCCCGTTTTAACCTATATTCTAGAAAAAAACCGACAAGTCATATTTGAAGAGGATTATCCACTCTTGAATGACTTGGCTGATTACTTAGAGGAAGTAAAAGAAGAGTTAGGGGAAAACGTTGATTTTAGTCACTACTCTCTAGATAATCCGGATGAAGTTGAGGCAGCCTTTTATGAGTTGCTCCATGCTCGTTATGAAGACGAGTACAAACTTCTACGTGATTGGCAATATCTTTTTGAATCAGTCAAAGATCACACTCTCCTACTTGATTTGTTAGAAAAGGTGGACGTCTATCCTTTAACCAATGTGAAAGTGTTGGCTCTCGTTCTCCAATTTGTAGAGCGCTATAGTGATAAGGAATCAAATCCATATCTGAAAAAGCTTCACCTCTGGAAGAGTATCCAGTCTTATCCTTCAGTTATAGAGAAGTATGCGCTAGATAAAAAAGAAAATTTTGATTACTGGTTCAATGAAGGGTATCTCTATATTGATAAGCTTACGAAGAGTGACGAAGATATCAATGATTGGGAGAAGTGGAGAAGCTATTTTAAAGAAAGACCACGCATTCTAACGATTTTGTTTCAACAGATTTATAAGGAGTACCATCGGTTTATAGATGGCGAGCTCCTGAGATATGTTTTAGGTCCTTTTCCTACTTCTAAAATGGCTCCCCAAATGATGACGGAGGAGACAGACCAGAAACTAGAAGAGATGACGGCCTATGCCTATGAACTTTGTCATCAAAAGGCCAAGTTATCTTATTGGGATTGGAAAAAAAGACAGGTCTTTAAAAATAAGTTTCTTCAGTTTGTCTTTGGTCTATTTATGATTGTGAGTTTGATACTTAGTGTTCTAGAGCGACCTATTTATGATTCATGGGTTCATGCTGGCATGCTTTCTCTCTTTTACTTCTATAGGCTAAAATTAAGACAAACGCCGATTGGGGAAGGAGTGACTGCTAGGGGGGGAAAACGAAAATTCTACTACAGTCCTCATCCATGGTTCCTGCTAATCTTGTTATTAACCCTCGTTATTCCATCCTTACCGTTTGGTCTCATTGGTGCCCTTATGTTCATTACATTTTTCTGCCTCATCGATGGTTTCCAGGTAAGTCAAGGGCTGAAGTGGGATTATTCTTTAGATAAGCTGATTCCTATCGGTATCTTTCTTTCTGCTGGTTTTCTTTCTGCTTTGGTAAATCGAAGCCAGACTATTTCAGGAGTTGCAATAGCTTACTTCCTTATTTTTGAAATCCTTGTGATTTGCTTGTCCTTTACAAGATTTAGTCCCGGATTTCCACCATCTCTGAAGAAAATATTTATTCCAGCAATCTTGGGGATCCTACTCTTTCAAACGTTGCCATATATTCACAGCCGTTTAGACATCTTTGATCCAAATATTCTACGAAATGAAACTCTGGCCATAACGGTTATCCTTTTGTTAAATGGAGTTGCCTTGTCTTATTTTACAAAGGAACAATGCTTCATGATTGGTGTGAAGAAGGTCTTTATGATTTATGGCTTGCAGATCTTTATTTTCTTAAGAAGACTGTTGCGAATCCTATTTGCACCAAATTCAGTTTTCTATAATAAATATTTTTACAGAGACTTACTAATCATGAACAATGAATTTACGTTCTACTTCCTCGAGGGACTTTTTGTCCTTATCATGCTTTTCCTTATTCGCAATATACGCAAGGAAAATCGTAAAAGTGCTGCTTAGAATGAAAGCGTAGAGAAGAGGACTCTAGTTCAAGTTTCTAGTAAATTTTCCTGAATAAAGGTATAATAGAACTATTAAAATGAAAGAGGTAATGAAAATGGCTTCAAAAATGCTACATACTTGCTTGCGAGTAGAAAATCTTGAAAAATCAATCGCATTTTATCAAGATGCTTTTGGATTTAAAGAATTACGTCGCAGAGATTTTCCAGATCATGCCTTCACCATTGTCTATCTAGGACTTGAGGGTGATGACTATGAGTTGGAGTTGACCTATAACTATGATCACGGTCCTTACGTGGTAGGAGATGGCTTCGCCCATATCGCCCTTAGTACACCTGATCTTGAGGCACTTCATCAAGAACATGGCGCTAAAGGCTATGAGGTTACAGAGCCCAAAGGCCTACCAGGAACCCCACCAAACTATTACTTTGTCAAGGATCCTGACGGCTACAAGGTCGAAGTCATTCGTGAAAAATAATCCCATGAAGTCAAGTAGAATGTTCGTTTTCTACTTGACTTTTTTTCTTTGAAAGAGTATACTAATACAAATTTAACCTTTAAGGGGAGTCCAGAGAGACTCACAAGGTGTCAGATAAAAGGGATAAGGGGACTTCTCTGTGGAGACTTTTTAAGTGTGCGCATGAGTTCTAGCCTAACCCAACTGAGGCCTTGCATTAGCAAGGTCTTTTCTTTATCTGGTCCCCTTAAAATTTAAGGAGGAAAATCATGAATCCCACATGTAAGAAGCGTTTTGGTGCCATTCGTTTGGAAACCATGAAGGTTGTCGCACAAGAGGAAATTGCGCCAGCAATCTTTGAATTAGTCCTAGAAGGGGAAATGGTTGAAGCCATGCGAGCAGGCCAATTTCTCCATCTGCGTGTGCCCGATGATGCCCATCTTTTGCGTCGTCCTATTTCAATTTCGTCTATTGACCAGGCTAATAAGCAGTGTCGCCTCATTTATCGGATTGAGGGGGCTGGGACCGCAATTTTTTCAACATTAAGTCAGGGAGATACTCTTGATGTGATGGGGCCTCAGGGAAATGGTTTTGACTTGTCTGACCTAGACGATCAGAGCCAGGTTCTCCTTGTTGGTGGGGGGATTGGTGTTCCACCCTTGCTCGAGGTAGCCAAGGAATTGCATGCGCGTGGGGTGAAAGTAGTGACAGTCCTCGGTTTTGCCAACAAGGATGCTGTTATTCTCGAAACAGAATTGGCCCAATATGGTCAAGTTTTTGTAACGACAGATGATGGTTCTTATGGCATCAAGGGAAATGTGTCTGTTGTTATCAATGATTTAGACAGTCAATTTGATGCGGTTTACTCATGTGGTGCTCCGGGAATGATGAAGTATATCAATCAAACCTTTTATGACCACCCAAGGGCCTACCTATCTCTGGAATCTCGTATGGCTTGTGGGATGGGGGCTTGCTATGCCTGTGTCCTAAAAGTCCCAGATAGTGAAACCGTCAGCCAACGTGTCTGTGAAGATGGCCCTGTTTTCCGCACAGGAACGGTTGTATTATAAGGAGAAAATTATGACTAAAAATCGTTTACAAGTTTCTCTACCAGGCTTGGATTTGAAAAATCCCATCATTCCAGCATCAGGCTGTTTTGGTTTTGGTCAAGAGTATGCAAAGTATTATGATTTAGACCTTTTAGGCTCCATTATGATCAAGGCAACGACACTTGAACCCCGTTTTGGGAATCCGACTCCTAGGGTGGCAGAGACCCCTGCTGGTATGCTCAATGCAATCGGTCTGCAAAATCCTGGTTTAGAAGCTGTTTTGGCTGAAAAACTTCCTTGGCTGGAAAGAGAGTATCCAAACCTTCCCATCATCGCTAATGTAGCTGGATTTTCAAAACAAGAGTATGCTGCCGTTTCTCAGGGAATTTCCAAGGCGGCAAATGTAAAAGCTATCGAGCTCAATATCTCCTGCCCGAATGTAGATCACGGCAATCATGGACTTTTGATTGGGCAAGATTCTGACTTGGCTTATGAAGTGGTAAAAGCGGCTGTGGAAGCGTCAGATGTACCAGTTTATGTCAAGTTAACCCCTAGCGTGACGGATATTGTCACCATCGCTAAAGCAGCAGAAGACGCAGGAGCAAGTGGTTTAACCATGATCAATACTCTAGTCGGTATGCGATTTGACCTCAAAACCAGAAAACCAATCCTAGCCAATGGAACGGGTGGGATGTCTGGCCCAGCAGTCTTTCCAGTAGCCCTCAAACTCATCCGCCAAGTCGCCCAAACAACGGAACTTCCCATCATAGGGATGGGGGGAGTGGATTCGGCTGAAGCTGCGCTAGAAATGTATCTGGCTGGTGCCTCTGCCATCGGAGTTGGAACAGCCAACTTTACCAATCCTTATGCTTGTCCTGATATCATCGAACATCTGCCAAAAGTCATGGACAAATATGGCATTAGCAGTTTGGAAGATCTCCGTCGAGAAGTTAAAGCCAGTCTGAGATAAACTAGGTCTTCCTTATCGTTAACAAGACATAGAATCTTCATCAATTTGTAATATTTCCGTTAGTCAACTATGTTACAATAGGTTTTATACAATAGTAATAGTGTAGATAGTTTTCTACTGAGGAGAATAAAATGAAGAAGATACTACTTGCAAGTACTGTCGTTCTTTCTATGGCAGGATTTGTAAAGACATCTGTATACGCTGAAGAATCTCAGGTTACGAAAAAAACTCAGACCACAGATGTAGTCGAGAAAAAAGAGGAAGCTGCTCCCAAGAAAGAAGTTCCTAAAGTCGAGGCGAAGAAAGAGCCAGCTGTAAAAGAGGAAAATCCTTCCAAAAAGGAAAAAAACGAGGACGTTATCAAGGAAGGTTGGAGAAAAGAGCAAGGAAACTGGCGTTTTTATGAAAATAACCAGCCTGTCGTAAACTGGAAAAAAATTAGTGGCACTTGGCATTACTTTGACAAAAATGGTATTATGCTCAGTAATACTATAATTGATGGTTACCTTATCCAAGGTAATGGCGCAATGGTAGAAAACGCTTGGGTAAAAATATCTGACAAGTGGTACTATGCAACAGCTTCGGGAAAGATTTCTCGCAATAAGTGGGAAAAGATTGAAGGCGTCTGGTATTACTTTGATCAAGATGGTGTTATGCTTAGCCGTACTGTCTACAATGACTACCTCTTTCAAGGCAGTGGTGCCATGGCAGAAAATGATTGGGTGAAAATATCTGACAAGTGGTACTATGCAACAGCTTCAGGCAAGATTTCTCGCAATAAATGGGAAAAGATTGAAGGTAGCTGGTATTACTTTGATCAAGATGGTGTCATGCTTAGCCGTACCATCTATAATGACTATCTTTTCCAAGGTAGTGGTGCCATGGCAGAAAATGATTGGGTGAAAATATCTGACAAGTGGTACTATGCCACAGCTTCAGGCAAGATTTCTCGCAACAAATGGGAAAAAATCAAAGGAACATGGTACTATTTTAATAGCGATGGTGTGATGGCAAGTAGCCAGTGGAAAAGTGACTACTATCTGAAAGATAGTGGCGCAATGGCGGAAAAAGAGTGGATTTTTGATAAATCCTACAATAGCTGGTTCTACTTGAAGTCAGGTGGTGCCTACGCTTCCCGCGAATGGGTTGGTTCATACTACCTTAAATCTGGTGGCTATATGGCCAAAAATGAATGGATTTTTGACAAAGATTACGATGCTTGGTATTATCTAAAAGATGATGGTCGATATGTAACGGGTACTTTTACGATCAAAGGTAAAGAGTATTCCTTCCAGAATAATGGGAAGTGGATCTCAGAGGCAAAATATTACAAAGTAAAACCGATTACTGCTTATGTTTATAGCGCTTCTGGTGAAAGATTGAGTTATGTATCACAGGGAACCATAGTCTCGCTTGGAGATGCACAATCTAAAAAAGATAGTCAAATACCAGTCAATATTTCTGGCTTATCCGGCTTCATGAATAAAAGTGATTTAGTAGCTATTGATAAAGATAGTGAATTTGTCCCTCATTATACAAGTGATGGCAAGTATTTTTACCATGAGTTATCACCTTATGTAAGTCTCCGTGTTGCGCCACATAGCTCAGCTATGACTATTGGTAAGAAATATTATTCAACTGATGGAATTCATTTTGATGGCTTTACCATTGAAAATCCCTTCCTCTTTAGAAATTTGACTAAACCAAGTAATTACAGCGCAGCCGAATTGGATAAAGTTTATTCTTTGATGAATATTCGGGATAGTCGTCTCGCTGGTAAGGGAGCTATTTTTAAGGAAGCTGAGAAACGCTATGGTATAAATGCCCTTTACTTAATGGCCCATAGTGCACTTGAGAGTGCTTGGGGACGGAGCCAGATTGCAAAGGATAAGAATAACTTCTTTGGAATTGCGGCTTATGATTCGAGCCCGTATACCTCAGCCAAGAGCTTTGATGATGTGGATAAAGGAATCCTCGGGGCGGCCAAGTGGATTCGTGAGAATTACATTGATTATGGCAGAGACCACCTTGGAAACAAAGCAACTGGAATGAATGTACGCTATGCTTCTGATCCATACTGGGGAGAGAAAATAGCCAGCATCATGATGACCATCAACAGCAAACTTGGTGGGAAAGACTAATCAAAAGAACTCAACGGTAACTACTGAAAAGTGGTTATCGTTTTGTTTTGGACATTGGAGGAATAATAGTATAATAACAGTCTCTTTATTCTTGAACAATTAACAAAATGATAGTAAAATGTAATAGGCGATATTAATCTAATCACTATATAAAAAGGAGATTTTTATGAAAAAGCTACTATCCTTCTCAATTGCCTTGCTTTCAATCACAACACTAGTTGCTTGTTCTGGACATAAGGCGGAATCAAAGGTCCCAGAAGAAAAAATTGAACAGAAGCAAATCAAGTTCGATGAAAAGTTGTTTAAAGAAGCTGGACTCTTGCCTTTTAAAAATGAGAAACAACTAGAACTTGGGGAATTGGATTCTAAATCACGCGCAACGGGTGCTCATATTCAACTTAAGGACAGCGATGAGCCAACTGAGAAGAGAGAGCCTAAGATAAGTTATAACCCAGTTGGTTGGCATAACTATAATTTTTACTATGGAGATGGTTCTAAAAAGGCTTGGTTAATGAATCGAGGCCATTTGATTGGGTACCAATTTAGTGGATTGAATGATGAAAAGAAAAACTTGGTCCCTATGACGAACTGGCTCAATGCTGGAACTTATTATGGTACAGATAATACTAATCAAGAAAGTATGCTTTATTATGAAAATCGATTGGACTCCTGGTTGGCCAATCATCCGAACTACTATCTTGACTACAAGGTGACCCCAATCTATCAGAAAGATGAATTGATTCCGAGACAAATTGAATTGCAGTATGTGGGAATTGATGAAAATGGCAAACTCTTGGAAATCAAATTGGGTGGTAGTAAAGAAAAGGTTGATCAGTATTCAGTGACACATGTTATTCTAGACAATGTTTCAGCTAATGCGGAAATCAATTATTTGGATGGTACGGCTAAAAATACAGTTGAAAACAAAGAAGAAAAAGCTAAAAAAGAAGCTGAAGAAAAGGCTAAGAAGGAAGCTGAGGAAAAAGCCAAGAAAGAGGCTGAAGAAAAAGAAGCAGCTGAAAAGAAAGCAAAAGAAGAACAGGAAAAAGCTCGTCAAGCCGCACAAGAAAAGGAAGAAAGCCAAGAATTAAACTCGCAATCAACAAATTCAGGTGGCTACTTTAGAGATAAAAACGGAAGATGGCACAGACCAAATGGTAAATTTGCTTCCAAGAAAGAAATCAGAGAAGCCGGATTGCAGTGGTAGGATGAATTTAGTAGATATACAGTCAAAAAGCCGTTGGAAAACGGTTTTTTGTTATAATTAAATTAAGAATGTAGAATTAAAGGAGAAAAATTTGATGAGATACATAACTCTTGGTCAAGATGACAAAGAATTATCAGAAATTGTTCTCGGAATGATGAGAATAAAAGATAAGTCTGTAAAAGAAGTTGAAGAGCTTGTAGAAACAGCACTTTCTGTTGGAATCAATGCTTTTGACTTGGCTGATATTTATGGTCGTGGTCGTTGTGAAGAACTGTTAGGTATTGTCTTAAAAAATCGTCCAGATTTAAGAGAAAAGATGTGGATTCAGTCCAAATGTGGCATTCGCATTGAAGAATTTACCTATTTTGATTTTTCTAAGGACTATATTATAAAATCTGTTGACGGAATTTTGCAAAGATTGAAGATTGATCATCTAGATAGCTTGCTTCTTCATCGACCAGATGCTTTGATGGAATCTGACCAAGTAGCAGAAGCCTTTGATTTTCTTTATAAACAAGGTAAGGTCCGAGATTTTGGAGTTTCTAATCAAAATCCTATGATGATGGAGTTGCTTAAAAAAGATGTCAAGCAGCCGTTAGCTGTTAATCAGCTACAATTGAGTGCGGCTTTTACTCCAGGATTCGAATCAGGTTTTCATGTTAATATGGAAGATAGTCAAGCAACTATGCGAGATGGCAGCGTTTTTGAATATTGCAAATTACACGATGTGGTCATTCAAGCATGGTCTGTCTTACAATTCGGGTATTTTAAAGGGAACTTTGTTGGTAATGAGAAATTTCAAGCTTTGAATCAAGTACTTGATCGTCTAGCTTTTAAATATGGAGTAACCCCTTCAACTATTGCCATTTCTTGGATATTGCGTTATCCAGCAAAAATGCAGGCAGTCGTAGGTACAACAAATCCTAAGCATTTGAGAGAAGTTAGCCAAGCGGCAAATTTTAGCTTAACAAGAAAAGAATGGTATGAAATTTATCTTGCAGCAGGGAATAATTTGCCGTAAGTAGAAGCAGATTTAAATAAATCACAGTCAAAAAGCCGTTGTAAAGCGGTTTTTTTGTTATAATGAAGGGGAGAATTATTGATATTAAAGGAGAAAAACATGACATTTGAAGAGATCCTGCCTGGATTAAAGGCTAAGAAAAAATACGTACGTACTGGTTGGGGAGGTGCTGAAAACTATGTCCAACTTTTTGACACCATTGAACAAAACGGGGTTGCCCTTGAAGTGACACCTTATTTCCTAATCAACGTGTTTGGAGAAGGAGAAGGTTTTTCCATGTGGAGTCCGACACCTTGTGATGTTTTGGCGACAGATTGGGTAGAAGTGCATGACTAGACGTGTATTGATTACGGGAGTGAGCTCAGGTATCGGACTTGCTCAAGCTCGCCTCTTTTTAGAGAAGGGTTATCAAGTTTATGGGGTTGACCAAGGTGAAAATCCACTCTTACAGGGTGATTTCCACTTTCTACAGAGAGATTTGACCTTGGGCTTAGACCCTATTTTTGATTGGTGTCCTCAGGTTGATGTTTTGTGCAATACTGCGGGAGTTTTGGATGATTACAAACCCCTTTTGGAACAATCAGCCCAGGAAATTCAAGAGATTTTTGAAATCAACTACGTGACTCCTGTTGAGTTGACTCGACATTATTTGACACAAATGCTGGAAAGTAAAAAAGGAATTATTATCAATATGTGCTCTATTGCTTCAAGCCTAGCTGGTGGCGGTGGACACGCCTATACCTCGTCTAAGCATGCCTTAGCTGGCTTTACCAAGCAGTTGGCTCTGGACTATGCTGAAGCTGGAATTCAGGTCTTCGGTATCGCTCCAGGAGCGGTCAAGACAGCTATGACTGCTGCGGACTTTGAACCAGGTGGATTGGCAGACTGGGTAGCTAGTGAAACGCCTATCAAGCGCTGGATTGAGCCAGAGGAAGTAGCAGACCTTAGCCTTTTCTTAGCAAGTGGAAAAGCTAGCGCCATGCAAGGACAAATCTTGACAATAGATGGTGGTTGGTCTTTGAAGTAGGAGAAGTTGGATGGAAATCAAAAAACACTTTGGAGTCTATGGCACTTGCTTTGAAAATGGGAAGTTACTCTGCATTGAAAAAACGAGAGGCCCTTATCAACATCGTTATGATCTACCGGGCGGTAGTCAACAACTTGGTGAAGGACTGACGAAAACTCTGATTAGAGAAGTTTTGGAAGAAACAGGATATAAGCTTAAGGGTTACGCTAATCCTAGGATTTATGATGTGCTGGTTCAAGAAGATGGGCAAGACTTTGCAGTACACCATATCATGGCCTTTTATGATATAGTACTCGATTTTGAACACTCTCAAAATTCAATTTCTCAGGAGGTTCTTGATGGAAGTAATGATTCAGCAAATGTACTTTGGTTGAATTTGGAAGAAATTACTACAGAAAATGCTTCTCCTTTAGTGTTGCAGGTTAAGGCAGAGTTACTAGGATTTCCAGAATTAGATATGACAAGCTATAGAAATTGGAAGGTGAAGTAGGGGGATAATGAAACTATTTAAAACATGGAAGAAAAATATGGTTCTCTATGGTCTTAAATCTCAAATCGGATCTGTCTACCGAAATAGTGATAGGACAACGAGCTTTTATGATGCTGGGAATTTTCTATACCTAGCAGGGGAGTTGGATTCCAGATTTTGGGAAGATTTTGTTAGGAAATACGGTTTAGATTATAAGATTATTATTTCAGAAAATACCAATTGGCAAGATTTTCTGCATCGGAAAGTGGGGCTAAATTCTTTTACTCGCTATTCTTTTAAAGATAAGGCAAATTTTCAAGTTGAATTTCTAAATGATCTAGTTACTGATTTAGAGAAAGGTTACAATATTGTGCCTATTGATAATCAGATTTATAACTGCTTTTCTGAGGAAGAATGCTCACAAGATTTACAGGGAGATTTTGAGTCCTATCAGGATTTTGTTTTAAAAGGTGGATTTGGCTTTGTGATTCTTAAAAATAATGAACTGATTGCTGGGATTTCCTCAAGGTTAGTTTACCGTGGAGCAGTTGAAGTGGAAGTTGCAACTAGACCAAACGAACAAGGAAATGGATTTGCTAAAAAGCTTGGTGCTGCAATGATTCTAGAGAGTTTAAATAGAGATATGTTTCCACTTTGGGATGCTCATAACAAGGCTTCCAAAAAAGTAGCAGAATTTTTAGGATATGAGTTAGTTGAACCTTATGAAGCTTTTGAACTAGAGGAAAGTTTCATATAATGATATCTGATATTGTATCTTTTAAGACGAGGTGAATGGCTATGAAAAACCAGATAGCCCTTAGTGGCGAGAAAATCGCTGAAAAAGTTTACCCACAACTATTTCACCATGTTGGTATGATTCGTGGGGAATACTTACTGAGAGAGCTCAATCAAAACATCCTGTTACCAAGTTGTCAGCAATTTGTAAAAGATTATCTAGATACCATTTGCTCCTTGTACTCAGATGAAGAGGTTTGGTATCGTTTTTCAGAGTTAACAAATACAGAAGCTAATTGTTTAGAGGGGACTAAAGAGCATTTTGATGAAAATCATCCCTTGTTTGGATATAGAGGGATAAGGCGTTTGCTGGCGTGTCCGAATGAATTTCAGGCTGAGGCACATGTCGTTACAGAAGTTTATCAAACCAATCCCAATCTGTCTGTTATTTTTCCTTTTGTCAATGATGCCGACCAATTAAAACAAGCTATTAGAGTATTGCGTGAGCATGGTTTTATTGGAAAAGTCGGCACAATGATTGAATTACCGTCAGCTTATTTTGACTTGGACAGAATAATAGAAACGGGTATTTCAAAGATTATAGTTGGAATGAATGATTTGACTTCTTTTGTTTTTGCGACTGTGAGAAACAGTCAATGGCATGATATGGAAAGTCCAATAATGTTAGATATGCTAAGAGATATGCAGGATAAAGCAAGGATAAAAAAGATTGACTTTGCTGTAGCAGGCTATCTGAATACTTCTTTCATACAAAAAATGAATCAGATGGGTATCAAGTGTATTATCCACTACAGTTCTATTCCAGAGATTTTTGATTTAGAGATTGATCATCCAGACCACCTCAAACGTATAAAAGAAGTAAGTAAAAAATTACAAAGGAGCAACCCATGACACCGCAAGAAATGTGGAATGACTACAAGCAAATCAACCCCTCTATCGGAGATGAGATAGATGCCTGGGCTTTTGGAGTGGAAGCAGATCTCTTGGCAGATTTGGTTTTAAAAGGCGAAAAGACAGCAACTGCCTCGGCCTACGACCTCTATGCAATAGAGGACGAATCTCTTCCACAAGAAGGGACCTTCGATGTTATTTTAGACAGTCAAGATCAGGCTGTCTGCATTGTCGAAATTACCAAGGTTTCCGTTCAGTCTTTCAATCAAGTTTCTGCAGACCATGCCTACAAGGAAGGGGAGGGAGACAAATCTTTAGCCTACTGGCATCAGGTTCATGAGGACTTTTTCACCGAGTGTTTGAATGAAGCAGGCCTGACTTTTACCCCTGACAGCAAGGTTGTTTTGGAAGAATTTCGCAAGGTCTACCCACTCTAGACTGCAGAAGGAAGAAAGTTTTGGAAATTACCGTCCAATCCTTTTTTCTAAAGCAAAACATGATATAATAAGTTTGTTTGAAGAAGAGTAAAACTCTTAAACTTAGAATAGGAGAAAACTATGCAAGCAGTTGAACATTTTATTACGCAATTTGTTCCTGAACACTATGATTTATTTTTAGACTTGAGTCGTGAGACCAAGACCTTTTCTGGGAAGGTGACCATTACTGGTCAAGCACAGAGTGACCGTATTTCCCTTCACCAAAAAGACTTGGAAATCACTTCTGTAGAAGTTGCAGGTCAAGCTCGTCCATTTACAGTTGACCATGAAAATGAATCCCTTCATATCGAACTTGCTGAGGCAGGTCAAGTTGAATTGGTCATCGCCTTTTCAGGAAAAATTACAGACAACATGACAGGGATTTACCCTTCTTATTACACAGTTGATGGAGTGAAGAAGGAAGTCTTGTCTACTCAGTTTGAAAGCCATTTTGCGCGTGAAGCCTTCCCATGTGTGGACGAGCCTGAAGCCAAAGCAACTTTTGACCTCGCTCTTCGTTTTGACCAAGCAGAAGGTGAAGTTGCCTTGTCAAACATGCCAGAAATTGATGTTGAAAACCGTAAGGAAACAGGCATCTGGAAGTTTGAGACAACACCTCGCATGTCTTCTTACTTGTTGGCCTTTGTTGCTGGTGATTTGCAAGGGGTAACGGCTAAAACTAAAAACGGTACCCTCGTCGGTGTCTACTCAACGAAAGCCCATCCACTATCTAACCTTGATTTCTCACTAGACATCGCCGTTCGCTCGATCGAGTTTTACGAAGATTACTATGGAGTTAAGTATCCAATCCCTCAATCACTTCACATCGCCCTTCCTGACTTCTCAGCTGGTGCTATGGAAAACTGGGGTCTTGTGACCTACCGTGAAGTGTACTTAGTTGTGGATGAGAACTCAACCTTTGCTAGCCGTCAACAAGTTGCCCTAGTTGTAGCACATGAGTTGGCTCACCAATGGTTTGGAAACCTCGTGACTATGAAATGGTGGGATGACCTCTGGCTCAATGAAAGCTTCGCAAACATGATGGAATACGTCTGTGTGGATGCCATCGAACCAAGTTGGAATATCTTTGAAGATTTCCAAACAGGTGGGGTTCCAGCTGCGCTTAAACGCGATGCGACGGATGGCGTGCAGTCTGTTCACGTCGAAGTCAAACACCCAGATGAAATTAATACGCTCTTTGATGGCGCTATCGTCTATGCCAAAGGAAGCCGTCTTATGCACATGCTTCGTCGCTGGCTCGGTGATGCGGATTTTGCTAAAGGCTTGCATGCTTACTTTGAAAAGCACCAGTACAGCAACACCATCGGTCGTGACCTTTGGAATGCCCTTGGTCAGGCATCAGGACGTGATGTCGCAGCCTTCATGGATTCTTGGTTGGAACAGCCTGGCTATCCAGTTCTCACTGTCAAAGTTGAAAATGATGTCTTGAAGATTTCACAAAAACAATTCTTTATCGGTGAGCATGAAGACAAGAACCGCCTCTGGGTGGTGCCACTTAACAGCAACTGGAAAGGTCTACCAAATACACTTGAAACTGGAAGTATCGAAATTCCAGGCTATGCAGCTCTTCTTGCTGAAAATAAAGAGGCTCTTCGTCTCAACACTGAAAATACAGCCCACTATATTACCGACTATCAAGGAGACTTGTTAGAAGCTGTTCTTGCTGAGCTAGAGACACTTGATAACACAAGCAAACTACAAATCGTTCAAGAACGTCGTCTGCTTGCTGAAGCAGGGCACATTTCTTATGCAGACTTGCTCCCAGTCCTTGATAAACTTGCTAAGGAAGAGTCTTACCTTGTTGTTTCAGCTGTTTCTCAAGTGATTTCTGCCCTGGAGCGCTTTATTGATGAAGGAACAGAAACTGAGAAACCCTTTAATACACTCGTTGCTAAATTAGCTCGTCACAACTATGACCGTCTTGGCTTTGAAGCTAAAGATGGTGAATCAGATGAAGATGAATTGGTTCGTCAGTTGACTATTTCCATGATGATTCGTTCAAATGATGTGGAAGCTAGTCAAGTTGCTAGCCAAATCTTTGCGACTCACAAGGAAAATCTTGCAGGACTTCCAGCAGCAATTCGTGCTCAAGTTCTCATCAATGAAATGAAACACCATGAGACCAAGGACTTGGTCGCAACTTATCTGGACCTCTACACTCATGCCACAGATGCTGTCTTCAAACGTCAGTTGGCAGCTGCTCTAGCATACAGTACAGATGCTGACAATATCCAAACCTTGATTAGTTCATGGAAGGACAAATTTGTGGTGAAACCACAAGACCTTTCTTCATGGTACCTCCAATTCCTCGGACACCAAGCAACTCAAGAAACTGTTTGGGTATGGGCGCGCGAAAACTGGGATTGGATAAAGGCGGCTCTTGGTGGAGACATGAGCTTTGACAGCTTTGTCATCTTCCCATCACATATCTTTAAAACTGAGCAACGCTTGGCAGAGTACAAGGAATTCTTTGAACCGCAACTTTCTGACCTAGCTCTTAGTCGTAACATCAGCATGGGGATCAAGGATATCGCAGCGCGTGTTGACTTGATTAAGCGTGAGAAAGCAGCAGTAGAAGCTGTTATAGCCCAATATGCTAAAGCTTAATTCGTTCGAAATGTAAACAAAAACTCAACTTTCTATCTTAAAAGAAGAGAGAGTTGAGTTTTTTTTAAGGCAATTTTGGTATAATAATCATAACAAGGAGGAGTTTCTGATGATAAAAATCTTATTAGTGGAAGATGACCTGGGTCTGTCAAACTCAGTATTTGACTTTTTAGATGATTTTGCAGATGTCATGCAGGTTTTTGATGGAGAAGAAGGTCTCTACGAAGCTGAAAGTGGCGTCTATGACCTGATTTTGCTTGACCTGATGTTGCCTGAAAAAAATGGATTCCAAGTCTTGAAAGAGTTGCGAGAAAAAGGAATTACGACACCAGTTCTGATCATGACTGCCAAAGAAAGTTTGGATGACAAGGGACATGGTTTTGAGCTTGGAGCGGATGACTACCTCACCAAGCCTTTCTACCTAGAAGAACTCAAAATGCGGATCCAAGCCCTTCTCAAGCGTTCAGGTAAATTTAATGAAAACACTTTGACCTATGGGGATATTGTTGTCAACCTTTCAACGAATGAAGTGAAGGTGGAAGATACTCCTGTGGAACTACTCGGAAAAGAGTTTGAGTTATTGGTTTACTTCCTTCAAAATCAAAATGTCATTCTTCCAAAGACACAAATTTTTGACCGTCTATGGGGATTTGATAGCGATACGACGATTTCCGTTGTAGAAGTCTATGTCTCAAAAGTTCGTAAGAAATTGAAGGGAACAGCCTTTGCTGAAAATCTTCAAACCTTGCGTAGTGTCGGGTATATTTTAAAAGATGTTCAATAAACTAAAAAAAACATGGTATGCGGATGATTTCAGCTATTTCATTCGAAACTTTGGAGTGTTCACCCTGATCTTCTCTGCTATGACCTTGATTATCCTCCAGGTCATGCACTCGAGTCTCTACACTTCTGTAGATGAAAAACTCCAAGCCCTTAGTAGTAGTCCCCAAGCGGTTATCCAGTTAGCCCTGAATCGGGCAACAGAAGAGGTCAAAGATATTCAACCCGCAACTGCGGATGCCAGCAAGGCTGAAATCAAACCCAATGTCAGCTCTAATACGGAAGTCTTGCTCTTTGACAAGGATTTTAATCAGCTCTTACTGGGCAATCGTTTTTTAGGCTTGGACAAGATCAAGCTGGACAAGAAAGAATTGAATCACATTCGCCAAATCCAAGTTATCAATAGCTACGGTCAGGAAGAAACTTACCGGATGATCTTGATGGAAACAAATTCGTCCACTGTTTCAAGCAACGTCAAATATGCGGCGGTCTTGATCAATACCAGCCAGCTTGAGCAAATCAGCCAAAACCACGAGCATTTAATTGTTGTAGTCATGGCTAGTTTCTGGCTCCTGTCTTTAATTGCCAGTGTTTACTTGGCACGTGTCAGTGTCAAACCCTTGCTGGAAAGTATGCAAAAGCAGAAGTCCTTTGTTGAAAATGCGAGTCACGAACTGAGAACGCCTTTGGCCGTTTTACAAAATCGTTTAGAGACTCTCTTTCGAAAACCAGAAGCAACGATTATGGAATCCAGCGAAAGTATCGCTTCGAGTCTTGAAGAAGTTCGCAACATGCGCTTCCTCACGACCAATCTTCTCAACCTTGCACGTCGAGATGATGGAATTAAACCAGAAATAGCAGAAGTTTCTCCGCAATTCTTTAAAACAACTTTTGCTAACTATGAGTTGATTGCTTCTGAGAATGATCGTATTTTTGAGTATGAAAATCGGATTTATCGTCCCTTCATGACCGATCAGTTGCTTCTAAAACAGCTCATGACCATCCTATTAGACAATGCCATCAAGTATACCGAAGAAGATGGGAAAATTGAGTTTGTAGTTCATGCTACAGATCGCCACCTCTATCTAACAGTAACGGATAACGGAATTGGAATTTCAGCTCCTGACAAGAAGAAAATCTTTGACCGCTTTTACCGTGTAGACAAGGCAAGGACTCGTCAGAAAGGTGGCTTTGGTCTTGGACTATCTTTGGCCAAGCAGATTGTTGATGCTTTGCGAGGAACGATTAGCGTGAAAGATAACAAACCTAGAGGAACGATTTTTGAAGTTAAGATCGCTATTCAATCTCCTTCAAAACGTAAGAATAAATAAAAAAGACAGTTTTATGTACTGACCCCAAAAAGTTGGACAAATAATTATTGAAAGGATTTAGTTCTGTACTGCACAGGACTAAGTCCTTTTAGTTTGACTTTAATTCGTTTGTTGTTGTAGTAATCAATGTAGTCCACAATAGCTTGTTCCAATTGATTAAGTGATTTAAATGTCTTCTCATAGCCGTAAAACATTTCGGATTTCAAAATGCCAAAGAAGGACTCCATCATCCCATTGTCTGGGCTGTTGCCCTTGCGGGACATAGATGCTTGAATTCCCTTACTCTCTAGAAACCGATGATAAGAATCGTGTTGGTATTGCCAGCCCTGGTCACTGTGGAGAATCGTATTCTCATAGTGCTTCTCTGTGAATGCCTGTTCTAACATCGTTTGTACTTGTTCTAAATTAGGCGAACAAGAAAGATTAAAAGCAATAATTTCGCTGTTAAAGCCATCTAAAACTGGTGATA
>CAJNDD010000020.1 GCA_905221435.1 bacterium
TATCTTCATAACTCAATTTCATAATAAAACACCCCAAAAGTTAGATTTTTTCTGTCTAACTTTTGGGGTGCAGTTCAAGGATCTTCTTTTTTCATTTATTCAGCTTTAGTAGTTGACCAGCTACTTTCAACCATCGGTAAGATTGTTTTTAAAGTTTCCCCATCCCCTTCAAGTGAAACATAGCGGATTTTACCATCATTTGATCGGAAAACCCAGGTAAAGAGGTATTTCCCTGACTTAGCAATTGCATTGACAACATAGGCTTCATAACCTCCAATGGTCGATTTGGAGCCCCAGACCTTACTAAAATCAGAGCTTTGTTCTTTGGAAGTTAAAATACTAGATGAGACTGTCACAACATCCAGTTTAGCATATTCTTCTTCGCTGATATTGAACTGCTCAGCCTTGAAGGTATTCAGCGTAACAATGTTGATATCTGTTCCATCACTATACTGTATATCATTTCCACCTTCTACTTCATGGAATCGAACCCATGATTTGGGTACCTTGACAAATCCATATTCATTCGAACCGATGATTTGCGTCTCTTCCTTTTTCGCTTCAGAAACGGTAGAGCTAGAGCTACTCGTTTCCTGACTGCTATAAGAACTAACAACTGCAGACGAACTTTCTTCGGTTGCTGTTTGCGATTTATTGGAACATGAAGCCAAAAAAGCACTAACAGTAACTACCGTACCTAAAATTAATAATTTTTTCATCCTACCACCTTTCCATCTGCATTATAAGAAAAATAAGGACTTCTGTCAAATTCTAACCTGATCTTTTCAGTCACTTGATAATTTTGCCCGCTCTCATTTAAAGCAAAAACTCTTGAAAAATCTTCAAGAGTTTTATTTCTATTCTTCATCCATGCTTAAGACGCTGAGAAAGGCTTCTTGTGGGACTTCTACTGATCCGATAGCTTTCATGCGTTTCTTACCAGCTTTTTGTTTTTCAAGCAGTTTGCGTTTACGAGAAACGTCACCACCGTAACATTTGGCAAGTACGTTCTTACGAAGGGCCTTGATATCAGTACGGGCCACGATCTTGTGCCCAATAGCTGCTTGAATAGGCACCTCAAATTGTTGACGAGGGATGATTTTCTTGAGCTTATCCACGATGAGTTTCCCACGTTCGTAGGCAAAATCCTTGTGAACGATAAAGCTGAGGGCATCCACCTTGTCCCCATTGAGAAGGATATCCATTTTGACCAGCTTAGATGGGCGGTACTCTGACAATTCGTAGTCAAAGCTTGCATAACCACGTGTCGAAGACTTGAGCTTATCAAAAAAGTCAAAGACGATTTCAGCAAGCGGAATTTGATAGATAACATTGACACGATTATCATCAATATAGTCCATGGTTACAAAGTCTCCACGTTTGCGCTGAGCTAGTTCCATAACTGCTCCGACGAACTCCTGCGGTACCATGATTTGCGCCTTGACATAAGGTTCTTCAATGGTCGCGATCTTAGTCGGATCTGGAAATTCAGAGGGGTTAGACACATCCATAGACTCACCGTCAGTTTGGTTAACCTTGTAAATAACAGACGGAGCTGTCATGATGAGGTCAATGTTGAACTCGCGCTCTAAACGCTCTTGGATAACATCCATATGGAGAAGTCCAAGGAATCCACAACGGAAACCAAAACCGAGTGCCTGAGATGTTTCAGGTTCAAACTGCAAGCTGGCATCGTTGAGCTGCAATTTTTCAAGGGCTTCACGAAGGTCATTGTACTTGTTTGACTCGATTGGGTAAAGACCTGCAAAGACCATAGGGTTCATTTGCTTGTAGCCGTCTAGTGGTTCTGCTGCAGGATTGCTTGCTAGGGTCACTGTATCACCAACACGAGTGTCCTGAACCGTCTTGATGGAAGCCGCAATATAACCAACGTCACCAGTCGCTAGAAAATCGCGCCCAACTGCTTTTGGCGTGAAAATACCAACCTCAGTCACATCAAAGGTCTTTCCATTGCTCATAAGCTGAATCTTATCGCCAGGTTTGACCACTCCGTCCATGACACGCACTTGGAGGATAACCCCACGATAGGCATCATAAACTGAGTCGAAAATCAAGGCCTTGAGTGGTGCCGTTACATCTCCTGTTGGTGCGGGAACTTTCTCTACGATTTGCTCAAGAATTTCTTCAATACCAATACCAGCTTTGGCTGAAGCCAAGACCGCTTCGCTGGCATCTAGTCCAATGACATCCTCAATCTCTATACGCACACGCTCAGGATCAGCTGCTGGTAGGTCAATCTTGTTAATGACTGGTAGAATTTCCAAATCATTATCCAAGGCTAGATAAACGTTGGCAAGAGTTTGCGCCTCAATCCCTTGGGCCGCATCAACCACCAAAATCGCCCCTTCACAGGCTGCTAGTGAACGCGACACTTCATAGGTAAAGTCCACGTGCCCTGGCGTGTCAATCAAGTGGAAAATATAGGTCTCGCCATCTTTTGCAGTGTAATTAAGCTCAATGGCATTAAGTTTAATGGTAATCCCACGTTCACGCTCAAGATCCATACTATCCAGAAGCTGGGCTTGCATTTCACGACTAGAAACGGTCTCCGTCTTTTCCAAAATGCGGTCTGCCAGCGTCGACTTTCCGTGGTCAATATGGGCGATAATAGAGAAGTTGCGGATTTTCTCCTGTCGTTTCTTCAATTCTTCTAAGTTCATGATGCTCTTCCTTTCAGGGTATCTATTAATTATAAATTGTTTTTAACATTTTGACAAGACCATACCCTGCTAGGAGTACTAATCTTCGGCAATAAAACTATCATTTTCGATAAAGTGGTGTTCGGTCATTCCTTGGTCTGTAAAGACGATTCCATGAAGGACACCGCCATAGACAGCTCCTCCATCCATGCCAATCTTGCCATCCTCTGTTATCCAAAGTTCAGCAGTACCACGCTCTTGCTTCAGCAAACCATAAACTGGTGTATGGCCAAAGACAATGGTCTTTCCAGTATGATTTTCGGCTTCGTGGAATGGTTTTCTGAGCCAGACTTTCTTGTAATCAGTCGTTTCATGCCAATCATCCAAAGTTAAATCAATACCAGCATGAACAAAGATATACTTGTCTGTCTCTACTACAAATGGCATTTGACGAATAAATTCGACCAAGTCTGCCACTTCAGTCGCAACACGCTTGGCATCTTCTACGCCGTCAACTGGCGCATCCAAGGGACGACCTAAAATAGAGTTAATGGTTGTATCTCCTCCATTGCGACGATAATGGTCATAGCTTTCTTCTGGGTCATCGAGCCAAGTCAGAAACATATACTCGTGGTTTCCTGATAGACAGATAGCTCCTTGATTGTCGACCAAGTCTTTGACCATTTCTAGAACACGGCGACTATCCTCACCACGGTCAATCAAATCCCCTAGAAAAAGCAACTGAGTTTGACCATCCCAGGTTTTGAGCAGATCTTCTAGCATACCTGCTTTCCCGTGAACGTCTCCAATTACATAATAGTCTGTCATTTATTTCTCCCTCATTTGCAATAATTCTCTGGCTTGGGTAAGGGCAGCTTCTGTTACATTCTCCCCAGCCAACATTTTAGCTACTTCCTCTACTCGCTCTTCTAAAGTCAAGAGACGAACCGTCGACACCGTTGAGTGCTCATCGCTAATCTTCTCAATAAAGAATTGATAATCCGCGATGGCAATCACTTGTGGAAGGTGAGAAATAGCAAGAACCTGACCATGCTGGCCAATATTATGAATCTTTTGAGCAATGGCCTGGGCTACACGACCTGAAACTCCCGTATCCACCTCATCAAAGACAATACTAGTCTTACCTTCTTTGCGAGAAAAGGCAGACTTGATAGCCAACATGAGACGGGACAATTCCCCACCAGACGCAACTTTGACCAAGGGTTTAAAGTCTTCACCAGGATTGGTGGAAATGTAAAACTCAACTGCTTCATTTCCTTCACGGCTGAATTTACTCTTACTAAAGCGAACCTGGAATTGCGCCTTCTCCATATAGAGGTCTTGCAATTCCTGCTTAATCTCAGCTTCGAGCTGCTGGGCCAAATCATGACGAGCAGATGCAAGCTGACCTGCCAAGTCGACAAGCTTGACTTCCAATTTTTTGAGCTCTGCTTCCATGTCTTCGGAAGAAAGGTTATTCCCTGTCAAGAGATTGTACTCATCCGTAATCTTGGCAAAATAAAGCAAAACGTCGTCCACAGTTCCACCATACTTGCGGGTAATAGTATTTATAAGGTCTAAGCGATTTTCAACCTGCATGAGGCGATTGCCATCAAAATCCAAGTCCTCAATAATATCTTCCAAACGCTTTGTAACATCTTCTAAAACATAGTAGGTTTCTGATAGAGAACTTGAAATTTCACGGTATTCAGGATCGTATTCCTCAACACTTTCCATGTCATTCATGGCTGAACGGACATTGGCCAGACTGGAGAATTCCTCATTGTCCAACATACTATAAGCATTGGTTAGCGTATCCGCAATATTTTTATGATTGAGAAGTTTATCTCGTTCTTGGTTGAGAGCCAAGTCTTCACCAGCCCGCAAGTTTGCTGCTTCAATCTCTGCCATTTGAAATTCCAACATCTCAATGCGAGACTTGTGTTCCTGCTGATTTTTCTTGACTTCCAGAACCTGCTTGCGCATTTTGCGATAGGCATCAAAGCTCGTCTGATAGGTCTCCTTCAACTCCAAGAAAGCAGCATCACCAAACTCATCCAACATCTGGATGTGCAGTTGAGGACGCATTAACTCCTCTTGGTCATGCTGACCATGGATATCCACAAGGTGTTGCCCAATAGCACGCAAGACAGAAAGATTGACCATCTGGCCATTCACACGACTGATACTACGACCATTTTGCAAAATTTCACGGCGAATGATAATTTCATCACCCATCTCCAAACCTTGCTCATCAAAAAGTTCCTGTAAAAGGCGACTATTTTCAACCGAGAAAAGCCCTTCAATCTCAGCCTTGGGAGCACCATGACGAATAACATCTGTCGTTGCACGAGCTCCCAACATGAGATTCATAGCGTCGATAATGATAGACTTTCCAGCACCCGTTTCCCCGGTCAAAACAGTCATACCCTTTTCAAAATTGAGGGAAATCGCCTCAATAATGGCAAAGTTTTTTATCGAAATTTCAAGTAACATACTGACCTACCATTTTTTGACTTGTTCAACAATTTCTTCAGCTGCCTCTGCTGTTCTAGCTACAATGAAGATAGAATCATCATCAGCTAGACAGCTAAAAATCTGTTCAGTAAATGCTTCAACCAACTGACTCTTCACAAAAATAGTATTTCCAGGAATGACAGAAAGGTTGATCATATTTCCCATTAACTCAGAACTCACAATATTGTCCTCAGCCAACTGCAAACTTTTGACGATTGATTTTGGCAATTCATAGACATAGGTGTTGTCTCTCAAAGGAATTTTGACAATACCAAGCTCCTTGATGTCCCTTGAGACAGTGGCTTGAGTAGCAGAAATACCTGCTTCCTTCAAATGCTCAACGATTTCTTCCTGAGTCCCGATTTGATAATCCGTAACAAATCTTCTAATTTTTTCAAGTCTCTCTTTTTTATTCATTTTTAAATTGACTATGCGCCCTCTCTACAATTTTTTCTATTTCTGGGGCAACTTGATTACTTGCTCCCTCTTCCTTTTTCAAATAAACTAAAAACTCAATATTTCCATGTCCACCTTGGATTGGTGAATAGTCTAATCCAAACACTGAAAAACCTTGTTCAACTGCCATAGCAGTGACAGATTCAAGGACATGTTGATGAACCTTGGCATCGCGAATGATTCCATTCTTTCCAATCTGCTCACGACCTGCTTCAAACTGGGGCTTAACCAGAGCCACCACCTGCCCTTGATCTGCCAAGACACGGTGCAAGGCAGGTAAAATCAGACTGAGGGAAATGAAACTCACATCAATACTGGCAAAGCTCGGTGCCTGCTCAAAATCAGTCTTTTCAGCATAACGAAAATTAAACTGCTCCATGCTGACAACCCGTGGGTCTTGGCGTAATTTCCAAGCCAACTGATTGGTGCCAACATCGACTGCAAAGACCAACTCAGCACCATTTTGCAACATGACGTCAGTAAATCCTCCAGTGGAAGCCCCAATATCAATCGCGGTCGCTCCTTCCACTGATAGATCAAAAACCTGCAAAGCCTTTTCTAGTTTTAAACCACCACGGCTGACATACTTGAGTTTTTCACCTTTGAGTTTTAGCTCGGTGTCGTCCGAGATTTTCTCTCCTGGTTTGTCAAAACGCTCCCCATTAAGGACTGCTACGACTATACCTGCCATGACACCGCGCTTGGCTTGTTCTCGTGTTTCAAACAAACCCTGTTTATAAGCTAGTACATCCACTCTTTCCTTAGCCATTGATTCTCAAACTTTCTACTATTTTCACAATCGGTGCTGTTTCAAAGCTGACTTGCTGGGCAATTTCTTCTAATTTAGCCTCGGCTTGATCCAGAGTTTGGTTACAAAAGGCCTTGGCCTCTTCCAAGCCCAACAAGGCTGGATAGGTTGACTTTTCTGCCTGCAAGTCCTTTTGTGGAGTCTTCCCGATTTCCTCAAAACTAGCTGTCACATCCAGCACATCATCTCGAACTTGAAATGCAAGGCCAATCAATTCACCCACCGTTTTCAGTTTTGCTTGGATTTCTGGTGCTAATTCAGCTATGATAGCAGCTGCTTGGAAAGGATAAGCTAGCAATTTTCCAGTTTTATTGGCATGAATGGTCTGAAGTTCTTCCAAAGACAAATGTTGGTGTTCGCCTTCCATGTCCAAAACCTGCCCTGCAACCATTCCCAGACTTCCTGAAGCAAGGGATAAGTTGGCAATCAGGTCCACCTTGATCTGACTTGGCAAATCTGTCTGCGCTATCAAGGCATATGGATCTAGGAATAAAGCATCTCCAGCCAAAATAGCCATTGCTTCACCAAATTTCTTATGATTGGTTAAACGCCCTCGACGGTAATCGTCATCATCCATGGCAGGAAGGTCATCGTGAATCAAGCTCCCTGTATGAATCATTTCCAAGGCCGCAGCCACCTGCGCGTGTGCTGGTTTAATAGCGACTTGCAAGGCTTCCAGAACCTCTAACAAGAGAAAAGGCCGAATACGCTTGCCCCCAGCATGAATGGAATAGAGAACGGACTCTCGTAGACTAGAAGCAAACTGCTGGTCTCCATAAAAATCTTCCAAGGTCGACTCGACAAGAGCTAATTTTTCTTGCTTCTTCATTCAAAATCACTTTCTGTTCCGTCTTCTTGCATGACCTTAACCAAGGTCTTTTCAGCCTTGTCCAGTGTCGCTTGGAGCTCTTTTGACAAGACCATGCCCTTTTGAAAGGCCGCAATCGCATCTTCCAAAGCAATTTCACCATTTTCCAAACTTTGGACAATGGTCTCCAGTTCTGCTAGATTTTCCTCAAATTTCTTTTGTTTTGACATCTTTAACCTCTAATTCTACTTGACCATCTCGCATCAAAAGCGTCACTTGGTCTTTTTTATTCAAACTCTCAACTGAATCTACTACGGACTCTTCTTTTTTGACAATTGCATAACCACGCGCCACGATTCGACTGGTATCCAACATCATCAAAGCTTCTGAAAGTCGCTTGACTTCAGCAACCTTGGCATCATAAACCAGCGCCATTTGGCTACGTAGGAGCTTATCCAACTGACCAAGTCGGTCCTGATAGCGTTGGATTTTGGTAATAGGTGATAGTTGGGCCAGTTGATGCGTCCTTGCTTGGACTAGCTGTTTGTTATCAGAAATCCGTGTTCGCAAACTTTGTTTTAAACGCAGTTGCAGTTGATCCAACCGTTGCAAATAACCATCATACAAGCGCTCTGGCTGTCTAAAGATAACAGACTGACTGCATTTTTTCAAAGCCTCTTTTTTCCTTGATAGGACATTTCGGACTGCTGTCGCCATCCGTTTTTCCTGATTTTGCAAATGAGCTAATAGATCCAACTTGGTCACAGGTGTTGCTAGTTCAGCAGCAGCAGTCGGTGTCGCAGCCCGTCTATCTGCCACAAAATCCGCCAAGGTCACATCTGTCTCATGCCCCACACTAGAAATGATTGGCAAACGAGATTCAAAAATAGCTCGTACCACAATTTCTTCGTTAAAGGCCCAGAGATCCTCGATGGAACCACCACCACGACCAATAATCAGTAAATCCAAATCGTCACGTTGATTCGCACGCGCGATATTTCGAGCAATTTCCTCCGCCGATCCATCACCTTGCACCTTAGTCGGATAGAGAAGGATATCAACACCAGGAAAGCGCCTGCTGACAGTCGTGATAATATCTCGAATAACAGCTCCACTACGACTTGTTACTACGCCGATACGCTTAGAAAATTGGGGCAGAGGTTGCTTGAAGCATTCTTGAAACAGACCTTCTTCTGTCAATTTTTTCTTGAGTTGTTCAAACTGAATCGCAAGCGCCCCAACCCCATCAGGCTCAGCCTTTTCAATGATGATAGAGTAGCTACCGCTCGGTTCATAAACCTGAACTCGCCCAATCACATTGATTTTCATCCCTTCTTCGAGGTCAAAACCTAGTTTCTGATAGATCCCAGACCAGATGGTCGCTTGAATAACTGCATGGTCATCCTTCAGGGAGAAATATTGGTGAGTAGGTCGTTTACGAAAGTTGGAAACTTGACCAGTTAAATAGACCCGTTCCAAGTAAGGGTCTTTATCGAATTTCATTTTCAGATACTTGGTCAAAGTTGTTACCGATAAATACTTTTCCATCTCCACCTACTACTCATTTCCTTGCTCTTTCATGGGTATTATTATACCAAAAATATGCCTAAAAATCTCCATTTATGTACCATTATGAGTGAAAAATGGAAAAAGGAGGCAAGGCCTCCACATCTGATTATTTGCTGTTTCGAGCTTCTTCCAAAATCTTTGCAATCTTGGTCGTCAAAAGGTCGATAGCAACTGTATTGCTGACTCCCTCAGGAATGACGATATCAGCATAACGCTTAGTTGGCTCGATAAACTGGTGGTACATGGGTTTAACCACACCTAAATACTGGTCAATAACGCTGTCAAGACTACGGCCACGCTCTTCCATATCACGCTTGATACGACGAATAATGCGCACATCATCATCCGTATCCACAAAAATCTTGATATCCATCAAATCGCGCAGACGCTTGTCCTCCAAGACCAGAATCCCCTCAACGATAAAGACATCTTGAGGCTCCTGACGATAGGTCTTGCTACTCCGTGTATGCTCTGTATAGTCATAAGTCGGAATGTCCACTGGCCGTCCCGCCAACAATTCCTTAATCTGCTCGATCATCAAGTCTGTATCAAAGGCAAATGGATGGTCATAGTTGGTTTTGACACGCTCTTCAAAGGTCAAGTGAGACTGATCCTTGTAGTATGAATCATGCTCAATCATGGAAATCTTTTCATCAGGGAAGTGCGATAAAATGGCTCTTGAAACACTAGTTTTACCACCACCAGAACCACCTGTCACTCCGATAATGATTGGTCTATTTTGCATGCTATCCTCCGTTTTTTTATCCGTCGTCTATTCTATCATATTTTTTGCAAAATTTATAGTCTGATTTGGATAGATTATGGATAACAATTCTAATACTTACACCCAGTAAGACTAGCCAAAAACCTTCCTTGGCTTGTAGAGATAGCCTCGTTTTTCTAAAATGGCAAGCAATTTACCACCTTCAAAGGCAGCCAATTCTTTGTCTGTTTGGTCTAGCTCGATAAAACGACCATAGCGCACTTCTGTAGCCTCTTCTGGAGTTAGGAAAACTTTGACAAGGTCCCCTGCCCCAATCTCAAGAGGATGGAGAAAGTCCAGCTGACCAGCCTCCACTTTTTCAGCAATTTCGTCCAAGGTAAGAGCATCCTCCAGTTGTAACCCTGCAGCACTAGTCCGTGTCAGATGGGACATATGGGCCGCATAACCCAGCTTCTCTCCCAAGTCAACTGACAAGGTACGGATATAAGTCCCCTTACTGCATTTCACACGAAAGGTAAAACGTGCGAGGTGATCCTCATAAGAAATCGGACTAGTCCGCTCAAATTGATAAATAGTCACCTGACGTTCTGGACGCTCCACTTCCTGACCAGCACGCGCATACTCATAGAGCTTGCGACCATTGACCTTGACAGCCGAGTACATCGGTGGAATCTGAGTAATAGGCCCAGTCAGACTAGCAATCGCTTCATCGACAATGGTTTCATCCAAGGGCGACAAAACAGGGGTCTCTGCGACTACTTCCCCACTAGCATCCTCGGTCGTTGTTGAATAACCAAGAGTGATCTCCCCCTCATAGACCTTGCCCTCGTCCTGCATAAACTCGACCATGCGTGTCGCCTTGCCCACCGCAATGGGCAAAACACCCACCACATCCGGATCCAAGGTCCCACCATGACCAATCTTCTTGGTTCCCAAAATCTTACGCAGTTTAAAAACAGCGTCATGCGAGGTCATCCCCGCTTCTTTTTTTAAGTTGATAATACCGTTCATTCATTAACTTTCTAAAAATACTAAAATTCTCTTTTGGAAATTCTTATTCTGCTCATAAAGTGCATGTTCTCGGTAAGTTAAAGCTAGCATTGAGCCATGCCCTTAACTGTCTGTAATCCATCCCCCAACCCTGGTATGATAACGAGAGACTTCTTTCCTTTACCAAAGGTCACATAATCCATGCCCTTGTCGTTAAAATATAAGTTTTTCCCTTTTGTTGAAGACATTACTTCGTTCCCTCTACTATTTTTTCATGATTTATTTATGTTGAGTTTTTAAATGCAAGGCAAAGCCAGCAGTCACTTTTTCAAATCCAACTGCCTGATAAAACTGATGTGCAGCATTTCGTTCAGCGGTTAATCCACTATTTAGAGCCAGTGCCTTAACTCCTTCTTTTACCGCTTGTTTTTTCAATTCATCAATTAGCCTACTAGCAATTCCTTGTCGTCTTGTTTCTTTTGCAACTGACAAAGCTAAAATACGATAGTAAGATCCATCTGTTTCAAAAAAGAAGAGCTTTGCATAACCTAAGAAACCTAAAATTTCTCCGTTTCTTTCAGCTAGAAGACAACCATAATGTGATTGAGAAAGAATCATTTCTAAACGTCGAGACAGCTTAGAAGCGGTCGTTGGATAGCCCAAGTCTTCGTATAGAGACAGTAAGACTTCAGCATCTTTCATGGTTGCTTTTCGTATCTGCATAGGATCCTCCTATTCCCCCTTCAGCGCTTCAAATTTCGCTTTCATAGTTGGATTTTTTCGGGTCAATTTTTTAACTGAAACATCTTCCAGTTTATTATTTGCAAGACGAAGTTGATTTTCAGATGTGGTTAGGAACTTTTTGACCTCTTCCATGCGTTTGATGGCTTTGTCAATTTCATCGATTGCTTTACCAAAGTTGGTCGAAGCGGAGTTGTAGTTCTTAGTAAAGGCTTGCTTAAAGGCGTCCAAATCTTCCTCAAAATGCGTGATATCGATATTCTGCTCCCGAACCAAGGCCAGCTCCTGCTTGTATTTAAGGGAATTAAGCGCAGCATTACGCAAAAGCCCAATCAACTGAATAAAGAATTGAGGACGGACCACATACATCTTTTCATACTCGTGGCTGACGTCAACAATCCCTGTGTTAAAGTAGTCGTTATCTGCTTCTAACATAGTCACCAAAACGGCATATTCACAGTTCTTTTCCCGACGGTCCTTGTCTAATTCCTTGTAAAAATCGGCATTCTTGTGCTTCTTCTCTGTTCCATCCGCTTCATTTTTCATTTCAAACATGATGGAAATAATTTCCACTCCATTTTCATCACATTCACGGAAGATAAAATCCCCCTTAGATCCACGCGCAGAAACCTTGTTATCCTTCTCAAAGTAGGCATTTGGAAAGGCAAAACTACGAACCTTATTGAACTCACTTTCTGCATACTGTTCCAAACTTTCCCCGATAGCTTTTGTGGATTGTTGGGCTTTGAAATTCTTATAAAATTCGACTTGCTCACTGGCTGCCTTAAGCTGGGCTTCGTAATTCTGCTTAACAGAAGCCAAAGACAGCTCATTTTCCTTTTCTTGCAAGAGGAGCTGATTTTTGACCTGATCCCGTTCTTTTTCTAAGTCAGAAAGAGTCTTTTGCAGTTGATTTTCATGCTCCAAACGCAAGGTAGCCAGTTGGCTTTCCAAGGCCTGCACTTCCTTGTCCTTTGCTAATAAGGCCTCATGACTTGTCTGTTCAACTTCTTTCTTAGCCAATTCTTTCTCTGTATCAAAGTTTTGGATTTGACTCTGTAATTGCGCAATTTCTTGGTCTTTTTGAGCAAGTTTAGACTGTTGCTCATTCATGGCCTTTTGCTCAGCCAAGGTCAGCTCCTGCTTCATGCGATCGTGCAATTCCTTATCAAACTCAACCGTTCTCACTTGGGATAAGAGTTCGGCATACTGGCTCTCATTTACTGTAAAGACTTCCCCACAGTTGGGACATTTGATTTCGTTCATAACTTTCCTCTTTCTAGACTTCTGTAACCATTATATCATGCCTGAGGGAAAATCAAAAACAGCGAGTCGAAACCCACTGTTTATATCTGTTACTTTAAATTTTTTCCAAGGCCAAGCGCAAATCTTCAATTAAATCCTCTACATTTTCAAGACCGATTGACAAGCGGATTTGGTTTGGTGTGACTCCTGCTGCTTCTAGATCTTTTTCTGACAACTGACCGTGAGTGGTTGTCGCAGGATGGACAACAAGAGATTTGGCATCTGCCACGTTTGCAAGGTCAGAGAAGATTTCCAAATTATCAATCACCTTGCGAGCTTCTGCCTCTCCACCTTTGACATGGAAGGTAAAGATTGAACCAACACCTTTTGGCAAATATTTCTCAGCCAAGGCATGATAAGGACTGTCAGCTAGTTTTGGATAATTTACCTTCTCTACCTTAGGATGATTTACAAGGAAATCAACAATTTTCTCTGCATTTTGCACGTGACGTTCAACACGAAGAGAGAGAGTTTCAAGCCCTTGGAGCAAGAGAAAGGCATTAAATGGTGACAAGGCAGCACCTGTATCACGAAGCAATTGAACACGAACAGCGATAATAAAGGCTGCTGCACCCACATCCCGAGTATAGCTCAAGTTGTGGTAACTTGGGTCTTCCTCAACAAATTGTGGGAACTTCCCTGAAGCTGCCCAGTCAAAACGACCGCTATCAACAATCACTCCTCCAATAGTCGTACCATGCCCACCGATAAATTTAGTTGCAGAGTGAATGGCAATATCTACACCGTGAGAGAAGACGTTAATCAAATATGGTGTGGCAAAAGTATTGTCAGAAACGAGAGGAATCTGGTGTTTATGCGCAATCTCAGCCAGTTTTTCCAAGTCAGGAATGTTAATCAAGGGATTCCCCAAGGTTTCAATCAAGACAAGCTTTGTATTGTCATTGATAGCTGCTTCTACTTCCTCCAAATTATCCACATCCACAAAGGTTGTTGTAATCCCATAACGAGGAAGAGTTTCCTTCAAGAGGTTGAAGGTCCCACCGTAAATAGTTGACGCAGCCACTACATGGTCACCTGCGTGAGCAAGCGCCAAAATAGTGTAGGTTACAGCAGCCATACCTGATGCTGTTGCAAGAGCTCCAACACCACCTTCAAGAGCAGCGATTCTTTCCTCAAAGGCTGCTGTTGTAGGATTTGTGATACGGGTATAAATGTTCCCTGGTTTTCTCAAAGCAAACAAATCGGCACCTTCCTGCGTGTCATCAAAAACGAAGGATGTTGTTTGATAAATCGGTACTGCACGAGATTTGGTCGCTGGATCAACTACTTGCCCAGCATGTAATTGTAGAGTTTCAAATTTAAAATCACGAGTCATAAGACGACCTCCAAATAGCTTCATTACGGATATTGTATCATCTTAGGCTAGTCTTTTCCAATACCGTTTTTCTATATTTTGATATAAGGAACAACTATGACTAGTCTTACACATCAAACAAAAAGCACGATTAACTCGTGCTCATTTCTTTAATCGACATAAGTATCTTCGTTTTTATTGAGGAAGGCGTATGGCAAGCCCATCAAGAGACCTCCTCCGATAAAGTTCCCGACAAAGGTTACACCCCAGTGACGAAGAATATTAGGTATGTCAAAGTTAGCAATAGAATCAGCTGCAACACTGAACTTAACAATCGCAAAAGAAGCAAAGTTCGCAGCAATGTGTTCGTTTGTTAAGAATACAAACATGTAAATTGCTGATAAGACAAGCCAAAGTTTGGCGCCTCCGTCTTTCACCAAAACAAATGAAAGAATGGCAATGTTTACAAAGATATTGGCTAAAATACCTTCAAGTAAGACTAACTCATTGGAACGACCTAACTTCATCTCTACAACTCCTGAGATGAAGCTATCATGTGTTAGATTTGCATAGGCTGCTGAATGGGCAAAGCCCCAACCTGCTATCAGAGCTCCTATGAGATTGAACAAGGTACAGTAAAGTAAAATCTCAGCTGTTTTTCTCCATGAAATTTTTTTCAAGAAACTACCAGCTGTCAAGAACATCATATTTGAAGTTACCAGCTCAGCATTCAAGAAAACAATGTAGGCCAATCCCCAAGCAAAAACGAATGGGAAAAGGAACCGTCCACTACCAGGTGCGATCTTATTAATCAAATCAGCCCCAACTGCACCTGCAGCTGTACTAAATGTTAGAAAGGCACCTGCAAACATGGAACGAATCGCATATTTGAATTTACTTTGACTATAAAGACTTTCTTTCTTCTTACAAGCAAATTCAATCTTTGAGATAAATTCTGAAGAGACCATAGAAAACTCCTAAAACTTTTATTTGTGATAATTATAACATATTTCTCGTTTTCAAGAAAGCGTTTCCTGTAAAATATGAAAATTTTGTTCAAAAAATTCCTCTTGTAATATTTCTCATCTTTTTCTTTAAGAGTTTTTTAATTCTCTTTGTTCACACAAAAACCAGCGAAATGACTATTTCACTGGTTCATTAGAGTTTAATAACGTTGTTTGTATGGTTTATTGAAGGCACTAAGGACATCATCAGATGTTTCCGAATATGCTTTAACTTCTTTAAAATCACCTTTAACAATAATTCGCTCTGTCGCATCATAGTCGACACAGGTCACCAATGTGATTTCTTTGATACCATCACGATCTTCAATTTCGTCTACGCGATCCGGCGTTACGTGCTTCACCTCACGAATCTCATAGGTGTATACCTTATCTTTATCAGTCAGATAGATTTTCATTCCTGCCTTGGCATTGACCAAAGGCGAAAAGAGCATTTGACTTGCATTTTCAGCAGTAAAGATATGGTGGCTGGCTAGAGAATAGTTGCCTTCCCCCATTTTCTGATTTGCTTTCATGGTCCCTGCCCCGTAGAACAAGTTTACATTATCCAAACCTTTAAAAATAGGCAGGTTAATCTCTACTTCAGGAATGGCAATCCCACCTATGACTGGAAGTTGCTGAGCATCCCACTGGGCAGCTAGCACCGCTTCAGATGAGATGGATTTGACAGAATCAAAATCGAAATTTCCCTCTGTCTCTTTATTCTCTTCAATCTTTTCCTTAGTCACCTGACTGACTTGATATTTATTGGTATTCCAAACCATAAACATGTTTCGAATCGTTGAATTAAAAATCAAGACCAAGGACAAGAGGATGAGAAAGACTGCTAGGATATTGGTCAGCAGGTTCCTACGTTTCTTTTTTTTCTTTTTACTATCTTTTTCAGACATTATACTTCACTCTCTGTTTCAATTTCAGTCCCAACTTCTTCTTTTTCTGCTGCGGCAACCGTTGTAAAGGTCACAATCTTAGCATCCTGATCCAGACGCATCACCTTAACTCCCATAGTTGAGCGTCCTGTTTGTGAAATATTGGCAACATTTGTTCGAATCATGACACCTGTATCCGTGATAATCATCAGGTCTTCATCTCCTTTAACAGTGAGGAGACCTGCAAGAGGACCATTCTTCTCAGCAACATTGGCTGTCTTCATCCCTTTACCACCACGGCCTTTAGTAGGGTATTCAGTAGCAAGGGTACGTTTACCGTATCCTTTTTCAGTGATGATAAGAACCTCATCTTGGTCGGTAATCACGCTAGCACCAACTACTGTGTCTCCATCACGAAGATTGACTCCTCGAACACCTGTCGCGATACGACTCATGCCACGAACAGCCGATTGATTAAAGCGAACAGCATAACCAAACTTAGTACCAATGATAATATCTGTGTCTTCTTCTGTCAATAGAACATTGATCAACTCATCCTCATCCTTGAGATTCAAGGCTTTGAGTCCATTTTGACGAATATTTGCAAATTCTTTGACACTGGTTCTCTTCACGATACCGTGACGAGTTGTAAAGAAGAGATAGGCGTCATCACTACGTTCAGACTCAACGTTGATGATGGTCTGAATGCTCTCCCCTTCGTCCAACTTCAAAAGATTGACAACTGGCAAGCCCTTGGCTGTACGACCATATTCAGGAATTTCATAACCTTTTAGTCGATATACTCGCCCTTTATTGGTAAAGAAGAGCAAATGATCATGGGTGCTGGTTGAAACCAACTCACACACAAAGTCATCATCCTTAACTCCTGTACCTTGAACTCCACGGCCACCACGTTTTTGAGCAGTAAACTCACCTTGGTCCAAACGTTTGATATAGCCCTTGTTAGATAGGGTAATCAAGACATCCGTTTCTTCAATCAAATCTTCATCTTCAAGAGTTAAGACTTCTCCAATCATCAACTCAGTACGACGTTTGTCACCAAACTTGCGTTTGACCTCATCCAATTCGTCTTTGATGATTTGCGCCACACGCTCTGGTTTGGCAAGAATATCGGCCAAATCTGCAATCAAGGCAATCAATTCATCATATTCAGACTGAATCTTATCACGTTCCAATCCTGTCAAACGACGGAGACGCATATCAAGGATAGCCTGACTTTGACGCTCAGAAAGTTTGAACTTGCTCATCAACTCAGCTTGCGCTTCCGCATCCGTTTCACTAGCACGGATAATACGAATCACTTCGTCGATATGGTCTAGTGCAATTAAAAGACCTTCTAAAATGTGCGCACGCGCTTCTGCTTTTTCCTTGTCAAAACGAGTACGGCGAACAACCACTTCTTTTTGGTGCTCGATATAAGCATCCAAAATTTGACGAAGGGACAAGATTTTTGGCACGCCATTTTGAATCGCCAACATATTGAAACCGAAGTTAGTTTGCATCTGGGTCATCTTGAAGAGGTTGTTAAGGATAACATTGGCAGACGCGTCGCGTTTAACCTCGATTACAAAGCGAACGCCTTCACGATTGGACTCATCACGTACAGCTGTAATGCCCTCAATTCGTTTTTCCTGAACCAAGCGAACAATATGCTCATGCACCTTGGTTTTATTAACCATATAAGGGAATTCCGTTACAACGATGCGCTCACGACCCGTCTTAGTGGTTTCAATCTCTGTACGAGAACGAAGAACAATCGATCCTTTACCAGTCTCATATGCCTTATGAATACCTGATTTCCCCATGACAAGAGCACCAGTTGGAAAATCTGGACCAGGCAAGACTTCCATCAAGTCCTTAGTCGTCACATCTGGATTGTCCATGACGAGCTTCACAGCATCAATGGTTTCACCCAAGTTGTGAGGAGGAATGTTGGTTGCCATCCCAACAGCGATACCAGTCGCCCCATTGACCAAAAGGTTTGGAAAACGAGCTGGCAAGACCAAGGGTTCACGTTCGTTAGCATCGTAGTTGTCTACGAAATCAACTGTGTTTTTATTGATATCACGAAGCATTTCCAGAGCAATCTTGCTCATACGTGCCTCAGTGTACCGCTGCGCGGCAGCACCGTCCCCGTCCATAGAACCAAAGTTTCCATGCCCATCGACAAGCATGTAACGGTAGCTCCACCACTGAGCCATACGAACCATGGCTTCATAAATAGAGGAATCTCCGTGTGGGTGGTATTTACCCATAACATCCCCTGTAATACGAGCTGATTTTTTATGAGGTTTGTCTGGTGTAACACCTAGTTCATTCATTCCGTAAAGAATACGACGGTGAACAGGTTTTAAGCCATCTCGAACATCAGGAAGGGCCCGCGCAACGATAACACTCATGGCGTAATCGATAAAGCTGGTCTTCATCTCCTTTGTCAGATTGACATTCACTAAATTTCTATCCTGCATTCATAAATGCCTCATTTCACTATTAGTAATTAGATATATTATACCATAATTTGTCCTTCATTTCAGCCTTCTGAAATCACTAAAACGTTTACATCGATAACCGAATAGAATATTCGTGACAAAGCTTTTTAAAAGTGATAGAATGAAAGTGTCTGGGGATTCCCCTAAAAAAAATGAAGGAGATGTTTAGATAATGACTTCAACTAAACAACACAAAAAAGTGATCCTTGTTGGTGACGGTGCCGTAGGTTCATCTTACGCTTTCGCACTTGTTAACCAAGGAATTGCACAAGAGCTTGGAATTATCGAAATTCCACAATTACACGAAAAAGCTGTTGGTGATGCGCTTGACCTTAGCCACGCCCTTGCCTTCACTTCACCTAAAAAAATCTACGCTGCTCAATACTCTGACTGTGCAGACGCTGACCTTGTTGTTATCACTGCAGGTGCTCCTCAAAAACCAGGTGAAACTCGCCTTGACCTTGTAGGTAAAAACTTGGCTATCAACAAATCAATCGTAACACAAGTTGTTGAATCAGGTTTTGATGGTATCTTCCTTGTTGCGGCTAACCCAGTTGACGTTTTGACTTACTCAACTTGGAAATTCTCTGGATTCCCTAAAGAACGCGTTATCGGTTCAGGTACTTCACTTGACTCAGCACGTTTCCGTCAAGCACTTGCTGAAAAATTGGATGTTGATGCTCGTTCCGTTCACGCCTACATCATGGGTGAACACGGAGATTCTGAGTTTGCGGTTTGGTCACACGCCAACATCGCTGGTGTAAACCTTGAAGAATTCCTTAAAGACACTCAAAACGTTCAAGAAGCTGAATTGATCGAATTGTTTGAAGGTGTTCGTGACGCTGCCTACACAATCATCAACAAAAAAGGAGCTACATACTACGGTATCGCAGTAGCGCTTGCTCGTATCACAAAAGCAATCCTTGATGACGAAAATGCAGTACTTCCACTTTCAGTCTTCCAAGAAGGTCAATACGGAGTTGAAAACGTCTTTATCGGTCAACCAGCTGTTGTTGGTGCACACGGTATCGTTCGTCCAGTAAACATCCCATTGAACGATGCGGAAACTCAAAAAATGCAAGCATCTGCAAAAGAATTGCAAGCAATCATTGATGAAGCATGGAAAAACCCTGAATTCCAAGCAGCTTCTAAAAACTAATCCACATAAAAACAAGTTCCTTGTAGTCGTAAGGAACTTGTTTTTATATCTATCACTAATTAAATAGCAAAACATTCCCAACTATTCAAAAGAACTTGTAGGACTCTGTTAAAGATCCTTTTCTTCTAATCTTTTGTAAAAGTTTTTATTCACTTGATGACGAGCTTCCAACACATTCTCTATACGACTCTTATAAAGTTGATGATAGTTATCTAAATTGTTCTCTATCTCAAAGATATATGGTTGAATTTCAGCAAAACTACTGTCTCTACAGGCATAGGAAAGCGCCTCTAGGAGATTATCCGTCTCCCTGCTAAACTTGTGGAAATCATCATCCAAATCCATCTCCAAACGCTCTAAGTCTCGTAATTTACGATTATGCTCATCCTCTAGTTTCTGAAGTTCCTTTTTATCCATCACAAGTTTTCTCCTAGTTTTTGATCGGACTTTGTAACGTAGGGGTTTGCATGGTCTGGGTCAAGTAAGTCTCTGCAGCTTCTGCAGCTTTACCCTCAAATCCGCCCTTAATATTGTTTACATAGGTCTTTGAAGCGTACTCTTGCATATCTGAGGCCGCTTCTTGCAACTTTTTAGCTAACTCTGCTCCTTTAGCAAGGATGGACAGTTCTTTTGCAGTTACCAAGGCCCGAATCGCTTGTCGTTCTTGCGCCTTCATCTTTTCCTTAAAGCCTCTATCGAGCTGCTCTCTTGTAATTAAAGTATCCTCATCAGTTAGCACTACCATTTTTACCCCTCCATGTTTGTTTTACATCTGCTAATAGATTATTAAAATCTTCAGCTCTATCTGTATCTACGGTCTCAAAGGAGCCACTAGCTTTAACCAGACTTTCCCCTAGTTGCTCGATTTGTGTCAGGAAGGATGTTGCTGCAGTCTTCGTGTCACTGGCAACGCCTTCATCCCAAAAGCTTGTTGTATCAAAACCAGAAAGCAGATTTGTAACTTCTGAACTTGACAAATATCCAACCATGTCAAAGGCTGTCTGTCTTGTTTCTTTTATCATGTTTTGAATATCTTCCTTAGCATCTGAAAGTAAGGTTTTCACAGATTTAACTTTGTCTTCCATGTCAAAATTTGCCAACTGGGCTGCTGTCTGAAGCAACTGAGCTCGAACCAAGATTCTTTGATTTCCTGAAAGATTGCCACTTCTCAGTTGTTCCTGATAACGAGGAATGGCTTCTCGATCCCACTTTATAGATTCCTGACGAGCTTCTTCGACGATTTTACTATATTCAGTTGTAAAATTCTCGTAAACTGAATAACCAATAGCTGCCTTTATTTTAAACTCACCTCTCATAATGGAATTTAAAACATTTGAGGCTACATTTTCATCAACTCCTAAAGCTCGGAGGGAATCCAACGTTGTCGCTATCAGTCGAGCCAGCTTTTCACCTGCCCTGAGCAATTCTGGGTGAAAATCCTCAGACGCGGTCAACAAATTTCCCTTCCCATCCGATTGAAAAACACCAAAGTCATGGGAGCTTTCCGGATCAGTAATCTGGGTATAATGCAAGGGGACCAGGACATTTACTTTACCGACGGGTTTCTTAAGTGGTTCATCGGAGTCCCCAGGTAATTTGGTAATGGTGTGCTCACGGTTGAGCATACCCACGACATCAAAAGGATTGACATAGTACTCGATCTTTTCGCTAATCTTTTTGATTTTCTCATCGCTGAGGCCCATTTTCTTTAAGCTCTTTGTCGTGTCTGGGCCGTCAAAGAGAACTACTTTGCCGATTTTCTCCAGTTCCTCATCGGTGAGGCCCGCTACTCCTTGCGCAGAGACAATGGTCCCTAGGGAGTGAGCTGCGATGTCCATCGTAGCGTTGGGAGCTTTTTCGCGCATCTCTGCGATCTTCGTTTTCATTCCTACTGTCGCTAACTTGGCTTGCGGCGTATGAATATGATTGAGAGCGAACTTAGCGTCGTTGTCAACCCAGTCGTTCCAATTTTCTTTACTGATGGCATCACTTCCGCGGATAGCCATATAGGTTTTCTTGGTCTCATTAGTCAAGGTTGGCGTATCCGTTAAGTAGTAGGCACTGAAACCAGCTTCATCATCAGTTAACAATCCTTTTTGATAACGTTTGTGATGAATATCCTGCCTCATCCCATTCGTATCAGGAACTGGTACCGATGTGACTTTATAAGTATCTCGCAAATCAGGATCTGGCTGCAGGTAAACTTTGCCGTCATTGGGGAGATTCTTACCTCCAGGGATGATTTTACCATCGTCATCTATATCTTGTGAATAATCTATTAAAGTCCAGTTTACAGCATTATTATAGCGTGATAAAGTATTTGGCCTCCCTCTATAAGCCGACTGTGCTAAATCCGCATAAAAGTTGTTATAATCTTTTAAATTACTATCCGTCATACTTGTCCCAACCTCCATTTTTTAACACTCTAGGGGGATTATACATGCCAATCCGTTCTATTGAAGGTACATCATTTTTAGTTTTTAATCGAAAATCTATTGTAAAGTCAGAATCCTTTATATAATTAAAAGAACCCTTCACTGATAGATTATAACCTCCACCTTGTGGAGTTCCATTCCCTATCTGTTCAACAGTTAAACTATTCCAATCCATCTGAACAGATTCAATCTTTGAATTTTTAGACTTTACGAATTTTACAATCTCTTCTTCATGCTCTTTCAAATAAGCCAACTGCTTAGCTCGCGGACTCAGAGTTATTCCTCCAAATAAATTTGTTTCTTGTGCCATCCATGCGCCTCCTCCAAATACTACAAGGGCTAAAATTAACCAAAGCAAGGTACGTTTTTTCATGATTATCCTCCTTAAACGTGGATTCTAAACCTATTATATCATGAATGTAAAAAAAAATACTTTTAGCAAGTATTCTAAGTTAGTAGAGAATGAGTAATATTAAATTTGAGTAAAAATTATCAAAGGTTTTTAAATTGCTGTTAGTCAAAAATTCTTCCCCCCACTCGTAAATAATTGGCTAAAGCCATTGAATTAGGAATAATTTTATCATTGTCAATATCAAAAGTAACATTCCAAGAGGAGGACTCAATATGATTAAAACTTCCATATACATTTACAATTTCCCCTCCCCCTTGAGGGGTTCCATTCCCAACTTTTTCCCACTTAGTTTCATCCCATGCAATCTGAACAGATTCAATCTTTGAATTTTTAGACTTTACAAATTTTACAATCTCTTCTTCATGCTCCTTTAAATAAGCCAACTGCTTGGCTCGCGGACTAAGAAATGCTCCTCCAAATAGATTTGTCTTCTGTGCCATCCATGCTCCTCCTCCAAATACTACAAGAGCTAAAACTAGCCAAAGTAAGGTACGTTTTTTCATCTCTTTCCTCCTATATAGCGGAATCTAAGTTCATTATATCATAATTGTAAAAAAAAAATACTTTTAGCAAGTATTCGAAGTCAATAGGGAATGAACAGTGTTCAATCCGCATAAAAGTTATCAAAAGATTTTAAGTTACTGTTAGTCAAGCAGTTTACCCCCAATACGCAACGGACTACCTACTCCAATAGAATTAATTAAAATTTCTCCATTCTTAATCCTGATTATAACACTCCAGCTGGATTTTTCTATATTATTAAATCCTCCGTAGACTTGTACAATCTCTCCACCCCCTTGAGGTGTACCATTTCCTATCTTATCCCATTGTGTCTGTTTCCAATCAATTTGAACCGATTCAATTTTAGGGTTTAAAGATTTTACAAAATCTTCTATTTCTCCTTCATGCTCCTGTAGATAAGCCATCTGCTTAGCCCGTGGGCTCAGAGTTATTCCTCCAAATAGATTTGTTTCTTGTGCCATCCATGCACCTCCTCCAAAAATTACAAGGGCTAAAACTAGCCAAACTAAAGTACGTCTTTTCATCTTTTTCCTCCTATATAGCGGAATCTAAGTATATTATATCATGAATGTAAAAAAAAATACTTTTAGCAAGTATTCTAAGTTAGTGGAGAATAAGTAATATTAAATTTGAGTAAAAATTATCAAAGGTTTTTAAGTTATTGTTAGTCATAAATCTCCCATACGTTGCCTTTCAAAACTCTTATCGGTTGCATTTCAGAAATTTTCTTAATATTGGGAATACTATTGCTAGTATATTCTATAGGGAAACCAATTGTAAATTCAGTATCTTCATTGTTATTTATTTTTCCATCCAATGTTATAATATATCCCACACCTTGAGGGGTACCATTTCCTATATTTTCTACTTTCATACTATCCCAATCAAATTGGACACTTTCGACTTTAGGATTTCTAGACTTTATAAAATTCGTCATCTCCTCTTCATGCTCCTTCAGATAAGCCAACTGCTTGGCTCGCGGACTAAGAAATACTCCTCCGAATAGATTTGTTTTCTGCGCCATCCATGCGCCTCCTCCAAATACTACAAGGGCTATAACTAGCCAAACCAAAGTACGTCTTTTCATCTTTTTTCTCCTATATAGCGGAATCTAAGTATATTATATCAATTATATCATGAACTCAACAAATTGCCTCACTTTCAATCAATACAAAAAACAGCAAATCGATTTGCTTTACTGTTTTCTACATATTATTTTACAAATGTCTTTCCAGCCAATCTATCTTCTTCAAATCCTTATTGTTATTGTGATCATTTCGATAGGAATCTTGGGAAGAAGCCTTGTATATACTTAAATACTGTTCTAGATTTGGAACACGAAAAGTGATATCCTCGAGATGAATTAACTCTATATCTGATTCCGAAACTCCTGCAAAATCAGGTAAAGAGTTGATACTTCCAAATTCAACACTCACACCATCCTTTTGGAATTCATGCTCATGAAGATCTACCAAGATGTAACCCAAACGACTCATCACTTTCATTATCTTGTTCCACTCATAAATCCTGAGATGATCAGGCGCATCCCAGCCTCTAGAATCTCCAGAGACATGAATGTCAATGTCAGACGGCTGCCATTCTTCATTTGAACGGTATTCAAAACCCAAAGACCCCATAAGCGTGGGCGTGATTCCAATTTGGTTTAAATGAGAACAAATTATTCGGAATTCATCAAATAGAGAATTCATCCTTCCTCCAATCTTTGATATAAAACTTTATTTCTCAGTGAAAGACAAACTTGTTTCTACCTTCTACTCTTTCGGTTGTGAAAAGACTTCAATATGCTGGCCCAGTACCTTAATCTCTACAGGTAGATTATCCGACTTATCGCCGTCAACATCTGACTCCAATTCACTATCTGAAGAGATCTTAATATTGCGCGCTCTGATATATTCAATATTATCATTGCCAACAACATCCCCTTTTAGTAAATCAGGAATGACAGATAATTTAGAGAATAGAGAAGCATCTTTTAGAATCAAAATATTGGCGTAGCCATCCTTGTTTTCTTCAAAGATTTTCTTATCAGCGAAGTAATTTGTCAAGAGAACCAAAACATGACTCGCTTCACCATCATAATTTCCATTTTCTGTCTCAATCTTAATGTTAAATACCTGATCCGTCATCACAGACTTCATGGTGTTTACAGCATAGGCTAAAATACCGAATTTTGTCTTGTCCTCGATCTCCACATTGTGAATCGCCTCAGGTAGAGAACCGATACTAAAGATATAACCAAAATAGTTGTCATTCGCTTTACCAATATCAATCTTATTGGTTAAGTTAAAATCGAGTTCATCAATCGCGCCATCGATGTCTTGATTGATTTCCAACAGTTTCGTAATGAGGTTGCCCGTACCGCCAGGGATAATCCCTAACTTCGGAGTGTAGTCTCTCTCAGCAATACCCGAAATGACTTCATTGACAGTCCCATCTCCACCAAAACACACCACTGCATCATACTGCTCACGAGACGCTTCTTCAGCAAAGTGTGTTGCATCCAGCGCTTTTTCAGTAATTTTGGTTTCCACGTGCTCAAAATAATCTTTGGCCTTATTCTCCAGCTTGACCTTATAATCCAAGGCCTTTTCCCCACCAGAGGTAGGGTTGATAATTAACATTGCTTTTTTCATTGATTTTCTCCTTAAATTCTAAATAGAAACGCCTGACTAACTACACATGATATTACTTACAATGCTATTATATAATGAAATCACAGAAAAGAGAACTCGGACGTATTGGGGATTGAAATAATCGGTTATACAAAAAGTTATATTTAGTGGAAATGAAAAATATTTTCTAGTTGATTTTTTTACCAATCGATTAAAATCAACCAAATATAAAATTCCAGAAATAAGTGCAAAGATTGCTGAAAAAAATGAAAGGAACGGGATAAAACCTGTGATAGATGCAGCTAAGAGAAACAGAAAACTTTTTTTACGACCATTTGATTCTTTTCTATAAATGAAAATTGCAAGTATAGAACAAACAAGAAATATAAAACTAATTAAATTTACTGAGAATGCCCATCCCGGTTTATCAACAAAATGAAGAGCCCCATTGATAAATCTTATCTCCCATCTATAGAAAAAAGCATATGCAATAATGGGAGAACACGTTAAAGCAAAGATTCCATTAAAAAAAATAAACTATTTGATTTCATACTAAATCCTCTTCGTAATTATTTTTATTTCTAAGCTAATTCATCACTATCAGGGTGCTTTTTCACATAAATAGCTGCATAAACTGCATCTACCATGACAGCCGGTAAAGTCAAGGTCAACAAAATTCCCAATAAAATACCAAAGGCATTCTGAATATAACCCGTTAGGAGGGAAGGAATAATTGTTGCCCCAGCAAAAGCTATAGCAAAATTATTCCACCATGTTTTCTTTCTATCTCCCTCTTTTACTTGATTAAAGGCCCAGACTTTCCCCTGATTCTTTGGGAGATAGTACCAAGCATAGAGACCACATGCAAAGATAAAAAGAAGCAATATAAAGATAACATAAATTGGAGTGAGAGGAGATTGATATATTCCTTCTATACTATTTGAATCTCCTACTGTTATAAACATCAACATTCCGATAAAATTGGTCCAAACTAATGTCGTCCAAGTAAGCAAAGCAATCAGAATAAATGTTAAAAATTTAAATCGATTGATCAAAAACTTAGAAAAACCAAACAACATACCTACAACATTAAGAATGATACAAGTCAAAAATAGAACTTTAAGCCCTCCCTGATGACTTCCTGTTTCACCTATAAGACCCCAGTAAAAGAAAAAGGAGCAAAATGGTAAATTTATCCATGGATATAACTTAATATAGCCTAGACTGACACCATGTGTGATCAAAGGACCATGGTATCTTTCTCTTTGTATATCAGTAATCTTTGTCTTATTTTTTATATTCGCCTTCACCATTAACTAAACCACCCTCCTATTGTTTTTAAGCCATCGCCAATTGCATCTGTTGTTTTTGTTAAGGCATCCTTAGCTATATCCGTTACAGATTGATTATTTAATTCCTTAATTTTAAAGTCATTCATAAGCCATCCATAAGCCATCCAATAGATATACCATAATAGATATAGTAGTTGTTCCTATCTTTGTTTTAGACTTAATTTCAAAACTATCATCAGAGGGAGTTAACTCAATCATATCAAGAGTGATTAAGTTAGGCATCAGTCCGAGAAAATAGCGTTTCCCTTTCATTGAACCTAAGTCCATAAGATACTTTTTATTTTCTATTTCTACAATACTATACGCCATCGTATTAGCATTCTTAAACTTTAAATGAATCATTTACCACCCAAACACTTTCTGAATGGATTTAATACCTGAATCAATACTATTTCCAATATCATTTGTTCTATATTTTCTCAATCTTTTCAACCTCAATTTGACCATGTTTGTAGAGATGAGCAACTGGGAAACTTCCTAGAGCAAACATGAAAAAGAATAAGGATACGATTCCATTGATTACCAAAAAAGCTCCTTCTGTTCCATTATCTAAACCAAGGAAAAAAAGTAAACAAAGTAAATTTAATCCAAGGAATAGATACACTCCTCCGTTACTTTTTTTAATAGTTGTAAATGTAACTATGTGTTTATTAGCATTTTTTGGAATCCATTTTTCTGCTTTTTTATGGGATAAATTTAATGAAATCAGAATGGCAAAATAAGAAATCAACATAGAAATTGCAAAGAGTAATAACTTTAATAATATTTGTTCGCTAATATTATTGTGAATAAAAAGTTTTTTTAGTGCATCATAGCTAATCTTGACAATTGGTTGAACGATAATGGCTCCCATTGTCGCACTTACAGGTGTACTTGGTTTAATTTCGAATTGGTTATTGTTCTTTTCAATCTCCACCATATCCACTGTAATCGTATCTGTTTTTAATCCCCAGTAATAACTCTTGGGGCTTATAGTACTCGTATCCATGACATACTTCTTCGATTCTTGTTCTATCTGAACAATTTGAAAGCACATCATATTCGAATTTTTAAATTTTAATTCCAAAATTATCCCCCAACCCCTTTCTGAATTTTTGTCAGAGACTCTATTATACTTTTTTTAATTCTTTATATTGTAGGTATTTCTTTTGATAAGCATAAGTCAATGGAATAACGCCAGATTCAATCCAAATAAATAGATAGGCCAACAAACCATTCAACACTAGAATTGCAGCTTCTGTTCCATCATCTAATCCCATATAAATAGCTAAAGCAATTACATGTAAAATAATAAAGAAATAAGCATGGAATGTACTGACCCCAAAAAGTTGGACAAATAATTATTGAAAGGATTTAGTTCTGTACTGCACAGGACTAAGTCCTTTTAGTTTGACTTTAATTCGTTTGTTGTTGTAGTAATCAATGTAGTCCACAATAGCTTGTTCCAATTGATTAAGTGATTTAAATGTCTTCTCATAGCCGTAAAACATTTCGGATTTCAAAATGCCAAAGAAGGACTCCATCATCCCATTGTCTGGGCTGTTGCCCTTGCGGGACATAGATGCTTGAATTCCCTTACTCTCTAGAAACCGATGATAAGAATCGTGTTGGTATTGCCAGCCCTGGTCACTGTGGAGAATCGTATTCTCATAGTGCTTCTCTGTGAATGCCTGTTCTAACATCGTTTGTACTTGTTCTAAATTAGGCGAACAAGAAAGATTAAAAGCAATAATTTCGCTGTTAAAGCCATCTAAAACTGGTGATA
>CAJNDD010000021.1 GCA_905221435.1 bacterium
TATCTTCATAACTCAATTTCATAATAAAACACCCCAAAAGTTAGATTTTTTCTGTCTAACTTTTGGGGTGCAGTTCACAGTGGACCTCTTTTTCATGAGTTTGAAAATAAGAAAGCGAATTAAGACCCTTACGGGTCTTTTTTTCACGAGCTTTGATTGAAACGAGGGAGTGAGTTGGGTCTAGGGGACCTCTTTTTCATAAGCGTGGAAATAAGAGAGCGAGTTGGATCTGTACTGACCCTAAAAGTTAGATCTTTGTCTAACTTTTAGGGTGCAGTTCATACGTCCGTGTAAGTCTTTTTAATAGATAAACATGGCATCTCCAAAACTAAAGAAACGGTAGCGTTCTTGAATAGCGTGCTGGTAAGCATCTAGGACTAGGTCACGGCCTGCAAAGGCAGAAACTAGCATGACGAGGGTTGATTTTGGCAGATGGAAGTTGGTTGAGAAGGCATCCACGACCTTCCATTCGTAACCTGGTTTGATAAATATATTGGTCCAGCCAGAATCTGCTTGGATTTGCCCATCAAACTTGGAACCGATAGTTTCCAGTGTGCGGATAGAAGTGGTTCCAACAGCGATGACACGACCACCATTTTCCTTAACAGAGCGAAGGGTGGCAGCTGCTTCCTCAGAAAGCTGGTAGAACTCTGAGTGCATTTCGTGTTCGTCCAGATTGTCCACAGAAACGGGTCTAAAAGTTCCTAGTCCGACATGAAGAGTGAGATAGACTAGATGGACACCTTTGGCTTGGATTTCTGCCAGCAGTTTTTTGGTGAAGTGCAGACCAGCAGTTGGTGCAGCAGCAGAGCCACTTTCTTTAGCGTAGACCGTTTGATAACGTTCACGGTCATCTAGTTTTTCGTGGATGTAGGGTGGGAGTGGCATTTCACCGAGACTTTCCAAAACTTCTAGGAAAATTCCTTGGTATTCAAAGCGGACAATGCGGCCCCCGTGGGTCAATTCTTCCGTAACGACAGCACTGAGGCGACCATCACCAAAGTTGACACGAGTGCCAACCTTGAGACGTTTGGCAGGTTTAGCGAGGACTTCCCACTCATCACCACTAGTATTTTTGAGCAGGAGAAGCTCCACATGGCCTCCTGTTTCTTCCTTTTGACCATAGAGGCGGGCAGGGAGAACACGGGTATCGTTCATGACAAGAGCATCACCAGGTTCCAGCATATCAATAATGGAGTGGAAGTGTTTATCCTGCATTTCTCCCGTTTCACGGTTGACTATGAGAAGTTTAGAAGCATCTCGTTTTTCAAGCGGAGTTTGGGCAATCAACTCCTCAGGCAAATGGAAATCAAAATCAGCTGTATTCATTTTTTCATCAGTCTTTCTAAGTTCTAATCTTATCCATTATAACACGTTTCAAGTTTGGACGCTCTTTTTTTAGAAATTAAATCGTTTTCACTTGACAAAAATTGGTCTATACCATATAATGAATATAGAAATATGGAGGATATAAAATGAAAGTTATTAAAGTTGAAAATCAAGTCGAAGGTGGAAAAGTAGCTTTTGAGATTTTGAAGGAAAAATTGGCCAATGGCGCTCAAACATTAGGACTTGCGACAGGAAGCAGCCCGCTTGAATTTTACAAGGAAATCGTTAAGAGCGACCTTGATTTTTCAAATCTAACCAGTGTCAACCTTGATGAGTATGTCGGGCTTGATGGGGACAATCCACAGTCTTACCGTTACTTTATGCAAGAAAACTTGTTCAACCAAAAACCATTTAAGGAAAGCTTCTTGCCACGTGGTGTTAAGGATAATGCTGAAGAAGAAGTAGAACGCTACAATCAAATTTTGGCTGACCATCCTGTTGATTTGCAAATCTTGGGGATTGGTCGCAATGGACATATCGGCTTTAATGAGCCTGGTACTCCATTTGACAGTCAAACGCATCTAGTAGAACTCGACCAGTCTACAATCGAAGCTAACGCACGTTTCTTTGACAAGATTGAAGACGTTCCAACTCAAGCCATTTCAATGGGGATTAAAAACATCTTGGATGCCAAGTCAATTATTCTCTTTGCTTACGGTGAGTCGAAAGCAGAAGCCATCGCTGGAACAGTATCAGGCCCAGTGACTGAGAATCTCCCAGCAAGCAGTCTACAAAACCACCCTGATGTGACTATTATCGCTGATGCAGAAGCGCTCAGCCTGCTTGAAAAATAAAAATTACACGAATCACTTGCTCTTTGGAGTGAGTGGTTTTTTACTTCAAATATTCACTATCCTGCTAAAGTGGTATAATATAGCTATACGGGGAGGCCCAAACTTTGATTTATATAATCGGTTTTATTTGTTTTTTACTTTTAATATTTCTGTTTAGTCGCTTAATTCAGCAATCAAAGAATCCTTCGGGCTTTCTAGGAAAACGAATGATGAAATTGTGGAATCGAGCTTATCTCCCCATGTTTGTATGGGCAATTCGTTATCTGGATAGAACATCTTACCCTGCAATCTTAGATGTAGGAGTTGGGAATGGTCGTTCAACCATCCTACTGAAAGAAACCTTTCCGCGAAGTACTGTAACTGGAATCGATATTTCAGATACTGCAATAGCTCAAGCCAAACAGGTAGAGATAACTAATCTAAATTTTGAACGAAGAGACGTTAGGGAGACAGGCTTTTCTGATGAAAGTGTTGATTTAATCACAGCCTTTCAAACTCATTTTCATTGGCAGGATCTAGAGGCTTCTTTTATGGAACTTCGAAGAATACTCAAATCAGACGGGATGCTCTTACTGGCTTGTGAATATAACAAGTTGTCTTACTTTTTACCAGAGATTCAAAGCGAAGAAGCATTTAGACGATTCTTGTTATCAGTAGGGTTTGAGCTCGTAACTAGTCAAAGAAAGGGATCATGGATCCTTTATAAAATTCGTAAAGGATTTGTTAAAAAAGTAGCTTTTTTAAAATCTTTTACAGGAGGGATCGGAATGAATACGAAGAATAGGAATTTGATAGAAGATAATAAAAAAGCTGAAAACCAAAGCTTTCTCTATTATTTACACGAGGAAAAAGTATTTGATTCGCAGTCGCTGGCTGATTTATGTCGCTACATAGAAAAGCTCGATTCTATTAGTATAGATCAGATGAGGGATTTGCATTTTATTGAAAATCAAATTCTTCGTCATCTGGTATATCATTTTGACAGCAATGACTTGAGTAAGATTTCGAATCTTCCTGATGAATATTGGGAATATATTGAACCTTTTGAACAAGCAGTAACAAAGTTGTATGATTTGATGTAAAAATTAGTGGATTGGATAAAGTATAGGCAAGAAAGTAATTAATGAATCGGAAAATCGGAATAAATGTAGGTTTTCGCTTGACAATTATTCATTTTGCGTGTAGAATAGAATAGATCTTGAACTTGAAGGGAGTGAAAAAAATGTCTAAAACAGTAGTACGTAAGAATGAATCTCTTGACGATGCACTTCGTCGTTTCAAACGTGCGGTTACTAAAGCTGGTACTCTTCAAGAAACACGCAAACGTGAATTCTATGAAAAACCTTCTGTAAAACGTAAACGTAAATCAGAAGCAGCTCGTAAACGTAAAAAATTCTAATTTGAAATGAAAGGCTAGACTTGTCTAGTCTTTTTTTGCACAATGTTTAAAGGAAGAAATTGTTATGAGAGAGTATATAAAAGAATATCAAAAGATGCGTGACAATCACTTGGAAGATTGGGGTTATTGTGCTGATCCGATCGATTGGAAGGAATTTGAAGAGTCAAACCAAAGAATTTTTGAAAAGTATTTGACCGATTCAAAAGTATTGTCTGACAAGGTTTTAAGAGTAAAATTGTACAGTAGCTTATTGGTAGATGATATTAAATATTTTGCCTATTATGATGCGTTTTTAGATGGGGATTATAAGCAGTTAAACAATGCTCTATGGCAAACAGGAAGAACCGAGTTGTTGAGAGGCGGTTTGTTAGCAAGTGGAACCATTTACACAGCTGGGATTTTGAAAGGCTTGTTTACCTCTTTTGCTTGTAACGATTTTTCAGCCATTCCATCATTCATCCCTAAAGATTTACCCTTGTTGAAAGGAACTTATTATCCAGAAAATGTGATTAATCTTTTATACGCTCTTTATTATCAAGATGAAGAAAGATTATCCGAGTCTCTCTTGCGTGCACAACAGTTTTTAGGGAAGAAAAAACGAACTGGTATGGAAGAATTTTCTGTTCGGTATTTTATAAACTTGGCAAGAAAAGATGCAGTTGCATTAAGTGAGTCCTTACAAAGTTTATGCCAAGCTTATCAGAGACGAGGTTACCCTTATGAAAAGATCGATAAGTGCTTTGCGGATGAGATTCATGGTCTATATCGTTTGGTACGATTTTTTGACCATTCCTTGTTCGAAGAAGTCAGTATGCCATCTCATAAGACTTTTTTGAAGGAGTTTGAAGAATGGCAAGTCCAAAATCAGTTTCCACAAGGTCAACAGTTCTATACCTATCCTCAAGATATGGCTGATGCAAATAGAATACTAACAAAAGGTCTTCCAAGAATTTACTTAGAAAAATCTGGAAGGGACTTGGTGATAGACGTTTACCGATTTGCAGTAGATTTGTCTCGGTTAATTTGAAAGAGTAGGAAAAGACTTCCTAGTCAAATCTTTTCCCAAGCAACATCAAATAAATACTGTAAATCCTGCAAAAAAAGGAAACTTCCACCTACAATCTGATATAATAGTAGGGAGAACTCGATTGAAGGAGGAAATTATGTCGGTTTTAGTAAGAGATGTCATTGAAAAACTCAGACTAGATATTGTCTATGGTGAAGGCGAATTGCTTGAAAAAGAAATCAATACTGCGGACATTATGAGACCTGGTCTTGAAATGACGGGCTATTTTGATTACTATACACCAGAACGGATTCAACTGTTAGGGATGAAGGAGTGGTCCTATTTGGTCGCTATGCCTGCCCATAACCGTTATCAAGTTCTGAAGAAAATGTTTCTACCTGAAACACCTGCGGTTATCGTTGCTCGTGGCTTAGTAGTGCCAGAAGAAATGTTGAGGGCTGCTAGGGAATGTAAGATTGCGATTTTAACCAGTCGAACATCAACCAGTCGTTTATCTGGAGAGTTATCTAGCTACCTTGATTCCCGTTTGGCTGAACGTACGAGTGTGCATGGTGTCTTGATGGACATCTATGGCATGGGTGTCTTGATCCAAGGGGATAGTGGTATCGGTAAGAGCGAGACAGGCCTTGAACTTGTGAAACGTGGACACCGTTTGGTAGCAGATGACCGTGTAGATATCTTTGCCAAGGATGAAATGACTCTTTGGGGAGAGCCCGCTGAAATTTTGAAGCATTTACTTGAGATTCGTGGAGTAGGTATTATTGACGTGATGAGTCTCTACGGAGCAAGTGCTGTAAAAGATTCTTCACAAGTTCAGTTGGCTGTTTACTTGGAAAATTATGATACCCATAAGACCTTTGACCGTCTAGGGAACAATGCCGAAGAACTCGAAGTTTCTGGTGTAACGATTCCGCGTATCCGTATTCCAGTAAAAACAGGACGCAATATCTCTGTTGTTATTGAGGCGGCAGCCATGAACTATCGCGCTAAAGAAATGGGATTTGATGCGACGCGTTTATTTGAAGAACGCTTGACTAATCTCATCTCCAAAAATGAGGTGAAAGATGATTAATCCAGTTGCATTTGAAATCGGTCCTTTTTCCGTTCGTTGGTATGCTTTGTGTATTGTGGCCGGATTGGTCTTGGCTGTCTACCTTGCCATGAAAGAAGCTCCCAAAAAGAAAATTCTATCAGATGATATTTTGGATTTTATCCTGATTGCTTTTCCGGTAGCTATTTTAGGTGCTAGACTATACTACGTACTCTTTCGCTTAGATTATTACCTGCAAAATCCAGGTGAAATCATCGCCATCTGGAATGGTGGTTTGGCCATTTATGGAGGTTTGATAGCGGGCGCTATTGTTCTTTATATCTTTGCAGATAGAAAGTTGATTAATACTTGGGATTTCTTAGATATTGCAGCACCGAGCGTCATGGTTGCCCAAAGTTTAGGACGCTGGGGGAACTTCTTTAACCAAGAAGCCTACGGTGCGGCGGTAGATAGTCTGGATTATTTGCCGGGCTTTATCCGTGATCAGATGTACATTGAGGGGAGCTATCGTCAGCCGACCTTCCTATACGAGTCGGTTTGGAATCTGATTGGTTCTGCTTTAATCTTGATTTTTAGACGAAAATTAAAAGGAATCAGACGTGGTCATATCACTGCTTTCTACTTGATTTGGTATGGTTTTGGTCGTATGATCATCGAAGGAATGCGGACGGATAGTCTCATGTTCTTTGGTCTGCGAGTTTCCCAATGGTTATCAGTTGTCCTTATCGGACTCGGTATTTTTATCATACTTTATCAAAATCGAAAGAAAGCCCCTTTCTATCATACAGAGGAGGAAAAATAAATGTTAGAAGTTGCATATATTCTTGTTGCGATTGCTTTGATTGTCTGTTTAGTCTATTTGACAATCACGATTCAAAAAGCAGGTCGTATGATTGATGAGACGGAGAAAACCATCAAAACGTTGAGTTCAGATGTGAACGTTACCTTGCATCAGACCAATGAATTGTTGGCTAAGGTTAATGTGTTAGCAGACGATATCAATATCAAAGTTGCGACGATTGATCCACTTTTTACAGCTGTGGCGGACTTGTCAGAGTCAGTATCTGATCTCAACCAACATGCACGTGTCTTGGGTAAAAAAGCCTCATCAGCTGGTTCAAAGACCATTAAGACAGGTGCAGGCTTATCAGCTCTTCGTTTTGCAAGTAAAATTTTCAAAAAATAGAAAAGGAGAATCTTATGGGAAAACTATCCTCTATCCTTTTAGGAACAGTTTCTGGTGCAGCTCTTGCTTTATTTTTGACGAGTGACAAGGGCAAGCAAGTTTGCAGTCAAGCACAGGATTTTCTAGATGATTTGAGAGAAGATCCAGAATATGCTAGAGAGCAGGTTTGTGAGAAATTGACAGAAGTCAAGGAACAGGCAAGGGATTTTGTGCTGAAAACAAAGGAACAAGTAGAATCTGGTGAAATCACTTTTGATAGTGTCCTTGACCAAGCTAAAAACTGTGCTCGACAAGCGACGGAAGCATCGAAGGAAACCTTTAACAACCTCAAGGAGCAGTGGCAAGAACAGTCAGCAACTCCAGACGTTGCTGAAGACCAAGAAGAAATCATCATCGATATTACTGAAGTATAAGGTATCACCATCTCTGGTTTTTGGAGATGGTGATTTTTATCTGGAAACCAGTCTTTGTGGTATAATAAGTACTATGCAGAAAAAACCAACGTCCGCCTATGTGCATATTCCCTTTTGCACACAGATTTGTTATTATTGTGACTTTTCAAAAGTATTTATCAAGAATCAACCAGTAGATAGTTACCTAGAGCATCTGCTAGAGGAGTTTCGTTCTTATGATATCCAAAAGTTGCGAACTCTCTACATCGGAGGTGGGACGCCAACGGCTTTGTCCGCTCCGCAATTAGAAGTGCTCTTGGATGGCTTGACTAAAAATCTGGACTTGACAGTTTTGGAAGAATTAACCATTGAGGCCAACCCAGGAGACTTGGACGCGGATAAGATTGCGGTTTTGAAACAGTCACCAGTCAATCGTGTTTCCTTGGGTGTGCAGACTTTTGATGATAAAATGCTGAAAAAGATTGGGCGTAGTCATTTGGAAAAGGATATTTATGAAAATATCGACCGCCTCAAATTGGCTGGTTTTGATAATATCTCCATCGATCTAATCTATGCTCTACCTGGTCAAACTATGGATCAGGTCAAGGACAATGTAGCTAAGGCTATCTCGCTTGATATTCCTCATATGAGCCTTTATAGTTTGATTTTGGAAAATCATACGGTCTTTATGAACCGTATGCGACGTGGGAAGTTGCCTCTGCCCAAGGAAGAACTGGAAGCGGAGATGTTTGAGTACATCATCGCAGAACTGGAGCGAGCTAGTTTTGAGCATTATGAGATTTCCAATTTCTCTAAACCCGGATTTGAAAGTCGCCACAATCTCATGTACTGGGATAATGCTGAGTATTATGGTATCGGTGCGGGTGCTTCAGGTTATGTCAATGGAGTGCGCTATAAAAATCATGGTCCGATTCGCCACTATCTCAATGCGGTAGAGGCAGGAAATGCTCGGATTACAGAAGAACACCTGAGTCAAAGGGAGCAGATGGAAGAAGAAATGTTCCTAGGCCTCCGGAAAAAATCCGGGGTTTCCATGGCACGATTTGAGGAAAAATTCGGACGATCCTTTGATGGACTTTATGGCGAAATCGTCAGAGACTTGGTTCAACAAGGCCTCATGCAGATCGACGGTGACCGTGTCCGAATGACAAAGAGGGGTCTCTTTTTAGGAGACACTGTAGCAGAACGATTTATTTTGGAGTAGAACAATGGGCTTAACTTATCAAATGAAAATGAAAATTCCTTTTGATATGGCGGACATGAACGGTCATATCAAACTTCCAGATGTGATTTTGCTGTCCCTGCAAGTATCAGGTATGCAGTCGATTGAGCTGGGAGTTAGTGATAAGGATGTGCTAGAACGCTACAATCTGGTCTGGATTATTACAGACTATGCGATTGACGTGGTTCGCTTGCCTCGCTTTGCTGAGGAGATTACGATTGAAACAGAAGCGTTGACTTACAATCGTCTTTTTTGCTACCGCCGTTTCACTATCTATGATGAAGCAGGGGAGGAGCTCATCTACATGATGGCGACCTTTGTTCTTATGGACAGAGACAGTCGTAAAGTTCATGCTGTCGAACCTGAGATTGTTGCTCCTTATCAGTCTGAGTTTGATAAAAAACTCATCCGTGGGCCAAAGTATGCTAACCTAGAAGACCCGATCAGTAAAGACTACCATGTTCGCTTTTATGACTTGGATATGAATGGTCATGTCAATAATAGCAAATATTTGGATTGGATTTTTGAGGTCATGGGAGCAGACTTTTTGACCAAGTATATTCCAAAGAAAATCAATCTCAAATATGTCAAAGAAGTGCGACCAGGTGGAATGATTGCTTCAGCTTATGAACTCAAGGGACTAGAAAGCAAGCATGAGATTATCAGTGATGGCGAGATTAATGCTCAAGCTATGATTACTTGGCAAGAAATAAAAAAGGACTAAAGAAAGATATGACATATAAAGGTTATTTAATTGATTTAGACGGAACCATTTACAAAGGGAAAGACCGAATTCCGGCGGGTGAGGCTTTTGTCCATGAGTTACAAAAAAGAGAAATTCCCTACCTCTTTGTGACCAATAATACAACTCGAACTCCTGAGAGTGTTCAAGAGATGCTGGCTCAGAATTTTAATATTAATACGCCTCTATCAACTGTCTATACAGCGACTCTGGCAACCATCGACTATATGAACGACTTGGGACTGGAAAAGACAGTCTATGTCATCGGAGAAGCTGGACTCAAGGATGCCATTCAGGCGGCTGGTTATGTCGGAGACAAGGAAAATCCTGCCTATGTGGTAGTTGGACTGGACTGGCAAGTCGACTATGAAAAATTTGCTACGGCGACTCTAGCAATCCAAAAGGGGGCTCACTTTATCGGAACCAACCCTGACCTCAATATCCCGACGGAACGTGGTCTCTTGCCTGGTGCTGGTTCACTAATTACACTTCTTGAAGTAGCAACACGGGTAAAACCAGTTTATATCGGGAAACCAAATGCTATCATTATGGACAAGGCAGTTGAGCACTTAGGTTTGAAAAGAGAAGAATTGCTCATGGTTGGGGACAATTACCTGACGGATATCCGAGCAGGGATTGACAATGGCATTCCAACGCTCTTGGTGACGACAGGTTTTACTAAGGCAGAAGAAGTGGCGGACCTGCCAATTGCACCAACTCATGTAGTTTCTAGCCTTGCGGAGTGGAATTTTGATGAAAACTAAACTGACCTTTTGGGGAAGTATGCTCTTTCTCCTCTCCCTTTCTATCCTACTGACTATTTATCTTGCTTGGGTTTTCTATCCTTTGGAAATTCAGTGGCTGAACTTAGCGAATCGAGTCTATCTAAAGCCCGAAACCATTCAGTACAATTTTCATATTTTGATGAATTACCTGACCAATCCCTTTAGTCAGATCTTAGAGATGCCAGATTTTCGTTCGTCAGCGGCTGGTTTACATCACTTTGCGGTGGTGAAGAATCTCTTTCACCTAGTTCAGCTAGTTGCCCTAGTGACACTTCCAAGTTTCTATTTCTTTGTTAGAAAAATTGTAAAAAAGGGTTTTCTCCCTCTATATTGTAAAAGTATCCTGGCTCTAGTGCTATTGCCTATGGTTATCGGGTTCATAGGTATTTTGATTGGTTTCGAGCAATTTTTTACTCTCTTCCATCAGATTCTCTTTGTGGGAGATGATACCTGGCTATTTGATCCCGCAAAGGATCCCGTTATTTTGATTTTGCCAGAGACTTTCTTTCTCCATGCTTTCCTTCTCTTCTTTGGACTCTATGAAAGTTTCTTTGGTTTTCTTTATTTGAAAAGTCGTAGAATACTTTAATGTGTTGCATTGATAAAACAGAGATTAAGTTAAAAATTCTTACGAGGAGTGAATTAACTTCATCGGAATTGAGTAAATCGTTCGCATACAGTCTATTTTTCTTGAAAAAATAGGCTTTTTTTCTAAAAATCTCTAGTCAAGCGCTTTATTTTTTTGTATAATAGAAGCAACAAAGTATAGATAAGAAGAGAAAAGCATGATTACACTATTTTTATCACCGAGCTGTACATCATGTCGTAAGGCAAAGGCCTGGTTAGAGACGCATAAAGTTCCTTTTGAGGAGCACAATATTATGACCAGTCCTTTAACAAGAAAAGAATTACAACACATTCTTTCCTTGACCGAAAATGGTACTGATGACATCATTTCAACTCGTTCAAAAATTTTTCAAAAATTGGATATTGATGTAGAGAGTACCTCGGTATCGGAGTTGCTTCAGTTGATTGAGCAATATCCTAGTCTTTTGCGTCGCCCAATTATTATAGACACCAAACGCATGCAGATCGGTTTTAATGAAGATGAGATTCGTGCTTTTCTCCCTCGTAGTTACCGTAAACAAGAACTAAAAGAAGCAACATTGAGAGCTGGTATAGGATAGATGAACAAACAGTATAGTTACCCACTAGATTTGTCGTGGAGCACTGAAGAACTTGCTTCAGTGCTTTCTTTTTTTAATGATGTTGAAGCTGCCTATGAAGATAAGGTAGAAGCTAAAAAACTGCTAGATTCTTATAAGGAATTTAAGTCTGTCGTCCCGAGCAAAAGTGAAGAAAAGCGCCTTGGTCGCGAATTCGAGACGGCTAGCGGTTATTCCTTTTATCGTGCAGTTCAATTAGCAAAAGAAAAAAGAGAAGGGAAGATTTCTCTTGGAAACTAAATTTGAATTTGCCAAGCAGATTGTGCAGGAAGCTACTGAGTACATTTTGGCTCACATGAAAGAAGATTTGCAGGTTAAGCGCAAGTCTTCGCCTACAGACTTGGTGACGCGTTTGGACAAGGAGGTTCAGAAACTCTTGGTTGATCGGATCAAGTCCACCTATCCTGAGGATTTGATTTGCGCGGAAGAAGGCTGTTTGCGTGCGGAGGTTGATAAAGGTTCTGTTTGGGTGATTGATCCCATTGACGGTACCAATAACTTTGTCGCCCAGCAGGAAGATTTTGCTGTTATGTTGGCCTATTTTGAGAATGGTGTGGGGAAATTTGGCGTCATCTATGATGTCATGAAAGGTGATTGTTACCATGGTGGTGGTGCCTTTCCTCCTTGTCGCAATAATGACCCCTTACCAACTTTTAAAAAGAAACCTCTTCAAGAATTTTTAGTTGCCGGTAACTCAGCTATGTTTGAAACCAATGAGTGGGGCTTGGCAGATTTGGGCCGAGCAGCGTTGGGAGTCCGTGTCTACGGCAGTGCGGCCATTAGTTTTGCCAAGGTTTTATCGGGTCGTCTTCTGACTTATATTACCTACCTGCAGCCATGGGATTACGCTGCGGCCAGTATCTTAGGGGAAAGTCTGGGGTATCGTCTGATTACGGTCTCAGGTGAGCCAGCCGATTTTAAAACTCGTCAGCCTGTCATGATGGTGCCAATCGAGATGCAAGATGAGATTCAGTCCTATATTTATGAAAGGAAAGAAAATTAAATGCAATTTCCAGATGGATTTGTTGAAAAATATGAAGCGATACTAGAAGATGAGGCAAGAGACTTTCTTGCCTCTTTTAAACAAGAAGCAGTTTCGGCTTTTCGGGTCAATCCCTTAAAAGAAAGTCAGTTACCGTTTGCGGATGCTATTCCAAATACACTTTGGGGACATTATGGCAAGGTCTCAGGGAAATCTCCAGAGCATGTGACAGGTCTTGTTTATTCGCAAGAGCCTGCAGCCCAAATGGTGGCTCAGGTAGCTCAACCAAGTCCTGGTATGAAGGTCTTGGACTTGGCGGCAGCACCAGGTGGAAAATCCACTCAACTAGCAGTTTATCTGGCTAATCAGGGAGTCCTTGTTTCCAACGAAATTTCAAGTAAGCGTGCTAAGATTTTAGTGGAAAATGTGGAGCGGTTTGGAGCTACAAATGTAGTTGTGACCAATGAGTCTGCAGACCGCTTAGCCAAGGTCTTTAAAGGTTATTTTGATGTGATTGTCCTTGATGCCCCTTGCTCGGGGGAAGGGATGTTCCGTAAGCAGCCAGATGCCATGGATTATTGGAGTACCGATTATCCTAGCCAATGTGCCAGTCTCCAAAAAGAAATCCTAGAAGATGCAGTGACTATGCTTGCAGAAGGTGGTCGTTTAGTCTATTCGACCTGTACTTGGGCACCAGAGGAAAATGAAGAAATCGTCCACTGGTTGCTGGATACTTATGATTTTGAACTGCTTCCAGTTGAGCATGTGAACGGTATGGTAGCAGGAATGGGCCTTCCTGAAACGGCGCGGATGTATCCTCATCATTTCAAGGGAGAAGGCCAGTTTGTTGCCCACCTGCAGTTTAAGGGAGAAAATCCGGCACCTAAATTCAAAGCCAGCAAGAGCAATCTCAGTCGTGAGCAACTGGCTTTGTGGCAAGAATTTGCCCAAAAACATCTCAAAACGTCCTTAACTGGTATCTTGCAGACTTTTGGAGACCAACTCTATCTCTTGCCAGAGATGTTACCTGATCTAGGGAAACTCAAAATTGCCCGAAATGGGCTCCATCTGGGTACTTTTAAGAAGAAACGTTTTGAACCAAGCTTTGCTCTGGGATTAGCCTTGAAACCAAGTCAAGTAAAACAAAGTGTCGAAATCAATGATGAGGACTTTGTAAAATATGTGGCTGGTGAGACCGTTCAATTGTCTGAAGCTCGACCAAATGGCTGGTACCAAGTTGTGGCTCAAGGAAACGGATTAGGCTTTGCCAAGGTAACGGGAAATGTTTTGAAAAATTATTATCCAAAAGGACTCAGATTCAGGTGAAAAAGCTAGTCAAAGAGCCTATTCTATGTTATAGTGGAAGTATGAGTTTTTTCTGATAGTCTTTCATTATTACTTATATTATACGATGGAATTTCCCGCTCCTAAGAATGACTAGATAAAATAAAGCGGGACAATCATTGATGATAATTGGATAATCAGGACAAACGGAAGAAATCAGAACATTCATCATTATGTTCAAGGAGAATAACAGTGAAAAAAAGAAAAAAGCTTGTCATGTCTCTTGCAGCTCTTTTGATGGCAGGTTCTCTAGCAGGATGCGCTAGCTGGATTGATCGTGGAGAATCCATGACAGCTGTTGGTTCAACTGCTCTTCAGCCTCTTGTCGAAGCGGCAGCAGATGAATTTGGTTCTAGAAACATCGGAAAAACAGTTAATGTTCAAGGTGGTGGATCGGGTACAGGACTATCTCAAGTCCAGTCTGGAGCAGTTGACATCGGGAACTCTGACGTCTTTGCAGAGGAAAAAGAAGGAATCGATGCTTCGGCTCTAGTAGACCACAAGGTTGCAGTGGCTGGTCTTGCAGTGATTGTAAACAAGGAAGTGGATGTTGAAAATCTCACAACCGAGCAACTTCGTAAGATCTTTACTGGTGAAGTGACCAACTGGAAAGAAGTTGGGGGCAAAGACCTGGCTATTTCAATCATCAACCGTGCAGCAAGTTCGGGTTCGCGAGCAACCTTTGACAATGTCGTAATGAATGGCCAAGCGGCAATGCAGAGCCAAGAACAGGATTCTAACGGGATGGTCAAGTCCATTGTATCCCAAACGCCTGGAGCCATTTCCTACCTGGCTTTTGCCTATGTAGATGACTCCGTGAAGAGCATGAAACTGAATGGGTATGAACCTACGTCTGAAAATGTAACGACCAACAACTGGCCTTTGTGGTCTTATGAACATATGTACACACTTGGTCAGCCAAATGAGTTAGCTGCTGAATTCCTGAATTTCGTCCTCTCAGACGAAGCCCAAACTGGTATTGTTAAGGGCATGGGCTATATTTCCATCAATGAAATGAAAGTCCAAAAGGATGCTTCAGGTACCGTTACAGCAGTAGAAGGAGGTCAATAATGAATCAAGAAGAATTATCTAAAAAATTACTATCTCCTTCAAAGAACTCTCGCCTTGAGAAGTTTGGTAAGGGTTTGACCTTCACTTGCCTTTCTTTGATTGTTATCATTGTGGCGATGATTTTGATTTTTGTAGCCCAAAAAGGCTTATCGACCTTCTTTGTCAATGGGGTCAACATCTTTGATTTCCTCTTTGGACAAACTTGGAATCCTTCAGGGAAACAATTTGGTGCCCTTCCGATGATTTTGGGTTCCTTTATTGTGACGATTTTATCAGCCCTCATCGCAACACCCTTTGCTATTGGTGCTGCAGTCTTTATGACCGAAGTATCACCAAAGGGTGCAAAGATTTTGCAACCAGCCATTGAACTCCTCGTCGGTATTCCTTCAGTCGTCTATGGATTTATCGGTTTGCAAGTTGTGGTGCCTTTTGTTCGTAGCGTCTTTGGTGGAACTGGTTTTGGGATCTTGTCAGGGATTTTCGTTCTCTTTGTCATGATCCTACCAACTGTAACCTTTATGACAACAGACAGCTTGCGTGCTGTTCCTCGTCACTATCGTGAAGCTAGTTTAGCTATGGGAGCTACTCGTTGGCAAACCATCTGGCGTGTGACCTTGAAAGCAGCGCGTTCAGGTATTTTCACAGCAGTGGTCTTTGGGATGGCGCGTGCCTTCGGTGAAGCTCTTGCTATTCAGATGGTGGTCGGAAACTCAGCAGTTATCCCAACCTCGCTAACAACACCAGCTGCGACCTTGACATCTGTATTGACTATGGGTATCGGAAATACCGTCATGGGAACGGTTGATAATAACGTTCTCTGGTCACTGGCCCTAGTCTTGCTCTTGATGAGTTTGGCCTTTAACAGTGTGATTAAATTGATTACGAAAGAAAGAGGAAAGAAAAACTATGCACGCTAAGAAATTAGATAAACTTGCAACGGCTGTCCTCTATACCATCGCGGGTATCATCGTGACCATTTTGGCATCTTTGATTCTCTATATCTTGGTGAGAGGGTTACCGCATATCTCTTGGTCCTTCTTGACAGGGAAATCTTCCTCTTATCAAGCAGGTGGGGGTATCGGGATTCAGCTCTATAATTCCTTCTTCCTTTTGGTCATTACCTTGATCATTTCTGTTCCCCTGTCTATGGGAGCTGGCGTATTCCTTGCTGAGTATGCCAAAAAAGGACCTGTGACCAATTTTATTCGTACCTGTATTGAGATTTTGTCTTCTCTACCATCAGTCGTTGTGGGTCTCTTTGGTTACTTGATTTTTGTAGTCCAGTTTGAGTATGGATTTTCAATCATTTCAGGTGCCTTGGCCTTGACGGTCTTTAACCTCCCTCAGATGACTCGAAATGTTGAGGACAGTTTAAAACACGTTCACCATACGCAACGTGAGGCTGGTCTTGCCCTTGGAATTTCTCGTTGGGAGACTGTGGTCCATGTCGTCATTCCAGAAGCCCTTCCAGGTATCGTAACGGGTGTTGTCTTGGCATCTGGCCGTATCTTTGGTGAGGCCGCTGCTCTTATCTATACGGCAGGACAATCCGCTCCAGCCCTTGACTGGTCTAACTGGAATATCCTCAGTGTTACCAGTCCTATCTCAATCTTCCGTCAAGCAGAAACCTTGGCTGTCCACATCTGGAAGGTTAACAGTGAAGGAACTATTCCTGATGCTACCATTGTATCAGCAGGTTCTGCCGCCGTGCTCCTCATCTTTATCTTGATTTTTAACTTTGGAGCTCGCAAACTCGGAAGCTATTTACACAAGAAATTAACCGCTGCCTAAAGGAGAAGCCATGTCAAAATATAACTGGGATGAAAAGCATATCATCACCTTCCCTGAAGAAAAAGTGGCCCTCTCAACCAAGGATTTACATGTTTACTACGGTAAAAATGAATCCATCAAGGGCATCGATATGCAATTTGAAAAAAATAAAATTACAGCCTTGATTGGTCCTTCTGGATCAGGGAAATCTACTTATCTTCGCAGTCTCAATCGGATGAATGATACCATTGATATTGCCAAGGTCACAGGTCAAATCCTCTACCGAGGGATTGACGTCAACCGTCCAGAAATCAATGTCTATGAGATGCGTAAGCATATCGGAATGGTCTTCCAACGTCCAAATCCATTTGCTAAGTCTATTTACCGCAACATCACTTTTGCTCATGAACGTGCAGGTGTTAAGGACAAGAAAGTCCTTGATGAAATTGTAGAAACCTCTCTAAGACAGGCTGCCCTATGGGACCAGGTCAAAGATGACCTCCACAAATCAGCCTTGATGCTTTCTGGTGGTCAGCAACAACGTCTCTGTATCGCTCGCGCCATCTCTGTTAAGCCAGATATCCTCTTGATGGATGAACCGGCGTCAGCCTTGGATCCGATTGCGACAGCCCAACTGGAAGAAACCATGTTGGAATTGAAGAAGGACTTTACCATCATCATCGTTACCCACAGTATGCAACAGGCTGCGCGTGCAAGTGACTACACAGGATTTTTCTACTTGGGTGATTTGATTGAGTATGATAAGACATCCAATATTTTCCAAAATGCTAAGTTACAGTCAACCAATGACTATGTAACAGGACACTTTGGTTAGAAAGGAAACGGTATGTCAGAAGCGATTTTACAGGTGTCAGACCTGTCCGTTTATTACAATAAAAAGAAGGCCTTGAATAGTGTTTCCCTTTCTTTCCAACCTAAGGAAATAACGGCCTTGATTGGTCCTTCTGGATCAGGAAAGTCCACCCTGCTCAAAGCCATCAACCGCATGGGCGATCTAAATCCTGAGGTGACAACAACGGGATCAGTGGTCTATAATGGTCACAATATCTACAGCCCCCGCACCGATACGGTTGAATTGCGTAAGGAAATCGGTATGGTCTTTCAACAGCCCAATCCCTTCCCTATGTCTATCTACGAAAATGTTGTCTATGGGCTGCGTATCAATGGGGTTAAGGACAAGCAAGTTCTTGATGAAGCAGTAGAAACGGCCTTGCAACGTGCTTCTATCTGGGATGAAGTAAAGGATCGTTTGCATGATTCGGCCATTGGTCTCTCAGGTGGACAACAGCAACGTGTTTGTGTTGCTCGTGTCTTAGCAACCAGTCCGAAAATTATCCTCTTAGATGAACCAACTTCTGCTTTGGATCCTATTTCTGCAGGTAAGATTGAGGAAACCCTGTATGGTCTGAAAGATAAATACACCATGCTCTTGGTAACGCGTTCGATGCAACAAGCCTCACGTATCTCTGATAAAACAGGATTTTTCCTAGATGGGGATTTGATCGAGTTTAATGATACTAAGAAGATGTTCTTAGACCCACAAAACAAGGAAACAGAAGATTATATTACAGGAAAATTTGGATAAGGAGTTGAATGATGTTACGATCACAATTTGAAGAAGATTTGGAGAAATTGCACAACCAGTTCTACGCCATGGGACAAGAAGTGCTCTCACAAATCAATCGTACAGTGCGTGCCTTTGTTACGCATGACCGTGATTTGGCAAAAGAAGTCATCGAAGACGATGCAGAAGTAAATGAATATGAAGTGAAGTTGGAAAAGAAATCATTTGAAATGATCGCCCTCCAACAACCTGTTTCGCAAGATCTTCGTACCGTCTTGACCGTTCTCAAGGCAGTGTCAGACGTGGAACGCATGGGAGATCATGCAGTGTCTATCGCTGAGGCGACCATTCGTATGAAGGGGGAGCAACGTATCCCTTCTGTTGAAGAAGAAATCAAAAAGATGGGGCGCGACGTGAAAAACTTCGTCGAAGCGGCTCTAGATCTTTATCTCAACGGTTCGGTGGATCAAGCTTACGAAGTAGCAGCGATGGACGAAAAAATCAACCATTACTTTGATAGCATTCGTGATTTGGCTACAGAAGAAATCAAGAAAAATCCTGAAGCTATCGTTACAGGCCGTGATTATTTCCAGGTCATTTCTTTCTTGGAACGTATCGGAGACTACGCAAAAAATATCTGTGAATGGGTTGTTTACTTTGAAACAGGTAAAATCGTCGAACTCTAAGAAGCGGATTAAATATGCAATAAAAGGCTAATCAACTCAGATTAGTCTTTATTTTTGCAATTAAAATCTCTAAAAGTATTGACAATTATTTTTCAATAAGTTATAATTATTCAAAAATAACAGAAAGGTTGTTTATTTATGAAAATAAAGAAATGGATATTAGTTGTGTGTAGCATGCTTGCCAGCATGGTTTTAGTAGCTTGCCAATCAAGTACGGATAGTTCCCAGTCTGCTGTGGAGGCTATTAAACAAAAAGGAAAGCTAGTCGTTGCGACCAGCCCAGACTATGCACCGTTTGAATTCCAAGCCTTGGTAGATGGTAAAAACCAGGTAGTTGGTGCAGATATTGATATGGCTCAAGCAATTGCGGATGAGCTTGGGGTTAAACTTGAAATCTCTAGCATGAGTTTTGACAATGTTTTGACCAGCCTTCAAACTGGAAAGGCTGACTTAGCCATTGCGGGAATTAGTGCCACAGATGAGAGAAAGGAAGTCTTTGACTTTTCAATCCCTTACTATGAAAACAAGATGAGTTTCTTGGTTAGAAAAGCCGATTTAGACAAGTACAAGGATCTTTCAAGCCTTGCAAGTGTGAATATCGCAGCTCAAAAGGGAACTGTGCCAGAAACCATGGTAAAGGAACAATTGCCAAATGCCCAATTGACATCCTTGACCAATATGGGGGAAGCAGTTAATGAATTGCAGGCTGGAAAAGTGGATGCTGTTCATATGGATGAACCAGTTGCTCTTAGCTACGCAGGTAAAAACTCAGATCTTGCCGTTTCAACAGCTACTTTGACGATGAAAGATGGCGAAGCCAATGCTGTTGCTATCAAGAAGAATCAATCAGACTTGAAAGCAGTAGTCGATAAGGTTATCCAAAAACTGAAAGATGACGGGACCTATCAAAGCTATCTAGAAAAAGCAGCAAAACTAACAGAAGTTGAACAATAAGAAAAGAGCAGAGTTGGACTTTAATCCAATTCTGCTTTTATGTATTCTAATAACTCTTCTAGATTTTCGAGAGAGACTTTGGCGAACTGATAAGGACAGGCGTCCAAATAAGCCTTCTCAAAAAAGTCTAGTTTGAGTGAGCTGTGTTTCAAACTGGCAATCTTAGAATAGTGTCTCAAATCAAGCAGAAGGCCATCGTGTAGAGGATAGTGGGGCAAGGGGCAGGTGTTTTCTTCAAGCACTTCCTTAATCTGAGCCTGATAGTTCTCTTGAAGGGTCAGTCTGGCCAGTCGATTTTTTTCAAATAACTGACTGTCGATGTAAAGAGAGAGTGCCTTTTGCATGATGAGATTGCTGTCATAGTCCAGGATATTTTTGTAGGAAACAAAGGCCTCTTTTAGGTCATTTGGGAGAATGAGAGCGGTGATACGAAGGGCTGGAAAGAGACTTGTTGAGAAGGACTTGATATAAATGACGCGATCCTCAGTATCCAGATAGTGGAAGGTTTGCCCCTTTTTAGGGTCTAAATCCCCTAGATAGTCATCCTCGACGATGTATACACCATACTGGTTTGCTAGATCCAGAATAGCCCTTTTTTCCTGATCAGAATAGGAATGACCTAGGGGATAGTGGAAGCGAGGAATGGTGTAGAAAAACTTGATTTTCCCGGATTTGAATTGTTTTTCCAGTTCTTCAAGGTTGATGCCATCAATTCGGCGTTCAATGGTCTGGTAGGCTAATCCTTGAGCGATCAAGAGACGATTCATCCGGTGGTAGGTCGGCTGTTCGACCAAAATCTCCGCTCCCTTGCTCGGAAAGTCAATCTGAGAAAGGATAAAGAGAGCTTGTTGGGTACCAGATGTTAGAACCAGTTGGTCGGATTTACAGTAGAGGGCTTGGTTGAAAAGAAGTTGGTGGACAGATTGTCTGAGTTCCTCAAGGCCTTCTTGGTTGTCATAGTAGTTGAAGAGGTAGTTTTCTCGGCCTATCAGGGTTTCGTTGACGCAGAGTCGGAAGTCGTCATAGGCACTAGCGTGTTCGTCAGTGACTTCGATTTCCAAGTCTTGGTGCTGTCCTTGCTCCAGAACATAGTAGCCACTTTGGGGTTTGGCATAGAGGTATTGTTCATGGCGTAATTCCAGCAGGGCTCGTTGGATAGTGTCCTTGCTACAGTGGAAGTCTTGGCTCAGTTGACGGATGGAGGGTAGCCGGCTACCTGTTGGAAATTTTCCTGATTCGATCCCCTTTTTTAGAAAGGAAACGACTGCTTGGTATTTACTTTCTTTCTTCATTCCAGACCTCCCTTGATTTTGTTACATTGTACCTTTTTTTTGCCTCCTTTGCAATGGGAAAAGCATTCCCCCTTTCACAACTAGGAGCAAATGTGGTATACTTAGAAAGTATGATGATTCATTGAAAAGAAGATAAGAAAGAGAATGGATAGAAAAGTGCAGGAACCGGTTAAATTATTTCAATACAATACTTTAGGTGCCCTAATGGCAGGTCTCTATGGTGGAACTATGACAGTAGGAGAATTGCTGGAACATGGTGACCTCGGCTTGGGAACATTGGATTCGATTGATGGGGAGTTGATTGTCCTTGATGGCAAGGCTTATCAAGCCAAGGGATCTGGTCAAACGCCTGAAATCGTTGAGGTGGCAGCGGATGCTCTTATTCCCTATGCAGCAGTGGTTCCTCATCAGGCAGAAGTGATTTTTCGTCAGCGCTTTGAGATGACTGATAAAGAATTGGAAAAGCGAATTGAGTCCTACTATGATGGGGAAAATCTTTTTCGTTCCATCAAGATTCATGGCGAATTTTCACAAATGCATGTACGGATGATTCCCAAATCCACACCTGATACCAAGTTTGCTGATGTAGCGACACACCAACCTGAATATAGCCGTGAAAATGTATCGGGAACTATTGTTGGATTTTGGACACCGGAGATTTTCCATGGAGTGAGTGTTGCAGGTTACCATTTGCATTTTATCTCAGATGATTTGACCTTTGGTGGGCATGTGATGGACTTTGTTATCAAAGAAGGAATGATTGAGGTTGGGGCAGTCGACCAGTTGGACCAACGTTTTCCAGTCCAAGATCGCCAGTATTTATTTGCTAAATTTAACGTTGACGAGATGAAGAAAGATATTGATAAGTCAGAATAGGAGAAAAAATGACAGTACATATTATCCTTACCATGATCGCTTTGGTTCTCATTCTAGTAAGTGGAACTTGGTATGCCAAAAAACGGTTTAAAATCTCTCTTGCAGTGATGGGCTTGGGGGCAATCGCATTTTTTGTTTCTTCTCAAGTGTTAGAGAAGATGGTTCACCTTCTGATACTCCATCCGCAAAAAGATGGAACCATTCCGCTCATGCAGGAGCAGCCTTTCTTATATGTCCTTTATGGAATCGCCATGGCGGCCCTCTTTGAGGAAACAGCTCGTCTTGTCTTTTTTAAATGGTTGGAGAAAAAGAGAAAGCTAGAAGATAGAGATGCTTTGGCTTATGGCTTGGGACATGGGGGCTTGGAGATGCTATATCTCGGAATGGGAAGTTTGATCAGTCTTTTGATTCTCTTTTCACTCATCCAGTCTTCAAATACTGATGTAGCCAATCTCCTTCCAAAGTCTACACTCGAAACGGTTCATTCTCTTTCTGTATGGCAGGTTTATTTACTAGGAGTTGAGCGTGTGCTTGCTCTGGTTCTGCAAATTGGTCTCTCTATCTGGGTCTATCAAAGTGTTAGCCAAAAGAAATGGATCTACCTCCTTGCTGCCTATGGTTTGCATGCCTTGTTTGACTTGGCTCCAGCCTTATCTCAGGTGGGATGGATTGCAAATCCGCTTCTAGTTGAGTTTATTCTTCTCGTAGAACTTCTAGCCTTTATCTGGCTGACAAAATCTACATTTTGGAAAAAATCATAAAAAGAGGTTCACCTCTTTTTTTATGCGATGCTTTGATACTTCCATTTTTCGGTTCGTCAAAAGTCTTTAAAAATGGTATAATGGAATGAATTTTGAAAAAGGAAGAGTGAAATGTCAGTAAAAGAAAAAATGCTTGAAATCCTAGAAGGAATCGATATTCGTTTTAAGGAACCTTTGAAGACCTATACCTATACCAAGGTTGGAGGTCGAGCGGATTATCTGGTTTTGCCACGCAATCGCTATGAGATGGCTCGTGTCGTCCAATTTGCCAATCAAGAGAATATTCCTTGGATGGTGCTAGGGAATGCTAGTAATATCATTGTTCGTGAAGGTGGAATTCGTGGTTTTGTTATCTTGTGCGATAAGCTTAATAACGTCTCAGTTGATGGTTACACTATTGAAGCAGAAGCTGGGGCGAACTTGATCGAAACAACACGTATTGCCCTCCGTCATAGTTTGACTGGTTTTGAGTTTGCTTGTGGCATCCCTGGAAGCATCGGTGGAGCAGTCTTTATGAATGCAGGTGCCTATGGAGGTGAGATTGCTCATATCTTGCAGTCTTGTCAAATTTTGACCAAGGAAGGGGAAATCGAGACCTTATCTGCCAAGGATTTGGCTTTTGGTTACCGCCATTCAGCTGTTCAAGATTCTGGGGCCATTGTCTTGTCAGCTAAATTTGCCCTATCTCCAGGGAATTACCAGGTTATCAAGCAAGAAATGGACCGCTTGACGCACCTACGTGAACTCAAACAACCATTAGAATACCCATCATGTGGTTCAGTCTTTAAGCGTCCAGTGGGGCATTTTGCAGGTCAGTTGATCTCAGAAGCTGGATTGAAAGGCTATCGTATCGGCGGTGTTGAAGTATCTGAAAAACATGCTGGTTTCATGATCAATGTTGCTGACGGAACGGCCAAAGACTACGAGGACTTGATCCAATCTGTTATTGAAAAAGTCAAGGAACACTCAGGTGTTATTCTTGAGAGAGAAGTCCGAATCTTGGGTGAGAAGGAGTAAGGTTTCGCCAGAATAGCTGTTGCTATGTCAATAGAAAGGGGGTGAAAGCCTATCGGTAGCGAAGATGTATGCAGGTGGTTTTACTCCCTGCAAGAGGTAGTAGCGGCTTGACAGAGCCCTGATCTGTTAATTTATGAAAAAGAAGGAATTTATGCCAATTGAAAAAACCAATTATCGAATTCAAAAACGTCTCTAAAGTTTTTGAAGATAGCAACACCAAGGTTCTCAAAGACATTAACTTTGAGTTGGAAGAAGGAAAGTTTTACACTCTTTTAGGCGCATCTGGTTCAGGAAAATCAACCATTCTGAACATCATTGCAGGTTTGCTGGATGCGACAACAGGAGATATTTTGCTGGACGGGGTTCGTATCAATGACATCCCTACCAACAAGCGAGACGTCCACACGGTCTTCCAATCCTATGCCTTGTTTCCACATATGAATGTGTTTGAAAATGTTGCCTTTCCGCTTCGCTTGCGTAAAATCGACAAGAAAGAAATCGAACAACGCGTAGCGGAAGTTCTTAAGATGGTTCAGTTGGAAGGTTATGAAAAACGTTCCATCCGCAAACTCTCTGGAGGACAACGTCAGCGTGTGGCCATTGCCCGTGCCATCATCAACCAGCCCCGTGTGGTCTTGCTGGACGAGCCCTTGTCAGCGCTGGACTTGAAGTTGCGAACAGACATGCAGTACGAACTGCGTGAACTGCAACAACGATTGGGGATTACCTTTGTCTTTGTCACTCACGATCAGGAGGAAGCCCTTGCCATGAGTGACTGGATTTTCGTTATGAATGATGGCGAGATTGTTCAGTCTGGAACGCCTGTGGACATTTATGACGAGCCGATCAACCACTTTGTTGCCACCTTTATCGGTGAGTCCAACATCTTGCCAGGAACCATGATTGAGGACTACTTGGTCGAGTTCAACGGCAAACGCTTTGAAGCGGTTGATGGAGGGATGAAGCCAAATGAACCTGTTGAGGTTGTCATTCGTCCAGAGGACTTGCGCATTACCCTTCCTGAAGAAGGCAAGCTCCAAGTTAAGGTTGATACCCAGCTTTTCCGTGGAGTTCACTACGAGATTATTGCCTATGACGAACTCGGAAATGAATGGATGATCCACTCGACCCGTAAGGCCATTGTGGGCGAGGAAATCGGTCTGGACTTTGAACCAGAAGATATCCACATCATGCGTCTCAACGAAACCGAAGAAGAATTCGATGCTCGTATCGAGGAGTACGTAGAAATCGAAGAGCAAGAAGCAGGTCTGATTAACGCGATCGAGGAGGAAAGAGATGAAGAAAACAACCTCTAAACTCTTTGTAGTGCCCTACATGCTTTGGATTGCCCTCTTTGTTCTCGCACCCTTGGTTTTGATTTTTGGACAATCCTTTTTCAACATTGAAGGCCAGTTTAGTTTAGAAAACTATAAATCCTACTTTGCGTCACAAAACTTGACCTATCTCAAAATGAGCTTCAACTCTGTGCTTTATGCGGGGATTGTGACCATGGTGACGCTTCTTATCAGCTATCCAACAGCCCTCTTTTTGACCCGTCTCAAGCACCGTCAACTCTGGCTCATGCTGATTATCCTGCCGACATGGATTAATCTGCTCCTCAAGGCCTATGCCTTTATCGGGATTTTTGGTCAGAATGGCTCTATTAACCAATTCTTGGAATTTATCGGAATCGGTTCGCAGCAGTTGCTCTTTACTGATTTCTCATTTATCTTTGTCGCAAGCTACATCGAGCTTCCCTTTATGATTTTGCCGATTTTCAATGTCTTGGATGACATGGATAACAATCTCATCAATGCCAGTTATGATCTCGGTGCGACCAAGTGGGAGACCTTCCGCCATGTTATCTTCCCTCTGTCTATGAACGGGGTGAGAAGTGGGGTTCAGTCTGTCTTTATCCCTAGTTTGAGTCTCTTCATGCTGACACGTTTGATTGGTGGGAACCGCGTTATCACGCTGGGAACGGCCATTGAGCAGAACTTCCTGACCAATGACAACTACGGTATGGGTTCTACCATCGGTGTAATCCTCATCCTGACCATGTTCATCACCATGTGGGTGACCAAGGAAAGGAGAGAACGATGAAAAAATTTGCCAATCTCTACCTAGCCTTTGTCTTTATCATCCTTTATTTGCCAATTTTTTACTTGATTGGCTATGCCTTTAATGCTGGTGATGATATGAACAGCTTTACTGGTTTTAGCTTGAGCCATTTTAAAACCATGTTTGGTGATGGTCGACTCATGTTGATCCTCACTCAAACCTTTCTCTTGGCCTTTCTATCAGCCTTGATAGCGACCATTATCGGGACTTTCGGTGCTATCTACATCTACCAGTCTCGTAAAAAATATCAAGAAGCCTTTTTATCACTCAATAATATCCTCATGGTTGCGCCCGACGTTATGATTGGTGCCAGCTTCTTGATTCTCTTTACCCAGCTTAAGTTTTCACTTGGCTTTTTGACGGTTCTATCTAGTCACGTGGCCTTTTCCATCCCTATCGTGGTCTTGATGGTCTTGCCTCGTCTCAAGGAGATGAATGATGACATGATTCATGCGGCTTATGATCTTGGAGCTAGTCAATTTCAGATGTTTAAGGAAATCATGCTTCCTTATCTGACTCCGTCTATCATTGCAGGTTATTTCATGGCCTTCACCTATTCGCTGGATGATTTTGCCGTGACTTTCTTTGTCACAGGGAATGGCTTTTCGACCCTATCAGTTGAGATTTACTCTCGTGCTCGTAAGGGAATTTCGCTAGAAATCAATGCCCTGTCTGCCCTTGTCTTTCTCTTTAGTATTATCCTGGTTGTAGGTTATTACTTTATCTCACGTGAGAAGGAGGAGCAAGCATGAAAAAACTCTATTCATTTTTAGCAGGAATTGTAGCGATTATCCTTGTCTTGTGGGGAATTGCGACGCATCTTGACAGTAAAATCAACAGCCGAGATAGTCAAAAACTGGTTATCTACAACTGGGGAGACTATATCGATCCAGAACTCTTGGAGCAATTTACCGAAGAAACAGGGATTCAAGTTCAGTATGAGACCTTTGACTCCAACGAAGCCATGTATACCAAGATCAAGCAAGGTGGAACAACCTATGATATTGCCATTCCGAGTGAGTACATGATCAATAAGATGAAGGACGAAGACCTCTTGGTACCACTCGATTATTCAAAAATTGAAGGAATCGAAAATATCGGACCAGAGTTTCTCAACCAGTCTTTTGACCCGGGCAATAAATTCTCCATCCCTTATTTCTGGGGTACCTTGGGAATTGTCTACAATGAAACCATGGTAGATGAGGCGCCTGAGCATTGGGATGACCTCTGGAAACCAGAATACAAGGATTCCATCATGCTCTTTGATGGGGCGCGTGAGGTGCTGGGACTCGGGCTTAACTCACTTGGTTACAGCCTCAATTCCAAGGATCCTCAGCAGTTGGAAGAGACAGTAGACAAACTCTACAAATTAACTCCAAATATCAAGGCCATTGTGGCGGACGAGATGAAGGGTTACATGATTCAGAACAACGCGGCCATCGGTGTGACCTTCTCAGGAGAAGCCAGTCAGATGTTGGAGAAAAATCTTAACCTCAAATATGTCGTTCCGACTGAGGCCAGCAATCTCTGGTTTGATAACATGGTCATTCCAAAAACCGTGAAAAACCAAGATGCAGCCTATGCCTTTATCAACTTTATGTTGAAACCCGAAAATGCTCTGAAAAATGCCGAGTATGTGGGCTATTCAACCCCAAACCTACCAGCCAAGGAAATGCTCCCAGAGGAGACTCGTGAGGACAAATCCTTCTATCCAGACGCTGATACCATGAAACACCTAGAAGTTTATGAGAAGTTTGACCATAAATGGACAGGAAAATATAGTGACCTCTTCCTACAGTTTAAAATGTATCGGAAGTAACAAGAGAGAATGAAGAAAAAGGCTCTTTGTCAACTGTAGTGGGTTGAGGTCAGCTAAGATCGAGAAAGGACGAAATTCGTCCTTTCTTTTTTGATGTTGAGAGCGATGAAAATCCTTTTTTTGAAGTTTTCAAAGTTTC
>CAJNDD010000022.1 GCA_905221435.1 bacterium
TTACAATTGGCTTGAACACCTTTATTGTATCGCGTTTGGAGTTTTTTTGGTATAACCTTCGATGCGCACCCGCATAGCGGGTGGTTTATTTGTCTCGCACCTTACGGAGCGAGACGGACTAATAGTCACATAATCATATAAAAATACTCCTAACACTAGTAAACTAGGTTGAGGAGTATTTTTATATAGGGTCATCCTTAGTAAATGACCAGAATGAAACGGAAAAACAGATTAATAGATTCGCAACATACACCCACCAGTACTCTGAGGAGCCGAGCTGCCACTAGAGGGCACAAGAAGCCCCTTTATTTACCTAAACATTATCCTCTTATCTTGACTCCCATCTACTGGTCTTGGCCACATCTCTGTTATTCTTGTACTTCTTTCTGAGCGGCCTTTCCTTGGTCCAGAAGGGCTTGAATAATTTTTTCATCGCGAAGTTTAACCGAATCGTTAATGACTGCAGCTGACTCAACGATGGTTGTTTCTAGTTGAGCACGTTTCTGGCGTCCCAACTCAATGGCAGCAACGATGCCTTGATTTTGAGCGACAAGACTTTCAGCTAGCTTGGTCACCGATTCGACAGCTACTGTTGGACTTTGGGCAATTTTCTCTATCTGCGGAATCACTTCCTTACTAGTTTCAGCTAGCATCTGAAGGGCTGCATTGTTGGCATTGACAATGGCATCCGCCACGGCACCTGATTTGATTGATTGTTGCAAAATACCAAGTTGGGCAATCGAGAGTTTCATTGTTGGAATGGTATTGCGGCGAAGCATGCCCAATTTTTGGCGCATGTCTGATGAAACTTTGACGAGATTACGCATTTGCGGAGTCGTCGTCCAAGCTACGTAAAGGCGACTGACATACTCTGTATGTTGTTGTTCCAGTGTATTGACCACTTCTGCCATACGAGCTAATTCCTGAGACTTCGTCTGGCATTCTACCGTTGTTGCATCTAATTGATCAACTTGAGCCTTCAATTCTGCAGCGCGATTCCCAGCTTCTGCCTGACTGGCCTCGATGAATGAAATCACACCGACTAGATTTTCAATGGATTTGGTATTGTCCTCAATCAACATCTCAGCAGAAACAATATTTCGAGCAAGCACATCTTCTTGCTTGACCACTGCGGCAGCCATACCATCTAGCTTTTGCTCCACTGTTTTTGAGTCAAAGTAAAATTCCTGTAGCGTATTCTTGCTCTTGTTAAATAATCGTTGCAAAAAGTTTGGCTTTTCTTCTAATTCTGCAATTTCAGCATTCTTGTATTTGGTTACAAAACCTTGGAGTTCGCGGTTAGTATTTTTTAGGAGATCATCCACCTGCGGAATTTGCAGTTTCTTCTGCTCGGTCAAGATACGGTTCACCGTACTATTGACATCTTCCACAGCTGATTGACCAAAGTCCAAGAGAGCATTTTGGTCTGTGACAAACTGATCTACCAACTGGGGCACGCGCGCCTTGATTCCCTCTTGCTGTTCAGGACTTAGCTTTTCAAGAAAGGTGATGGTCTGGGCTGAGCCTGTGTTGGTCCCGATGATTTCAGTGGTTTTGTCCACTTTGGTCACTGTATTACTGGCAATCTGATCAATATCAAAATTAAATTCTGTCATGGTTACTCCTTTGTGTCTACCCTATTCTTTGCGATCTTTGCTCAAGATACGCAAGCTAATATCAAAATCGCGCATCTCTGTTTCATTGAGCTCTCTCAAAACTTGGTCTAGCTCAAGATCAAATTGTTCAATGGCTACTCTAGCTTGTTCCAAGCGTTCCTCAGATCGATTATAGTTCTTAGGATTTGCCTTAATCTTTAAATAACCCTCTAAAACGGTCTGGAATTTTTCCATCTTTAAATTATGAATGGTCGCCAATTCTTCCTTGTCTCCAAAGTTAGATGCCTCTATTTTATCTATTATTTCCTGATGGTCACACGCGATATTAGCAAGCGTCTGAGCCAATTCTGGTGCCACTTCCTCGGGCTCCATATTTTCAATATCTATCTGACTGTCTCTTTCCAAACGCTCTAGCTGAACACTGATAGTTGCTCTTACTGAGCGAACTTTCTTATCAATACGACTATAAACGGAATCACCAATATAAGATTTAAGCTGTTCGGCTTTCTGATGAATTTCACTCAGTTCAAGCAGTACCTGCTTGGACCGACTTTTGTAGACTGCTGAGCCTTTCTCAGACAGGGTCTCCTCTAACTGCTGAATATCTTTATCAGTCTGACGAATTCGAGCTTTTAAGAGTTCAATCTGATCCTCTACAGAGCGATTACCACTCCTGCGTCGGTAAAGTGCATAAGCACCGAAACCAATTAAACTACAGATAGCCAAGGGGAAAGAATATTCAGCTAAGATACTAAAGAAAATCAATACTCCCCAGAAATAAAGGCAGCCTTTTAAAAATACATTACCTGATTTCATAAATATCCCTTATTTTCAATTTTATAAATCTATTTTAGCATAAAAGCAGAAAATGAGGGGAAAAGTCGCCTAAAAGGGGTGATTTCTTTACACTAAAACTTGAAACATTCTCCATGAGTAAAAATAATCCTCCACATACCAACCGAATCTCCAACTCACCCTTTTAAGACAAAGCAAAAAGCCCACTGTTGTAGGCTTTCTGTAAGATATTTCTTAAAATTAAAGCATTTTGTTGTAGAATTCAACGACAAGTGCTTCGTTGATTTCTGGGTTGATTTCGTCGCGTTCTGGCAAGCGAGTCAATGAACCTTCCAATTTTTCAGCATCGAATGATACGAATGCTGGACGTCCAAGAGTAGCTTCTACTGCTTCAAGGATAGCTGGAACTTTCAATGATTTTTCACGAACTGAGATCACTTGACCTGGAGTTACGCGGTATGATGGGATATCAACGCGTTTTCCGTCAACAAGGATGTGGCCGTGGTTTACGAATTGACGAGCTTGACGACGAGTAGTCGCAAGACCAAGACGGTAAACAACGTTATCCAAACGACGTTCCAAAAGAAGCATGAAGTTGAAACCTAGGATTCCGCCTTTGATTTTTGTAGCTTGTACGAACAAGTTACGGAATTGCTTTTCACCTACACCGTAAGTGAAACGAAGTTTTTGTTTTTCAGCCAATTGCAAACCGTATTCTGACAATTTAGAACGGTTGTTTGGTCCGTGTTGTCCTGGTACGTAGTTACGACGTGCCAATTCTTTACCTGTACCTGTAAGTGAAAGGCCAAGGCGACGAGCTTGTTTCCAAGATGGTCCTGTATAACGTGACATATGTATGTCCTCCTGATATAAATAATATTTCGGTGGAAATAGTCACTTAGAAAGCCCTGATTCGTGCAGATGCCCTTCGCCTAAACAGCCAAGGTTACTTGTCATAAGACACCTGTTGACGAGCTTCATGCTTTCCTGCTGCTATTTCACACAAAGGCTATTGTACCATGAAAAGCTAGATTTGTAAAGGGATTTTACGGCTTTATTTCAAATTAAGGCTGAATGTAAACTTGCTTCCTAAGCCATATTGACTTTCTGCTGTGATTTCGCCACCAAGCTGATGGGCTAGTTCGCGTGCAATCGCAAGACCTAATCCATGTCCACCCGTCTTCATATTGCGTGAAGTTTCTACACGATAAAGTCGTTTAAAGATCTTTTCCAAATCCTCAGGAAGAATCCCCTGCCCCTCGTCTTTCACACTGATTGTCAGCTCTTGTTCTGTTAATTGGGCAAGAACCTCGATTCTGGTTCCTGGTTCTGAATATTTAAAGGCATTGTTTAACAAATTAACCAAAATACGAGAAAGTTTGTCAGAATGGCTCTTGATTTTCGCCGACTCAGGTGATACTTGAATGTAAACATCTCGCTCCTCTTGTTCAATCTGGAGTTGAAATTCACTCATTGACTCAATCAGCAACTGATCTAAAAAGACCTCTTCGACTTCTTCATCAGCAGTATCTTGAGGTTGTGTATTGAGAGTCAAAACATCCAATTCCTCCACTAGCTTGTTTAGACGCTCGGTTTGCCGACCAATCGTGGCTAAATAGTGGAGCCGCTCCTCTTCTTTGATCACTCCATCTAGAATTCCCTCCACAGTAACCTGAATGGAGGTAATGGGAGTTTTAATATCGTGAGAGAGCTGCGCAATCATCATTCTCTTTTCTTGCTCGCTCTCATCAAGTGATTGAAAGGTAGCCTGCAAATTGTGGGACATGTCATTAAAAGCCTGGCCCAGCTCTTGAAATTCTAATGGGCCTTTGGTTTCAATTTCTGTGCTGAAATCCTTGCTTGCTATATCCTGAGCTTGTTTTTTCAAATGTTTCAGAGAAGAGAACACTGGCGACAAAAGAAAGATGCTCACTGCAGCGCCAATGAAACTAGCAATCAAGGTCATTCCAACTAGAAAGTAAACTTCACTTTTCTCAATCAACATCCGTTGGACTGCCCAGAAAACGACCAAAATCGTTAGTAGAGTCGACACTAGATACCCCACTAAAATATAGTTTTTTAATTTCATTTTCTACCTCTTGGTCTTTCCATCTTATAGCCCAAACCCCAGACAGTTTTAATAGCAGGAGCATTTGAATTTGTATACTTGGTCAACTCTTGCCTCAAAGCATGGATATGAACATTGAGAGTATTGGTATCATCCACATAGTCCTCTTGCCATACCTTCTCGTAAAGTTCCGTCTTTGAAAAGACTCTCTCGGGATTGCTGGCTAATATCCATAGAAGTTCAAAGGATTTTACTGTCAATTCCAAAGGTCGATCCCCAATGCGAACCTCATGAGTCACATGGTTGATTACCAAGTCCCCAAACTCGATCTGTTCTGTCTCTCCTCCACGGCTGAGGCGACGTAAGATATTATTCACTCTTAAAACTAATTCGCGTGGGCTAAAGGGTTTGACTATAAAATCATCTGCCCCCAAACTTAAGCCATAAATTTTATCCTGTTCGCTTGTCTTAGCAGTTGTAAAGAGGAAAGGTTGATCCGGAGCAATATACTGAACTTCACTGATAAAATCATAACCGTCCATATTGGGCATCATGATATCTGTGATAATGAGGTCGATAGATTTTTTTCTGAAAAGCTCTAATCCCTCCTTACCATCATGGGCGACCAAAACATCGTAACCTGCCTGTATAAGATAGCGGTGTTGAATATCTAGAATATCTATCTCATCATCAACCAGCAAAATTGTCTTTTTCATCTGACACTCCTTCGATAAAAACAGTGTTATACTTGCTTTAGTATAACACTATTTTCCCTAATGTTTAAGTGATTTGAATCTTAATCTTCTCGTTTGCTTGTCAAACCCAAAAGTCCAACAAGACCTGCCAAGGCTAGACCAAAGATACCAAGGCCAGCTGTAGCTGTTTTAGCTTCCCCAGTATTTGGTAGCATCGCTTTATCATCTTTTTTCATCATATTAGCCATTGGGCTAGAAGCTGGTTGATCGACCTTCATATCTGACATATGGTGATTTGTACCCATCATACCCTCAGTCGTACCTGTAGAGCCTGTTTCAGAAGGCTTCGTATTCATCTGACCTTGTTGAGATGGTATTGTCGCCATTTCTTTTCCACGAAGCTGAATCGTTACTTGACGAGTAGCAATCAGATTGGTCAAATCAGGTTTGCCATCTTTAGAACCATAGACTTTAACAGTAGCTAGGTATGTATGTGTTCCGTTAGCTCGAAGTTGATCCAGCAAGGCCTGACCATCTTTGCCAACCGTATTGCCATTCAAATCCACTTCGTAGAAATATTGACCTTTAGCCAAGCCTTCAAGTGGCAATAGAACTGGATTTTTAGCTGTTCCGTTGTCTGACCATGGGGCTTTGTCTGAAGCTTTTAACAAGAGGCGAGTCAACATACCATCTCCACCAAAAGCTTCGTATGGAATAACTTGGTTGACACCGGCCAAGAAAGGTCCAGGAACCTTAGCCTTATCAAGGTAGCTAGCTGGAACATCAATCATGTCTTTGACATTGTTAACAACAGAGTCTTTAACCTGATTTGGTGTGGTCAAGCCATTCAAATTAACAGTCAAATCTTTAGTCGCTACGAGGTTAGTTAAGTCAGGCTTGCCATCTTTCGCACCGTACACTTTGATAGTAGCTTTATAGCTTTTCGTACCATTTTGTTTCAAGAGGTCAAGAAGCTCTTTGTCAGATTTGCCTTGGGTGCCTGCCAAGTCTACTTCGTAGAAGTAAAGGCCTTTGCCCAATTTTTCTACTGGTGGAAGAGCGGGATTTTTAGCTGAACCATTGTCTGACCATGGAGCCTTATCAGAGGCTTTCAAGATAAGACGAGTCAACATACCATCTCCACCAAAAGCTTCGTATGGAATAACTTGATTGACACCAGCTGTAAATGGGCCTGGGAAATTGGCTTTGTCAAGGTAGCTAGCCGGAACATCTACTGTGTCTTTGGTGTTGTCAGCCACACCTTTTTGCACTTCAGCTGGAGTGGTCAAACCATTCAAATTAACAGTCAAATCTTTAGTCGCTACCAGATTAGTTAAGTCAGGTTTGCCATCTTTTGCACCGTACACTTTGATGGTAGCCTTATAGCTTTTCGTACCATTTTGTTTCAAGAGGTCAAGAAGCTCTTTATCAGATTTGCCTTGGGTGCCTTCCAAGTCTACTTCGTAGAAGTAAAGGCCTTTGCCCAATTTCTCTACTGGTGGGAGAGCGGGATTTTTAGCTGAACCGTTGTCTGACCATGGAGCCTTATCGGATGCTTTCAAGATAAGACGAGTTAACATGCCGTCTCCAGCGAAGAATTCGTATGGAATAACTTGGTTGACACCAGCTGTGAATGGTCCTGGGAAGTTGGCTCTATCCAAATAAGAAGCTGGGACGTCTACTGTGTCTTTGGTGTTGTCAACCACACCTTTTTGCACTTCAGCTGGGGTGGTCAAACCATTCAAGTTGACATCCAAATTTTTAGTCGCTACCAGATTAGTTAAGTCAGGTTTGCCATCTTTTGCACCGTACACTTTGATGGTAGCCTTATAGCTTTTCGTACCATTTTGTTTCAAGAGGTCAAGAAGCTCTTTGTCTGATTTGCCTTGGGTGCCTGCCAAGTCCACTTCGTAGAAGTAAAGGCCTTTGCCCAATTTTTCCACTGGTGGAAGAGCGGGATTTTTAGCTGAACCATTGTCTGACCATGGAGCCTTATCAGAGGCTTTCAAGATAAGACGAGTCAGCATACCATCTCCACCAAAGGCTTCGTATGGAATAACTTGGTTGACACCAGCTGTAAATGGACCTGGGAAATTAGCTCTATCCAAATAAGAAGCTGGGACATCTACTGTGTCTTTTGTGTTATCAGCCACACCTTTTTGCACTTCAGCTGGAGTGGTCGCCGGTTGCGCTTCACTGGCTTCACGGTCTTGTCCAGAACCTGTAGACGCAGGACTTTCCACAGGTTTAACTGCATCTTCTGTTTGTTTCTTAGAGTCAGGTTGTGCTTGCACTTCTTCTTTTGGTTCTACCACTGGCTCTTTAGCAGTTACATCCGCTTTTTCTGAAGAGCTTGTCGTATCCACACTTGCTTTAGGTGTTGGAACAGACTGTTCTGAAGGAAGAGCTACATCAACTGCTTTTTTGAGAACCTCTGCTGGTAAGTCGCTCTTTTCACTCACCGAAGTAGTGTCTGGCACGACTTGGGCAGGGGTCGGATTGACGACATCAGCACGTGCAGAACTTGGTTGACCAACTAGGACAAAGAAGCCACTAGCCACAACAACTGAAGCAACACCGACACTGAGACGGCGAATTGACCAACGAGTATATCTCTGATTTGGATTGAATTTCATAGGATTCTCCTTAGAGTTTTCTTTTTTTTGATGACTCTAGTATAATCTCCTAAAATTAAAAAGGATTAAGAAAAAGTTAAAATTTTTCTTAAATCCCTCTTATAAAATACTTATATTGACTCGTTAATTATTGGGATAGAGAGTACCCTTCCTCTCCTACTCACTCAGTTCAGCTAGGGTGTCCAGATGTTGGTTATTAATGACGGCCATGATGTAGGCATCTGCCTGCAAAAGGTCATTGGGTCCGAATTGGACATCCAGAGGAGCATTTTCGTAGGCACGAAAACCAAGTACGTTGAGGTTGTATCGCCCACGCAAATCCAACTGACTGAGGCTTTTACCTACCCATGATTGGGGGATTTTCATCTCGACAATCGATACATTCTTGTCCAGCTGAAAGACGTCTACGCTGTTATGAAAGAGGATGGTCTGCGCCAATGAGCGCCCCATTTCAAACTCTGGTGAGATGACTGCGTCTGCGCCAATTTTTTCTAGAACCTTTTTAGCTGTATGACTTTTGACCTTGGCAATAACAGTCGGCACTCCTAGACTCTTGCAGTGCATAACCGCGAGAACACTGGACTCCAGATTTTCACCCGTTGCGACGACTACGGTATCACAGGTGTCAATCCCCGCTGATAGAAGGAGTTCTTCATCCGTAATATCGCCCACTACCCCACGAGTTAGCACAGGTTCAAATTGATTAATGCGTTCCTCGTGGTCATCAATAGCAATGATATTCATATGATGCTTGGCAAGAGCGGCCAAAACACTGCTCCCAAAAATTCCCAAGCCTAAAATTCCAATTGTTCGATCTGACATCGTTTTTCCTTTCTTATCCAATGGTGATATCTGCTTTCATATAGTGAATCAAATCTTTCTTATCTGGCTGATATTCTGCTACACTGACCAGTAGTGTCAAGGGGCCAATACGGCCAATAAACATCAGCAACATAACGATACTGAGGGCTAACTTACCTAACTCCGGCGTTAAATTTGCCGTCACCCCAACTGTCGCAAGGGCTGAAATGGTCTCAAACATGAGGTAGATGAAGCGTGGATTTCCCTCTGCTGTTATCCCTAGTAGGATCAAGCCCAGCAAGAATGTTAGCAAGAAGATAATAAAGACACTGAAAGATTTTTGCACAGTTCGGGGTTCAATGGTCCTCCGAGCCACATTGGCATGAGGCAAGCCCAATAGTTCGCTACGGGCAAAGACCAATAAGACAAAGAAGGTCGTAATCTTGAGCCCCCCTGCTGTCCCTCCAGGCGCCCCGCCTAGAAACATCTGCAAGATGTAAATCAGTAAGGTAACTGGTCGAGCCTGGGTGTAGTCAATTGAAGCAAAGCCAGCCGTTCTCATGCTGACGGTCTGGAAGAAACTAACCAGCAGTTTCTCTGGAGCGCTGAGATTTCCAATCGTTCCAGGATTATTCCACTCAATTAAGAGAGTCGATACTGTTCCAAAGAGCAGAATTCCCAACGTTAAAAAGAGAACCAACTTGGTATGGAAACGCAGACGTCGTTTTTTCTTTTTCCCAATCTGGGTCGCTAGGTCAAACCAGACCATAAATCCTAGCCCACCCGTGATAATCAAACCTGCAATCACTAGATTGATCAAGGGATCCGTTTGAAAGGCTAGCAAACTCGTACTTCCAAAATTATCAAATCCAGCATTGCAGAAGGCTGAAATAGCCAAAAAGATAGAGGTTAAAATCCCTCGCCCCCAGCCAAATTCAGGAATAAAGCGGAAACTCAAGAGAAAGGCACCGAGCCCTTCCACCAGAAAAGTCGTCAGAAAGATCGAGCGGATAAAGTCCTTTAGAGACTGAGTTTCCCCATAGCTAAAACTTTCTTGAATGGTCTCACGACCACGAAGACTGAGCTTTTGCTTGCCTTGGATATAAAAGATTCCAATAAAAGTCATGAGCCCCAAACCACCGATCTGGATCAAGATCATGCAGATCAACTGACCCCAGATATTGTAAGTAGAGGCCACCGGCTGGGTGAAGAGTCCTGTCACACAGACCATGGACACCGTCGTAAAGAGATGGTCAAAGTAGGTCGCTTGTGATGTTGCTGCTTGCACAAAGGGAAGGCTTAAAAGGAGTGAACCCAGGAGGATAACCAGAGCAAAACTTAAAAAGATGCGACGGGCTGGCGATAAACGTCCCAGTGTCGTCCTGATTTTTTCCAAAAAAGATTTGAATAACATAACTACATTCTACCATAAAAACAGTAAGAGTACTCACATGTGGTGCACAATGGCAAGACAGAGTTCGAGGGCCTTATCAAAAGCTTCTGAGCCCCAATCACGACTGTCGTAGTTGTCTAGATCTGCTAAAGAATCTGCGGTAAAGAGCAACTCTCCCCATACAACCCCACGTAGCTGGGCTACTGCCGCAAGAGCAGAGCACTCCATCTCCACAACAGCACAGCCTTCTTCCTTGCGATAGGCGACCTTTTCAGCCGTCTCTCGGTAAAAACCATCTGTCGTCCAGGTCATGACCTCCTCGTAAGGAATGCCTCTTTGTTCCAAGACTTGCTCAATAGCAGAGACAGCCTCAATCTGCATCTCCATATAACGAGAAGGCGCTACATAGTGGTAGCTGGTCCCCTCATCTCGCAGAGCGCGAACAGGGACGAGAAAGGCATTTTCCTCTTTATCGGCTAGGACGCCACAGGTTCCAGTGGAAATGATTTGCTCCACACCATAGCCAACCAACCAATCCATAAACTGGGCCGCTGGCGCAGAACCAACGGGCGCTTGGGCCAGACAAATCTCCTCACCCTTGTAATTGATAACATATACAGGATAGGTTTTGGTGGCAGAAACGAACTCACCAACACAGTCCGCCCCTACTTCCTGAGCATAGCGGTCAATCTCCTCCTCCAAAAATGCATAGATGCACTTCTTTGGCAACTTCAAGTTTAGCCCCTCATGTGTTGGCATAAGGACCGCTTGGGGATTATCATCAAACTCTAAAATGGGAATCGCATGCTTCTGAATCATAGCCCACCTCCTCTAATTTTGTACTATTGTATCAAAAGCTGACGGAGTGTCAAGGAGTTCCCTTTACATTTCCTCTAATAACAACACAAAGTCTCCCTTCTCTTTCGAGAAAGGAGAGTTTTTGTTTATCCTTGTCCGCCAGGGGCTGGACCGCCGCCTTGAGGACCTCCATTTGGTCCACCGCCTCCAGGCATAGAGTTGACGATTTCCGTTTGTTTTTCACCGTTGAGATAGATATCACCGCCTGTGTAGGTCGCAGTTCCATCAAAGTCAAAACCTGTTTGACCAGTCATTTTAATGGTTCCGCCTGTGACCGTGATATTGCCGTTTGAGTCGATTGGGTCTGTGTCTCCTTGACCGACTTCTACTGTCAGGTTCCCACCGTTCATAGTGAAGAAGATTTCACTCTGTTGGGCATTTTTATTTGCTGCATTGACTCCATCATCTGTCGCATAGACATTGATATCGCCGTCGTTTATAGTGATGGATTTTCCTTCTATCCCTTCTGTTGAATTCTTGACGGTATAGGTACCGCTATCAATCACTAGGTTACCAGAAGCGTGAATTCCATCATCTCCTGCTATGACTGTTATGGTATTGTTAGCCAAATACATATTGCCGACAGTCATATCGTCATCATTATCTACCTTGACACCATCTTCCTTGGCATCGATAGTCATGGTCGTACCAGTGATGTTGAGTTCATCATTAACATTAAAGGCATCGCCAACTGCTGTGATGTTATAGGTTCCACCCGTGATGTGGAGGGTGTCGTTGGCCTTGATACCATTGTTCTTCTTGCCATCTACATTGAGAGTTCCTTTCCCGTTGATGGTCAAATCCACCTTAGAAAAGAGAGCTGCGTCTGCTTTTTCGTCACTGTTAGAGCTTGAGTCAGAGAGACTGTTGGTGGTTCCCTCTGCTAGAGTCAAGTAGACATGGCCAGCTGATGTCGCAGATATCGCTGCATTGGTATTGGTCATGGTCGCACCTTTTAGGACTAGATGAACATCTGCCGACTTATCTGCCTCGACCTTGATCTGCACTCCGTCAGACTGACCTGAAATCACATAGGTTCCAGATTTTGTGATGGTCACTGTTGATTTAGAGACTGTCACCCCATCTCCAGAGACGTTTGCAGATGAGCCAGATAGCTCAATTTTAGAAGCTGTGCTTTCATCATAAGAGGTATCATTGTCCTTCTCTGTAAAATAGGATGATTGGTTTGTCTTTGTTGCAGTTGTTGTTGCACTATTTGTCGTTGCATTGGTATTGGATGAAGTTGTTGACTGGGAACATGCTGCCATCAACACCATTGCCGTTAAACTCGTTGCGAGCAGGGTCCATTTTTTTGATTTCATACCTTTTTCCTCTCCTTCGTATGATATAGCTAGACAGTCTACAGAAGATTCCTGAAACAAAACTAAAACTTTTCTGAAAGTTTCCTTAAATTTAGTTTGGATTAGATTTCGCCTAGTAATTTTTTAGAAAGGACTGCTAGAAACAATTTTTGAACGCTAAAATACCTTTAATAGATTTTTTAAACCAAGATTCCCCAGTGCGATGTTTCCTTGACTAAAAAAGCCAAAAAGAAGAAAAATTTATAAGAATTAAGCTCGTAAAAAGAACAGCCTCGGCTGTTCTTTTTAGTTTTCTTTTACTGGGATTTCCTTGATAACACGCGCAGGATTGCCAGCTAGGACAACATTGTCGCCAAAGGACTTGGTAATCACGGCCCCTGCTCCTGCAACGACATTATTTCCCAGTGTCACTCCGGGAAGGACAATGACGCCACCTCCAGCCCAGAAATTATCTCCGATGGTGATGGGCTTGCCGTATTCGACCCCTGAATTGCGTTCATGCGGATCCAGTGGATGGAGTGGGGTTAAAAATTGACAGTTGGGGCCAAGCATAGCGTTGTCCCCGATGCGAATCGGACAAACATCCAGCATGGTCAAATTCCAATTAGAATAAAAATTTTCCCCTAGATGGATATTGACTCCATAATCGACCACCAAGCGTGGATTGATATAAAGATTTTGCCCAGTTGAGCCAAACCAAGTCTTGATGATTTCGGATCCCTTCAAGGGATCTTCTTCCTTATTAAAGGCAGCCTGTTTTTGGCGAGAAGCCTGCGCCAAGGCTCGTAATTCGGGGTCAAACGGATGATAGGGCTCTCCTGCTATCATTTTCTGGTATTCACTGGTCATCTTAATACCTCACACTTACTTTGGACCCATCATATCAAAAAGCCTTTGAAAGGTCAAGAATGGCCTGCTTTCTAGACTCTCGAAATCGATCCCCTCCCAAGTCAAAACAACTTGCTTGACAAAAGCTTGACTTCATGATTTAATATACCCCCATAAGGGTATATTTGGAGGTGCCTATGTTTCACTTATTTACAAAAATTGACAGTATTTCTACCAGCGAGTTAGAAGCTAAACTCAGAGAACCAATTCAGCTACTAGATGTTCGGACGCCTATGGAATTCCGTAGAGGTCATATCAAAAATGCAAAAAATGTTCCTTTAACGGAAATCGGTTCTTACACACCTGCAACAAAAGAAACACTTTATGTCATTTGTCATTCTGGTGTACGAAGCAAACTAGCTGCGAAGAAGCTAAAGAAAAAAGGTTACGATGTCGTCAATGTTCGAGGCGGTATGAGCGCTTGGACAGGTAAGGTCATCTAAAAGCATAAAGGAGAAAGTCAATGAAAGTTATCATTGTTGGAGGAGTTGCAGGTGGTATGTCAGCAGCAACCCGCCTCAGACGCCTCATGGAAGACGCTGAGATCATTATTTTTGAGAAAGGTCCCTTTGTTTCCTTTGCAAACTGCGGACTTCCTTACTATGTTTCAGGAGAAATTGCAAACCGTGATAGTTTATTGGTCCAAACTCCTGAAAGTCTCAAAGCACGCTTTAATCTGGATGTGCGACCATTTCACGAGGTCATCCAGATTTCGCCAGAAAAGCACACTGTGACCGTACACCATGATGGACAGGAATTCACAGAAAGCTACGACAAGTTGATCCTCTCCCCAGGAGCTAAACCATTTGTTCCTACCATTGAAGGCTTGGCAGAAGCTAAGAATGCCTACACGCTCCGCAATGTTCCCGATCTCGATGAAATTATGGCGGCCTTGGACAATCATCCAAAAGAAGCTGTCGTTATCGGTGCAGGCTTTATCGGACTTGAAATGGCTGAAAACCTGGCGAAACGTGGATTGCAAGTTACCATCGTTGAGAAAGCACCCCATGTCTTGCCACCATTAGATCAAGAAATGGCAGCCTTTGTCCAAGCAGAATTGGTTAAAAACGGCGTTCGCGTTATCACTTCTCAGTCTGCGACTCGATTTGAAGACCAAGGAAAAATCATCGTTCTCGAAAACGGTCAAAAGATTGCTTCTGACCTCACCATCCTTTCTGTCGGTGTTGAACCTGAAAATGGATTGGCTCAGGCAGCTGGGATTGAACTGGGATTACGTGGCGGTATCTTGGTCGACGAACACTACGAAACCAATCAAAAAGATATTTTTGCAGTTGGGGACGCTATCGTTGTCAAGCAAGAGATTACGGGCCAAGATGCTCTCATCTCTCTCGCTTCTCCTGCCAATCGTCAGGGACGCCAAGTCGCGGACGTCATCGCAGAACTCGGTCGTACAAACAAGGGCAGTATCGGCACTGCAATCGTTCGTGCCTTTGATATGACAGCTGCTTCGACTGGTCTCAGCGAGCGTATCCTTAGCATGAATCAACTTCCTTACAAGGCGCTTCATGTCAGCGGTAAAGACCACGCTGGTTATTATCCAGGCGCTACTGATATGACCTTGAAGCTCCTCTTTGACCCAACCACTGGAAAAATCTACGGTGCCCAAGGAGTCGGGAAGAAAGGTGTTGACAAGCGAATCGATATCCTGGCAACTGCTATCAAGGGAAATCTCACCGTCTTTGACTTGCCAGAATTGGAATTCACCTATGCGCCACCATTTGGCTCTGCCAAGGATCCCGTCAATATGCTGGGCTACGCAGCCTTGAACCTTATCGAAGGTCTCAGCGACAATATTCAATGGTACCAGCTCGAAGAGGAACTTGCCTCCGGCAAGAAATTCCTAGATGTACGGACAAGTGGCGAATTCCAGAGTGGTCGACTCAAAGTCGACACCATCCACATTCCCCTAAACGAACTACGGGAACGCTTGGACGAACTGGACAAGAACCAAGCCTACATCGTTAGCTGCCACAGTGGTTTGCGCAGCTATATCGCAGAGCGTATCCTCAAACAAGCAGGATTTACCGTCCAAAACCTTGACGGCGCTTATTCCCTATACAAAATGGCTAACCCAGAAGGAGTAGAATATGGTAACTAATATCAGCATGGCTGACTTTTATGAAAAATATCAAAATGAAAATCTAGATCTTATCGATGTTCGTGAAGTACATGAATTCCAAGCAGGACATGCACCAGGTGCAAAAAATCTGCCTTTAAGCACCTTGGAACAAGGCTACAAAGAACTCAAGCCTGACCATGAATACCATGTTATCTGTCAAGGTGGAGTGCGTTCTGCCTCTGCCTGTCAATTTCTCAGCGCCCAAGGTCTCACCGTTACCAATGTAGAAGGTGGTATGAACCACTGGCCAGGTGAGGTAGAGTAAGTCAAAGCTATTTAAAATCAGTCTCAGCAATCAGTCCGTATCCAAATCCTCACATAGGATTAGACTACGGGCTTTTTGTATTGACCACATTAGTGCCATTATCAGTACGATTCCCCCTCTGGATAGCTGACCTGCACTCTCCCACAAGGAAACAAGCAAGAAAATTCAAACAATTTATACAAATCTCTCTCAAAAAGGTTGCACTATTTTGACTATTTTGTTATATTAAAAGCACAAACAATAATAAATAACTTATTTTTTGTAAGTTTTTTTTAAAAATAAAAATGTATACGCTTACAAGAAAAAGAGGGAGATTTCTATGGACAAAAGATTTTGGGAGAAATCCTGTCGCTATAGCATCCGCAAGCTGACGGTTGGGACTGCTTCTGTTTTGCTGGGGGCTGTTTTTCTAGTCAACCACACTGTAGCCGCAGACAGTGTTGAGGTCAAGCAAACTGAACCAACTTCAGTTGAAGCTCTCACTAAGCCAGATAGTGAACCCAAAGCAGCTGAAATTACCGAAACTACAAAGCCGTCTCCAGCCGAGAGTCCAGCAGTTTCTGAAAGTAAGCCAGATAAGGAGACTCAGACGACAAATAGTCAGGCTAGTGAAGAAGCCATTGTAGAAGCTAAAGAAAATAAGGAACCTGAAAAAGCAGATCAGCCTGTGACAAAACAAAAAAACTATCAACTCAACTACGATCAGCCAACAGCTCCCTCCTATGATGGATGGGAAAAACAAGCCCTCCCTGTCGGAAATGGAGAAATGGGAGCCAAGGTTTTCGGTCTGATTGGGGAAGAGAGAATCCAGTACAACGAAAAGACCCTCTGGTCAGGAGGACCACAACCCGATAGCACCGACTATAACGGAGGAAACTACAAGGACCGCTACAAGGTCTTGGCAGAGATTCGTAAAGCCCTCGAAGCTGGTGACCGCCAAAAAGCAAAACAGCTAGCTGAACAAAATCTAGTTGGACCAAACAACGCCCAGTACGGACGTTACCTAGCCTTTGGAGATATCTTCATGGTCTTTAATAACCAGAAGAAAGGACTAGATACTGTAACTGATTATCATCGTGGTTTGGATATCACAGAAGCCACTACGACAACTTCTTACACCCAAGATGGGACGACCTTCAAACGCGAAACCTTCTCCAGCTATCCTGATGATGTCACTGTAACCCACTTGACCAAAAAAGGAAACAAGACGCTTGATTTTACCCTTTGGAACAGTTTGACAGAAGACTTGCTTGCTAATGGCAACTACTCTTGGGAATATTCCAACTATAAGAATGGTCATGTCACTACAGATGCAAACGGAATCCTTCTAAAGGGAACTGTCAAAGATAACGGCCTCAAATTTGCATCCTATCTAGGAATTAAAACGGACGGAAAGGTGACTGTTCAGGACGAAACTCTGACCGTTACAGGCGCAAGTTATGCGACCCTCTATCTCAGTGCCAAGACTAACTTTGCTCAGAATCCAAAAACCAACTATCGAAAAGACATTGACCTCGAAAAAACAGTTAAAGGGATTGTCGAAGCAGCTAAGGCCAAAGACTACGAAACACTTAAAAAGGCCCATATCAAGGACTATCAAAGTCTCTTTAACCGCGTTAAACTAAATCTAGGCGGAAACAAGACTGCTCAAACGACAAAAGAGGCCCTTCAAAGCTATAACTCAGAAAAAGGGCAAAAATTGGAAGAACTCTTCTTCCAATACGGACGTTATTTGCTCATCAGTTCGTCTCGTGATCGGACAGATGCCCTTCCTGCCAACCTCCAAGGAGTCTGGAATGCTGTAGACAATCCACCTTGGAACGCTGACTACCACCTCAATGTCAATTTGCAAATGAACTATTGGCCAGCCTACATGAGCAACCTGGCTGAAACTGCCAAGCCCATGATCAATTACATTGATGACATGCGCTACTATGGTCGTATCGCTGCTAAGGAATACGCAGGTATCGAATCCAAAGACGGACAAGAAAATGGTTGGCTGGTCCATACCCAGGCGACACCATTTGGCTGGACTACTCCTGGTTGGAATTACTATTGGGGTTGGTCCCCAGCTGCTAATGCTTGGATGATGCAGAACGTCTATGACTATTATAAGTTCACCAAGGATGAGACCTATCTCAAAGAAAAGATTTATCCAATGCTCAAGGAAACCGCTAAGTTCTGGAACTCCTTCTTGCACTATGACAAGGCCAGTGACCGTTGGGTGTCTTCTCCATCCTACTCACCTGAACACGGGACCATTACCATCGGAAATACCTTTGACCAATCGCTAGTCTGGCAGCTATTCCACGACTACATGGAAGTTGCCAACCATCTGAAAGTCGACCAAGACTTAGTCACAGAGGTCAAGGCTAAATTTGACAAACTCAAACCACTTCACATCAATAAAGAAGGACGCATCAAGGAATGGTACGAGGAGGACAGCCCCCAATTCACAAATGAAGGGATTGAAAATCACCACCGTCACGTTTCCCATCTAGTTGGTCTCTTCCCAGGTACACTCTTTAGCAAGGACCAAGCTGAATACCTAGAGGCTGCGCGTGCAACCCTCAACCACCGTGGAGATGGTGGTACAGGTTGGTCTAAGGCCAATAAAATCAACCTCTGGGCTCGTTTGCTGGACGGTAACCGTGCCCATCGCTTACTCGCTGAACAGCTCAAGTACTCAACTCTAGAAAACCTTTGGGATACGCACGCGCCTTTCCAAATCGATGGCAACTTCGGAGCAACCAGTGGGATGGCAGAAATGCTTCTCCAATCTCATACAGGCTATATTGCACCATTACCAGCTCTTCCAGATGCCTGGAAAGACGGTCAGGTTTCTGGCTTGGTTGCTCGAGGAAACTTTGAAGTCAGCATGAAGTGGAAAGATAAAAACCTGCAAAGCTTGTCCTTCCTTTCAAATGTCGGTGGAGACTTGGTTGTAGATTATCCCAATATCGAAGCCAGCCAGATCAAGGTCAATGGCAAACCAGTCAAGGCAACGATCCTTAAAGATAATCGTATCCAGCTTGCAACACAAAAAGGTGACGTCATTACCTTTGAACACTTCCCTGGTCGTGTAACCAGTCTGACAGCAGTTCGACAAAATGGTGTCACTGCCGAACTTACCTTCAACCAAGTAGAAGGCGCTACCCACTATGTCATCCAAAGACAAGTGAAAGACGAGTCTGGCCAAGCCTCTGCAACCAGAGAATTTGTAACCAATCAAACCCACTTTATCGACCGATCACTAGATCCTCAACTCGCCTACACCTATACGGTCAAAGCTATGCTGGGCGAAGTTTCTACACAAGTCTCTGAACAAGCAACTGTAGAAACCCCTAGTGAATTGATGGATGATCGAGACGGCCGTATCCAGTACGGAGCTGCCTTTGGAAACTGGGCAGACTCAGAATTATTTGGAGGAACAGAGAAATTTGCTGACCTTTCAAAAGGAGACTACACAGACGAAGACATCACTGCTACCATTCCTTTCACCGGCGTTGGTATCGAAATCTATGGACTGAAATCGTCTGAACTAGGTCTTGCCACTGCTAAAATTGATGGCAAAGAGGTCAGCGAGCTTGACTTCCATACTGCTGGGGCAACTGAAAAAGGTAGTCTCATCGGTCGCTTCGCAGGATTATCTGACGGACCTCACACATTGACTCTTAGTGTTAAACGTGAGCACAAAGGACGTGGTAGTGAGCGCTCAAAAATTTCATTAGACTACTTCAAGATCCTAGCAGGAACAGGTAACACGATTGAAAAAATGGATGATCGTGATTCGCGCATCCAGTATGGTTCCCAGTTTAAGGACTGGTCTGACCCTGAACTCTACGGAGGTACCGAAAAATACGCTGACATCAACAACAGCGACTCTAGTGCAGCTTCAGAAGCTCAAGCAACTATTTCCTTTACAGGGGCAGGTATTCGAATTTATGGCTTGAAGAGCCTTGCCCTTGGACGAGCACGTGTTACACTAGATGGCAAAGAAATGACAAGTCTAGACTTCTACACTTCAGGTGCAACCGAAAAGAGAGCTTTTATTGGCGAATTTACAAACCTTACTGACGGTCCGCACACCCTGACATTACAAGTTGACCCAGATTCGCCAGAAGGTCGCAAGAAAATCTCTCTAGACTCCTTTGATATCATCAAAGCCCCTGCTGTTGGTCTAGATAGCCCGAGCATCGCGCCTCTTAAGGAAAATGACAAAACCATTGCCTTAAGCCTACCAGCTGGAGATTGGGAAGCCATCGCAGTGACCTTCCCAGGTGTCAAAGATCCTCTAGTCTTGCGCAAAGTGGATAAAACGCATCTGGTTACAAGTGGAGATCAGACTGTGCTATCAGTCCAAGACAATCAAGTTCAAATCCCAATCCCTGATGCCACTGATCGACAAGCCGGAAAAGCGATAGAAGCATATGCTATTCAAGGAACTACCACTAGCAGTCCTGTCGTAGCCGTCTTTACTAAAAAGGACGAGAAGCAGCCAACTACAAGCAAGGGAGAGGAACCAGCTCCTACTGTTGAAAAACCTGAATACACCGATCCTATCGGAACCGCAGGGCAAGAAGAGCCACCTACAGTAGAAATTCCGGAGTATACCGACCCTATCGGAACTGCTGGGCAAGAGGAAACTCCTACTATTGAAAAACCTGAGTACACTGGCCCTATCGGAACTAGTGGAGATCAGGCTGCTCCAACCCTCACCCGACCTGAGTATCAGTTACGCACCTTGAAAGATAAAAAGACAGGGATCGAAATCATCGGTGGAGTTGCTGACTTGAAAGAGGTTTCCCACTTAGAAAGTCGACGAGTGCTCGCTCAAGAACTCTTTGGTAAAACATACGATGCATATAATTTCCAGCTCAAAAATAAGGAAAATCACATTGTCCAACTACCAAACCAGGTCTTAGTTCGCTTACCAGTTTCAGGAGAAGTGCAAGAAGTCTACTACCTCACTCCAACTAGAGAGTTAGAACCACAGGACTTTACTATCCGAGATGGCATGCTTGAATTTATGACCAATAACGTTAGTACTTATGCAGTTGTCTACAACACTACAAGCTCACCAACTGTTGAGGATGTAAACCCACATGAAAAACCAACTACAACAGAGACAGAGACACTAGTACACACAACTGATAGTGTTCATCAAGAAAAACTCCCTGCAACTGGGGAAGAAAGAAATCCACTACTCTTCTTAGCTGGTCTCAGTTTGGTCTTAACAGCTACTTTCTTAGTAAAAACTAAAAAAGAGTAAAATAAAAATTATCCAAATCACCTAAAAATCAGAAGAAATCACATTATCCTGCCCCCTAAAAGCTACATTTGCTTTTGAGAGCAGGATAATTTTTTATTTGCTTGACAATCTAGACAAAAACGTCACAGACTATCCGTCTACCACCTCGACAAACAAAGTAAGGTAAAATGAAAAAGACTTAATTCTGAGCAAGTCAAAACTAAATCTTTTCAGGTTTCCTACAGTTTTTAGATTGTCATGAAAATAATCTGCTTACATTGTAATTGATCTAGCAGAAAAACTTCTCTCTATTTCTAAATCAGATACTAGACGAAATTTCAGGAGCTTGATAAAAGACTGCAAGACCGTTCGGTAAAATAGAAAGACCCTCGTCTGTTTCTTGGCAATGGCTTGCTAGAGCTACAGCATCACTGTCTTCTACAAGATAGTTTTCAGTTGATTGGTTAAAAATAGCTCGGACCTTTTGACCATCATAATCCCATTCCAGAGATAGCACATCCGGCTTGATTTCTTCTAGACTATATTTCCCATGCTGGATAATGCCTGAAGCATCCTTGCGAAGCTGAATCAATTTCTTCATGAAATCGAGCATGTCATTGTCACTGGAAATACGTTCCCAAGGCATAACACGACGGCAATCTGGGTCTGGCCCTCCGTCTAATTCTAACTCGGTTCCATAGTAGAAACACGGTGTCCCCCTTTGTAAAAAGAGGAAAGCAAGGGCAGACTTAACCAGTTGAACATCTCCCTTGGCAGTAGCCAAAATGCGCTCCGTATCGTGCGAATCCAGAAGATTAAACATAACCTCTGAAATCTGCTGTCTATAATACATAGACTGGCCATTGATCTCATCAATGAATTGACTGGTCTTCTTGACCCCACGCAAGAAATAATCCTTGATACTATCAGAGAGAGGATAGTTCATGACCGCGTGGAATTCATCGCCATTTAACCAGGGCTGAGAAGTATGCCAAACTTCACCAAGAATATAAAGGTCAGGCTTTGTAGCCAAAACAGCCTTACGGAAATCTCGCCAAAATTGGTGGTCGACTTCATTTGCCACATCCAGGCGCCAAGCATCGATATCAAACTCTTCAATCCAGTAGGTCGCAACCTTTAACAAATAGTCTCTCACTTGAGGATTGGCCGTATTGAGCTTGGGCATATAGCTGGCAAAAGCAAAGGTATGATAAGGGAGCTTTCTTGGATTCCCAAGCTTATCCTTTGTCACTGGGAACTCTTGAACATGGAACCAGTCTTTATAAACGGAATCTTCCCCATGTTTGAGGACATCCTGCCACTGTGGAGATTGGTCTCCGATATGATTAAACACAGCATCCAGCATGATTTTCATGCCTCTCTGATGAGCCTCCTCCACCAGTTTACGGAAAGTCTTCTTATCTCCAAAATGATGGTCAATTTTGAAATAATCTGTCGTATTGTACTTGTGATTGCTCGGAGATTCAAAAATTGGACAGAGATAAAGACCTGTAATCCCTAAGTCTTGCAAGTAATCCAGATGGTCAATAATGCCTTGTAAATCACCACCAAAGAAATCGCTCGTCTTTGGTTTGATGGAGGAATCCCAAGCTAGAGCCTCTTCTGGAGAAATCTCAGGATTGCCATTTGCAAAGCGCTCTGGGAAAATCTGGTACCATACCGTCTTTGAAACCCAGTCAGGTACATGACAAGCATCAATTTCATGAATATAAGGAATCTTAAAGCCGTTTCCTTCGTAATGAAGATTTTCGAGCGTGTTTTCAACACATCCCTTATCGCCATACAAGATGCTTTGGCCTTGCTTATCCTTAATCTCAAAGAGATACTGGAGTCGCGCATAGCCAACTGTAACCTCCACTTGCCAATAATCAAACAAAGCATCAGAGGTCACTTTGACCATTTCCTTACATGCTTCATAATGCTCCTCTAAAAAGATAAATGTGTCTCCGTAATGCAAATTGATACTTGCGATATCTCCTCTTTTCGTTCGGATACGAATGTGCATTGTCTTATCCTTATAAAGATAAGCATACTCCGACTCTGGTCTATGGTAAATGGCTGTTAATTCCATTGTTTTGTCTCCTAAATTTTCTCTTAACATTTCGATTCTATGCAAACGATTCCATAGCTTAATCCTAGTATACTACTTTACAACTACCTTTGCAAGCGCTTCTCTTTCCCAGCTCTTCTTCAAAGTACCTAGATCAACCTACTTTAACCGCGGCTCTTCCTGCTAAACCGTTACACTGTTTAGCACCTGATTCACTTCATTAATACCAGTAGCCTTCGAACTACATGATTTTTAAAGTATATTAAAAGATTCCTGTCTCACCTTTACTAGAAACAGGAATCTTATTTTATTTATACAAGATGGTTCTGCAAAATAACTCCCAGTCTTAGTATTTCCCTAACTCACGGAGACTAGTATGATTTTCCTGAATACGTCGGAACATCTTTTCCATATCCGACTTGGTAAAATGTACCAAAACGGGACGTCCATGAGGACAGTTATAAGGATTGTCGCATTGAGAGAGCTGATAAAGGAGCTGTCTGGCTGAGTGGTCATCGATACGATGGTTGGCCTTAATAGACCGCTTGCAAGACATCATGATAGCCAGCTCTGCTCGATATTTTTTGATCGAAACTTCCTTGGTCAAGAGGAGCATGTCGCACATTTCATAGATGCCAGATTCGATTTCTTCCTCTGCCATCCAAACAGGATGTTCACGCAGGATAAATTGATTTTCCCCGTACTCTGCTAGAAAGACGCCCACTTCCTCCAAAAGTGCCATTCTTTCCTTGAGACGCAGAACATCATCTACAGGAAATTCAAAGATGTAGGGCACTAGGAGTTGCTGCTGGCTCTGGTCAACATTACCAATACTCTCACGGTATTCCTCGTACTTGACCCGTTCCTGAGCCGCATGCTGGTCTATGATATAGAGCCCATCTCGCCCCTGGGCAAAGAGATAAGTCCCGTGCATCTGCCCGAAAAATTCCAACTCTGGGAAGCTTGATGATTCTTCTCGCTCCAGCTTGTCATAAGCCTTATCCAGACTCGCAAGGTCTAACTCTGGATGGTCTAGTTGATCGTAGTTAGCAGGCTTTCTCTCTGCAAAATGCAATTTTGCGGGCTTAGTCAATTGGTCTAAAGTTTCTTTAGCAAACAGGGTTAGGTCCCTACCCTCCTCAGTTAATTCAACCTGATGATCAGCCACCTCAGCTTGACTAGGTCTTGAGAGTTCTGTTTTTTCATAGTAGAGCGTATTTTCTTTGAGTGGGAGAATGGTCTGCTCTACCTTTTGACGATTACGCACGGTCGACTTGGCAAGATTTTCTAAAGCATCAGGAATCAAGGCTTGTTCCTTGAGACTGTTAGAAATAGCTTCTGAAACCAGCGCCATCAGTTCTCTTTCCTTGGAAATTCGCACTTCTTGTTTGGTTGGATGCACATTGACATCAGCTAGATAGGGGTCGATATGGATGTGAATGACAGCCAGTGGAAAGCGACCTACCATGAGCTTACTTCCGTAACCGTCAAGAATAGCACGGTTGAGCAAGAAGTTCTTGATATAACGGCCATTGATGAAGAGACTGATATAGTTGCGATTAGCCCGAGTCAACTCAGGCAGAGACACAAAACCTGTAATTTCGAAATCTAAGTCAGAGTTCTCAATTTCAATCATCTTCTTGGCACTCGCCAAACCATAAATCCCTGCGATGGCTTGGCGCAGTTGACCAGTCCCTGCTGTCCGTGTCATTTCCTTGCCATCACTAATCAAGCTAAAAGAAATCTCAGGATGGGCCAAGCCCAGACGGTTGACAATATCAATGATATGAGACAACTCCGCCTGCTGGCTCTTCATATACTTGAGGCGGGCTGGTGTATTGAAAAAGAGGTCCTCCACACAAACCTTGGTCCCCACAGGACTAGTCGCTGGGATGACTCCTTCAACTTCTCCCCCACGCGCAACGAGCTTGGTCCCATGACTCGCACCATCCACTGCCGTCAACAGAGTCAAGACACTAACAGAAGCGATAGAGGGCAGGGCTTCACCACGAAAACCGAGTGTCCGAATCCGAAAGAGGTCTGCTTGATTTTTTATCTTACTGGTTGCATGGCGACGCAAGGCCAACTCCACCTCATCGTGGGTAATTCCGTGACCATTATCTGTGATTTGAATTTTCTTGAGACCGGCTTCCTCGATCTCAATGATAATCTGGCTAGAACCGGCGTCAATAGCATTTTCTACCAACTCTTTGACCACACTAGCAGGACGTTCAATAACCTCCCCTGCTGCAATCTGGTTTGCCAGCACCTCTGGCAATTCAATAATATGAGACATCTTTCAGCCCCTTTCTGTATCTGTTTTCCTAGAAATTGATTAGTGCTATTATACCATATTTCAGATGCTACTAGAAAAAGCAAATACCACATAGACTCCAAATCCCTCCACATAGGCAAAAGCTCTTGCCATGGGTCGTAAAATAGTGTTTAATAAAGGTGTACAAGAAGTGATCACAAGCTTGTATAACTGAAAAGGAGGGAAGTCTATGAAAATAGAACTACAGATTAAGGAGACGTACAAGGAAGAAAAGCTGATTGTCCAAGCACCTAAATCAACCGAGAAAGTCCAGAAAGTCATCGAGTTCGCTGAAAATCTTGACCAAAAAGAAACAATCAAAGGAAAGATTGAAGATCAGGTCTATCTAGTTAAGATTAGTAAGATTCAGCGCTTCTATATCGAGAATCGAAAGGTTCTAGCAGAAACGGCAAATCAGACCTACAGCATTGATTTGCGACTCTATCAAGTTCTTGAAATTCTACCGACTACTTTTATCCAAATTTCCCAATCTGAAATCGTCAATATCGACTCCATCTCTCATCTCAAGCTCACGCCCAACGGTCTGGTTGAAATTTTCTTAAAAAACGAAAGCTTCACCTACTCTTCACGCCGTTACCTAAAAACCATCAAGGAGAAATTAGAACTATGAAAAAACAAGTATTTCACGATGCAGCCGCTGGTATTCTTATCGGCCTCATCCTCTCTATCCTCTTTTCACTCATGTATGCACCAAATACCTATGCCCCACTGAGTTCCGATTCTCTAATCGGCCAAGTGATGGTTCAACATCAGGTTCACGGCGCCCTAGTCTTGCTCTACTGCACGATTATCTGGTCAGCTATCGGCGTTCTCTTTAGCTTTGGCAAGCGATTATTCAGCCGTGACTGGAGCTTGCTCCGTGCAACAATTTCCCATTTCTTCCTCATGCTGGCTGGCTTTATCCCACTGGCAACTCTGGCTGGTTGGTTCCCCTTCCACTGGACCTTCTATCTCCAGCTCATTCCGGAGTTTGCGATCGTCTACCTCATCATCTGGGCTATTCTCTATAAAAGAGAAGCTAAAAAAGTAGAACACATCAATCAACTTTTGGCCCATAAAAAGTAATAGACGATGAATGAAAACAGATCCTTCACAATAAATCATTACGAGCCTCAACATGAAATTTTTGAGGCTCGTTTGCTTACTCTATACTAACTGGGACACTTAAAAAGTGACTTTTTCTGCATAATCATTTAATCAAAACAGACAACAATCATTTCCTTTCCCAGTCATACTTGAAAGCGCTACACAAATATTTGTTTTTTTATAAAAATAGGAGTACAATATGTACTGACCCCAAAAAGTTGGATAAATAATTATTGAAAGGATTTAGTTCTGTACTGCACAGGACTAAGTCCTTTTAGTTTGACTTTGATTCGTTTGTTATTGTAGTAATTGATATAATCTACAATGGCTTGTTCCAATTGCTTAAGCGACTGAAACGACTTCTCATAGCCGTAAAACATTTCCGATTTCAAAATGCCAAAGAA
>CAJNDD010000023.1 GCA_905221435.1 bacterium
TATCACCAGTTTTAGATGGCTTTAACAGCGAAATTATTGCTTTTAATCTTTCTTGTTCGCCTAATTTAGAACAAGTACAAACGATGTTAGAACAGGCATTCACAGAGAAGCACTATGAGAATACGATTCTCCACAGTGACCAGGGCTGGCAATACCAACACGATTCTTATCATCAGTTTCTAGAGAGTAAGGGAATTCAAGCATCTATGTCCCGCAAGGGCAACAGCCCAGACAATGGGATGATGGAGTCCTTCTTTGGCATTTTGAAATCCGAAATGTTTTACGGCTATGAGAAGACATTTAAATCACTTAATCAATTGGAACAAGCTATTGTAGACTATATCAATTACTACAATAACAAACGAATCAAAGTCAAACTAAAAGGACTTAGTCCTGTGCAGTACAGAACTAAATCCTTTTAATAATTAATTGTCCAACTTTTTGGGGTCAGTACATTGTTAGCGATTTTTTTATAATTTTTCATTGATAAAGCGGATAAATTGATTCCACCAAACCTTCAAAAAGAAGGCTTTTTCTACTTTCTTTTCAGAAACCATTTCAAAAGATGGTTTGTCGGAAGTGAGGTAGCCTTGACCGACCAAATCTTGGTCATCATAGGTTAGGGTACCAACAACCTTGCCTTCTTCCAATGGAGCTATTTCTGATGTTGATTTCGGTGTGAATTGGAGAGCCGGTGTAGTACCGCTTCCGATGCGTTGGACGATGGAAATGTCTGACTTAGCAACGGCTGCAACGCTATCTTCTTTCCCGTCAAGAACTGTCACTTTACTATCGTTGTATGCTTCACCTTTCTGGACGACAGTTTTTAAGGCAAAGTTTGCAGAAATATAATCTAAAAGTGCAGAAGTTGCGGTAAAACGTGCATAAGGGTTGGTATCTTGTTGATCTGCATTTAAAACAACCGTAATAATACGCATCCCTTTCTCAACAGTTGTTCCAACGAAAGAAGCTCCCGCCTTGTCTGTTGTACCAGTTTTGAGCCCATCAACTCCACCTCGATATGCTGGCATTCCTTCCAACATATAGTTGGTTGAGTGGATTTCAAGTCCAGCAAAAGTAGAAGTTGGTTTTTTGGTGATTTCCAAAACTTGAGGATAATCTCGTATGAGGTTACGAGCGACGATTGCAACGTCGTAGGCACTCAACTTGTTTTCATCGTCTTTTTTAGAACCAGGATAGATATTATCGCCAAGGGTCTCATTATTTAAACCAGTAGTGTTTACAATAGTTGCATCTTGGATTCCCCATTCAAGAAGTTTAGCCCTCATTTTGTCTACAAAGTCTTTCTCAGAACCAGCAATCTTTTCTGCTAGCGCAATTGCAGCACTGTTTGCACTGGATACCATTGTAGCCTCTAATAGTTGTTCAACAGTATAATTTCGAGCTTCCATAGGGACGTTACTCGCCTCAGAATTAGTTGTAAGTTTGTAAGGATAGTCCGAAATATCAACGGGTGTAGATAGGCTGATGGTTCCTTGTTCCAGAGCTTCATAGACCAAATAAACTGTAACCAGTTTGGTAATAGAAGCAATTTCTACAGGCTGATTTGCATCTTTCTCATAGAGGATTTTTCCAGTTGTAGCTTCGACAGCAATGGCATGTTTAGCAGCAACATCAAAATCTTGTGCGGATACAGTAGGAGTGGCTGTGCCAAAAATGATTAGTGTTAGTAAGGATAAAATTATTTTTTTCATAGTAGTTTTATTCTATCACAAAGCGAAAAAATATTCTCGATTTTATAGTAAAGCCACATTATCTTTTTTAGAAATATGGTGAACTTTTTTAGAAGTATGGTAAAATAGATAGAAGGAGGATACCCATGTTCCGTAGAAACAAATTATTTTTTTGGACAATAGAAATTTTACTGCTAACTCTCATTTTATATCTTTGGAGAGAGATGGGAGCACTTGTCACCCCTTTTGTGATGGTAGCCAATACCATTATGATTCCATTTTTGCTCGGAGGATTCTTCTATTACCTGACAAATCCTATCGTAACGTTTTTAGAAAAGAAATGTAAAATCAATCGTTTGATTGGAGTCCTTGTTACTCTTTGTGCCTTGATTGGTACAATAGTAGTAGGAGTAGTCTACTTGCTGCCGATTTTGATCAATCAGTTGACAAGCTTGATTATTTCTAGCCAGAATATTTATAGCCGCTTGCAAAATTTGGTATATGATTTATCAATGAATCCAATCTTTCAAAATATTGATATCCAAAAGACAATTCAACAGTTGAATTTATCTTATGTTGATATATTGCAAAATATTCTAAATGGTGTGAGTAATAGTTTAGGTAGCGTTCTCTCAGCCTTGTTTAGCACAGTTCTAATTCTCATTATGACACCGGTCTTTTTGATTTATTTCTTGTTAGATGGTCATAAGTTTCTTCCTATGCTAGAGCGAACGATTTTAAAACATGATAAGTTAAATTTTTCTAGTCTCTTGACCAATTTGAATACGACCATAGCACGTTATATTAGTGGAATCGCGATTGATGCGGTTATTATTGGATGTTTAGCCTATATTGGTTACAATACAATCGGGTTGAGATATGCTCTAGTATTTGCTATTTTCTCTGGTTTGGCAAATCTTATTCCCTATGTTGGACCAAGTATTGGTCTAATCCCCATGATCATTGCCAACGTCTTTACTGATCCGCACAGAGTACTTATAGCTGTAATTTATATGCTGATTATTCAACAAATTGATGGGAATATCCTTTATCCTCGTATCGTTGGAGGAGTCATGAAGGTTCATCCAATCACCATTTTGGTCCTTCTCTTACTTTCTAGCAATATTTATGGTGTTATCGGAATGATTGTGGCAGTGCCAACCTATTCTATCCTAAAAGAAATTACCAAGTTCTTAGCTAAATTATATGAAAACCATAAAGAAGCTAAAGAGCAGGAAAAATCAGAATCAATCTAAAAATCGGGGAAACCTGATTTTTTATGAAAACAGCACGTTAAAATGGAAACAAACTTGAAATGATGTTACTGTAAAGAAATAGAAGAGCGGTATTTCATAAGATTCAGATTAATTCATAAAATATGTGTAAAACACTTGCAATTTAGCTGAAATTTGATAAAATAGTAAGGAAAGTTAGACTGTATTGCCTACTGTCTATCTATAAAATATATTTTATTGGAGGCTTTTACTCAAATGGCAAAAGAAAAATACGATCGTAGTAAACCACACGTTAACATTGGTACTATCGGACACGTTGACCACGGGAAAACTACCCTAACTGCAGCTATCACAACTGTATTGGCACGTCGCTTGCCTTCATCAGTTAACCAACCAAAAGACTATGCGTCTATCGATGCTGCTCCAGAAGAACGCGAACGCGGTATCACTATCAATACTGCGCACGTTGAGTACGAAACTGAAAAACGTCACTACGCTCACATCGACGCTCCAGGACACGCGGACTACGTTAAAAACATGATCACTGGTGCCGCTCAAATGGACGGAGCTATCCTTGTAGTAGCTTCAACTGACGGACCAATGCCACAAACTCGTGAGCACATCCTTCTTTCACGTCAGGTTGGTGTTAAACACCTTATCGTCTTCATGAACAAAATTGACTTGGTAGACGACGAAGAATTGCTTGAATTGGTTGAAATGGAAATCCGTGACCTCTTGTCAGAATACGACTTCCCAGGTGACGATCTTCCAGTTATCCAAGGTTCAGCTCTTAAAGCTCTTGAAGGTGACTCTAAGTACGAAGACATCATCATGGAATTGATGAACACTGTTGATGAGTACATCCCAGAACCAGAACGTGACACAGACAAACCATTGCTTCTTCCAGTCGAAGACGTATTCTCAATCACTGGACGCGGTACAGTTGCTTCAGGACGTATCGACCGTGGTACTGTTCGTGTTAACGACGAAATCGAAATCGTTGGTATCAAAGAAGAAACTCAAAAAGCAGTTGTTACTGGTGTTGAAATGTTCCGTAAACAACTTGACGAAGGTCTTGCAGGAGACAACGTAGGTGTCCTTCTTCGTGGTGTTCAACGTGACGAAATCGAACGTGGACAAGTTATCGCTAAACCAGGTTCAATCAACCCACACACTAAATTTAAAGGTGAAGTCTACATCCTTACTAAAGAAGAAGGTGGACGTCACACTCCATTCTTCAACAACTACCGTCCACAATTCTACTTCCGTACTACTGACGTTACAGGTTCAATCGAACTTCCAGCAGGTACTGAAATGGTAATGCCTGGTGATAACGTGACTATCGACGTTGAGTTGATCCACCCAATCGCCGTAGAACAAGGTACTACATTCTCTATCCGTGAGGGTGGACGTACTGTTGGTTCAGGTATGGTTACAGAAATCGAAGCTTAATTCGATTTAGTTCCCAGAAGAACAATTATTTAAGTCAGACACTAAAAGAATCTTGCTTTGCAAGGTTCTTTTTTTCTTCTTGCTCTATTTGAAGTGCTTCTACTCTAGCAGTATAATCGTTTTTTTGGTATAATAAAAGTTATGGAAATCGAAAAAACCAATCGTATGAACGCTCTTTTTGAATTTTATGCGGCGCTTTTGACAGACAAGCAGATGAATTATATTGAACTCTATTATGCTGATGATTATAGTCTTGCTGAGATTGCTGAAGAGTTCGGTGTCAGTCGTCAAGCTGTTTATGATAATATCAAGCGGACAGAAAAGATTCTAGAAGATTATGAGATGAAATTGCACATGTACTCTGACTACATTGTTCGCAGTCAGATTTTTGACCAGATCTTGGAGCAGTATCCCAAGGATGATTTTCTACAGGAACAGATAGAAATTTTAACAAGTATTGACAATCGGGAGTAATCATGGGCAGTCTAGTTATTTATCAAGGATTACCTTGCAAACTATTAGCCGCAGAGGAACCATTTCCTACTCGACTACAGATTATCTCGCCCAATGATATCTCCAAAGCTATGAAAATAGGTTTTAGCTGTTGGGGATATCCAAATGAGATAATGAAAGAAGTCACTCCAGAAGAACTTGTTTGTTTACAAGATTTTGGACGTTTTCCACCGAATTAATGAAACATAGGAGAAAAAAATGGCATTTGAAAGTTTAACAGAACGTTTACAGAACGTCTTTAAAAATCTACGTAAAAAAGGAAAAATTTCTGAGGCGGATGTCCAGGAAGCAACCAAAGAGATTCGTTTGGCCTTGCTTGAAGCCGACGTTGCCTTGCCTGTTGTAAAAGACTTTATCAAGAAAGTTCGTGAACGTGCAGTCGGACACGAGGTCATTGATACCCTTAATCCTGCGCAACAAATTATCAAAATCGTTGACGAGGAACTGACAGCTGTTTTAGGTTCTGATACGGCAGAAATTATTAAGTCACCTAAGATTCCTACGATTATCATGATGGTCGGTTTGCAGGGGGCTGGTAAAACAACCTTTGCTGGTAAGCTGGCTAACAAACTCAAGAAGGAAGAAAATGCACGTCCTTTGATGATTGCGGCGGATATTTATCGTCCAGCTGCCATTGATCAGTTGAAAACACTTGGACAGCAAATTGATGTTCCTGTCTTTGCACTTGGAACAGAAGTGCCAGCTGTTGAGATTGTTCGTCAAGGTTTGGAGCAAGCACAAACCAATCACAACGACTATGTCTTAATTGATACGGCAGGGCGTTTGCAGATTGACGAACTCCTCATGAATGAGCTTCGTGACGTAAAAGCTTTGGCTCAACCAAATGAAATTCTGCTCGTAGTTGATGCCATGATTGGTCAGGAAGCAGCTAATGTTGCTCGTGAATTCAATGCTCAGTTAGAAGTGACTGGGGTCATCCTTACCAAGATTGATGGGGATACTCGTGGCGGTGCTGCTTTGTCCGTTCGCCATATCACTGGTAAACCAATCAAGTTCACTGGTACTGGTGAAAAGATCACGGATATTGAAACCTTCCACCCAGATCGTATGTCTAGCCGTATCCTTGGCATGGGGGATATGCTTACTCTTATTGAGAAAGCTTCTCAAGAATACGATGAGCAAAAAGCCCTTGAAATGGCTGAGAAGATGCGCGAAAACACCTTTGATTTCAATGATTTCATTGATCAATTGGATCAGGTTCAAAATATGGGGCCAATGGAAGATTTACTCAAGATGATTCCAGGTATGGCCAACAATCCAGCTCTTCAAAACATGAAGGTGGATGAACGTCAGATTGCTCGCAAGCGTGCTATTGTGTCTTCTATGACACCTGAGGAGCGTGAAAATCCAGATTTGTTAAATCCAAGCCGCCGCCGTCGTATCGCTGCTGGATCTGGAAATACTTTTATCGAAGTGAATAAATTCATCAAAGACTTTAATCAGGCCAAACAGCTCATGCAGGGTGTTATGTCTGGCGATATGAACAAGATGATGAAGCAAATGGGAATCAATCCAAACAACCTTCCAAAAAATATGCCAAATATGGGAGGAATGGATATGTCTGCCCTTGAAGGCATGATGGGACAAGGTGGTATACCTGATATGTCAGCTCTCGGAGGAGCAGGAATGCCAGATATGAGCCAGATGTTTGGTGGCGGACTCAAAGGTAAAATTGGTGAATTTGCCATGAAACAGTCTATGAAACGCATGGCTAACAAAATGAAAAAAGCTAAGAAAAAACGCAAATAAAAAGGAAAGCAGAAGTGCTTTCCTTTTTCAATATAGAATATGTACTTTCTATGATTAGGCAATTTTCTTAATCGAAAAATTACTAAATAGAAAGAGTGATTTCAAATCCTTGCATCCATTCGGATTTTACTGTGATTTCGATTTTTAAAGCATCTGCTAATTGTTTGACCAGATAGAGACCCATGCCTGTTGATTTTTTCCTTGTGTCTCCCGAGTCTCCTGTAAAGCCTTTTTCAAAGATATGAGGGAGGTCGCAAGCTTTAACTCCGCAACCATTATCCCTAAGAATCAGACTTGTACGTCCCTTGTCTTTTGACATAGAAATGCTGAGTTCGGGCTTGTCAGAGCTATATTTAAGGGCGTTGGCGAAGATTTGAGAGAGGATAAATTCAAAACTGCGTTGATCAGTGTAGCAGATTCCTCGTATATTTTCTAGCTGAATCGTAAAATTCTTTTCTTTGAGTAAGGGATCAAAATTTTCCAAGAGATCTTGGATACACTCTTTTAGGTCAAGGTCTTCAAATAGAAAATCATTTTTCTCACTTTTTACCCTGTAATAGAATAGGATCTGTGATACATTTCCTTGGATTTGATTTTTCACATAGTCCAACTTAAACGCTGTATCTTCAGGTAACTGGTCACTTTGGTTGTCCAAAAGGAGGGAAAGAAGCGATAGAGGGAGTTTAATCTCATGCGCCCATTTTTCAACATAGTCCTCGTACTCGGCTAGTAATGAGTTGAGCTTTCCTATTTCAGCCTGCTTTTGATAAAGTGTATCTGCCATTTGTTCAATGCTTTCTTTCTCTGAGGCACTTGATAAATGCAATAATTCAAGCTCAGTATCCATCTTGGGATTGGCTATGAAGGCTTTATAGGCAGCGGATTTTTTTCTTTCTTTTCTTATCAGTAGGAGTGATAGGATGAGAAAGAACAGGACGGTAGCTAAAATATAGAGTAAGATGAGGGCTTGAAACATTCTCACATCTGAAAGCCAAAGCAGGACAGCTGTAAATAGATCAAATGCTAAGAGAACAAGTAACCAAGGCAGATAACTAGCTAGATATTTTAGATTATGTTTCATCTGGACTTACCTCTTCTAGCTTGTAACCAATACCTCTGACGGATTTGACTTGAAGGGCAATGCCAGCCTGTTTCATAACTTTTTTCAGCCTTGCAATGTTTACTTGTAGGGCATTTTCATCGATGAACTCAGTTGTATTCCACAGTTTCATGCTTAATTCTTCTTTTGTGACGACAGAATCAGTTGCCACTAATAAGGTTTCTAACAATTTCCCTTGATTTTGAGGGAGTAAAATCGAATGTCCGTTGATATAAAGGGTATAGGTATTTCTATCCAGCAGGAAATTATCTTTTTCAAGCAAATTTTGTCTACCTTCATAGCGTTTCAAGATGTTTTCTATACGAGCCAAGAATCTTTCTTTTTTGAAAGGTTTTGTTAAGTACTCGTCTGCCCCCAATTTTAGGGCATAGATCTCATCTTTTAGTTGTTCACGGGAGGTGAGAACCAATATGGGCACAGAGCGTTTTGACTTGAGATTTTTACAAACTTGAAAACCTGTTTCTCCCGGCAAATTCAAATCCAGTATGATTAGATCCGTATCGTATTGCAGCACTTGCTGGCTTGTATCTTTGAAGTCAGTCAACTTATCAACTTGATAACCCGCTTTCTCTAACAAGATGACAATTTCATCTCGAATCAAGGCTTCATCTTCAATAACCAGAATATGCTTCATATTGGTTCCTCCTTTTCCTAATTTTATTCTACCTTATTCATCTCTTTTGGGTTCCATTAAGGACAATAAGTACTTGTTGCTATTTTTCTTTACAATTCTGATATAGATGACTTCAAATCCTGCTAAGAGCAGTACTATCAGCATGGCTGTGATAAATTTTTGCCCCATGACCATTCTTGCACTGGCTGGTACTATTCCTGTGAGGAGGGAGCCCACTCCGAAGCTACTACTGATAAGTGCAAGGGCTATTGGCAGACCGAAATACCAATTGATTTGCTTTTCTGACGATTTACAAAGAGTTTCGTAGTTGGCTCCGAGATGGATCAAGGTTTGGTATCGTCTGTAGGATTGTCTTTGTCCCATCAAAAATTGAACGCCAATGATTGTATTTGCCACAACAAGGAAGATGATAGCCAGATAGATAGTGATATAGCTGGCAGAGATAATGTAAAATAATTGTCTTCCCATATTTTGTATATAGCTTTCATAGCCAAGAGAAGTTTGATTTAGCTTTTCATTCGTATCTGAGATATCTCTCATCAAGCCTTTTTCCTTGACTAGCTCAGGAGCCAAGATACCGCTGACATAGTTCGAATAGTGACCGTCTGTATAGCTCATAAAAGTCTCATCTGGGACTATGAGGGCAACAGAGAGGGTGATCTCACGATCCGTTACGATTGGCAAAGACTCCACCTCTCCAATCAATTTTACATCATTTCCCATGACTTTGATTTGAGGCTTTGTCTTCAGAACAGAGTTGACAAGATTTTCATCTGGCAGAAAATCTTTCCCCATATACAAATAGGCTTCCTTACTAGTTAGTTCTAGAGGAGGAAGATTGGCAGCCTTTCTAAGTTCATTGTATTCGGAAACTGGTATGAGGTGGGAAGTAGTAGACTGTTTAAATTTTTGGAGCAAAATTTCCTTGTTCTTGCTCCCTTTTTGCTTTTTCAACTCCTTGATGACCTCTTCGAAGGACACGGACTCGTGTTCTTTAGGTTTGCCGACTTTAATTTGCAGAATCTTTGAAAACTGTGATGCTAGTCCAGCAGCTTCAAGCTCTTTCTTAACTGTATTCACATCAAGATTTTCATCTGTTTCCTGCTTGCTATCTCTAAATGTATAATCCAAAACGTGGGTTTGATTGCCTGAATTGCCACTTGCAATGGCAACACCTGCTCCAAAGAGGCACAAGGCAGAGAAGATTAAGAGGGAGCAGATAGCCAGTATAGTTGAGCGCTGGATAACTAATTCCTGAATCTGTCTAAAATTATAGGTATGGAGTTTTCTATTACTTCCAAGATTGACCAAAAATTCTATAAATAAACGCATACCAAAGAAGAGGAGGATAGTTCCCAGAGTACCCAAGAAAACAGTGATGCCCATGGTGATGACACTCTCCCAAGCTCGTCCACTCATACCCAAGTAATAGGCTACGCTAAGAAGCATAATCCCTAGGACAGAAGTAAGAAGGTGCACACCTTTGGGAAGTAGTTTTTTCATTCCAGAAGGAGAATAGGATAGCAGGTTTCCGATTTCCTTATTGGCTGTCTTTGCACTTAAAAGAACAAAGATAGCTAATTTTACAGCTAGGAAGCCGATGACTGTATAGAGTAGAGCTGTGGTAGATAGAGAAAATTGATGCTCAATAATCCCTAGTCCCACAATTTTAGCGGTTATTAGGCTGATCAGTTCTGAAATCAAGATGGAAATAGGAAGGCCTATTCCAAGGGCAAGGACACTGTTTCTCAAATCCTCGAGCAGAAGTAGCAAGAACAGTTTGCTTCTTCGCATTCCCAGTGTGAGATAGACACCAAATTCATGTTTTCTTCTTTCCATCTGCATACTGCTTGCGAAGTAGACTAGAAAAAAGAGAATAAAGAGCGTTGCTACATAAAGAATAGGAATCATGCTAAAGAGTTTATTTACAGCGTCACTTTCTATTTGTTTGAGAAAGATCATCACATCTTGATGAGACAAAGAAAGGATGATATAAAAGGAGATGATAGAAAGAACCATGGAACTGAAGTACAAGCCATTATTCTTTCGATCGCTCTTGCTATTTCTTGAGATTAATTTAGAAAACATTGCCATCACCTCCAGCTAGCGCTGCCATGACCTTTAGTATTCTGTGGTAAAAATCTTCCTGACTTTCTCTTGGATAATCGCGTCGGATTTCATGGAATAGTTTTCCGTCTTGGATAAACAAGATGCGGTTGCAAAAGCTGGCAGCGACAGAATCGTGGGTCACCATGAGAATGGTGGTCTCTTCCAATTGATTCATTTCAGCTAATTTTTGCATCAAAATAGTTGCATTTTTTGAATCCAAAGCCCCTGTGGGCTCATCCGCAAATACAATCTTAGGGTCTAAAATCAAGGCACGCGCAGCAGCTACCCTTTGTCGTTGACCACCTGATAATTGAGATGGGAACTTATCTAGAAGTTCAGAAATATCCAGATATTGGGAAAGCAATTCTAACCGAACCTTGCTTTCGTTGGCATCGACCTTGTGCAAAGACAGTGGGAGTAAAATATTTTCTTTGGCTGTCAGATTGTCCAAAAGCTCAAAATTCTGAAAGAGGTAGCCGATTTCCTTACCACGATAATCAGCTAACTGACTACCCTTTAACTGACCTAAATCCTTTTCTTGCATTTTAATGGAGCCGTCAGTTGGCTTGATGATAGTGGCGAGACAGTTAAGAAGGGTTGTTTTCCCAGATCCACTACTCCCCATAATCCCTAAGAACTCACCTTTGACAACTTGAAAAGATATGCCGTTCAAGGCCTTGGTGATATTCGGCTCTTTTCCATAATGCTTTGTTAATGATTCTACTCGTAAAATTGTTTCCATGTGAAACACCTCCATCTTTTGTTACTTTTATTATAGTATGAATCAGAGTAGAATAACACTTACGGATGATGTAAGAAATATTTTTCGCTGACATTTATAGTCAGATTATTTTAGCTATACTTATTATATTATAGCATGGTTTTAGGGATTTAAAAAGGGGAGTAGAAGCTCAAAGACTGTCTATGTTACAAAAATTTCTTATTTTGAAAACGTGAAAGAAAAAGCCTTAGAAATATAGATTTCTAGGACTTTTTTAACTTATTAACTCTATTCCCACTCAACAGTTGCAGGTGGTTTACTTGTAATATCGTAGACGATACGGTTAACGTGGTCTACTTCATTTACGATACGTACTGAGATCTTTTGAAGGACTTCCCAAGGAATCTTGGCAAAGTCAGCTGTCATACCATCGATAGAAGTGATGGCACGAATGGCAATGGTGTAGTCATATGTACGACCATCACCCATAACACCAACTGAACGAACACCTGTATTAACTGTGAAGTATTGCCAGATATCACGGTCAAGACCTGCTTTAGCAATTTCTTCACGAAGGATGGCATCCGACTCACGAACAGTTTCTAGTTTTTCTTCAGTGATTTCACCCATGACACGGATAGCGAGTCCTGGTCCTGGGAATGGTTGGCGCCATACGATGTGGTCTGGCATACCAAGTTCTGTACCGAGAGCACGGACTTCGTCTTTATAAAGAGTGTTCAATGGTTCAATCAGTTCAAACTGCATGTCTTCTGGAAGACCACCCACGTTGTGGTGTGATTTGATGGTTTGAGCTGTATCTGTACCAGACTCAATCACGTCAGTGTAAAGCGTTCCCTGAGCAAGGAATTTTACATCTTTGAGCTTGCTTGCTTCGTCATCAAAGACATAAACAAACTCGTTTCCGATGATTTTACGTTTTTGTTCAGGGTCAGAAACACCTGCAAGTTTATCAAGGAAGCGTTTTGCAGCGTCTGCTTTGACGATATTTAAACCAAACTTACCACCAAGCATGTCCATAACTTGGTCAGCCTCTCCCTTACGGAGAAGACCGTGGTCTACAAAGATACAGATCAATTGATCACCGATTGCTTTTTGAAGAAGAACTCCAACAACAGAAGAGTCAACACCACCTGATAGGCCGAGAAGAACACGCTTGTCACCTACAGTTTCACGGATTTTCTTGATCTGCATATCGATAAAGTTGTCCATTGACCAGTCGCCTTTAGCCTGACAGATGTTAAGGGCAAAGTTGCGAAGGATATCATTTCCATAGACAGAATGGCGAACCTCTGGGTGGAATTGGATACCATAGATGTGCTTGTCAGGGTTTTCAATAGCTGCATAAGGACAGTCAGCAGAAGTTCCAGTACGAACGAAATCAGCCGGAATCTCTGTAACAGCATCGCCATGGCTCATCAAAACGATCTGTTCTTCAGGAGTCCCTTCAAAGAGGGCAGAAGTGGTATGAGTAAGTGGTGATTGACCATACTCACGGTTACCAGCATCACCTGCAGGGACAACTTTTCCTCCAAGTTTATGAGTTAAAAGTTGCATACCATAGCAGATTCCCAAAATTGGAATGCCAAGTTCAAAAATTTCTGGGTCAATATCAAATGAACCATCTTCGTATACAGAGTTTGGTCCACCAGAGAGGATGATCCCTACAGGGTTAATCGCACGAACCTCTGTGGCTGAGATTTTGTGACTTTTTAGCTCTGAAAAAACACCAATTTCACGAATACGGCGTGAAATCAGCTGGTTGTATTGGCTACCATAGTCCAGCACGATGATTTTTTCGACATCTTGCAAATCAGTTGAAATGTTGCTCATCTTTTTCCTTTCTCAAAAGAAATATCTTTTCCAATATTCTATCACAAATAGGGGCGAATTACCAACTAAACAAGGCAAAGTTTGACTTTTTATTAGCAAATACGGTACAATAGAAAAAATAAAGAAAAGAAGTGAAAAAGCATGTTACCAGCTTATATGAAAATCCACGATCAGATCAAAAAGGATATAGATGAGCATCGTTGGAAGATTGGAGAAAGACTTCCGAGTGAACGAGATTTAGCGGAACAGTTTCAAGTTAGCCGGATGACATTACGCCAAGCTATCTCTCTATTGGTTGAAGAAGGGGTCTTGGAGCGCAGAGTAGGAAGCGGAACCTTTGTCTCTAGCACTCGTGTCCAAGAAAAAATGCGGGGGACGACCAGTTTTACAGAGATTGTCAAATCTCAGGGGAAAGTACCTTCTAGCCAACTCATTTCTTACAGAAGAACCATTCCAAATGAGCAAGAGGTCGCAAAACTAGGGATTACTCCAACAGAGAATATTATCCGTATGGAACGGGTGCGTTACGCTGACCAAATTCCACTAGTCTATGAAGTCGCATCCATTCCTGAGAAATTTATTAAGGATTTCAAAAAAGAAGAAATCACCAGTCATTTCTTCCAAACCTTGCAGCAGCATGGCTACCGGATTGGCAAATCCCAACAGACCATTTATGCGAGGCTGGCTAAGGAAAAAATTGCTCACTATCTAGAAGTCGAAAAGGGGCATGCCATTTTAGCCTTGACTCAGGTCTCTTATCTTGAAGATGGGACGGCTTTTGAGTATGTAAAGAGTCAATACGTGGGCGAACGCTTTGAATTTTATCTTGAAAATAACTAGTCTCAGAGGACTAGTTTTTTCTTTTAGAAAAGATTAGAATTGTCAAAACAATCTGTCTAGACTTGATTTTATCTAGTATTTACTATAAAATGGGAAGGAAAAACGTCAAACTTTTATATTGCAAATAGGAGAAAACATGACAAAAACATTAAAACGTCCTGAGGTTTTATCACCTGCAGGAACTTTAGAGAAGCTGAAAGTAGCTGTTCAATATGGTGCGGACGCAGTCTTCATCGGTGGACAGGCCTATGGTCTTCGTAGCCGTGCTGGGAACTTTACCTTTGAACAGATGGAAGAAGGCGTGCAGTTCGCTGCTAAGTACGGTGCCAAGGTCTATGTGGCTGCTAACATGGTGATGCACGAAGGAAACGAAGCTGGTGCTGGAGAATGGTTCCGTAAGTTACGTGACATCGGGATTGCCGCAGTTATCGTGTCAGATCCGGCCTTGATCATGATTGCAGCAACTGAAGCACCAGGTCTCGAAATCCACCTTTCCACTCAAGCCAGTGCGACTAACTATGAAACTCTTGAGTTCTGGAAAGAACTTGGTCTAACTCGTGTGGTTTTGGCCCGTGAAGTATCAATGGAAGAATTGGCAGAGATTCGCAAACGTACTGATGTTGAGATTGAGGCCTTTGTCCATGGGGCCATGTGTATTTCTTACTCAGGTCGTTGTACGCTTTCAAACCACATGAGTATGCGTGATGCTAACCGTGGTGGTTGTTCTCAATCTTGCCGTTGGAAATACGACCTCTACGACATGCCATTCGGCCAAGAACGTAAGAGCCTTAAGGGTGAAATCCCAGAAGAATTTTCAATGTCAGCCGTTGATATGTCCATGATTGACCACATCCCGGATATGATTGAAAACGGTGTAGACAGTCTCAAGATTGAAGGTCGTATGAAATCCATCCACTATGTTTCAACTGTGACCAACTGTTACAAGGCGGCTGTAGATGCTTATCTTGAAAGTCCTGAGAAATTTGAAGCCATCAAACAGGACTTGGTAGACGAGATGTGGAAGGTTGCTCAACGTGAATTGGCAACAGGTTTCTACTATGGTACACCTACAGAAAATGAACAGTTGTTCGGTGCGCGTCGTAAAATCCCTGAGTACAAGTTTGTCGCTGAAGTGGTTGCGTATGATGATGCGACTCAAACGGCAACCATTCGTCAACGGAATGTCATCAACGAAGGCGATCAAGTCGAGTTTTATGGACCAGGTTTCCGTCATTTTGAGACTTATATCGAAGACCTTCATGATGCCAAGGGCAATAAAATCGACCGTGCTCCAAATCCAATGGAACTTTTGACCATTAAGGTTCCACAACCTGTTCAAGCAGGGGACATGGTTCGCGCTCTCAAGGAAGGTCTTATCAATCTCTATAAGGAAGATGGAACCAGCGTCACAGTTCGTGCCTAGAAAAGGAAAAGTGAATGAATCAAGCATAAGGTTTGTTAGTTGATGATGAAGGCAGATGCGTTCATTATCATGGCGAAAAGGACATCGTTTCTCTTTAGTGCTATGAGTGTAAAAAATATTATGCTTGTTATCAGTGCCACAATGCTATAGAAACGCATGTGTTTTCGCCCTATCCCTTGGAGCTTTCTGAGGATCGACCGATTTTATGTGGGGTTTGTAAGAGGACAATGACTTTCCAAGAATACCAAAAACAAATGGCTTGTCCTTACTGCAGTGCCCCATTTAATCCAGATTGTAAACAACACTATTCCTACTATTTTAAATAAAATGAATCGATCCAAGTTCTAAACTTGGATTTTTCGGTTTGTTTCAGAAAATATAGTAAAATCAAGAAAAACACGCAATCTGAAATGGAAAAACTTTCTATAAAAAAAAATAGTGTAAAAATAGCAAAAATAGAAATATATTATCTGAAACGCTTTCAACGTAAGTAAAAAGTTGACAAATCAAAATTTTAGGACTAAACTAAGTAAGTAAATTTTAAATAAAAGGAGAATTTATCATGAATTTAACATTTTTCGGTCTTTGTCTTGCCTGTATGGGTGTATCCCTTGCAGAAGGTATGTTGATGAACGGTTTGTTCAAATCTGCAGCACGCCAACCAGATATCATCCCACAATTGCGTAGTTTGATGATCCTGGGGATTGCCTTTATCGAAGGAACATTCTTTATAACTCTCGTATTTTCATTTATCATCAAATAAAGAGAAGTATAAAATGGAAAAGGGAGGATTCTAGATGGAAGAAAGTATCAATCCAACCATCAATATTGGTCCTGTTACCTTTGATTTAACCTTGACAGCAATGACTTTGTTGTCTGTGGCACTGATTTTTGGCTTTATCTATTGGGCAAGTCGGAATATGACTGTGAAACCCAAAGGAAAGCAAAATGTACTGGAGTATCTCTATGACTTCGTAGTCGGATTTACAGAACCTAATGTAGGCTCACGGTACATGAAAGATTACTCACTCTTTTACTTTTGTTTGTTTCTTTTTATGGTGATCGCAAATAATCTTGGTTTGATGGCAAAACTTCAAACTACAGATGGGACAAACCTTTGGACATCGCCAACTGCAAATCTCCAGTTTGTCTTGGCTTTGTCATTTGGAATTATCCTGATGACCCATATTGAAGGAATTCGTCGTCGTGGTATTAAAAAATATCTAAAAGGTTTTGTAACCCCAGGTTTTATGACACCGATGAATCTACTTGAAGAATTCACGAATTTCCTATCACTTGCTTTGCGGGTGTTCGGGAATATCTTTGCCGGAGAAGTGATGGCAAGCTTGCTTATTATTCTTTCTCATCAGGCTCTTTATTGGTATCCAGTCGCATTTGTTACCAATCTTGTCTGGACGGCATTCTCCGTGTTCATTTCTTGTGTACAAGCCTATGTCTTTACACTATTATCCTCTATGTACCTAGGAAACAAAATTAATGATGAAGAGTAGAAAGGAGTAACTGATGCACGTAACAGTAGGTGAATTAATTGGTAACTTTATTTTAATCGCTGGCTCTTTTATCCTTTTGATTGTCTTAGTTAAGAAATATGCGTGGTCAAACTTGACAAGTGTCTTCGAAGAAAGGGAAAATAAAATTGCTGCTGATATTGATGGAGCTGAACAAGCTCGTCAAAAAGCAGAAACTCTTGCCCAAAAACGTGAAGATGAATTGGCTGGTAGTCGCAACGAAGCCAAAACAATCATTGAAAATGCTAAAGAGACAGCAGAGAAGAGTAAAGCAGATATTCTGGCAGATGCTAAAGTAGAAGCAGGTCGCTTAAAAGAGAAGGCGAATCAAGAAATTGCTCAGAATAAAGCTGAAGCTTTGCAAAGTGTTAAGGGCGAGGTGGCAGATTTGACGATTAGTCTCGCTGGTAAAATCATCTCAAAAAATCTTGACAGTCATGCTCATAAGGAACTCATTGATCAGTATATCGATCAGCTAGGAGAAGCCTAATGGACAAGAAAACAGCAAAGGTAATTGAAAAGTACAGCATGCCTTTTGTCCAATTAGTGATTGAAAAAGGAGAAGAGGACCGGATTTTTTCAGACTTGGATCAAATCAAGCAAGTCGCAGAAGAAACGGGCTTACCTTCTTTTTTAGCTCAGGTGGCAGTTGATGAGTCTGATAAGGAAAAAACAGTTGGTTTTTTTCAAGACTCTGTCTCACCTTTAATGCAAAACTTTATTCAGGTTCTGATTTACAATCACAGAGCAAATCTATTTTATGATATCATTGTTGATTGTTTGAATCGTCTTGAAAGAGAAACCAATCATTTTGTAGTCACGATTTCTTCTGTTCATCCTTTAACGGATGAACAGAAGGAACGTTTGCTTCCCTTGATAGAGAAAAAAATGTCTCTGAAAGTACGGAGTATTAAAGAACAAATTGATGAAGGACTCATTGGTGGTTTTGTCATTTTTGCTAATCACAAGACAATTGATGTGAGTATAAAACAACAACTTCGAGTTGTTAAAGAAAATTTGAAATAGAAAGTGGTGTTCTTTTGGCAATTAACGCACAAGAAATCAGCGCTTTAATTAAGCAACAAATTGAAAATTTCAAACCCAATTTTGATGTGTCTGAAACAGGTGTTGTAACCTATATCGGGGACGGAATTGCGCGTGCTCACGGTCTTGAAAATGCCATGAGTGGAGAGTTGTTGATTTTTGAAAACGGCTCTTATGGGATGGCGCAAAACTTGGAGTCTACAGACGTTGGGATTATCATCCTTGGAGACTTTACAGATATTCGTGAAGGTGATACCATTCGCCGTACAGGTAAAATCATGGAAGTACCTGTGGGGGATAGCCTGATCGGACGTGTTGTCGACCCACTTGGTCGTCCTGTTGATGGTCTTGGTGACATCCATACTGACAAGACTCGTCCAGTAGAAGCGCCAGCTCCTGGCGTTATGCAACGTAAGTCTGTATCAGAACCATTGCAAACAGGTTTGAAAGCTATTGACGCCCTAGTACCGATTGGTCGTGGTCAACGTGAGTTGATTATCGGTGACCGTCAGACAGGGAAAACAACCATTGCGATTGATACAATCTTGAACCAAAAAGGGCAAGATATGATCTGTATCTATGTAGCAATTGGACAAAAAGAATCAACAGTTCGTACGCAAGTAGAAACACTTCGTCAGTACGGTGCCTTGGACTACACAATCGTTGTGACAGCCTCTGCTTCACAACCATCTCCATTGCTCTTCCTAGCTCCTTATGCTGGAGTTGCTATGGCGGAAGAATTTATGTACCAAGGCAAGCATGTTTTGATCGTTTATGATGATCTTTCAAAACAAGCGGTGGCTTATCGTGAGCTCTCCCTCCTGCTTCGTCGTCCACCAGGTCGTGAAGCCTTCCCAGGGGATGTTTTCTACCTCCACAGCCGTTTGCTTGAGCGCTCAGCTAAAGTTTCTGACGAGCTTGGTGGTGGATCAATCACAGCCCTACCATTTATCGAGACGCAAGCAGGAGACATCTCTGCCTACATCGCAACCAACGTAATTTCAATCACAGATGGACAAATCTTCCTTGGAGATGGCCTCTTTAATGCAGGGATTCGTCCAGCTATCGATGCGGGTTCATCTGTATCTCGTGTAGGTGGTTCTGCACAAATCAAAGCCATGAAGAAAGTTGCTGGTACACTTCGTATCGACCTTGCTTCATACCGTGAGTTGGAAGCCTTTACTAAGTTTGGTTCTGACTTGGATGCAGCAACGCAGGCTAAGTTAAACCGTGGACGTCGTACTGTGGAAGTATTGAAACAACCTGTCCATAAACCACTACCTGTTGAGAAACAAGTAACCATTCTCTATGCTTTGACACATGGTTTCTTGGATACGATTCCTGTAGATGACATTGTTCGTTTTGAGGAAGAGTTCCATACTTTCTTTGATGCTCATTATCCAGAGATTTTGGAAACCATTCGTGAAACAAAAGACTTGCCAGAAGAAGCAGTCTTGGATGCTGCGATTACAGAGTTTCTCAATCAATCCAGCTTCCAATAAGAATAGAGGTGTCAGATGGCAGTATCTCTAAATGATATTAAAACAAAAATCGCCTCAACCAAAAATACGAGTCAAATCACTAATGCCATGCAAATGGTATCGGCTGCCAAGTTAGGTCGCTCTGAAGAAGCAGCGCGCAACTTCCAAGTTTACGCTCAGAAAGTTCGTAAGCTTTTGACGGATATTCTGCATGGTAACGGATCTGGTGGTTCAACCAATCCGATGCTCATCAGTCGCCCAGTTAAGAAAACAGGCTATATCGTTATTACTTCAGACCGTGGCTTGGTTGGAGGTTATAATGCTTCCATCCTTAAAGCTGTGATGGAGTTGAAAGAAGAATACCATCCAGATGGTAAAGATTTTGAGATAATCTGTATCGGTGGTATGGGAGCTGATTTCTTTAAGGCTCGTGGTATTCAGCCAATCTATGAACTACGTGGTTTGGCAGATCAACCTAGTTTTGATGAAGTTCGTAAAATTATTTCAAAAACGATTGAGATGTACCAAAACGAACTTTTTGATGAACTCTATGTCTGCTACAACCATCATGTCAATACTCTCACAAGTCAAATGCGTGTGGAACAAATGCTGCCAATCGTTGACTTAGATCCAAATGAAGCGGATGAAGAGTATAGCTTGACCTTTGAGTTGGAAACGAGTCGTGATGAGATTCTAGAGCAGTTGTTACCTCAGTTTGCAGAAAGTATGATATACGGAGCTATCATCGATGCCAAGACAGCTGAAAATGCTGCAGGTATGACAGCCATGCAAACAGCGACTGATAATGCTAAGAAGGTCATCAATGATTTGACAATCCAGTATAACCGTGCCAGACAGGCGGCGATTACACAAGAAATTACAGAAATCGTAGCGGGGGCTAGTGCCTTAGAATAGGATTTAGTCCAGCTCGTATGAAAATGAACTTATACTCAATGAAAATCAAAGAGCAAACTAGGAAGCTAGCCGCAGGCTGTACTTGAGTACGGTAAGGCGACGCTGACGTAGTTTGAATTTGATTTTCGAAGAGTATTAGGACCTAGGTGACCTAGGAACCGACAGTATCTTATATAGAATAGGAGAAGGAGATGAGTTCAGGTAAAATTGCTCAGGTTATCGGTCCCGTTGTAGACGTCTTGTTTGCAGCAGGGGAACCACTTCCTGAGATTAACAATGCACTTGTCGTCTACAAAAATGACGAAAGAAAAACAAAAATCGTCCTTGAAGTAGCCTTGGAGTTGGGTGATGGTATGGTCCGTACTATTGCCATGGAATCAACAGATGGTTTGACTCGTGGAATGGAAGTATTGGACACAGGCCGTCCAATCTCTGTACCAGTAGGTAAAGAAACTTTGGGACGTGTCTTCAACGTTTTGGGGGATACTATTGACTTGGATGCTCCTTTCGCTGAAGACGCTGAGCGCCAGCCAATTCATAAAAAAGCTCCAACTTTTGATGAATTGTCTACCTCATCTGAAATATTGGAAACAGGGATCAAGGTTATCGACCTTCTTGCCCCTTACCTAAAAGGTGGTAAAGTTGGACTTTTCGGTGGTGCCGGAGTTGGTAAAACCGTCTTGATTCAAGAATTGATTCACAACATTGCCCAAGAACACGGTGGTATTTCAGTATTTACCGGTGTTGGGGAACGTACTCGTGAAGGGAACGACCTTTACTGGGAAATGAAAGAATCAGGTGTTATCGAGAAAACAGCCATGGTATTTGGTCAGATGAATGAGCCACCGGGAGCACGTATGCGTGTTGCCCTTACTGGTTTGACAATCGCTGAATACTTCCGTGATGTAGAAGGCCAAGACGTGCTTCTCTTTATCGACAATATCTTCCGTTTCACTCAGGCTGGTTCGGAAGTATCTGCCCTTTTGGGACGTATGCCATCAGCCGTTGGTTACCAACCAACACTTGCTACGGAAATGGGTCAATTGCAAGAGCGTATCACATCAACGAAGAAGGGTTCTGTAACCTCTATTCAGGCTATCTACGTGCCAGCGGATGACTATACTGACCCAGCGCCAGCAACAGCCTTCGCTCACTTGGATTCAACAACAAACTTGGAACGTAAATTGGTTCAATTGGGGATTTATCCAGCCGTTGACCCGCTCGCTTCAAGCTCTCGTGCCTTGGCACCTGAGATTGTTGGTGAGGAGCACTATGCTGTAGCTGCGGAAGTCAAACGCGTCCTTCAACGTTACCATGAGTTGCAAGATATCATTGCCATCCTTGGTATGGATGAGTTGTCAGATGAAGAAAAGACCTTGGTTGCACGTGCCCGTCGTATCCAGTTCTTCTTGTCTCAAAACTTCAACGTTGCGGAGCAATTTACTGGCCAACCTGGTTCGTATGTACCAGTAGCAGAAACAGTTCGTGGCTTTAAGGAAATCCTTGAAGGAAAACATGACCAGCTACCAGAAGATGCCTTCCGTGGTGTCGGTTCAATCGAAGACGTCATTGCTAAGGCAGAGAAAATGGGATTTTAAGAGGTGATCTATGGCTCAGTTAACTGTCCAGATCGTGACACCAGATGGCCTCGTCTATGATCACCATGCCAGCTTTGTATCGGTACGAACTCTGGATGGTGAGATGGGGATCTTGCCACGACATGAAAATATGATTGCGGTTTTAGCGGTTGATGAAGTAAAGGTAAAACGAATCGATGATGATACTCATGTGAACTGGATTGCAGTGAACGGAGGGATTATCGAGATTGCCAATGACATCATTACCATCGTAGCAGACTCAGCAGAACGCGCTCGTGATATCGATATCAGTCGTGCAGAACGTGCGAAACTTCGCGCTGAACGTGAAATCGAAGAAGCTCAAGACAAGCACTTAATCGACCAAGAACGACGCGCTAAGATTGCTCTTCAACGTGCCATTAACCGTATCAATGTCGGAAATAAACTATAACCAAAAAATGAACTTGAGTTTCAAGTTCATTTTTTTAATGTGGGAAGTTGATGCAAACTGCTTCAGGAACATGGAAGTCGTTAGAAAGCTCCGCAAGACGGCCACTTTCAGGATTACGCTTAAAGACGGTTGCGTTATCAGAATCTTGGTGAACAGCAATAAGAAACTCTTGATCAGGAGTTAGGTCGAAATCACGTGGATTTTTTCCGTGACTTGGTACAATTTCTAATAATTCCAGACTGCCATCAGCGAGGATTGTATACACTGCAATAGAATCATGACCTCGGTTGGATGCATAGAGGTATTTGCCATCTTTTGAGAGACGAATGGCAGCAGTAGCATTGAAATCCTCGTATCCATCTGGTAAGGTTGAAATGACTTGCATGCGTTCAAATTCACCAACACCATCATAAATCAAGACATCTATCGTGCTATTAAGTTCGCAGATGAGATAGGCAATCTTATAGTGGTGGTGGAAAACGATGTGGCGAGCACCTGCTCCAGCTTGGCTGTGATAGGTGGAGAGTTTACTTAGTTTTCCTTCTGGGCTGACATCATAGGTCGTCACCTCGTCCGTACCGAGGTCACATGTGACGAGATACTGATCAGGTGTTAGGTCTGTAAAGTGTACATGAGGGGAAGTTTGGTTTTCATGAGGACCGTGTCCACTATGCTGATCTAGATCTGTTTGGATGAGGCTACCATCCGTTTGACGTTTATAAACCAGAACTTGACCTTTATGATAGTTGGACCCGTAAACGAGACTACGCTTTTCATCCACTGCCACATAACAATGGGGAGCGCCTTCTTCAACCACATGATTTAGCAAAGCGCCATCTGTCTTGTAAGCAGCGATACCACCTAAGCCATCCTGGCTCCCTACAGTGTATAAGTGTTGCTGTTGGTCAAAAGCAAGGTAGGTCGGACTTGGTTCAGCAGCAAAGAGTTCAAGATTTGCAAGCTGACCTGTTTCTGTATCAAAATCTGCCTTGTAAATCCCTTTAGATAAGCGACGAGTGTAAGTTCCAAAATAAACAGTTTCTTTCATGTCCATACCTCTTAATAATGATAAATTTATTATACCACAAAATAATAGACAAGATGCATCAAGCTTCTTTATGTAAGCACTTTAAAAAAGAGTTATTTTAGTCTAAAAATGGTATAATGAGAGAATGACAGAAAGGATGTATTTATGGAACATAAAGAGAAACATTTTAGTCTATCTTGGTTTTTTAAGTGGTTTTTAGATAATAAAGCCATCACTGTATTTTTAGTAACCTTGTTACTGGGGCTAAATATTTTTATTCTAAGTAAGATTAGTTTTATCTTTTTACCCGTTTTGGATTTTTTAGGAGTTGTCATGTTGCCAGTTATTTTATCTGGTTTACTTTATTACCTCCTTAATCCGATCGTTGACTGGATGGAGAAACACAAGATCAATCGTGTCCTTGCCATCAGTATTCTCTTTGTTATAATTGGTCTCTTTATTATTTGGGGTCTGGCAGTTGCTATTCCAAATCTCCAACACCAAGTCTTAAATTTTGCAAAGAATGTACCGACTTACCTTAAGGATGCTGATAAGGTAATTAATGACCTTGTAACCAAACGCTTGCCAGATGATTTTAGACCGCAGTTGGAGCAGGTCCTTGCCAATATCTCTACTGAGGCGACCATGTGGGCCAGCAAAATCTCTTCTCAAGCAGTTAACTGGGTCAGCGCCTTTATCAGTAGTGTTTCCCAGATTATTGTAGCGGTCATTATCGTACCTTTTATGCTCTTTTATCTGTTACGTGATGGAAAAGGTTTACGAGATTATTTGACCAAGTTTATTCCAACGAAGTTAAAAGAACCTGTTGGGGAAGTCCTATCAGATGTTAATAAACAGTTGTCAAACTACGTTAGAGGACAGGTTACAGTTGCTATTATCGTGGCAATTATGTTTATTATCTTCTTTAAGATTATTGGTCTCAGATATGCTGTGACTCTTGGTATTACCGCTGGTATTCTCAATCTAGTACCTTATCTAGGTAGTTTTTTAGCGATGTTACCTGCTTTAGTTTTGGGCTTGATTGCAGGACCTGTGATGCTTTTGAAAGTGATTATTGTCTTTATTGTTGAACAAACGATTGAAGGTCGCTTTGTTTCCCCACTTATTTTAGGTAGTCAGCTAAACATCCATCCAATCAATGTTCTCTTTGTTCTCCTAACTTCAGGATCTATGTTTGGTATTTGGGGAGTCTTGCTGGGAATTCCGGTCTATGCCTCTGCCAAGGTCGTTATCTCAGCTATCTTTAACTGGTATAAAAAAGTCAGCGGTTTGTATGAAGAAGAAGGGGAGGAAATCAAGAGTGAACAATAGTCAACGCATGCTCCAGGCTTTGGATGAACAGGATTTAATCAAAGCAGATCATTATTTTCACAAAGCCCTCGAAACAGATTCAAGTGAAGTTCTCTATGAACTAGCAAGCTATCTAGAGGGAATTGGCTTTTATCCTCAAGCTAAAGAAATTTACCAACATATCGTTACAGAATTTCCAGAAGTGAATCTGAACTTAGCCAGCATTGCTAGCGAGGATGGCAATGTTGAGGAAGCCTTTGCTTACCTTGAGGAAATCACACCTGAAAGTGACTGGTATGTATCGGCCTTGGCCTTGAAGGCAGACCTCTATCAGTTGGAGGGATTGACAGATGTAGCGCGTGAAAAGTTACTGGAAGCCTTAAACTACTCAGACGATCCCTTATTAGTTTTTGGTTTGGCTGAGTTAGATAGTGAGTTGGGAAATTATCAGGAAGCCATTCAGGGCTATGCTCAATTAGATAATCGCTCCATCTATGAGCAAACGGGTGTCTCAACCTATCAACGAATTGGCTACGCTTATGCCCAGTTAGGCAAGTTTGAAGCTGCAACTGAATTCTTAGAAAAAGCCTTAGAATTAGAATACGATGACCAAACTGCCTTTGAACTAGCTAGTCTTTACTTTGACCAAGAAGAGTATCAAAAATCTGTTCTTTACTTTAAGCAGATTGATACCATTTCACCAGATTTTGAAGGATATGAGTATGGTTATAGTCAAGCTTTGCACAAGGAACATCAGATAGAAGAAGCTCTCCGTATCGCTAAACAAGGTTTGGAGAAAAATCCATTTGAAACTCGGCTATTACTAGCTGCTTCTCAGTTTTCGTATGAATTACATGATCCTAGTGGTGCTGAGCAGTTTCTTCTTACTGCAAAAGAGGATGCAGAGGATACAGAAGAAATATTCCTTCGCCTTGCAACCATTTATATGGAACAAGAGCGGTTTGGGGACATTATCGCTCTCCAAATTCAAGAACCTGAAAATCTCTTGACCAAGTGGATGATTGCCCGTTCTTATCAGGAAATTGAGGATTTAGATAAGGCATATGAGCTCTATCAGGAACTATCGTCTGACCTCAAGGACAATCCCGAGTTTCTGGAGCAGTATAGCTATCTCTTACGTGGATTGGGATATTTTGAAGAAGCCAAAGTGCAAGCTGAAGCTTATTTAAAAATCGTTCCAGATGATGTTCAGATGCAAGAACTCTTAGAAACACTTTAAAAATATCCACCTCTTTGTCAACTGTAGTGGGATGAGAAGAAACTTGATATCTGGAGAGGACAATCGCTGTTTTCTCCATTTTAATATTTAGAGCAATGAAAATTTGTTTCTTAAAGTTTTCAAAGTTCGAAATCCAAAGACATTTCGTTTGATGAGATCATTAGTTATTTCTAATTTAGTATTAGAGTATGAAAAACGAGGAAAAATCAAACAAAACAAAAAAAGATGCGCAAAAAACTTGAATTCAGTCAAAATTTGTGGTATATTGAGGTTGTATT
>CAJNDD010000024.1 GCA_905221435.1 bacterium
ATCTTCATAACTCAATTTCATAATAAAACACCCCAAAAGTTAGATTTTTTCTGTCTAACTTTTGGGGTGCAGTTCAGTGGCTCCTTCTTTTTTTATTATTACCAAAAAAGGGTTTTGTAGATGATCTACAAAACCCTTGAATTTTATGAATTTGGATCATCTAAACTACGGCCGTGTAAACCTTTTTCACGTTGTACCTGACGTAGTTTTTCTGGTGTGACGTCGTTTCCTTGTTCATCCACGATTTTGATACCCTCGACGTGGTGACGAACTGAACGACGATAGCCTTCGATGTATTCCTCACGAAGCTTAGCTTGTTCCACTTTTTCAGCAGAAGTTAGACCTTCTGTTTTTTTCTTTTTGGCAAGCTCGTTGATACGAGCGATTTTTTTCGGATCCATTTCTTCTCCTTTGTAACAAGATACAGTCCGTTCGACTGAGTTTATTTAGTATTGATTTGGTTAAAACGAGCGAGCTTAGCTGCTTTCTTGGTTAGTTGCGATAAGATTGCCAAACGATTTTGACGGACAGCCTGATCTTCGGCCATTACCATGGTATTTTCAAAGAAAGCATCAATAACTGGGCTAAGCGCAAAGAGTTGTTCTAATTGCTGACTTGCAGTTCCTGACAAAACAAGTGATTCTACGACTTCTGCCAAGGCTTTCTCTTCTTCATTCTCAAAGAGAGCATGATCAACAGTATCAGTTCCTTCGGCTTTTTCAGCCAAGTTAAAGGCGCGAGAGAGGGATTCGACAGATGGTTTGAAGTCTTCTTTCTTGCTTGCTTCTACAAGAGCACTTGCTACTTCCAGCATATCCGCCACAACAAAGTTCGAACTTGCAAGGACTGCTTCCTTGATGTCTTTCGGAGTAGAACCCATCATCTTATCGACACGAGCCTTGATAAAGTCCATAACTTCTGCTTTATTTTCATAAGTCAAGCTGTCGAATTTCAAAGCATAAAGGCTATCAATCAGCTCATCCATAGCAATGTGCCAACCAAAGGCATCCAAGATACGAACAACACCTTGCGTCGCGCGACGAAGAGCGTAAGGGTCATTAGAACCTGATGGAATCAAGCCTACTGAGAAGAAACTCAAAATCGTATCTAATTTATCAGCAATGGCTAGAATGGCTCCAACCTTGCTCTCCGGAAGAGCTCCGTCAGCTGATGTCGGCATGTAGTGTTCACGAATGGCAGCTGCGACTGCTGGAGTTTCCCCAGCAAGAAGGGCATATTTCTCACCCATAATTCCTTGGAGTTCATCAAACTCACCAACCATCCCCGTCAACAAGTCAAACTTGTAAATGGCTGCTGCACGAGCAAGGTCAAGAGTTTCATCCATTGATAAACCAGCTTTTTCTGCCAAGAGAGTGGCAATCTTCCCCGTACGAATCATGTGTTCACGAAGAGAACCAATCTTTTCGTGGAAGGTGACGTTGTTTAATTTTTCAACAAGATCAGAAATGATCAATTTTTGGTCTTCACGCCAGAAGAATTCTCCGTCTTCCAAGCGAGCAACTAAGACTTTTTCATTACCCTTGATGACATTTCCCAAATGCTCTGCATTTCCGTTACGGACTGAAATGAAGTTTGGCAAGAGTTTACCGTCTTGATCACGGACAACGAAGTAGCGTTGGTGTTCCTTCATCGAAGTCACCAAGACTTCTTCTGGAATCTCAAGGTATTTGGCATCAAAACTTCCCATAAAGGCAGTTGGGTATTCAACCAAGTTCAAGACTTCATTCAGCAAGTCAGCATCAATTTCGATACGTACCCCATGTTCAGCTTCGATTGCCTTGATTTGGTCAACAATCATTTGCTCACGTTCACGTGGATCCGCGATTACAAATTGTTTACGAAGATCTTCTTCATAGCTCAATGCTGACTGAATCTTAGTTTCTTGTCCCAAGAAACGATGACCGCGGCTTACACGACCGCCCTTGATATCAAGGAAATCCAAGTCAAACTCTTTCTCGTCCAAGAGAACTGTCAAAGTGTGTACAGGGCGGATGTATTCAAAGGTGTTGTTAGCCCAGTGCATGCTGACAGGGAAAGTCAGTGACTTCAAGACGTCTACTACACCTGGAACAATGGCTTCAACTGCTTGACCCACTTCTTCCTTGGTAACATAGACATATTCTTCACCCTTGATTTCACGGAATTCAATATCTTCAACTGTCAATCCTTTTCCACGGACAAATCCTTGAGCCGCTTTGGTGAAGTTTCCATCACTATCCAAGGCGATTTTCTTGGCTGGACCCTTGAAATCTTCTGTCAAATCAGACTGTTTGTCTGCAATACCAGTCACACGAACAGCCAAACGACGGGGTGTTGAGAAAGTTTGAATGCCTTCAAAAGATAGGCGGTTTTCCTTGAGGAAGGTTGCCATTTTTTCACCTAGTTGTTTTTCACTAGGAGTTACTACGTAGGCTGGTAACTCTTCAAGACCGAGTTCTACTAATAAGTTTTTTGTCATGTTTTTTCCTTTACATTTTCTTCAATCTTTTTTGATATGCACCTTAGGTACTGGGGACGTCGCTAACTAACTTTTGTGAGTCTGTAAGGAAATCTTATACCAAATAAACTAAGATTTCCAACAGTCTCATCAAAGTGGATTTAGCTGACTGATTTTTGAACCCAAGGTTTCAAAAATCCCCACATAACAGTACGGCGTTGCATATCCCTCTATCAAGTCTTCGACTTGCCTTTAACGATTTTAGAGCACAGTATTACTTACTATCCTGCGTCTTCTGCTAAGAGTTTAGCTCGTGTTGCTTCATCCAAAAGTGGGTAACCTAGGCGTTTGCGTTCTGCGACAAAGGTTTTGGCTACGACACGGGCCAGGTTACGGATACGAGCGATATAGCCTGCGCGCTCCGTTACGGATACGGCACCACGCGCGTCAAGCAGATTAAAGGTGTGTGAACATTTGAGAACATAGTCATAGGCAGGGTGAACCAAGCCCTCTTCCAAGGCACGACCAGCTTCTTTTTCGAACTTATCAAAGTTTTCAAGCAACATTTCCTGGTCCGAAATTTCAAATGAATATTTTGAATGTTCATACTCAGGCTGAATAAAGATTTCTCCATATTTTACACCATCAGCCCACTCGATATCATAGACAGAGTCAACCTCTTGGATATAAGAAGCCAAACGCTCCAAACCATAGGTAACTTCCGCAGTCACAGGGCCAGTTGCCAATCCACCAACTTGTTGGAAATAAGTGAACTGAGTGATTTCCATCCCATCAAGCCAAACTTCCCAACCGAGACCAGCTGAACCAGTCGATGGGTTTTCCCAGTTGTCCTCAACAAAACGAATATCGTGCTCCAAAGGATTGATACCCAATTTTTCCAAAGACTCAAGGTAAAGTTCTTGGATATTTGATGGAGATGGCTTCATGACCACTTGGAATTGGTGGTGTTGGTAGAGACGGTTAGGGTTTTCCCCGTAACGACCGTCAGCAGGACGACGTGATGGCTCTACATAAGCCGCATTCCATGGCTCAGGCCCGATAGCGCGAAGAAAAGTGTACGGACTCATCGTCCCCGCACCTTTCTCATTATCATAAGCCTGCATGAGCATACAACCTTGGTCATTCCAAAATTGTTGCAAAGTAAGGATGATTTCCTGGAAAGTCAATTTTTTAGACATTATTTACTCCTTTAATTTATATTATCTTTTTGGATTTATTCATCAAGCAACCAAGAAAAAGCTGGATCCTGAAAAATATGACGTTTGGGAACAGTTTGTAAATTCTGATTGCATTCATCTACTGTACCCAATTTCAAAGCACAAACTTCTGGTACATCTTCTTGAATAGTGAAAATTTGACTGTGACAGTTCTGGCAGTAATAACGTTGTTTCCCTGGAGATGAACTATAAGTAACCAAATTCTCTTCTCCATATAATACTAAATTTTTGCTGCTAACTTTGGCATTCACTGTATAAGCAGATGCAGTTGCTTTCCGACAGAATGAGCAATGACAAAAAACTAATTCCGACAATTCCTCATCTAAAGTGTAGGTCACTGCTTTGCATAAACAAGATCCTTTAAGCATTATGCTCCTTTCTACTTAGGTATTAGACAAAATTCAAAAAGAACCGAATTTCAACACCCATGTCTTGCGACTAGGGGCGTCAGAAACGCGGTTCCACCCTAATTTATTACTTCATTGTTTTTTAAAAATACGACAGAAAGCGCCAGTTTCTTACCTTGTCCTACTTGGCTCCCACTGTCCCAAGTTCGCTTAAAGAACGCCATAAGACTTTCTTTCTTGTTGATTATTATATCAGAAAGAGAGAAAATTTACAATTCTTTTTCTTACTTTCTAAAAATCCATCTCATCCACACGAGGTGCGCCAGAAATCACTGAGATAATCTTTAGAACCTCTCGCTCTTCTTTGCTGAGTTCAATCCCAAAACAGTCAAGATTGCTCTGGATGCGAGAGGCTGTTACTGACTTAGGTAACGGTAAAAACTCTTCTGCCAAACTCCAAGCCAAGGCAATTTGAGCCACTGATTTCCCATGCTTAGTAGCAATTTCTTGGACTTCCTTCTGTTCAAACAACTCCCCTTGCCCAAATGGTCCCCATGCCTCTAAGAGAATTCCTTTCTCTTTACAGTAGTCAACCACTTCCTCTTGATAAACTCCTGGTGCCAAGCGTACCTGATTAACCGCTGGAATGACTCTTGCTGTCTCAAGCAAGGCATCCAAATGCTTAGGAAGAAAATTACTAACACCAATAGCACGAATCTTGCCTTCTTTGTAAAGATCCTCCATCGCTCTCCAGACTTCAGCATTGCGAGTTTTCCATTCGTCGTTTTCTCTTAGTGGTTTTGGATTTGGCCAATGGATAAGGTACAAATCTAGATAATCCAATCCCAGTTTTTCCATTGATTCTTCAAATGCTTGGCGAGTTTCTTCATAGCTGTGATTGGTATTCCAGAGTTTGGTCGTTACAAAGATTTCTTGACGTGGAATACCGCTATCTCGTATAGCACGGCCAACGCTCTCCTCATTTTGATAGATAGCCGCAGTATCGATATGACGATATCCAGCCTTTAAAGCTTCTAAAACGGCTTGGTAGGCCACCTCTCCATTTTCAGCTTTCCATGTTCCAAATCCTAGAACAGGAATTGAAACTCCATTATTTAGCGTATAAGATTTCATATTTTTTCCTTTCTATGTGAAGAAAATCTAAAGAAACAAAGTCCTGATTATCAGCACACTTGCTCCTTTAGATTTTAAAATCATTGATTACGATCATAATACATTTCGTGAGCTTTCAAGCGAGAATTAAGCATTTCCGGAACAGTCACAAATGTATAACCTTGCTCTTTTAGATATTCTATAATCTTTGGAAGAGCATTAACTGTAGCGCCATGAATATCATGCATAAGAACAATCGATCCATTACGAACTTGATGCTGAATCTCTGTTAAAATAGCAGATTCATTCTTGCTCTTCCAGTCCAAACTATCTACATTCCACATGATAAAACTCAAATCCAGACTATTACGAATATCATCTGTAATCGCTCCGTAAGGAGGTCGCATAAGTTTAGAACTCGAACCTAAAACCTTGGTCAAGGAATCTTCTGTATCCGTGATTTGTTTTTTAGCATCTTCCAGAGACAATTTGGAAAGAACGGGATGATTCCAGCTATGGTTTCCCACAACATGGCCTTCCGATTTCATTCGTTTCAGAAGTTCTTCATTACCCGCAATATTTTTACCAAGTACAAAAAAGGTTGCCTTTACACCATACTTAGCCAAGGTATCCAAAGCCTGAGTAGTTGTAGATGGATTTGGACCATCGTCAAAGGTCAAGGCTACAACCTTTTTATTTTTCTGAGCAAAGTAAGCTTGGTAAAGTTCAGCATCCTTTTCTAATAGATAAGAGGACTCCAACACATCAAAGAAACTGGATATTGGTAAAGCAATTTCCTCCAGAGCCTCCCCTAGGTCAGCAGGATAAAGGATGATTTGACTATCTTTATAATCAAAGCTCCATAACGACAAATCTTGGTCTGTAAAGGTTTTTAGCACCTGATCAATTTTTGTCTGGTCAAGTTTCTTATCTTCTAGAGTTGACTTGATTTGACTCAGCAGGAGTTCCTTAGCCTTGCTAGCATCCTTGAAAAGTTTACTAAGAGTGAAAAGTTGACCATCTTCTGTCAAGAAAATTTTTCCTAAAGAAGTCTTTTCTTTTTCCTCCACTTTTGAAGCAGACAGGTCATAGACCTGCTTACTGATATTACGAGCAACAACTCCCTTTAAGACGGGATCCAACTGCTCCGTATAATAAAATACCAGATCCTCTTTATCTTCTAGCTTTTCTTTGATATCCTGATTGATCTTTTCTCTAACAGACGCAATGATTTCCTCTCCTTGAAGAGGGTAGTAGACAATCACTTCGGCTTGACCTTTTCGGAAATGGTCTTTCTGACTACCTGCGTTGAATTGCTGGTCCTTTTCGCTTTTTAGCGCTTCAATTTTTTGTTCATAAGATTGCTTTTGTAGAATCTTGTAACCAATGACGCCACCTAGGCAGATTATAGCAAGACCTAAGATTCCAACAAAGGAAAGTAATCTACTTCTCTTTTTATCATGAGAAACACGTTTCGCTCTATTTTTTTTCATATTATAATCATATCAAATCAAGGCTATAATTTCAATGATAAACAGATGTTCTACTATTTAAAAAATGATAACAAAAAAGCCTAGACAATCTAAGCTTTTTGAATTTTAGAAGCGAATCGCTTCACGTGTTTTTTCATAAGAAGAAACAAATCGATTTGTAACTCCTGGCTCTGCAACTTCCAAGGCTTGAGAAATTTTCTCAAATGAAGTTTGATAATCAAAGTCTCTTTCAAAAATTTCAAGTGCCTCATTGAAGGCTTCTTGAATGCGCTCATCAAACGAACGGTAGCGATTTGAGTATTGAAGAAGCTGCTCTGTCAAAGTTGCATATTGAACGATATTGTAGGTTTCTGTTTCCAGAGCCTCCATATCATTTGTAGCAATCTCAAGAATGCGATTGACAGATTCAATATTAACTTTTGCCTGTTCCAATTCAGCCATCAAATCTTCTACGTTGTTACTTGTCGCAAAGAAAAGTTTCAAGAAGCTTTGAGGAATACCTGGTAAGTTTCTCTTTTCCATGTATCGTTTGATAGTATGTAAACGATTGACATAGACATTAGCCTTTTGACGAGCATTCATATCATCTTTCTCAATTTGTGCTAAATGCTCACTAACAGAGATTTGTTCATCTTCAATATCTTTTAAATTGTTTTGAAGATCTTGTAACTGCTCCTCTAAGATAGAGTATGCTTCCTTAGGCTCTGCTTGTTCTTCAATCACTTCTGTGATTAGCGTATCAAACTCTGACAATTCAGCATAAAGACGGCGAACATGATTTCCATAGCTCTCTGGGAGAAGATAAGTTTTATTAAGACGCTCTATATCTTGAGCAAGAACTTGGTTATTATCTTTCAAATGATTGAGGTAGGTTGGTAGCGTTTCGAGTAAACCTTCCACTACTTTTTGAGACGCCACCTCACGTGAGAAGATAGCATAGAGAGCATTGATTTCTTCTTGGATTTGCGTGTTTTCGTACTCTGCATTATCCAACTCCAAGTGTTTGATATTTTCCTGATTTTTCTTTAGAGCTTCACGCAAAAGTTGGAAACGAGCTTCAATATCTGTTTCGATAAAATGATAATTAAGCCCCAATAACTTACGGTAACCTTCTTCAAGATCTTCCAATTGCTCTGGGAGCTCCGTTGATAAGGTTGTCACAAGGCTTGGAACACGCTCAACCATATGTGTCAATGCAAGAATATGATTTTCTGTCTCATCTAAGATACTCGCAGCTTCAACTGGATCTCCTGATGAATTTAAAGTTACAAACTGAGAAAATTCCGATTGAATTTTTTCCAATTGCTTCTCAATTTCAGGAAGCGCCTCACCATACTGTTCTGAATTTTCTGCTACTGTATGTTGTAGACTTTCAAACAAATCCAAGGCATGTGAAACACGTCCACTATTTCTAGACTCCTGTTTTTCAAGCTCTGAAAGGGCATTGCGAATCGCCGCAATATCTTCTTCAATCAAATCAATCTGGCTTTCAATTTGATCAATCTTGTGAGCGGCTTTGAAGAAACGGAAAGAATTGTTATAGTTTTCAGCCTCGAAAAGGTGGTTTTCAATATCAGCAAATGAATTAAGCGATAAATCAACCCATTTTTGATTCCATTCCCGGAAAGTGACCTGACTTTGACCAATCAAGTGCATGTTTTTAACGGCTTCAACCTCATCATTTACTGGAAGGTTGTAGAGTTTTTCTTTTCTTTCTTCGAGGGCCGCTAATCTGCCTTCATTTCGCTTGCGAAGAAACATAGCCACTCCATAAGCCAGAACCAAAATGATTGCAATTGCAACCATTAGATAAATTAGTTGTCCATTAGACATATCAAACTCCTTTTATACTAGAAACAATCGTAATGATTATATCATATTTTTTAAACCAAGGGAACTATTTCCCACATTTTTTAGACGTCAAGTGTACTGTAAACAGCGTTTTCTTCGATAAATTCGCGACGGGGTTCTACTCGATCGCCCATCAACATATCAAAGATTTTGTCTGCTTCGGCTGCATCATCTACCGAAACACGCGCCATCAAGCGATGTTCTGGATCCATGGTTGTTTCCCACAATTGGTGGTCATCCATTTCTCCCAAACCTTTATAACGTTGGATGGTTGGTTTTGAACGCCCTTCACTGTGACGTGCTAAGGCTTCTTGGAGTTTAATTTCTTGATCTGCACCAGGCTGGATGTATTCTTTGATCTCACTTCCGACTTTAACCCCGTAAATTGGTGGTTGGGCAATGTAGACATATCCAGCTTCTAGAATTGGTTTCATATAGCGGTAAATCAAGGTTAGTAAGAGAGTCCGAATGTGGGCTCCATCAACATCGGCATCGGTCATCAAAACGAGTTTTTGGTAACGAGCCTTAGTGACATCAAATTCTGCACCAAATCCTGTCCCCATGGCTGTGAAGAGACTCCGAATTTCTTCGTTAGCAAGGATTTTATCCATGCTAGCTTTTTCAACGTTCAAGATCTTACCACGAATTGGCAGGATAGCCTGGAATTCACGGTTACGACCAGATTTAGCTGATCCACCAGCTGAGTCTCCTTCGACGATGAAAAGCTCTGTCTCAGCAGGATTGTTAGAAGAACAGTCTGCTAGTTTTCCTGGGAGATTAGAAATTTCCAATCCAGATTTTTTACGAGTGACTTCACGCGCACGCTTGGCAGCCACACGAGCCTTGGCAGCCAAAATCCCTTTTTCCACGATGCGCTTGGCAATCTGCGGATTTTCCATAAGAAAATCAGAGAAGGCATCACTGAAGAGGCGATTGGTAATCTTGACTACTTCACTGTTCCCCAGTTTGGTCTTGGTTTGTCCTTCAAACTGCGGGTTTGGATGTTTCACAGAGATAACAGCAGTCAAGCCTTCGCGGACATCTTCCCCTGTTAGGTTGTCTTCATTGTCTTTTAGTAGCTTATTCTTGCGAGCATAATCATTGATAACACGTGTCAGAGCCGTACGGAAACCTTGCTCATGCGTACCACCTTCATGGGTGTGAATGTTATTGGCGAAACTCATGACATTTTCGTGGTAACCGGTTGTGTACTGCATGGCTACTTCAACTGTGATATCATCCATCTCACCGTCTGTGTAGATTGGTGTATCAAAGATAACATCCTTGTTCTCGTTGATATATTCAACATAGCTAGCAATCCCACCCTCATAGTGGTAATGTTTAGTCTGTTCGAGACCTTCACGCTTATCTGTGATGGAGATTTGAAGACCTCGGTTCAAAAAGGCTAGTTCTTGAATACGTTTGTTTAATTTTTCAAAGTCAAAAGTTGTTGTTTCTGTAAAAATCTCTGGATCTGGTGTGAAGTGAACTGTTGTTCCAGTCTTATCCGTATCTCCAATCACCTCAAGATCAGCGACAACATGACCACGACGATATTCTTGGTAATGAATCTTACCGTTTTTATGGACATGAACATCTAGTTGAGTTGAAAGAGCGTTTACTACTGATGAACCTACTCCATGGAGTCCACCTGAGACCTTGTATCCGCCACCGCCGAACTTCCCTCCAGCGTGAAGGACTGTAAAGACGGTCTCAACAGCGGGACGTCCTGTCTTTTCCTGAATGTCAACAGGAATTCCACGACCATCATCCACAACAGTGATGGAATTATCTGGCTCAATAAAGACTTGGATATGACTTGCAAATCCAGCCAGGGCTTCGTCAATTGAGTTATCAACAATTTCCCAGACTAGATGGTGAAGGCCTTCTTTTGAAGTCGACCCAATATACATACCTGGACGCATACGAACGGCTTCCAGCCCCTCCAAAACTTGAATTTGACTGGCATCATAATCCTGTGCCTGTTGATTTTTGATTTCTTCTGTCATTTTTTCCCTTTTCTTACATGTCTATTGCTTGTCTCAATGTCGCAACGTTTTTAAAAAGATAGGCATCTAAGCCAGCAGCTTTACCTGCTTCTACATCAATATTTCTGTCACCAATGACCAAACCAGATGTAATATGATATTTATCACGTAAATAAATCATGGACTCAGGATCTGGTTTTCGTTTGAAGCCTGAACTGGCAGTCACTACTTCTGTGAAGTAGTTCGCTATCTGGGTTTTGGCAAGAAGTTCTAGCACTTGGTCATTTCGATGAGAAACCAAAAAATGACGACCACCCTTGTCAGAGATGTCTTTGAGTAACTCAGGAATTCCCTCAAACAAGACTGGGTGCTCTAGCTCACGCGCTTCATTTTCTTTGTAGTTTTCTAAAAAATCCTCGATGTTTGGAGCAAACTTCTCGATGGCAAAAGCTGTCGAAACCTTCAAGGCTTCGTAAACACGGTCGTGTTCTTGCTCTATTCCGTATTGGGCTAAGGTTTCTACAAAGGCTGCTGTAGAAGTCTCATAATTATCCAATAGGGTACCACCTAAATCCCATATGTAGTCGTGATATTTCATACCCTTCATTATACCATTTTTTTATGAAAAAAGCGATGATTTCCTAGATTTTTCCAAGCAAAAACGAGAGTTTAACCCTCGTTTTACTGTTGATTTTCAAAGACATCCCGATAGAGCATGCCGACTCGTAAACTTTCAGCATCTCCTCCCAACTGCTCCACCAATTCATAGGCAAAGGCAAAGGCAGTTGACGGTCCTCGGCTAGTTGTTAGATTACCATCTACAACCACTGTTTGCTTTTGATAAGTTCCGTCAGTAATGTTCTCCTGAACACCGTCATAACAGGTGAAGCACTTGTCTTTCAAAACACCTGCTTGATGGAGGGCGATTGGAGCTGCGCAGATGGCCGAAATCTTCTTCCCTTCTTGGTTAAAGGCTTGAATTTCAGAAATGAGGGCTGGATTATCCCGTAGGTGAGCTGATCCAGGCATGCCACCTGGAAGAACTACCAAGTCATAGTCAGACAAATCACCATCAAAGATACGGTCGGCTTTTACCTGAATACCATGTGATCCTGTCACCTGCTCTTCAAATCCTACCATATCACAGAGAATGTTTGCTCGACGCAAGACATCAACTACTGTCAAGGCTTCAATTTCTTCAAAACCCTGGGCTAAGATAACTGCTACTGTTGCCATAGTGGCCTCCTTATTTGATTTGTTTTAGGACGACTTTCTTTCGTTTGAATGGAACTTTCCCACTTTTCTCTTCTGCTAGGTTGGTCTGGTAACTCATAGACAAGAGGAGACCGACACCGATGAGGTTACTAATAATTGCGGAGCCCCCTTGAGAAATGAATGGTAAGGGAATCCCTGTCAAAGGAAGTAAGCCTGTCACGGCACCGATATTCTCAAAAATATGGAAGAGCAACATCATGATAAATCCAGTCGAAATGTAGGTGTAGAACTGGTTGTTTGATCTGAGCGTAATTTTCAACATACGATAGATAAGAAGCAAGTACAGGGCAACGACAACGACTGAACCAATAAAGCCAAAGTCTTCAGCAATTACGGTGAAAATCATATCGCTCTCGCGTACTGGAATGAGGAGATTGGACACATTGAAACCTTGTCCAAACAAGCCACCACTTCCAATCGCAATTTGTCCCTGTGCCTGTTGATAAGTCGTTGTTTGCGCAAAATCAAAGGGATTGAGCCAGGCCAAAATACGGTTGATCTGGTAAGTTGGCATCCCAATCTGATGCAAGAAGGCACGCCCATCCTTGCTTATAAAGATTGCCATGAAGCCTGCAACTGCAGTCACTCCTGTCGCAAAAACAGGAATGATAATCTTCCACGAAACACCTGAAAGGAGAACCATGCCTGCAAAAATAGCTACGAAGACCAAGGCAGTCCCCAAGTCACTTTGTAGGGCTAGAAGGATCAAGACTGGGATGGTAAAGGCAATCATCCAACCAATCAATAGGAAATCCAAGGGAATAGTCCGTCGCCATTCCTTGTGCTTTTGAGTGAATTGTACAATGACTCGAGCCAATATCAAAATATAGGAAATCTTCATGAACTCAGATGGTTGAAAGAGCGTCGTTCCACCAATCGATACCCAGTTTTTGGCACCTGTAGAAGCTACCAGACTCGGATTGTAAAAAACAAGAGGGAGAACCATCAAGGCCAAGCCTAAGCCATAAAGATAGGGAGTCACCTTCCATAAAAACTCGGTATTGAAGAACATGACGACAAACCCAATAACAAGCCCTAGGGCTATCCAGGCGATTTGCTGACCTAGAATTGGTAATACATTATTTGGATAGTCATGACTAACTGCTATATAAATGGCCACTACTCCAATCACCAGTAAACAAAACACTGGTAGGAGGAGGCTGTAATCGACTCGAGAGTCGAAGGAACGTTTCATATTTTTTACCTTTTCTCTTTCTTGGATTTTTCTTTCATTCTATTGCGATGGGATTGGAGAAAATCAGCTACAGCAGGCTCTAGCTGTTCTCTAGAAAGGACCCGAACGGTCCTTTCTTTTGACAAGGCCTGAGCGATTTGTTTGCCGTAGCGCTTGCTGACAACACGACTGTCTAAGATTAGAGCAACCGAACCCTGGTCAGATCGTCTAACAGTACGGCCCAGAGCTTGTTTTAGCCGAATGATCGCCATCGGCAACTGATAATCATAGAAAGGATTTTTCCCTTCTTGACGCAGTTCTTGGTTTAATTTTTTGGTTAAAGGTTCTTGGGGATTTTGGAAAGGCAATCTCGGAATCACTTGGATCACGCAAGGATGGGTTGAAAAATCAACCCCTTCCCAGAAACTACCTGTTCCAAGCAAGATCTGGCGTTCGCCTTTTTCAAAACGTTTTTTCAGTTGGCTTGGTTCCCCATTTTTATACTGAGCTAGATGCGGTTGGTCGAGCAGATCCGAAACTGCCAGCAGCATTTCTTTTGAGGTAAACAAAACCAATAAGGGTTCTTGAAAGGCTTGTAACCTTTGGATAACAGAAGCCACTTCACTAGCATAGTCAAAAGGCAAAACTTCTGTCACAAGAGGAAAGTCATTGACTAGAAAGACTTCTTGTTGCTCCTGTTTTGCTACATCAAGCCTAACAAGTGGAGAATCCGGAAATCCCAATAAATCTGCTAGGGAAACCCGATTGCTGATTTCAAGAGTGGCCGATACTCCTAGGAGCCTACAATCTTCTGGCAATAAGTCTGCTAGTATAAAGCGGCCTTTTTTACTTGAACAAATCAAGACGTCCTTGCTCGATTTCTCTGCTGTAGCAAGCCAAAATTCACGGTCCGATGTGAAAAAATTTGCAATTTCTCTATACTCTGGGAGAGCTAACTCCGAAAAATGCTGGCGCAAGTGTTCGAGAGAATCCAACCACTTTCCATTCTTAAAGCCTGACTGATAGTGCTCTATCAAGTAACGACATTCAAAAGCAATACTCTCAAGCAAGCGCTTCTGAACCAAATCTTCCTCTGTCTCCAAGGACTTTTCAATTTGGGTTACAAGCTCCTCAAGGCGATAAGCCTGCTGGGCTAGATTTTCAAGAGCTAGCAGCATTTTTTGAGCTTCATCCAAAATCACCAAACGATTGTCGACAAACTCTGGATTGTCTTCCAAACGAGTGACCAGATAGGCATGATTGGTCAGAAGAACACGACTGGTCTTGGCCTTTTCCTGCCCTCGTTTCCAAAAATCCTCTGTAGCAAATAAACTTTTCTTTGAAAGCTTGCCATCGTGGACTAGTTCTGGTAGAAAATGCTGATAGCGATAAAGTTGCCCGATTTCGTCCAAGTCACCAGTCTCTGTCTCTGTTAGCCAGATAAGCAACTGCATTTTAAAGCGTGTGAAAAGGCGATTGGACTCTGATCGATAGAGAATTTGGTGAAAGGCATCCAGTTTCAAGTAATTTTGAGGCCCCTTGAGACTATGAATCTCCATATGGAAAACCTCTTTTAATCGCTGACCTTCTTCTTGCATGATTTGATTTTGAAGAATTTTGGTCGGAACACTCACTAGGATACCTGCTTGACTCTCCAAGTTCAAAGCTGGGAGGAGATAACCATAAGTCTTGCCCAATCCCATTTGGGCTTGGATAAAGGAAGTCTGATGTTCTTCCAGTAACTGCTCAATCTTCTCAGCAAATTCCAACTGTTGCGGACGCTCCTCCAGCCCCAATAAAGAAATATTTTTAGCAAAGTCTTTGGATAACTTTCGTGGGACTAAAGCTTTGCTTTCCTTTCTGAGGAAAAGCCCATGAAGTTCCATCAAGTCTGGCGAAGACAAGAGAGATTGTTGCTGGTAAACCTCCTCAATCACCAGATAACTTTCATAGAGAAGGTTATCTGCAAGGTCTAACAAGCTTTCTAAGAGCCCTTTAGGTAACTCGAAGAGTTTTTGACGCATGTAAAGCAAGAGTTCTGCTGTTGCTTGAGCATCAGACAGGGCAGTGTGGGCCTGTTCTAGTTCAATACCCAACTCTTGACAAAGGATACCTAAGTTATACTTTTCAAACTGAGGATACAGAACCTGGGCAAGCTCAACTGTATCCACCCTCGGTGTGCGCAATTCATATCCTTCCAAAAAGAGGAATTCTGCAAGAAGATTAGCATCAAACTGTACATTGTGCGCAACAAAAATACCGTCCTTAACCAATTCAAAAATTTTTCCGGCCACCTGAGAAAATTCTGGTGCCGCAGCCAAGCGTTGATCGGTCAGACCCGTTAATTCTTTGATATGAGAATCCAAGGGTTCGTGGGGATTGACATCGGTCGCATACTGATCGATGATTTCACCATTCTCAATCATCACAATGCCTACTTGAATAATTTTTGCCTTGCTTCCGGTGCTGGTCGCCTCTAAATCAACGACCACATACCGATCATTTCTCGCATTCATCATTAAAAATTATATCAAAAAAAGCATGATTTGACACCCCTCAACTTTGATAACAATCTCGCTTTCCTTTTGAGTTTGAGTAAAAATCAAGACCTTAAAAGTGAGAATTTCACGCAAGTACAGCAGTTGGTCGCTGGTTCTGAGGTATTTGAAAACTTTATCAACAAAGCTACATCAACATAAAAAGACAACCAAGATATTAGCTGCCTTTTTGAGATATTTTTTTCATTGCTCTCGGAAGTAGCTTGCTAATTTCTGTTGGCAAGACAAGATAGTTTTCTTGAGCTAGTTCTTGCGCGATAGCTGAATGAAGATAGGTCGCTACCACCACTCTCTCATAGAGACTGACTTGATGAAACTGACCTGCAAAACCTGCAATCATCCCCGCCAAAGTATCTCCCATTCCACCAGTTGCTTGGTAGGGGCCTCCAACTTCTAATTGATAATATTCAGGCTGCCCAGCTTGCCAGATACGAGTCGCTGGACCTTTCTCAACTAAAATCGTCCCTTGAGGAAACGCTGAAAGAGCACTAGCAGTCGTCTCTGTATTTTGATGGTCAAGAACTATACCAGATAGTCTTTCCCATTCCTTTTGGTGGGGAGTTAGGATAAGCTGACTGGAAGGAAATGGCAACTGGCCGTTTGCTAAGATGCCCAAAGCACCGCCATCTGCAATCAGAATCTGGTCTTCTCTGAGGCTGTCAAAGACCTGTTTTACGAGTTCTTCTCCGAATGCTTCCTCTCGCAAACCCGGACCTAACAAGACAGCTTCTGCCTTTTCCAACTGCTCTTTTAACAATTGCTGGTCTTGAAGAGAAAATGCCATGGCCTCAGGTAGATGACTGTGCAGAGCCGGAATATTCTCCTTATCCGTGCCAACAGTCACCAAACCTGCCCCACTTTTGACAGCTGCAATGGCTGACATGATGATAGCTCCCCCATAAGGATAGGTCCCTCCCAGCAAGAGCAGACGCCCGTAATCTCCCTTATGGCTGTGACGAGAACGTTCAATAATGACTTTTTCTAGTAAAGTTTGATCAATCACTTTCATCGTTTTTTCCCTCTCACTCCATTATACTACAAAAGGAGGCTAGAACCTCCTTCTACACTATTTTCCCTTAAATTCCGCAAAGGTCTGTAAGATTTTAGCTGCCACTGCTGGAGAAGGTTCTCCTTTTAGCTCTAACGTGTCATCTGCATATGGAGTAAGGCCAGCAAAATCTCCTATCTGGACTGAATAGAGCGACGTTTTTAATAGTTCAATATCGTTTTGATCATTTCCAAAAGCGATGAAGTTCTCCCCACATAACTTTTCAACAGTTGTCGCCTTATGAGTATCCAAGGGATTAACATAAAGGCACTTTTCATGCGCATGATAGGAGAGATGAGCCTGTCCTAGTCTTTCTAGCTGACCAAGCAGATCATCAAGCAACTCCTCATGGTCACCCATATAAACGACTACCTTAATCGGAGTACCCAAGTCCTCAAGTTTCTGATGACGAGCCACCTTTAGGGGATCCACACTGGAGAAAAATGGAATCTTCTCCACAATCTGACCACTATAGTCAAAGCAATCATCTGCAAAGAAAGGGAGATTATAGGTCTGGCAATAATCCACTAACGCCTGATAAACTCTAGCATCGAGATTCCTTTCGAAGATAGCCTGCCCCAGATGATAGGCCACGCCACCATTCAACCCTATGACCAAGCGCTGACTGAGTTCAGAACCTAATAAACCCAAACAATCCCGATAGGAACGAGCTGTGGCAAATACAAGCTCATGTCCATAATCTTCAGCCTTTAAAAGAATCTGCTTAATCTCCTCATCTATGGTCATGTAGTCAAAAGATAGCGTTCCATCCAGGTCAAATACGAATTTCATCTTCCTAGTCCTTGTTTAGTGTTCGAAGCGCTGCCTGATAGGTTTGCTCCATTAGCATAGTGATGGTCATAGGACCAACTCCACCAGGTACAGGTGTGATGTGACTAGCAAGTGGTGCAACAGCATCATAATCAACATCTCCACAAAGCTTGCCATTTTCATCTCGGTTCATCCCAACGTCAATGACAACCGCTCCCGGTTTGACAAAGTCAGCTGTCACAAACTTAGCACGACCGATTGCAACGACAAGAATATCTGCCTTAACGGCCACCTTGGCAAGATGATGGGTGCGTGAGTGGGTCAAAGTCACAGTCGCATTCTTAGCCAAAAGAAGCTGAGCCATTGGTTTCCCAACGATATTTGAGCGACCGATAACAACCGCATTTTTACCTTCTAGATCAATCCCATATTCATGAAACATCTCCATAATTCCTGCAGGTGTCGAAGGAATCATAACCGGATGACCAGACCAGAGACGCCCCATGTTTAGAGGATGGAAACCATCCACATCTTTTTCGGGGTCAATAGCTAATAAAACTGCCTCTTCGTCAATATGTTTTGGCAAAGGTAATTGAACCAAAATCCCATGCCAAGCTGAATCTTGATTGTATTTGGCAATCAAGTCTAACAATTCCGCTTGGGTAATGGTCTCAGGAACTCGCACTACTTCACTACGGAAGCCAGCAGCGAGAGCTGACCGTTCCTTGTTGCGAACGTAGACTTGGCTGGCAGGATTGTCCCCCACCAAAATCACTACCAATCCTGGAACTAGACCTGTTTCTTCTTTTAGTTTGGCCGTCTTTTCAGCTAACTGTCCTTGTAACTTAGCTGCAAGAGCCTTCCCATCAATAATCTGTGCCATATCTCTTCTCTTTTCTATCAAATATCCTCTATTATATCAAAAAATACCTTGCCATTCTAACACTTCTTGCCTAATGGACCTTATAGTCAAAAACTATAAGAAAAAGCCCTTATCGAGCTTTTATGCCTATTTATACTAGGTAAACTTGTCATGCTTTCTTTTTGACTTTTGGAGTCGGTAAGACTTCATACATCTCCTTGATTAATCTCGTTAGAAATGACTTATCTTCAATGTCTTCTATCAAAATCATCTCCTTGGCTCCTTCATAAGGACGTTCAAGTCTTGTCTGTCCCAGTTGATCCATGACCACCTTCACAGGCTTCAGTAACAAACGATTATCATAGATTCCCCCAATAATCTTCCCACGATAATAAAGGATATACTCTCCCATCATTGGACGATAACTCATCTCCTCTAGCTCCGAAAACCGATCGAGAATAAAAGCTAAATATTCCTTACTTGAAGCCATGATTTTCACTCTACTTCTTCTAAAAATGAGGTCTTACAAAACCTTACTCAAAAATTCCTTGGTCCGTTGTTCTTTTGTTTGATCGAAAATCTCCTCAGGTGTTCCATCTTCGACAACAACTCCATCCGCCATAAAGATAACACGGTCTGCTACCTCACGCGCAAAGCCCATTTCATGCGTCACAATCACCATGGTCATCCCTGACTTGGCAAGGTCTTGCATAACAGCTAGAACCTCTCCAACCATCTCAGGGTCTAGTGCTGAAGTCGGCTCATCAAAGAGCAAAACATCTGGTTCCATAGCAAGTCCACGTGCAATGGCAATCCGTTGTTGCTGACCACCTGATAAACTCTGAGGATAGGCCGTTGCCTTATCTGGCAAGCCAACTTTTTCTAAAAGTTCCTGTGCTCTCTTCTCCGCAACTTCCTTGCTTTCACCTTTGGTTTTAATTGGTGACAAGGTGATATTTTCCATCACTGTCATATTGGGAAAGAGGTTGAATTGTTGGAATACCATGCCCATCTTTTCACGCATGGCAAAAAGGTCATTTTTCTTATCTGTGATATCAACTCCTTCAAAGATAACCTTGCCTTTACTTGCTTCTTCAAGGAGATTCATCGAACGAAGGAGGGTTGACTTCCCGCTACCTGATGGACCGATAATCACCACAACTTCCCCTCTTTTAATCTCAAGGTTGATGCCTTTTAAAACTTCATTTTTCCCAAAAGACTTATGTAGTTCTTCAATTTTAATCAAGGTTTCTGTCATTATTTCTTGTCTCCTTGTCCAATATGTTTTTCAAATGCTTTCAACGCCACTGTCAAAACAGAGGTCATAATCAAGTAGTAAAAGGCTGCAAATAAAAGGGGAGTCAACGGTAAATAAGTTGTTGTTGCTACTGTCGTTGCACCATTCCACAACTCCATCACCCCAATCGCAGACAAGAGGGAACTATCCTTGATAATGGTGATAAATTCATTTCCCAGAGCTGGAAGAATATTTTTGATAGCTTGTGGTAAAATGACATAACGCATGGCATTTTTGGGACGAATACCAAGAGAGTAAGCAGCCTCTAACTGCCCTTTAGGAACCGCATTGATCCCCGCACGAACAGTTTCTGAAACGTAAGCACCACTGTTCATAGAAATAATCAGAATACCAGGAATCAAACGAGAAAGATCAACTCCTAAAATTCCCACTTGAATAGTCGGAGCATTGATATGCATAAGAGCAAAAGCAATCATAATCTGAACCATCATCGGAGTTCCACGGAAGATCCAAACATACACATTGGCAAACCAAACGAGCGGTTTAAAGCGTGAACGTTGGGCAAAGGCCAGTAACACACCTATAATGGTCCCTAAGCAGACAACAAGGATGGAAATCAATACGGTAATCAGAGCACCATAGTTAAAATATGGTAAATACTTTGGTAAAAAAGAAAAATTCATATTCAATCAACTTTCTATGTATTAGATTGTATGATTATAACATGAATTGAATTAAAATGCAATCCTTTTTCTCCAATTTTAACAATTAACTTGATAGAATAGAGAAATAGAGAGAAATCACAGTTTTTTTCTAGTCAACTACCTCTTGTTTATGGTAAAATAGAAACGATAAGAAATGGAGGAGAATCAAAATGGAATCACATTTGGTTAGAATCATTAACCGCCTAGAAGCAATGACAAAAGATGGTGGAAATCTAAAACGTAATTTTGAACGTGAAGGTGTTGTTGTCGCAGAAGTTGCATACAGCCATGACGAAGAAAACGGATCACTCTTCACCCTTCGCGATGTAGAGGCTCGTGAAACTTATACCTTTGATAGCATTGATTTGATTGCAATGGAGATCTACGAACTCCTTTACTAATATAAAAACAACGGGCAGTAAGGCCCGATGAATGAGAATCCTTTTTGTTACCACAAATGGGATTCTTTTTTACCTTCAATGTCGCTGGATTCTTCATAAATCCTTCTTTTAAAAACGAACACTTCCCAATCTTTTTACTTGCTTTACACCTTAATCATGCTATAATGAGAGTATAAAACTTTGACTATTCTTGACCTTTTTCTTAGGCCAAGAATAAGAATGAAATGAGGTAGATGTATGCTCTGTCAAAACTGTAAAATAAACGACTCAACAATTCATCTGTATACCAATATCAATGGACAGCAAAAGCAAATTGATCTCTGTCAAAATTGCTATAAAATTATCAAAACAGACCCAAACAATACCCTCTTTAAAGGAATGACTGACCTAAACAATCGAGACTTTGATCCTTTCGGCGACTTTTTCAATGATTTGAATAATTTCAGACCTTCTTCTAATAACGTCCCTCCAACTCAATCTGGTGGGGGATATGGAGGAAATGGTGGTTATGGACCTCAAAACCGAGGCCCACTTCAAACACCTCCTAGTCAAGAAAAAGGACTCCTTGAGGAATACGGTATCAATATTACTGAGATTGCTCGTCGGGGAGATATTGACCCTGTTATAGGTCGAGATGAGGAGATTATCCGCGTTATCGAAATCCTCAACCGTCGAACCAAGAACAACCCTGTCCTTATCGGAGAACCAGGTGTTGGTAAAACAGCCGTTGTGGAAGGTCTAGCTCAGAAGATTGTCGATGGCGATGTTCCCCATAAACTTCAAGGTAAGCAGGTTATCCGTCTGGACGTAGTCAGTCTAGTCCAAGGAACAGGGATTCGAGGCCAATTTGAAGAACGAATGCAAAAGCTCATGGAAGAAATTCGCAAACGCGAGGACATCATCCTCTTTATCGATGAAATCCATGAAATTGTTGGTGCAGGATCTGCTGGCGATGGCAATATGGATGCAGGAAATATCCTCAAACCTGCCCTTGCCCGTGGTGAATTGCAACTGGTCGGTGCCACTACTCTCAATGAATACCGTATCATTGAAAAAGATGCTGCCCTAGAGCGCCGTATGCAGCCTGTCAAGGTAGATGAACCAACTGTCGAAGAAACCATTACCATCCTCAAAGGGATTCAAAAGAAATATGAGGACTACCACCACGTCAAGTACACAGACGTGGCCATTGAAGCAGCTGCAAATCTTTCCAATCGCTACATCCAAGACCGCTTCTTGCCAGACAAGGCTATTGACCTGTTGGACGAAGCTGGTTCAAAGATGAATCTGACACTGAACTTTGTTGATCCTAAAGTGATTGATCAGCGTTTAATTGAAGCTGAAAATCTCAAGGCGCAAGCTACACGAGAGGAAGACTTTGAAAAGGCTGCTTATTTCCGTGATCAGATTGCCAAGTACAAGGAAATGCAGAAAAACAAGGTGACCGATCAGGATACTCCAATCATCAGCGAGAAAACCATCGAACATATCATTGAGCAAAAAACCAATATCCCTGTTGGAGAACTCAAAGAAAAAGAACAATCTCAGCTTATCCATCTAGCAGACGACCTCAAAACTCATGTCATTGGTCAAGATGAAGCTGTCGATAAGATTGCCAAGGCCATCCGTCGTAATCGTGTTGGACTTGGAACTCCTAACCGGCCAATCGGAAGCTTCCTCTTTGTCGGACCAACTGGTGTCGGTAAAACAGAACTTTCCAAACAACTAGCCATTGAGCTCTTTGGTTCTGCTGACAGCATGATTCGCTTTGATATGAGTGAATACATGGAAAAACACAGTGTAGCTAAATTGGTCGGAGCCCCTCCAGGTTATGTTGGTTATGATGAAGCTGGGCAGCTGACTGAAAAGGTTCGTCGCAACCCATATTCTCTCATCCTTCTCGATGAGGTCGAGAAAGCCCATCCAGATGTGATGCACATGTTCCTTCAAGTCTTGGACGATGGTCGTTTAACAGATGGGCAAGGACGTACAGTTAGCTTCAAGGATGCCATCATTATCATGACCTCAAACGCTGGAACTGGTAAGGCTGAAGCCAGCGTTGGTTTTGGAGCCGCTCGTGAAGGACGTACCAACTCTGTTCTCGGTGAACTCGGCAACTTCTTTAGTCCAGAGTTTATGAACCGTTTTGATGGCATCATCGAATTTAAACCTCTTAGCAAGGACAACCTTCTCCAAATCGTCGAACTCATGCTAGCAGATGTCAACAAACGTCTCTCCAGCAACAATATCCACCTCGATGTGACAGACAAGGTCAAGGAAAAATTGGTTGACTTGGGATATGATCCAAAAATGGGGGCACGCCCACTCCGCCGTACCATTCAAGACCATATCGAGGATGCCATCACTGACTTCTACCTTGAAAATCCAAGTGAAAAAGACCTCAAGGCAGTCATGACAAGCAATGGCAATATTCAAATCAAATCTGCCAAAAAAACTGAGAAAACAGAAGAGATTGCTTCTGAAATAGAAGAATAAATCTCATAAAAAGAACAGGAAACAAGATTTCCTGTTCTTTTTTTAATTCTCTTCTTGAACTTGATAGCGAAGAATTGTTTTTAATTTGCTTGGCTCCGTTCGATGAAGGTTATTGAGATAAATTTCTCGGTGGACTTCCGAAGTTCTTTTGAGCTTATGAAGTTGACAAAAATGCTCCATCTCTGCAAAAGTCTCATTTTCAGTATCAAAAGGTCCTACATGAAGCATAGCAAGACTTTGGCCTTCTTCTATCATTTCAAAACGAATAGCTTCATAAAGAAGATTTGGCTTCTTGATTTTGACCTCTTCTAAAGCTTTTTCAAATAGTTCGCTCGTAATAAAATCGGGTTGCCCAATCATAATGCTATAAGAAAGCTCACTTTTTACCAGTTCTCCCTCCTTCTCCTTTTTCCATACACCTTCTAAAGGAAAGACCGTAAAATCAGTGTAAACCTCATCCAGAGGAGCTTTTTTATACTTCATCTTTATCGCATAGGCTAAGGCATATAAGGCCCCTACTCGTTCTGAAAAATCTTCTTGATTTGGATCGCCTTTACCATCAATCACGATATAGGATTGACCTGGTACCTGCAGGATGCTGGGCCTAGCCTTCACTTGATAAAGAGCTTTATCTTCTTTTCTCCATTCGTATTTCATTTGGTTCTTCTCCTTTCTATCTCTAGTATAGCATTAAAACCCTGACATCTTTTGTCAAGGTTTGTAAAGTTTTTGGATTTTTTCTAATCTAGAAAGCAATTCCTTCTTCAGATGATTGGGGGCGAGTATTTCCACCCCATCTAGATAAGACAGGAGGTAAGTATACAGACTTTCATGCTCTGGTAGGACTGTCTTGACATAATAACACCCATCTTTCCCCAAGCTAATCTCATCTTCTGAAAAATCTTCATAAACCCGGAAAGCAAGCTTGGGACTAAACTTCAAGGAAACTTCGATTTGATGTGCCACTTGATCTGAACTATCAACGGAATCCTCCACATTTTTCTGCTTCACAGTTTCAGTTGTTAGGTGATAATTCCTAATTCTAGACAATTTGAAAAAACGCCACTCTTCCTTTAAACAACAGTAGGCATGAAGATACCAATCTCTCTTTTTAAATACGAGTTTAAATGGTTCAACTGTACGAATCGTTTTCTGACCATACCCACCTAGATAGGTAATCACCAGTTGCCTTTTCTCTAGAATAGCATGTTTGATGTTATCAAATAATTCTTTTTGACCTTCTCGCTTTCTCCAGTCAGTCAAGTCTACTTCTATCCAAGGGCTGGGAGAAACTTGAAAAATAGATTCCAACTTTTCAAGTAATAGATCTTGCCTGTCATTGGTCAAGGCTTGAATTCCTTGCAAAGCTGATAGAAGTTCTAATTTTTCATCCTCCGATACGAGAGTACGATCCAGAACAAAGTCCTTCATTAAAAAGATTCCGCCCGCCTTCCCAGGTATCGAATACAGAGGAATCCCTGCCATACTCAACCGCTCAATATCGCGATAAATCGTTCGTACAGATACTTCAAATAATCGAGCTAATTCAGGAGCCGTTGTACTGCCTTTTTCCAAAAGTAGATATAGGATACGAAATAGTCTTGATTCTGCCATAAAATCACCTCTCTTTTATTATACCAGTTATAGTGCTAGGTCTGGAAAGTTTAACGAGACAAGGATTGACCAAGACAAAGTAGCTTTTTCTGCACCAGTTCGTTGGTTTATTCTTGACAGCTAGCGCCTCGTCCATTATGATAATAATAAGGATACTAGAGAATGAGGAAAATGCAATGGCAAACCCAACTTTTGGTGATAAAAAAGAGAATGTGACCTACCAGCCACGCTATGGTGTGTACGCAGTTATTCCGGATGCGGAGAAAAAACAAATTGTCCTAGTTCAAGCTCCCAATGGTGCTTGGTTCTTGCCAGGTGGAGAGATTGAAGTAGGGGAAGATCATCAAGAAGCACTGAAGAGAGAACTAATCGAAGAACTTGGCTTTACAGCTGAGATTGGAACCTATTATGGGCAAGCTGATGAGTATTTCTACTCTCGCCACCGTGATACCTTCTACTACAACCCAGCTTATCTCTATGAAGCTACTTCTTTCCAAGAAGTACAAAAACCATTAGAAGATTTTAATCATATTGCTTGGTTTCCTATTGATGAAGCAATTGAAAAACTCAAACGTGGTAGCCATAAATGGGGAATAGAAGTTTGGAAAATCCAGCATGAAATTGATTAAAATACACGATTTTATCCAAAAAGTGCTATAATAGAGTTAGAAAATCGGAGGAACTGTTATGAAGCTTATCAACACGACTAATTCACACTCGCAACTTGTTAAAAGCCAATTAGAAAGTACTGACGCAACTCTTGTCGAAGTCTATTCTGCTGGAAACACAGACGTGGTTTTCACACAAGCCCCGCTTCACTATGAGATCCTCATTTCCAACAAACACCGAGCTATTCGTGAATCCGAAATCGAAACCATCCAAGACTTCTTCTTGAAACGTAAAATCGACAAAGGAAGCATTGATGAAGCCAATATCAAGACTCTCTATTCGGATAAATTGATTGAGATTTCAATCCCTATAAAATAAGAAGACCAGCCAAAAGTGTACTGACCCCAAAAAGTTGGACAAATAATTATTGAAAGGATTTAGTTCTGTACTGCACAGGACTAAGTCCTTTTAGTTTGACTTTAATTCGTTTGTTGTTGTAGTAATCAATGTAGTCCACAATAGCTTGTTCCAATTGATTAAGTGATTTAAATGTCTTCTCATAGCCGTAAAACATTTCGGATTTCAAAATGCCAAAGAAGGACTCCATCATCCCATTGTCTGGGCTGTTGCCCTTGCGGGACATAGATGCTTGAATTCCCTTACTCTCTAGAAACCGATGATAAGAATCGTGTTGGTATTGCCAGCCCTGGTCACTGTGGAGAATCGTATTCTCATAGTGCTTCTCTGTGAATGCCTGTTCTAACATCGTTTGTACTTGTTCTAAATTAGGCGAACAAGAAAGATTAAAAGCAATAATTTCGCTGTTAAAGCCATCTAAAACTGGTGATA
>CAJNDD010000025.1 GCA_905221435.1 bacterium
TATCTTCATAACTCAATTTCATAATAAAACACCCCAAAAGTTAGATTTTTTCTGTCTAACTTTTGGGGTGCAGTTCATTCACTCACTGTTATTTAATTTCAAATCAGCTAAGCCCCAGTTTTATAATCATGTAGCTCTTTTGTCACGATAGCTCCATCCGGTCCGACGTTCACTTCTAGATAAACATCTGGATCGTCGTCGGCTCTACATATCACACTAATTTTCCCCTCCTCAAACCTTTGTGACAATTTCAAGATTCTAACGAAATTATTTTGATTGAACACAACAAAAGCAACTCCCAACAAAAGACCTGCAAATATAATCTTAAAAATCTCTCCTCCAATCGGTTGCCCCAACAAGTCTTTAAAACGGGAAATAAAATCATAGACATAGTAGAAACCAACTGCAGGAGCCGTAAATAAGAGTGCATTAAAATATAAAAAAGCACCTTTTAAATCCTTTTTCCGTCTTTTCCTCTTCGTTTTGATTTTCGTCATCAGGATAAATCATAGTAGTCAGACAAACCGTTTGAGTAGTCACTTGAGCCCTGTTAACATTTCGATACAAGGCTCGTTCTACAAGGATAGTAATAAAAGCAAACTCTCCTATCCAAATAAGAATAACACTCCAAAAAGCAGTCATACTATAAATTCCTTGTAAAAATAGACTAAAGAAGGAAGTAAGTCCGCCACCGCTAAACATAAAGAAAACAACTAATAGAGGAATATGCCGATTCATTCTGCTTGATTTCTCTGTATCTAATAGTTTACTCTTTGGAGCTTCTAAAACTTCGTGGGTCTTACGATCATAATAAATGGCCTTGTCATAATATTGATTCAAATAAAAACGACGTCTTCTAAAAAACATATATTTCTTCTTTCTAGTTTCTTTCAGGAAAAGGCGCACATTGCTGACCTTTCCCTTTTGACTTGCATGAAATCAGTCTCTCATCCCATAGATAAACTGTCCTACTAGGATATCATAAACCCTATCTCCCACTCCTTGCCAAACTGCAAGAAAACTAACTCAAGGTGGACTTTTATCCAAGCAAACTAGTTCTCGTTATGTTCCTTCTGAAAGGCTTCCATAGCCTTAAACTGTTCTAGTTCTTTTTCGTTAGCTGGTTGCTTGCCGAGATATTTGTATTCAAAGAAATCTACTCGAGAACTTGGTCCAAATTCACTTTCATTCCATGGCGCATAGTCAAAGTCCAAAGAGGCCTTATTATTTTCATCCACCTTAATTGTAAAAGCAGACCACTCCGCCAGACCCTGCTCAATGAATATCTTCTTCATATCTTCACCTAAAGCAAAAAGATTTACGTAGTCTATTCTGAATTCTGTCTTAGGAATACCAAATAAAGACGGAATATCCATGTAATAATGATATTCCCCATTATATTTAAAGAAAAATATCACGCCACCACTAAGCGTCTTATCCACTTCAAAATTAATATAAAGATCATTCCACTCAACTGGGATCATATCATTTACTTTATATACAATCTCTGTCATTTTCTCATTAATCTGTTTTTCCATTTTATCCTCCGGTTTAGTTTATACATTTAAGGACAAGCATGAGGCCTAGACTTCCTAATCTGCTTTGAGTTTTTCTTTACAATAATCCACAATGTATTCATTGATCCATTTACTCTTATTATTAAATCCTCCGAATTTATGCTTTGCGATCAAATCTTCTGCCATTTGGAGTGCCTCTGCATACTGCTCCCGGTGGATCATTAATAGCATTCCTATTAAATCATAACCTACAAGACTAGGTCCGTTCTTGACCGTATAGGCATAGAAGTCTTCAAAAGTTGGGAAGCTATTTATAAGTTTTACAACTTCTTCATGCACTTCTGAGAGCACCTCAAAAACCTTGGATTCGACTTTTTCTAAATCAAGACCCTCCATTGTCCAGTCTTCTTTGACCATCCTATATGGTAATGATAAACTATCAACTGTAAAAGCTCCAACTGCTCGAAGACTCATGGGCTCCTGCGAATTACTCGCCATATCAAAAACTTCCCAAAAGATATCATCAAAAATATATGGTTTGATATAAGGGTCAATTGTCAAACGAAACTCATTATCTGGAAAATCAATATCAATCATATACGAAACCAAATAGTCTCCAACTTTGTTGAAATAGGCCCAATCTCGAGACTTTAATTGTAATTTTTTTGCTGCATTACGCTGAACTTTTTTCAATTCTTTTTTTAGTTGTTTATCTATTTTTGAAAATTTAACCATTGAATTTCCTCACTAATCTGGTCTGAAAACTCTTATCCAAACAAACTATTTGCCATTATGCTCTCTTTGAAAGGCTTCCATAGCCTTGAACTGCTCAAGTTCTTTTTCGTTAGCTGGTTGCTTGCCGAGATATTTGTATTCAAATAAGTCCATTCGGGCACTTGGACCATAACCGCTTTTCAACCATGGAGCGTAGTCATATTCTACTGAAAGCTTGTTATTTTCATCTAAATGGATGATACAAATATACCAATCTGCCAAGTCATTTTCAATAAACACTCTTTTCAGGTCTTCTGATTTTTTAAATAAAACCTTATTTTCATTTAAAACTTCCATCATAGATTGACCAAAATCCTCTGGCATTTCAAGATGGTAATGATAGTGATTTTTATATTTGAAAAAGAAATAAGCCCCTCCACTGTAGGTCTTGTCCATCTCGATTACAATATACAAATCATCCCATTCAACTGGGATCATATCGTTGGCTTGATGCACAATTTCGATAATTTTTTCATTAATTTGTTGTTCCATATTATCCTCCGGTTCGCGATAACAGCAAGGCTCCAAAAATCACATTCTTCAAAATGTAATCAAGCTTACTCTACTTTTGATTATGCTCCTTCTGAAAGGCTTCCATGGCCTCGAACTGTTCTAGTTCTTTTTCATTAGCTGGTTGCTTGCCTAAATATTTATATTGAAAAAAAGAGGTTCTAGCGCTTGGCCCAAAGCCACTTTCGAGCCATGGGGCATAATCAAAGTCCACTGATAACTTATTATTTTCATCCAAATGAATCAAGCCTGCTGACCAATCGCTTAATCCGTTATCCATGAATACTTTTTTTAGTTCCTGAGCTTTCTTAAATAGTAAACGATATTCGTCAAAAAATTCTGATTTAGATACACCAAATTCTTGAGGAATATAAAAGAAATAATGGTACTTTCCTTTGTATTTAAAGAAGAAATAAATTTCTCCACTCAAAGTTCTATCCACTTCAAAATTGATATACAAATCATCCCACTCAACCGGAATCATATCATTAACTTGATGCACGATTTCGATAATTTTTTCATTAATCTGTTTTTCCATATTATCCTCCATTTCATTCTATCATTGTTCCACTACAATCCTAGTATACCATAAAGAATGCTTTCCTCGTTTTCCTAGCTAAAAACCACCCTTGGGGTGGTTAAGTCACAATCAGTTTTCTCCTGAATTAGTCCGTTATCAAGAAAGAAACTATCTATAAAAGTATATCTTGAGGACCAATCTCAGACAATACGCCATTGGTAAATTTTATCCCTAGTCCGTTATCCTTGTCCCAATCACAATCACATAAAAAACCAACTTCGTCAACAGTTTCATCAAAAGTTAAAGGAAACATCATTTGTTTGGGGTTCAACAGAGAAAAAATTTCTTCTTCATTTCCAATTTTATCTAAAAAGTATTGTTTTTCACTGCTATCGGTATAACCAGAAACAATCTCTGAGATTTTGTTATGATAGTAAGATACAACAGCAGTATTCGCTTCCTTTATCATTTCCTCTTGATGTTCTTTAAAAAAGATATAGGCTCTTTCTTGATTGACTTCAAATTCTCCATCTTCATCTGCATCAATAATCATTTCTAAAACATACTGCTCACCAAAAATAGTGACGGTCATATCTCGAGTCCAACCATAATTAAATGTTAGTTTACCAAAAATGTGATGATTCAATTCCATTATTTACAACTGCCTCTCTAGAATCCTAATATATTTTACTGCTCTGTTTAGAACACCGATTTCCTCACATTGTCTCTTCCTACAACTGTCCACTTTTTACCAGTTTTTTATAGTATCGTTTGCTGTACCATTCTCGCTCCGATATCTTTAAATAAGCCTTATACTCTTCTGGGTATTTGTAGATATAGTAGGCTTGAAAGATATGGACATTGATCATAAAGGCGATAAAATGAGCTCCAATGACAAACCAAACCGGCAAAAACAAGCCTAAAATATAGAAATACCACTGAAGAGGGACTTGATATAGCAGATGATAGACCAGCGACACTGGAAAGAGAACTGCCGTGATTCCAGAAAGAATCCTGACTAGCTGCTTGAGGATTGACTTTTCCTCTTGATCATTTAATCTGCGCTTGAGATTCTGGATGCTATTGAGAATAATCCAGAAAAAGAGGGCCATGCCTACCCCAAGCTCAAGCCAGAAGCCCAGCCATGTATAGGCATCATAGGCCACTGCACTGGCAAAGTACAGTCCTGATATGAAAGCGCAAATGGACATGGCAAAATAGAAAGGAAAGTAGGTCCAAAGCTGGCTGGTCAAGCGTTTTTTGGGCCAAAAAACAAGCACCATTCCTACATAGGATATCGCATATACCGTCAGATTAAAGGGCTTTAGAAAGCTACTCATGTTATGAATCAGCAATCCTGCTTCCAGAGAAATGACATGAACATCGCTATCTGCACCTATCAACTCTGGTATCCCGATTAATACGCCATAGATCAGAATCCCTGAAAAGCAAAATCCAAGAATAATCACTGTAAAGAGGCGGTTGATGATACCCATATGAATGGGGTTGGGCATACCTGCGGTCAGAGCAAAATCCCCCTGGGTCACAATGCGCTTACTTCTTTCAAAATCTGCACCGAAAATACGGATGTCTTTCATTTTTTATCTCCAAATTTCATCTGGCAGAATGCCATATATTCTTGAAAATCTTCCATTTGAGGAGGGCATCACATAGCAACTCTCGTAGCAGCTACACCTCGCTTCGTTCAAGATACAGAACTCACTTTCTAGGATTTGACTGTTCCCTAACACTTAGTTACACATTTCGCTCTCCGGTTCTTTCTTGAACAAGATTTTCCCTTGACTGTAGAGCTTCATAATCTTTACAAAACGAACGGGATTGTTTTGGTTGTACACCAAAAAGAGCACGAAGAACAGAAGATAAAAAATTTATTACACTACAGAAGGCCTCATAAAATCATAAACATCTATCTGATGCTCTTCAAACAATGCTTCTAACTTCTGCGCTCCTACTTCGGCTCCATGCTTTTCTATAAATTGAAGCTCAGCTTCTGTAATAGGGATAGCTTGTAGCCACGTAACATACTCTTCATCAAAATCAAAAGACTCCAGTTCCCACAAGAAAGGCTGAGTGAAAAATATATGATTTACTTTCGCATTTGGGTAGTAATTTCTAATTATATTTGGATAGACTGCACCAGGAGAGATGCTATATTCTCCTCTCACGATATTAAAACCACAATCTGCTATAATATTTGGAAAATATTCCAGCTCTGCATCAGCTGCTCCAATGATTTCAACTCTTAAAGGCTTATCATTTATTCGACGATAAATGGTATATTCTGATAAACCGATTGTTGCTGCAGTTGTTAAATCATCGTCCGGACGATTCTCTCCAATAAATAAATCTAATTTGTTATCGTGATTTCTAAATGTATAGGCTTGAGGAACTCCCCCTACAGCTCTGGCTATTTCCTGTGTAATTTTAATTTTATCGTATTTCATTTGATTCTCCTCTTAAAGTTTGCTCCAGCATGAGCTATGTTATCTTTCAGTTTCACTACACTCTTATGGAAATTCTCACAAAAGGCGTTAGAGTTTGATGATACCTCTGCCAGATTATCACCAAATTAACTGACTCTATAATCCCAGTATACCATAAACCCTATGGACTAGCGTTTGAAAAACAATAAAAGACCACCTCGAGGGTAGTCCTTTGTTATCAATCGTCCATTTCATTATTTTACAAGTTCTTCAACTGGATGGCCGTAAAAATATTTCATACCTTCCATCCAGTCTTTGTCTGATAAGTCATCAATATAACGAACCATCAAATCAATTTCATTTTTTGAAATAAGAGTATTGGTATCCACTGGGACCTGCTTGCCTGTGTATATAGAGAGAAGGGAAGCCTGAAGATAAAGATGATATTTCTGTTCCTTTTGAGCAGCGATGTATAGAGCAGTCATAATTTCTTGTGTAAATAAACCAGGAAAAACCTGAAGAGTTTTATAATAATAGCAATCTAAGTTCTTGTTCTTTATTACATCAAAATATAAACTTCCAACTTCTTCTAATCTTGCATTTTCCTCTATAATTGAACGATAGTTGAGAAAGCTATCCAAAGCATCTTGAATAGCGTACTCCACTTCGGTTTCAGTATCTTCCCACTCCTCCCACAGAGTAAGAAGGTAAGGAACGACTTCATAGGACATTGTTTCCACAGCGCCAGCGACAAAAGTAAATACCGCAAATTCTGAAGCCGAACTTAAAAAATGAAAATTTTCAACCTTTTTTAAATCATCATGTGTACAAACTGAACAAAACAATCGAATACAAAGATTGAGCACGGCTTCATCTTTTGTCTGGTTCATCAAGTCAATCAGCACGTTTTTTACTGTAAAATCTCCCTTTTTTAAGATTTCAGCAATCAGCAATACACATTCTCTCTTATCATTTACTGAAAGTAAGCCCCTTTTTAAATCTTCCAGCGCTACTGAACTAACGTGACCGAACGACATTCCTGGCATTAACAGTTTGTTTCCCATCCCCATTCTCCTTTTATTTCAATACTTTTTTGGAAATTCGTTACTTGCTTTCTTACCGGTGCCAGATTATCACCAAATCTACTAGCTTTACAATCCCAGTATACCACAAACCCTATAGTTCAACGTTTGTCAAATCACAAAAGACCACCTCGAGGGTGGTCGTTTATCCATGAAACTAGTTCTCGTTATATTTTTGCTGAAAGACTTCCATAGCCTTGAACTGTTCAACTTCTTTTTCGTTTCGAGGTTTAAATCCAAGATGTTGGTATCTAAAGAAATTTATTCTCGCTGTTGGTCCAAATTGACTTTCATTCCATGGTGCATAGTCAAAGTCCAAAGAGGTTTTATTCTGTTCATCCACCTTGATTGTAAAAGCAGACCACTCCGCCAGACCGTGCTCAATGAATATCTTCTTCATCTCACCACCTAAATCAAACAATTCCATAAAGTCATTATCAAATTCGTCTTCAGAAATGTTAAATAAAGATGGAATATCCATGTAATAATGATATTTCCCATTATATTTAAAGAAAAATATCACGCCACCACTAAGCGTCTTATCCACTTCAAAATTAATATAAAGATCATCCCACTCAACTGGAATCATATCATTTACTTTATATACAATCTCTGTCATCTTCTCATTAATTTGTTGTTCCATTTTATCCTCCGGTTTGGTTTATACATTTAAGGACAAGCATGAGACCTAGACTTCCTAATCTGCCTTGAGTTTTTCTTTACAATAATCCACAATATATTCATTAATCCATCTACTTTTATTTTGGAATTTTCCAAGTTGACGCTTTGTGATCAAATCTTCTGCCATTTGGAGCGCCTCTGCATACTGCTTTCGGTGGATCATTAACAGCATTCCCATCAAGTCATGACGGGCAGGATTTGGTGCATTCTCGACCACATAAGTATAAAAATCTTCAAAATCAGAGAAGTTACTGATAAGTTTCAAGACTTCTTCATGGGTCTCTGAGAGCACCTCGAGAACCTTGGTTTCAACCTTTTCTAAGTCAAGATCCTCCATCGTCCAGTCTTCTTCGGCGATCTTAGTTGGTAACGTAAAGGTATCTACTGTAAAAGCCCCAACCGCTCGAAGACTCATAGGTGCTTGAGAATTACTCGCCATATCAAAGACCTCCCAAAAAATATCATCAATGATATAGGGTTTGATATAAGGACGAATGATTAGACGAAACTTATTATCGGGGAAATTAATATCAATCATATACGAAACTAAATAGTCTCCCACTTTGTTGAAATAGGCCCAATCTCGAGACTTTAATTGTAATTTTTTTGCTGCATTGCGCTGAACTTTTTTCAATTCTTTTTTTAGTTGTTTATCTATTTTTGAAAGTTTTACCATTGAATTTCCTCACTAATCTGGTCTTATTCCTCTTATCCAAGCAAACTATTTTCCATTATGTTCCTTCTGAAAGGCCTCCATGGCCTTAAACTGTTCTAGTTCTTTTTCGTTGTCAGGTTGATTGCCCAAGTATTTATATTGGAAAAAAGAAGTTCTAGCACTTGGCCCAAAGTCGCTTTCGAGCCACGGAGCATAATCAAAATCTACTGATAATTTGTTATTTTCATCCAAATGAATCAAGCCTGCTGACCAATCACTCAATTCATGATCCATAAATACTTTTTTTAATTCCTGAGCTTTTTCAAATAATTTATCGTACTCCTCAAAGAATTCCAACTTAGAAACTCCAAAATCTCGAGGAATATAAAAGAAATAATGGTACTCTCCATTGTATTTAAAGAAAAAGTTAATTCCTCCACTTAAGGTTCTATCTACTTCAAAATTGATATAAAGATCATCCCACTCAACTGGAATCATATCGTTGGCTTGATGCACAATTTCGATAATTTTTTCATTAATTTGTTGTTCCATTTTATCCTCCGGTTTGGATTTATCTTTTTTCAGCATCTAGTATTCCTTATCTGTGAATGGAATCACGTCCTTACTGATAGGTTACTATCATAAAAATGAGGAGCAATACAAACAAGGTTATGCTAATCAAGAGAGTTAAAATTTTTACCAAGCGATTGCTCTGCCAGTATCCTGGTTTTCCGATATTGCTAGTCGCATCCATGGAAAAGAGTTGGCTTTGGCGAGGTTGGAGGAGGACCAAGACAATCAAGGCGATAGCAAGGACAATTCCTACAATCATCAAAACTTCCATCATGTATCACCTCAAGATTCCTAATAAGGTAAAGAGTAATCCAAGGATAATCAAAAAACCAAGTAAAATGGAAAAGGCTTTATTGATTTTTTCTCCTCGGGTAGACTTTTCCTTCTTGAGAGCACCTTGCTTCAACTCCTCCATCCGTCCTTCGACATCCTTGTAAAATAAATCCTTTTTAGTCATACTTCCTCCTAATAACAAACTTACTACTCAATATATCTAAATCGAGGAAGGAAAAACCTGAGTTAAGTACTTTCCTTCAGCTTCAGTCAAACAGCTCGACAAGTGCTGAAACCAGAGAGGATTTCATAGCTATTGTCGGTTTTCACATAAGCAGTCTAATCCAACCCTAGATTTATATTGTAAATTATCATATGGTTCTCTTTTTATGGAAAATGGGTGAGAATCTTCCCTTTGGGCGTTACTTCCACAATTCCCATGAGAAGATTGCGCACCATATCTGCACGGATTTGTTGCTTCATGGTTTCAAATCCAGCATAGGCCTCCTGATAGTACTCCACGATAGGGTTCTTTTGAGAAGCAGACTGGCTCCCAATTGCTAGACTGAGCTGTTGCAGGTAGTCGACTTGCTCAACCCAGTTGTCATCAATAGCCTTTAGCATGGATATCCTCAGAAAAGAATCATAGAGTTTGTGAGGTTGGAGGAGTTCCTTTTTAGCTGCGATTTCCTTGGCTATTATTTCCTCCAGCAACTCCCGAATCTGATCTGCATCAGCTAAATCTAAATCCGCTGGCAATTCTCTCATTTTAAAACTAATATTGGTCACGATAAAATGAAAAAGCTCTTGGGGACTACTATAGATTTTTTCTGAAATTTGCTGAGTATATTCTGCCAGCATACTCTCAAGGATATGCTCTAGATCACGGCTCCCATCCAACAAGCGATCTCTTTCTTTGTAGACCATCTGACGCTGGATATTGACGCTTTCCGCGTACTCTAAGGTTTGTCTGCGTGCTGAGCGACTGGCACTATCACTAGCCTCTTGGGCTTTTCTGACTAGATTGCGGTACTTGCTACCCCTGAGTAGGTTGGGTTGACTAATGTCTTCCACTTGGTAGTCTTGATACAGGTCATGAACCCAAGATGGCCCGAACTTTTTGATCACATCATCTTCAAGCGACACAAAAAATTTAGACATACCTGGATCCCCTTGGCGACCAGATCGTCCTCTGATTTGGAGATCAATCCGTTGGCTCTCCATCCGCTCGGTTCCAATCACAATCAAACCACCCAAGTCTGCAACTCCTGGACCGAGTTTGATATCTGTGCCTCGACCTGCCATAGAAGTCGCAACAGTCACTGCCCCCATCTGTCCAGACTCTGCGATGATTTGAGCTTCACGCGCAGCATGATTAGCATTGAGAACATTGTGGGAAATCCCTTCTCGCAAGAGCAAGGACGAGTATAGCTGAGACATTTCTACAGATCCAACAAAGATTAGGAGTGGATTGCCTTTGGAGTGATAGGTCTTTATAGCTTCCAGAGAAGCATACACCTTCTCAGGTAGGGTCACATAGAGATTATCTGGATAATCAATCCGCCTTATCGGGCGGTTGGTCGGAATGCGAATGACAGACATGTTGTAGGTTTCGAAAAACTCTTTTTCTGCCACCTTACCCGTTCCTGTCATGCCTGATATTTTACGAAACATCTTAAAGAGACTCTGGTAGGTGATTGAAGCCATGGCTCTGGTTTCAGGAGAGAGCTTCACATGTTCCTTAGCTTCAATAGCTTGATGGAGACCACCTTGAAGCTTGGTCATTTCCATCAAGCGCCCTGTTCCCTTGTCTAACAAGATCATCTCCTGACCTCGAATCAGATAGTCCTTGTCCTTAGTAAAGAGCGTATGAGCTCTAAGAGCATAGACTAGATGTCGAACATAACTGGCGTACTCTTCCTTATAGAGATGATCGATTCCTAAGAAAGCTTCGACCGTATGAGCACCCTTACGGGTCAACCAAACTTGGTCTTTTTCTTCCTTGTAGATGTAGTCCTCTCCCTCAACCAAGGTCGTCACCAGAGTATCAATCATCCCATAATAGTTAGACTGAACGCGAGGAGAACCTGCGATAATCAAGGGAGTTTGAGCACTGTCGAGTAAAATGTCATCAATCTCATCGATGATGACATAGTTAAAGGGACGCAGAAACTTCTCCTTACTAGTAGAAGCAAGATTGTCATTAAGATAGTCAAAGCCCAGTACACTATTGGTCGTGTAGATGATGTCCGAGGTGTAGATTCTTCTTTTCTCTTCGGCAGTCAAGTCCTCTTTTGGATCCTCTGAAAAAGGTAGACCGACAGTTAGACCTAAAAATTGGTAGACCGGTCCCATTTCTTCTGCGTCTCGTTTAGCTAGATAGTCATTGGTCGTGATGAGCATACTGCCTTTACTCGTTAGGGCATTGAGGTAGAGGGGCATGGTTGCAGTCAGGGTCTTGCCTTCACCCGTATTCATCTCAGCCACATTTCCTTGGTGGATCACAATGGCACCCATGACCTGCACATCATAGGGAAAGAGACCCAGGACACGTTTATCTGCCTCACGGACAAGGGCATAGGCTTCTACCAATAGATCATCCAAGGTTTCTCCCTGGGCAAGGCGCTGGCGAAACTCTTCTGTTTTTGCAGCCATTTCCCCATCACTGAGGGTAGCCATCTCTTCTTTGAGGGCATTGATTTGGCTTAAAAGTTTCTTGACCTTGCTCAATTGTCTTTTCTGATACAAACGATTAAACACCATCATCCTCCTCAATAGTAAATGAAGCAAAGTCAAGAGCCTCAAATCCTGCACTAATCAAGGAAAGTCGATAAGTGTAAGCCGTTTCAGGGTAGGTGAAGGTAAAGGAAAATTGCCTTTCAATCTTCTCTTCTATGATTTCCTCATAACGGTTTAAAAAGATCAGTTTGAGATAAAGACCATTGACTGGTTGAACCCGCATCTTCATAGATAGACGGTAGGTATGATTTTTCTTGAGAAGAGGGAGGCTTGGTTGACTTCTGGTAGCCTGGTAATTGACACTGGAAAACCAAGTTTTAAGGGTTTCACCTGAAGCCAGCAAAGGGTTTTTCAGGGTAACATGACCATCTGCATGATAGGTGATCTGGCTACCATAAAGATAAGTAGCTCCCATCTCGCCCCACCTAATATCCTCTCTCTTGATGATAATCATGTTTCACCTCTTCCGTATTCTTCTAGTATCATCTTGTAAAAATGAATAAACCAGGCAACGTTTGTTCCTGTATCATCATTGTGTCGACCTGCTGTCCCTTTTGACAAGATCTTAGCGCCTGTCTGGCAAAGTGTCTCTACTAGCTGGTCATAGGCTCCACTATCCATATCCTCGTCCTTCATGTAAGAAAGGCCGAAGGTTGTCTGTGAAAAATCAGCTTTTTTAAATTGGGTCCAAAAACGTTGGTCCAACTCCTTCATGTTCTTTTGGCTCACTCCTCCTGTCTGAAGGTGCAAAACATCAAAGCTGGTCGGAAAGACTCCTGGAGCCTCTAGTCGGCCCCGCTGTGCGATGGTTCCTAGATTGGTCAAGGGTTTTCCGACTACGATTCCTTTGGGTTCAAAGTGGGCCCCATAGTAGAGGGCCGGGAAGGTTCCCATTGACAGCCCAGATAAAATCAAGTCACTTCTATCCAGACCTAGATAGTCTAGGTAGTGTTGGATCGTTGTTTGTATTTTTTCTTCCAATTCTTCAGTTCCTAGGTAAAAGGCCCCACCCTCTAATCGGGGGTCCGAAAAGAGGAGAAAGGGGCATCTGAGATTCTTCATCATCCAGTAACCCTCAAAGCCTTCTGCAGGACGGTAACCTGAGAAATAAACAGCAAGTGGTGGTTTGAAATCTCCCGGGTGAAAGAAATAGTTGATTTCTTCACGTTTTTTGTCATGTAGGATATTGCCTCCGAGAACAAACTTTCCAAACTGTTTCCGGCTCCAGCGTTGGTGAAGATTGCCAATTTTGACTTTTCCCTGGCCACACGCTTCAAGAGAAATGCTCAGATAAGCATCGTAGTCTTGTTCCACGACGATTGCTGGGGCAAAGTCTTCCTCCTCAAGGAGAATTTCCTGGCTAATCTCTGAGATAGATCCTGCTGGGAACTTTCGCAAACGCAGGCGCAAGTCTACCGTCCCAGTCTTTTCATATTCGAGCCAAAGTTCGATTGGCGAGTGGGCTTGGGCAAACTGATTATAGGCCCAATAAGCTAGCTGGGTATAGTTCTTGCCAAAATCACCTTCTAACTCCAGATGCTCAAATCCTTGATAGGAGACAGAGCCTTGAAAACTCGGGTGAATCCGTATCGTAGCTGGACTAAGCTTATCCCCGTAGCCACCTTCAAAGAGGGAGGTGGAAAGATCTCGAACAAAGCCCTGTCGGTCTGACAAGTCCATCGCTTGCATACAGTGCTGTTTGATAAGATTTTGAATACCTTCATCCTGACTTGCAAACTGTTCTGGATAGAAAACCGTATAAGGTTCTAAGCTAGATGTAAAAGGCAACAAGTCTACTAGGTAGGTTCCATCCATAAGAATGACAGCATGAAAGTGCTCTAAGTCATTCTCATCCATGATTTCCTGGATGGCAGACGGTGTATTGGGAAGGACATGGTACCAATCTAGTTGGGCTGGTAGGGCAAGTGTATCTCGCCAATCCTCTGAACCAATTTGCAAGATCTTATACTTCTTTTCCATGAGTCACCTCCTCCAGCCACTTTTCTAGTTTGATTAGGAATTGCTCCCCAGTGTGTTCCTTTATCTTTTCAATCGAATGAATCAGAGCATCATTCCACACCTGCAGGCTATCGAGATAGTAATGGGCCGCTTGGGTAAAATCAGCTATGTTTTCCAACAGATAGCCATTTTTTTTATGACTAACATACTCTGTTTTGACCTTGTTGATCTGAGGGATACCAGCACTAATCCCCGCTATCTGGGTATAAAGGAGAGGCTGACTGTTCAGATCGACAATCAAACGAACAAATTCCAACTGCTTGATTAACTCCGATTCATCCTTCATATTGACAAACGAATAACGCATGGCCTGATGGCGATTGTCCTCAAGCGGATTTTCGGCTCCTTGGTAATCAACTTCCTTCTCCAGTTTCTGGTCTGGAAATCGCTCTGCAATCATCTCTGTAACACGTATTTCCAACTGCCTCACTTCTTCTTGATCGGCAGAAAAAGCTCCAAAAACTAACTCCGTATCCTTATTTTCAGAAAGGAAATGCAGGACCTGATAGAGAGCTTGATCCTCTATCCCCTGCTCAAAATCAAGTTGATAGTAGAGGAGCGACTCTTTCCGAGTCTGGCTCTTTCCCAGCTCCAAGCGGGTATCAAAAGGCGATAAATGACGAAACTTCGTTGCTTGTTCTGAAAAGGCAGACTGAGCCAAGCGCAAGGTGTCCTCTCTGTCTACCAGAACAAGGTCCACTTTAGGCAACAAATCCGCCAGTTGCAGTAATTGTTCTTGAGGATTTCGTCCGATAAAAAGACTGAGAACCTTGGTGGTTTGGTGAGGCAATCGTTCTAAAAGAAAAGCATTGTGCTGGTCACAAGCAGGCAGAAAATAGGTTGCTTCCTTCTCAGGGAGTTGAGCTATTTTCTTCTCAAAAAACTCAGCAATCAATTCTCCCATATCTCGATAAGCTTCTTTTTGGAAGCGAAAAGCAAAGATAGGATTGACCTCGATACGGCCCCCGTCCTGCAAGTGTTCTCTGAACTGCCACAGTCCCTTGGGATTGAGATAGTCCTGATAGATAGCCTGACCATCTTCGTAGTAAATCACACTGGAAACCAGCCCCCGATCATCCATTAGGTAGTTGGCAGACCAGAGTCCATTTTCTTCGAAATACTGAATCGTACTGATAAAACCTTCTATCCCATGCTCCACCTGAGCATAGCGCTTTCCATTCCTCAAAATCAAAATGGTAAAGGGACTGTAAACAAACTCACAGCCCTCTTCCCACTCAATATCTCTGATTTGCAAAACCTGTGGTCGAATCTCGTGAAAATCCTGTAGGTCATCAAAAAGGGAATAGACCTGCGCTTCTAAAATGCCATGGCGATGGAGAAAATAGCGCAAATGAGGCTGATAAGACAAGAGAAGAACTTGAGCAGGAATCCCTTGACGCTGCATCAAGCGAATCTGATTGAAGGTGTCATCAAATTCTAGCTTAAAATGAGAAAAATACCAAGGTGTCAGATTGACATGCCAAGGACGATCCTTGCCATACCAAGCTGGGATAAAGTAATACATCAAAACCTCCTAGAATAGTGGTCTATACGTTTCATTTAGTCTGAGTGCCTGCAATTCGTCATGAATCGTAAACAGCATGCCACTTAAAATTAAAAAGAGTCCGGGAATCATGCTGACTTTTAACAATCCCTCATCTTTTAAGACAAATAGCATCGGAAGTCCAGCCAAGGTGACGTTAAAAACCCCACCTATCAGAGCAAATCGCAAAACCAAGCGATTAATAAAGCGACTCGTATCCTCACCGGGATAGACTCCGTAGATATAATCACCTGATTGTTTCATCCGATCTGCGATTTGTTCGCCACTCACATTAACAAAGGCAAAGGCAATGCTAAAGACAAAAAGAATAAGAATATAGGCATAGATCCATAAGGGTTTCCCCATAGAATATTGCTCTAAAATAGCAGGATAGAGGGGATTGTCCTTATCCAGATATTGAAGCAAAATCAAGAGATAAGAAGGCAAGCCCATGAGACTCATCACATACATATAAGGCATGCCCCCCGCAGGATTGAGCATGATTTCTAGATATGAATAGCGTTTAAAGCGAGAATGGAGCCCAATTTTGTTAATAGGGACACGGTATCTTGCACGATAAAACAAAACGACTAGGTAAGTAAAAATCAGCCCAAGCACTACTAAAAGGAAAAGTATCCAAGGGGAGACTTTATAAACTTGGATCGACTGGATGATGTCCTGTGGGAGAGAAGCCACCATACTCGCAAGGAGAATAACGACAGGGCCTCCAACTCCGATAATCGCATTGATGTCCGATAGCCAAACTAAGAAGAAGGTCCCCGCTACCAAGAGGCTGGTATTGAGAAGAAAGACCAAGAAGGGGTTGTAAGGGGATTGAACAGGAAGATTTGTAGTCAAGGCCAAAGCCTGAATCAAAGCAATCCCTAGCGTTACATACATTTTCCGTCTATCTTGAATCTCTGAAGGAACAGAGTTTAGGCCCAATTTCTTTGAAAAAGAAAACATCTGCCACAAGATCATAGCTGACATCCAAGGTGAAAGCCCAATGGAAAAAATGGAGAGGCTCCGAAGATTTCCACCAGTCAGGGCTACTGAAAAGTCCAGATAGGCTGTACTTCCTCCGAGAAAATTCCGACTATTGAGGTCAACAAAGGGAAGAGCGATGCGACTTCCGAGCACATAAATAAAGAGCAAAAACAGGGTACGCATCCCTTTTTTTACTGCAATTGATGAAATAAACTCTCTCACTAGCTCCTCCTTTTTATTTTTTCATCTTTCTATCTATCGTCATGTTATATAGGATCAATCCAGCACTCCCCTCTTATCCTTTTTAAAGCTTTGTCTCAGTTTTCGTGAAGTTTATCGTCCAGATAAGCCTTCAAAGCAGCCACCATTTCCTCTGGTCTGTCTGCTGGGAAAATACCTGCATAAGCACTTTCAGGCAGTTCTTGAGCCTTGGTATTGCCAAATGTCAAGATTGGTTTATCAAAGCGTGAGACATAATCATAAACGACACTCAGTTTATTATCATGGTTAATATCGAGATAGACATCTGTCTGCTGGATCAGCCTTTCAACTAAAAGGGGGAAGGTGTTGGGATAGAGGGTAACATTTTCAAAACGTGACAAGAGTTTGAGCTCAGATGCCATCATCGTATAGGCTGCAATGTAGAAATGCACCTTAGGCAGGGCTTGAACGAGATAATCGATTTTCTCTAGACACCAAGAATTAGTTAGAGTGACACAAGTCATAGCTGGCTGGTAGATTGCGACTGGACAGACAAGACCAGCCTGACGCCATTTTTCAGTGATGGTAGACCACTCCATCAGATGATAGTGCCACCAAATCTCACGCAAACGCCCAACCGAATAAGTGTTCCAAGGTTTATCTGGAGATAGGTAATGCAAGATTGCTGGAAGAGGATCCAGGGGAATATCAAAGATAAATTCATGCCCATGTAAAGCAGCCCCACTGTCAAAACCAATCTGGAAATTATAACGATGGTCTAGAGGAGTATAGCTGTCATGAAAGAGCATATTAAGAATGGACTGGTCTCCCTCACTCACGTGTTGATGTTCACGCTCCGTCAACTCAACCAGCTGTTGTCTAACGGCTTCTGCTCGCCATTTCTTGTTGTTTATCAAGAGAACACCTGCATTAAAGCCGATACCAGCTCCAAAACAAGACGGTGCTGCAGCAAGATAGTTTTCTCCCAAGTCCATTTCAAAGAGAGAGGTCAAATCAGCCGTCACTACCAAATCACTGTCCAAATAAAGAACCTTTTCCTCCTCGACAAAATCAGGAATAAAATAACGAGCATAGGTCATGTGATTGATATGGGGCAACTTGTTGTTCCAGTTCATCTGAAACTGGGGGCCAATCATCTTGACGTCTATCAAATCACCACCCATTTGCTGTAATTTTGGTCTAAGAGCACGGAACCACTCTTGGGGAATATCTTGGTTGAAGATATAGACCTTGACATGACTGTTATGGTAGCAAAGAGACTTGAGCGCTGTTTCAATCTGACGAATATAGGCATAATCTCCCGCAAGAACAACAGAATGATTTTTCATTCTTACTCCTTTATGTAACATTATTTTGATAAATCAGCCACGATTTGGCTTGTATAGGTTTCATCTTCGATAAATTCAATATCTTGGTCAAAATTGTACTCTGCAGTATGCTTATGGTTAAACTTGATTTTAGTTTTTGCTCCCATCTTCATCCATTCATACTCAGAATCTATATGACCAATATCAAGTACCTGATAGCCTTTTTTCGTTAGGCGATAGGTCAGTACTTTAGCAGTAGGACCTAGCATACAGAGAATCAAACGTCCATTTGCGTGTTTATAAATCTCCTTTTCGATTTCATCAACGCGTGAATAAGCACTGTGTGATGGACAAATAATTCGCTGAATTGACTTAGCATCATCAAAGAGGTCATTTCCCACACCCGAACGTGAAGTTGCTCCTTCTATCAAGAGAAGATCACGTCCCTTCCATATAGACTTCAGCTTAGCAAATTGCTCATTTGCTTGCGTTTTATCTTCAAAATCAATATATGGACGTGAAACAAAAGTCGATCCATACCAGGAGTCACTAGACAAAGATTGATAAAAATCCGCATAGTGATCCAAATGAGCTTTCCAAAAATCAATAGCCCACCAAGTGAAAATAAAGCGATTCTGGAAAATATCTGGCAGACATATCACTGTGTGCTCGTTTGAGGGAAGAGAAATAATCTCTCTCATTGTACTTACCAACTCTTCATCATAATCCTGATAAGGGATTGAATCCCCCGCAAGGAGATTGATCTCCCCATCCCCAAAACGAATCAAAGAAGAATTATTTTTAATAACATAGTCAAGGGTCTCATCAATTCCTTTAACTTCTGGAAACTTACTCTGTTCTTTTAAAGTGTCTCCTGCTAGCATTAATCGAAGATCCGCTATCATCTGTTCTGGATGTTCGCTAGAATACAATCGTTGACCATGACAGCCGTTTTGAGATTTATAAAAAGCTAACATTGGTTTGGAAAGATTTGCAATTTCTGCCACAATATCACTTGTCGAATTCTCCAAATTAATATCGAGGTAGACATCCATCTGATTTTTAAGTCTCTCAAACTCTTCTCTAGAAATAGCAGGATACAGATAAATATTCTCATGTTTCTGAGATAATGCATATAGTTTTGATCCCATATCCGTCCAAGCAACGATGTGAAAAGCGATTTCAGGACACTCGGTTGCCAAATTTCCTAAACCTTCCAATTCTTGAGAGGCTGTAAAGGTCAAAGCATGAAATTGTGGTTTTAGATTTTTCGTAAATCTACCATTTTGCTGATAATCTTGAATTGCTTCTATCATCCCAGCTGCAGAATCTACCACTATTTGCCCGTATTCTCCATGTTTAGTCGACAAAAAAGAAAGAATAGGCACATCATTTTTTTGCATTTGTTCTAAAACAGACTGAACCTCTTCCCCATGATTGATATCTAAATATAGATTAGCTTTTTGTTCCAATTGATGTAAAACAGGCGGTACTACTTGAGGATATAGGCGGACATTTTCATGAACAGATAATGCTACTAATTTTCCTCCCATATCCGTCCAAGCTGCAATATGAAAAATGATTTCTGGAAGACTGACTACTAATTGGTGAACGGCTTCTAATTCTTGTGAATTTGTCACAATCAAACAACTGAAAGGCTCTCTCTTGGATGAGTTTAGTTGAAATTCTCCCAAATGGTGTTGCAACATTTGAGTCCAATCCATGTCATGCACCTGCCACCACAACTCTCTATATCGATTTGCAATTAAAGTGGTCCATGGTTTTCGATAGGTCGTATAATGGATAATCACCGGAGACTGAACCTCTTCTAAATGCCCCTCCCAGTTATTATAAAAGGCAACAACATCATGTCCCACTTGAAGATTAAAGGAGCGATCCAATTCTAGCCATTTTTCTTTACACACCTGGTTAATAATCGTTTGATCTCCATTAAAATTTAAAAAGCGCCCCTCTTCTATCTCTTTTTGCATAAACTGACTTTGATGAACAAGTTTGATTTCTAGATTTTCCTCTCTCCACTTGGCATTATTGATCAGCATAACACCCGTATTAAAGGTGATACCATCTGTATCCATGACAGCCGCTAACAACTGATCTCCTAGATTTATTTCCCACAAGTCATCCAAAGGAGCATTGACAATCAAGTCACTATCTAAGTATAAAACCTTGTCTTCTCCAATGAGGCTAGGGATAAAATAACGAGCATAAGCTATCTGGCTAATATGATTTTGAGTCCCCCAATTTTGGAAAATATTGTCCTGAGGTAACTTTACATCAATCACATCGCCTCCTAGGAGACGTGCTATTTTTCTTGGTTTTCGAAACCAATCTGGCATGATGTCTTGATTCAAAATATAGACATTTACATTTTTATTATGATAGAAAATTGATTTTAATGTCGTCTCTAATTGAGACAGATAATTCGAATCCCCTGCCATTACGATTGTTTTTTTCATCTGTCTTCCTACCTTACTCCCAGTTGAAAAATAGCCTCAACCAAGATTTTTTTCGTAAAATATCCCTCTTTTAATAAATAACTAAACATTTCGATACGCGCTGTCATATCACGGTACTCTTCCTCAGTTATAGATGAGACAAGCTGACTCGCTTCTTCTAGAGTATCAACCGCAAAGCCCAAGCCCTGTTCAACAATAAACTGCATCGTTGAAAGATTTTTGGGAACAATAACAGGAATTCCAGCAGCTAAATAAGTACTAACTTTATGAGAAAGATTCATTCCATAATAGTCTCTATTTTCTCCTGGATTTTCAGTAGTCCCCCATACCAAACCAAATCCTCCTTTTGAAAGCTCTAAAAGGAGTTCCTCATCTCGTTTCCAGCCTTCTACTATAAAGGTTGGTGCTTGATTTTTTCCGATTGGTTGATTTGAAAAGACTCTCAAGGGGATTGGGTGGGACCAATTTAGCAATCCTGGAAAGCGTTCCAAACTGCCTGCAAAGAAAATTTCTCTTTTGAAGATTGGCTTATAGAGTGCTAAAGAATGAGGGTGATCCCACATCCCTTGGATCAGTATTTTGGGATTTTCTAGCCCTTCCTCAAGCAATCGTTTCTTCATCTTTTCAGAAGGTACTATCAATACATCTGCCTGCTGGTACAAATAAAGATAATCCTTCATAAGGTAGTAGTTACTATCAAACATTAGAGGAACAACGTCATGAATAAAAAGAACCAACTTAACTTGCATGTCTTTGAGTTTATCAATAAATAGGCGATCAAACTCAACACCATTCCATGTAGGTGACTGAAAAACAACAATATCCCCGATAGAAACGCTCGACATAATGCCATCTATTCGTTTGTTCATTTCAGAGTTGCTATCTGCTGTGATAGGATAAAAATAAACTCCTAGTTCACGAAAACCTAAAGTTGAGGCAATATTCTGGACCGCATTCTGGGCTAAAATGACTGTGCTGTCTCCCGCCATCCCATATAGATTCGTTAGATGTAGTTTCATATTGACCTTTCTAGTCTTTAACTATTTTCTTGGCTTGATTAGAATATCTCCGTTATTATAGACAATACTGTTTGCAGGAATATCTTGACGTATCAAACAACCGGCTCCAATTACAGTGTTATCACCAATTCGAACACCTTTCAAAATGGTTACATTGCTGCCAATCCAGCAATCCTTCCCCACCATTATGGGAGCCATCTTCCACTCCCACTTTTCAATCCTCTCTGCTGTATAAGTATGATCATGGTCATAAAAACGGACACCTTCTCCAATCATGGTTCCAGATCCGATTTCGATGCGGTCAATACAGTTTATACTACAGTAGTTATTCAAAAAGACTCCTTCATAAAGAATAAGCTTTCCAGCAGGTAGTTGAAAACTCTCAAAATTACGGCAAGTAACCCTCTGAGCGACACATAGACTAGCAGAAGAGCCTATCTCAAAGGAATTCCATATGCCTTCCTGATAAATACGGTCCAAGTCATTTACGGTGATATGAGGCTGATTCAAACAATCTAAAATCGCCTCAACCATTGCTTGAGGAGTAGAGGAAGAATAGCATTCTTGTCCTTGTTGACCATGCATAGTATTATCAAAAGCAAGAACTCTCTTGCCAGCCTGAGAAAACCGTGCCACCACCTGATCTACTTCTTCATAATGGTTGATATCCAGTAACACATCACAAACTCTCATCAAAAAAGAAATACTAGCTTCATCAGTTACTGTATGTAAGCGCACATTTCCCTTTGATTGTAATTCTAACATTCTATCTGAAAAGACAACGGGAGCTGCAATATGAAAGCAAACTTGTGGGAGCTGGTCCAAGAGATACAGCAAGTGTTCAATCTGGTCACTAACAGTTAAAATTAAAGCATCACCAATCATCTTCAGCTCCATCCCCTTGCACATTCTCTCAGTTTTTCAATCATATCTCCGACTTGATCCGTCTGATACGTTATCTGTCCCATGTCTATCGTTTTAGTATTTTCAAAAGCCAAGACTGGTTTTCCATTTTCTATAAAATATTCTAAAAATTCCTCTGTCTTTTCCCCGTGATTGATATCCAAAAGAACTTGACAGTCCTCTTTTAGCTCTCTATCCAAATCAACTAAATAGTTGATTCCTGAATAGAGGATGACATTCGGATACCGAACCATTTGCGCCAAGGAGTCACTGACCAATACTCGTGCTGCAATTTTAAATTGAATCTCTGGTAAGGATTGAACCAATGTTTCAATTTGTTCAATATGGTCTGAGGCTGTATAGGTGAGACAAGTGAACGGCTCCTTTATCGGATAAAGGTGAGATTTTTGTAATGGATGTAAATGATGATTTTGTCCCAATTCTGTCCATTCAAGCCCATGGTAGTACCACCAAACATCTCGATAGGTTTGTGCCGCCAAATCTTTCCACGGTTTCCTATGGGAAAGATAATGAATAATAGTAGGATAATCCTGACCTACAGGCAACTGATAATCAGTGAACTGCTTATGAATGACAATATGATTATAATCAAAATCCAATTCCAACCATTTATGTTCAAAAAGCATATTTAAGATACTCTGATCCGCCTGATCAACCTTATCATGCCATTCATTGGTCAAATCAATCAACCTTTGAGTCATACTTTCTTGCTTCCACAAATCATTATTAATTAAGAGAACACCTGCGTTAAAGATTTCCCGACCGAAGTAGGCTCTACCTCCAAAATCTCTAACAGCAGCCAAAGGATAATCTTGTAAGTCTGTTGCAAACAATTCATCAAGATTTCTCGTTACAACTAAATCACAGTCCAAGTAGAGGGCCTTGTCTTCTTGCACGAAATCAGCTATAAAATAGCGTAAAAAAACAGTGTAACTAATATCTGTCTTATACCTTGAAATCTGCTCGGATGTCACCCTACAATTGATAATTTCTGAATCAAACTTCTCTATGCGCTTATTTAATTGCTTAATCCATTCATTAGGAAAATCGCTATTAATCAGATAAAAACGAATCGAGCGATTGTGGTAACAGATAGACTTGATATTAGTCATTACTTGGTCTACATAGGAATAGTTTGCTGCTAGGACAATGGCTTTCTTTTGTATTTTCTTAGTTTTTTCAAGCTTGTCTAGTAGATATTTTTTTGCCTCAAACTCTTTATAGGTGGGAGTTTCTTCTAAGCCACTGACCTTCCCATTAGAAAGACTCCCTTCTAACATCTGACGATAAATAGCTAAATGTTTTTCTAAAGGATATCCTAGACTAGCTAATAAAGTGATACGTTCAGACATAGCATCAACCAAGGCATGCATCCACTTTTCTGTCCAAGATCTGGATAAACTATTATTTCTGATGCGATAAGAATAGATTCCATTATGGATATAAACAATCTTTTCTGCCAACAGATAAATCTTTTGATTGAGGTAACCATCCTCTCCTAATTTACCTATGTCGAAGCGCAACCGCTCGAATAATCCTGCCTTATAGAGTTTACCCCAAGCAGATATCAAAGCAAAACTCTTCATTTCTTGGGATTCATATAAGTTCTCAAATATGGAAACATTATCATATACCCTCTCGTAATAGGAGTCTCCTGATATATGAAAGTAGAACATTCCTTCACTTTCGTTGAAAGAATAGTAATTCCCAACTGCAATATCAGCCTGATACTCTGTTATTTTTTTGTATAGGGTTTCTACATAATCTGACTCAATCCAATCATCCGAGTCAACAAAAGTTACGTAATTTCCGGACATATTATTCAGACCGGTGTTTCGTGCGGCAGAAATACCAGCATTTTCTTGTTCTATATAGATAATTCGGTGATCCATTTCTGAAAATTCTTTACAAATCTCACCTGAAGCATCCGTAGAACCATCATTAACGACAACAATCTCAATATTTTTATATGTTTGAGCAATAATACTATCTAGGCATTTTCTTAGATAGCTTTCCACATTGTAAACCGGTACAATGACCGTTATTTTATCATCCACTAGCGATTTTCTCCTTATATTTATTATACAATTTTTTAGTCAAAATTTCAGCTATATAATAGTAAAAACCCCTTGAAAATTCTAATTTTTCAAGGGGTTTCTATGATTTACGTGCACGAGTTAGTTTAGCCTAAATTTATAGGTCATCTTACTCTTCTTCATCACGTTTACGGCGTTTCACAACCAATCCAATACCTGTAACTGCTGCTAAAGCTCCTAAAAGCACGGATGATTTGGAAGCTTCTGTACCTGTATTCGGCAATTGCTGTCTAGTCTTACCTGCTGACTCTGATGCACTTGTTGAAGCGGACTCACTTGCCGATGTACTTGCACTTACTGAGGCACTTGTTGAAGCGGATGCACTTGCCGATGTACTTGCACTTACTGAGGCACTTGTTGAAGCGGACTCACTTGCCGATGTACTTGCTGAAACTGAAGCACTTGTTGAAGCGGATACGCTCGCTGACGTACTTGCACTTACTGAAGCACTTGTTGAAGCGGATACGCTCGCTGATGTACTTGCTGAAACTGAAGCACTCGTTGAAGCAGACTCACTTGCCGA
>CAJNDD010000026.1 GCA_905221435.1 bacterium
TATCTTCATAACTCAATTTCATAATAAAACACCCCAAAAGTTAGATTTTTTCTGTCTAACTTTTGGGGTGCAGTTCAAACCAGCTCTTCTTTTTATTTTACAACAAGCTCGTAACGAGTTTTGCTGGTGAAAATTTCCCCTGCTTTGAGAATGACTTGGTCTTTGAGGTCACTGTGAATGGCATCTGGTAAAGCTTGCGCTTCAAGGGCAATCCCATTGTGCTGTACCATTGGCTGACCAGCTATGAGCACGCTCTCATCCACAAAGTTTGCTGTGTAGACCACAAAGCAAGGGGCCTCTGTCTTGAACAGCAGGAAGCGACCTGAGTTTTGGTCATAAAGGAAACCAGCATTGTCATGACCGGCAGGAAGGGCAAATGGATGATCCAAACCAGATACCAACTGGATTTGTTCATCTTCCTCTGCAAAGATATCCTTCAACAAAGCACCATTGTAGATGTGTTTAACCACATCACGATTAGCATCTGGAGTCTTATCTGGAACACCGTCCGGAGCGATTGGGTAAATGCCCTCGGTATTTAGCTGGAAGACATGGCGGTCAATTGTCTGCGTGAAATCACCAGACAAGTTGAAGTAGCTGTGATTAGTTGGATTGACAAGCGTATCCTGATCTGTCGTCACCTTATAGCTGATTTCGTAGGCGCCAGTTTCTTCCAAGTGATAGCTGATCCAGATCTTGAGATTACCAGGAAATCCTCCTGTCCCATCTGTACGCTCTGTGTAGAGGGTCAAGCCATGGTCGCTTACCTCAGTCAATTCAAACAAACTCGCATCCCAACCTGTTGAACCACTGTGGTTACAGTTGCTAGCGTTGTTGACTTCCAGATTGTAGGTCTGGCCATTGAGCTCAAATGTTGCACCTGCAATACGGCCTGCTACAGGACCTACACTTGCTCCATGCTTGGGACTATTACCTACATAGCTATCAAAATCATCAAAGCCCAAGATCACATTGGCAAAGTTTCCAGCCTTGTCAGGTGTGACATAGCGCAAGATGGTCGCACCATAGGTCATGATTTCTAGTTGGTAGCCACTGTCAGTCTCAAAGCGATAGGCCAAGACATCCTTGCCCTCATGATTTCCAAATACACGTTCTGTGTATGCTTTCATTCTTCTCTCCTTTGATCCATTTCTCTTAAGTAAACAAACCATAGAGAGTGTCTCACCATCTATGGTTGTAGTTTCTATTTTCAGAATCCTTTGTCAGAAAACCTTAAGTATCTTCTTAACAAAAAGGGATTCTTCTATTCTTGTTTTTATGCTTCTACACGTTCAGTCCATGAAGTCGCTGTTGTTTGAAGAACCTTGTTGAGTTCGTCAATGTTCTCAAATCCAGTTGTGCGTAGCCATTCACGAGCTGCTGCTTCACCGTCTTTGATGTAGGCTTCAACTGATCCAGCCCAAGTTGCACGGCCGCAAAGAACACCGTTGAAGTTTGCGCCTGATTCGTGGGCAAAGACAAGCGTTTCTTGGAAGAGTTTAGCTGATACACCTGCACTCAAGTAGATATACGGCAAGTTAGTTGCTTCATCTTGCGCTTTGAAGAAGGCTGCTGCTGCTTCACGTGTATGCACGATTTCACCATCGCCAAAACCTTCAACGTATTTGACGTTGACTGGAACTTCCACTTTCAAAACGTCGATGTTAAAGCGTGGGTCTGAGAAGACCTTCATAGCACCGATAACCTTGTGTGGCTTCACTTTTGCGTATTCTGCTGAACCTGCATCAGCTATTTTCTCATCGTAAGCGAGGATTTCAAGGAAGAAAGGAATATCTTCCGCCACACACTCTGAACCGATGCGTTCGATATAGGCTTGTTTTTGTTGGTTGAGTTCGTCAGAGCTGTCTACATCGTAGTAAAGCAAGAATTTGACAGCATCAGCGCCTTGTTCTTTGATGCGTTTTGCAGACCAAACATCCAAGCAGTCAGGCAAGCGTTTGGTGCTAGTTGTGTCGTATCCAGTTTTCTCATAAGCAAGCAGAAGGCCGGCGTTGGCATCAAGCGCTTTTGTAGCTGGAAGTCCATACTCTGGGTCGAGAAGCATAGAGGATGCGTATTTTGTCAATTCATCTGCAACCAAGACTTTGAGTTCTTCCATTTGAGCCACTGTTGGCTCTTCTGTTTGGTATTGAGCCATGAGGCGTTTCAAAGCACCACGTTGGTCAAAGGCAAGGGCTGAGATAATGCCATTCTCGTCAGAGAGTTTTTGCAAGCGGGCTACTTTATTGGGACTTAATTGTAATTTACTCATAGATACTTCCTTATTTTTGATAGTCATGAATAATCACACCTTGTACCACACGGTTTACGGTACCTGTAGGAGACGGTGTATCTGGTTTGTTTTCCACTTTAAGTGAAGTCAATAGGGCAAAGAGTTGAGCATAAACGATGTAAGGGAAGACACGGTAAATATCGTTCAAGACACCGCCACAGCCAAGGGTTACTTCTTTGACATTTTCAAGACCAAAGGCTTGATCACTCAAAAGCACAACACGACGAGCAATCTGGTCACCAGCCACTTCACGAACCAAGTCCAAGTCATACTTGCGAGTGTAGTCTGTCGTAGTACCAAAGACCAAAACAACTGTATCTTCGTTGATAAGAGATTTTGGACCGTGACGGAAGCCAACTGGACTTTCATACATGGTCGCAACTTGACCAGCTGTTAATTCCAAAATCTTGAGCTGAGCTTCATGAGCAAGTCCAAAGAAAGGACCTGCACCCAGGTAGATAACGCGATTAAAGTCAAGGTCTACAAGCTCTTTAACATCTGCTGCATTGTCTAGAACTTTGCGGGCAAGGCTAGACACAACTTCAAAACGTTCAGTTTTCACAGCAAATTCTGTAGGATCAAAGACCAAGAGAGCTGTTAGCATCATAGACGTAAAGCTAGAAGTCATGGCAAATCCAGCGTCATTGGAAGCAGCTGGTTGCAAGAGCAAAAGATTGCGGTCATCACCATGAGCTTGAAGAGCCAATTTCCCTTCTGCAGCACATGTAATGGTCACCTGATAGAGGTCATCAACCAAGGATTTAGCCAAATCAACTGTTGCCACACTTTCAGGTGAATTCCCACTACGAGCAAAGGAAACAAGGACAGTCGCCACATCTTTTTTCAAATAAGTTTCTGGATTGGCAACGATATCAGTTGTCGCAATGGCATTGAAATTCCATTTGCGTTCGTCATAGACTTCCTTAAAGTATGGTACCAAGGTATCTCCCACATAAGCAGAAGTCCCAGCACCTGTCAAGATGACCTTAATATAGTCATGTTTATCAGCGATTCCTTGTAGGAATGCTGCAATTTCTTCCCGTTTTGCTTGATAGGCTTCAAAAGCTTCTTTCCATACATCGGGCTGTTGGTAGATCTCACGAGTCGTGATTTCTGCACCCAGTTCAAGTAATTCTTCTTTTGTGTAATTTAGCATAGAGTTCCTCTAATCTATTGTTGTTTCATTCCTATTGAAAATATGGGAATGGGAGTGACTCCCATTCCCATGTATATTCTATATAAGATGCTCTAAGTCACATCTTATTCATCTTCCTCATCATCGAAGCCCGCTAACAGATCGTTGACTCTCACAATGCTTTCTGCAGCACGGCTCTTGTAGTCCGCATCTGCACCTGTAAGACTTGCATTGATAAATTCAATCACCATTGGAAGATTCATCCCTGCGTAGAGTTCAATGTCGCGACCTTCCATAATCAAACGGCTTACCACGTTACAAGGTGTCCCACCGAGAAGGTCCGCAAAGACTAGGAAATCATCCAATCCTTCGATAGCAGCTTCAAATTTTGCAGTAAATTCTTCTGGGCCATCTTCTGGAAGAAGAGCCACTGCATGAATGTTGTCCTGTGGACCCATGATCATTTCTGTGCTACCTTTAAGTTCTTCACAGAAACGACCATGACTCACCAAAATTAATGATTTACTCATAAATTATGCGCCCATTCCAAGCAAGAATTTACCGATGAATGAAAGACCTACTGCAAGAACGATAATGATACCGATCGCTTTAGTAGAGTTCATACCTTTCTTACCAAGCAACCAGAAGATAAAGGCAGTAAAGATTGCTGGAAGCAAGCGTGGGAAGATTGAGTTCAAGATGTCTTGGAAGTCAATCATCTTTTCACCGATTGGCAATTTGTAAGAAATGTCAAAGTTGATCATTGTTGCTACAAGAGCACCCATCATGAAGACACCAAGTACAGATGCAGCGTCAATTAAAGCTGTCAAAGTACTTTGCATGTTGTTGATAAGGTTAACCCCTTCTTTGTAGGCAAATTCCAATTGTTTCCAACGGAAGATGTCATAAGCGACTGCAACTGCGATCCAAAGGAAGATACCCCATGGTTGGCCAGCGATAGCCATAGTTGCTGCGATAGATCCCATGATAGCAGGTACAAGTGAACCAAAGATTGTATCTCCAAGAGGAGCAAATGGTCCCATCAAACCTGTCTTGATACCGTTAACGGCATCTTTTGAACCCACACCATCTTTTTCTTCCATGGCAAGGTCAAAACCAGCGATAATAGTGTGGAAGAATGGTGAAGTATTAAAGAATTGAGTATGAACTTTCATCATTTCTTTCAATTCAGGAGTTCCATCCCCATACATTTTACGCAATTGAGGCAAGATCATGTAAAGGTAACCAGAAGCTTGCATACGTTCGTAGTTCCAACCTAATTGGAAAGTAAACAAGCTACGTTTGTTGATTTGATTAAAATCTTCTTTTGTAAGTTTGTAATTAGAATTCGTCATCTTCGATTTCCCCACTTTCTGATGGTGTAGAAGGTGCTGCTACAGCTACTTTTTGGCTGTTCTTAAAGTGAACAACTGCAAGGAAGATACCTACGATAGAGATACCAATCATAGACAAACCTTTGAAGTTGTTAGCAAAGCCAATCTTTTCAGCAACATCAGCAGGAAGAGTACCAAGGATACCCGCAACAGCTCCACCAAGACCTGTTACATATGAGTAAAGAACAGTCAACATAGCTGTCAAACCGAATCCCATTGCAAGGTAGTGAAGGTTACGTTTAACTGGAAGGTAACGAAGCAAGATTGCAAATCCAAGACCTGGAAGCATACGACCTGCAAGTGTCAAACCGTCTGCAACCCATTGGTATTCTTTAACAAGGTTTACAACACCTTGTACGAATTCTCCACCAAAAGCAAGAGCGAAGAATACTGGAAGGGCACGAGAAAGAGCCCAAGGCACTGCACCAAGTAGGTAGTTGCGTTCGATACCACTATAGTCAAAGCGTTCGATTGCAGCATCAATACGGTGTGCAAAGAAAGTAGTTGTCATACGTCCAAGAACGTCGAAGTATGTCAAAAGTGCTGCTACTGGTACAGCGATTGTTGTGATCGCAAGGTCTGTATCAATCCCTTGAGAGATAGAGAATGCTGTTGCAAGAACCGCACCAGAAGTTGCGTCGATACGAGAAGCACCACCGAAGGTACCAACCCCGAGAACGAACAACTGCAAGCTACCACCGATAAACAAACCAGTTGTCACATCTCCCATGATCAAACCAGTAATGAAACCAGCGAATACAGGGGAACCTGCAGATGAAACGATTGTCAACTCATCACAGATTTGATAAGCTGAGTACAAAGTGAGAAGTAAAATTTGCCACGGTTGTATCATAACAATGACCTCCTAAAAATTTTTTCCTATTTTAATAAGCTCAAAAAGTCTGAAACTGGATCATTTGGAACCATTTGAGCAGTGAGTTTCACACCTTTTTCTGCTAGTTTGTGGAAGTCCTCCACATCCTTGTCTACCACGTTGATAGAACGTGTAATAGAGCGAGTTTCTGGTGTTTGAGACATATTACCGACGTTGAGTGTTTCAAGCGGAACACCTGCTTCGACCAAACCAAGGAAACGGTCTGGTTTACGTGCAACGATAAAGAGACGTTGGCTATCGTATTTACCAGCAAGGATATTTGCTGCTGCTTTCTCAACTGGTAAGATACTGAGTTTCACACCTGGTGGTGTCGCAAGTTTCAAACCACTCTTTTCAATATCGTTGTTAACAACTTCGTCGTCTACAACCATAATGCGTGAAACATTTAGTTTTCCAGCCCAAAGATTGGCTACTTGACCGTGGATCAAACGTCCATCGATACGGCATCCTACAATTGTCATAAGTTTTCCCCCTTTATGTGTTTTAGTGTAGGTTTACGAGTTAAATGAATCTCTTCTTTATATTCGCCCTCAGTTTCAAAGATGATGATGCGGTTAGCACCTTCCTTGAGATAGCTATGAGGGATATAAAGTGAGAGGGTCGGGCCGACGTTCCAGAAACGTCCTAAGTGACGCCCGTTGACAAAGGCAACTCCCTTACCAAACTCAGACAAATCTAAGTAGGTATCCTTCGGCTCTTCAACAGTAAAGTCGAAAGCGTAAAAGGCTGGCTGTCCTTCTGTCCATCCTTTTGAAAAATCAATTTTCTCAGGATTATCCAGTGGTAGTGGATATTGTTTCCAATTCAGTAAGAAATGTAGATCCTTGCAGACACCTGTACGAATTCCTTTACGCTGCGTATCTGCCAAGAACTTATGTCCATAGTTGACACGCCCCATATTTTCGATCAGGATATCAATCTCTGAAAAGCCTTCTCGGTTGCCCTGACAGTAGATATCTTCACCAATCTCTGTCTGGTATTGAGTAGCAATCCATTGACCATCTACAAAGAGTTGAGCTCGGTCACGTCCATCGATGATACGGAGACGTTCCTCTTCTGCATCCCAACTTGCCTCAGTGCGGTAGAGAAGGTAGCCATAACTTTGTCCAAGTTCTTCCATCGCTTTTGGATAGAGGCTTTCAGTAGGACTAGAGAGACTATCCAGGGTTTCAAACAAGGACACTTTTTCGACTAGTGGAATGGATTCCATTTCCATGCTTTCCTTGTAAAGCGGTTCCAATTGTGGATACTCTGGGAAGTGTGTTGCCATCATCTTCTTGACTGCTAGGTATTTAGCAGTTGGATTTCCTTCTTCATCCAGAAGGGCATCATAGTCGTAAGATGTGACTTGCGGCAAATCCAGAGTTCCTCGAGCCGAGCAACCATTCATGAAACCAAAGTTTGTTCCACCATGGAACATGTAAAGGTTGATAGAGCCTTGCTCCAATACCTCTCGAACAGCTTCTGCCAACTCTTTAGGATCCCGTGTGATGATGGGTTCTTTCCAACGGTTGAACCAACCATCCCAGAATTCCATACACATGAGGGGCCATTTCTTACCATACTCATCAAAGAATTCCTGCATCTGTGAAAAGTTGTACGGAGCTTTAGAACCGAAGTTCCCTGTCACAAAGAGGTCGTCTTCGATCAAGGTTCCGGCTTTCAGAGTAGCCCTCCATGGACCATCTGAAGTAAAGAGTGGGCAATCAATCCCTCGGTCTTCCATCAATTTCCGAATCGCTCGTAGATAAGACTTATCTTCTCCATAAGAGCCATATTCATTTTCTACTTGCATCATGAGAATGTTTCCGCCATTATCCAGCAAGCGAGGCACAAGCCTTGGCAACAGTTGGTCATAATAGCGAGCAACCGCCTTGATGTAGGCCGGATCGGACGAGCGGATTCGCATGTCCTTGGTCAGGAGCCAAGCTGGCAAACCACCGAACTCCCACTCGGCACAGATAAATGGCGAAGGGCGCACAATAGCATAAAGTCCCAAATCCTGTGCTATTTGGAGAAACTTCTCCAAATCCAGATCACCCTCAAAATTAAATTTTCCCTCAACAGGCTCGTGTAAATTCCAAGCCACATAAGTCTCGACTGTGTTAAAGCCAAGCGCCTTTAAGTTGTAGAGCGAATGATACCAATCCTCCGCCGGAATCCTAAAATAATGAATGGCACCGGATAAAATCTTGAACGGTTTCCTATCTAGGTAGAAATCGTCCTCAATTTTAAATCTTGGCATGTCACCACCCCTGACTAATTAAGTTTGCGCTTTCATTTATTATGATATTAAATATAATCAAATCTTTCGCATTTGTCAATAGGTTTTGGAAAATATTTTAAAATTTTTTGATTTTTTTACTTTCCTTTTACCAACTTTCTGCAAATACCACATGAAAATGGAATTTCTAGAAAAGCTTTCTAAACCATTAGAATAAGCTAATTTTTCGTATATAGGATAACATTTTTACTCTGTTATTCTATTTTTTTATCTAAATACTACTATTTTCTCTGTATTTGTGGTAAAATCAAGGATGAAGAAAGAGAATCGAGGTGAAATTATGGCTATTCCAAAATACCAATATATTAAGGATGAATTAAAAAATAAAATTATATCTGGTCAATTTGCAAGTGGAGACAAGTTTTATACTGAAGCAGAATTGATCGCAATGTACGATGTGAGTTCAATCACAGTTGTTCGTGCCTTGAACGACCTTGCCAAAGATGGCTATATTGTCCGTCAACAAGGAAAAGGAACATTTGTTTCACGCGCACGTAAGCATAAACTTGTTGAATTTTCAGATGTCGAAATTTTTGAAACAAAAGATGATAAGGTAACCGTCCTTTCTATCGAGCGTGGAAATCAACTTGAATATTTGGAGAAACTTGGACTACGTGGAGATCAATTCTATTACAAGATTGAACGTATCCGTCAAACAAATGATGTGACCTACATCTACCACACGTCTTATATTCCTGAGCAATACATCAATGCCAACTATCCAAATCTTGACTACTATAGCTCTATCTATAAACGTTTCAAATTGGATTACCGCATTCACATGAGTGATGAGCATTTTGAAGAAATCAACGAAATCGCATTTCCAACACCAGAGCATGCTGCTTCTGTACTAGGAATCGATACACAATTCCCAACTGTCTTCCAAACAAAGACTACGAAACTTGAGGCCACTGGTCAAGTTTTGGCTTATAGCGAAACTTATAAGCGAGCTGACTACTATAAAATCAAATTCATCTCATGTAACCGAGGCCATTAAGAAAAAGCTTGAGCCTAGCTCAGGCTTTTTCTATGTTCATTATAACATGCACCATTTAGTATGAACATACGGCAGAGAGTAATTCTTTAATTAGTAGTGCTTTTACTAAAAACAAGTAAAATAATTGAACAATTTTCTACTAAATTAGATTTACCAAAAAAACAGCTTCCTAATCTTATGATTTCCTCCATTTATTATAGTTCTTTCATAAAGTCGCTTGACTTTTTATAGTTTAGATAATAAAATAAAAACAGTTTTGTGTAAACGTTATCATACAATATAATAACAAGGAGGTTTTATCATGAAACTAGAAAAGAAACAGCGCTTCTCCATCCGTAAATACGCGGTTGGGGCAGCTTCTGTACTTATAGGATTTGCTTTTAGCGCACAAGTCGTATCTGCCGACAGCGTCACTCCAACACCAGAAAATCCAAGCGTAGCTCAGACTGCTCAAGGAGAACCACAGACAGCTGAGACATCGGTTGAAAGCAAGCTTGAAAAAACAGTCGAGGCAAAAGAAGCTTCAGCCACACTCGCTTCAACTTCAACAGACGAAAAAACTGAATCTCCAGTAGTTGCAGAGAAAGTTGACGAGACTCCAGTCGTTGAAAAAACTACTCCTGCTCCAGAAGAAAACTCAGAGTCAGCGAAAGCCGACGAAGACAAGAAAAATGAACCAGTCACACCTGCAGCAATCACTCCTAGCACTGAACGCGCAGCTCAGGTAAATGAAAAACTGGCAAAAAGAAAAATGATCTCAATTGACGCTGGACGCAAATACTTCTCGCCAGACCAACTCAAGGAAATCATCGACAAGGCTAAACACTACGGTTATACTGATCTTCATTTACTAGTTGGAAATGATGGCATGCGTTTCATGCTGGACGACATGACGATCAAAGCCAATGGCAAAACCTATGCCAGTGATGATGTCAAACGTGCACTCGAAAAAGGAACTGATGCCTACTACAAGGATCCAAACGGCAACCATTTGACAGAAAGTCAGATGACAGACTTGATCAACTATGCTAAAAACAAAGGCATTGGTCTCATCCCAACTGTAAATAGCCCTGGCCATATGGATGCGATTTTGCATGCCATGAAAGAACTAGGTATCCAAAAACCGAACTTCAACTACTTTGGAAAAGAATCTGCTCGTACCGTTGACCTTGATAACAAAGAAGCTGTTGCATTTACCAAAGCTCTGATCGACAAGTATGCTGCTTACTTCGCTGGCAAATCTGATATTTTTAACATCGGACTGGACGAGTACGCCAATGATGCTACAGATGCTAAAGGCTGGAGCGTTCTTCAAGCTGATAAATACTATCCAAATGAAGGCTACCCTGTAGGAGGATATGAGAAATTTATCGCCTACGCCAACGACCTTGCTCGCATCGTCAAGTCTCACGGACTCAAACCAATGGCCTTTAACGATGGTATCTACTACAATAGCGACACTAGCTTCGGAACTTTTGACAAAGACATCATCGTTTCTATGTGGACTGGTGGATGGGGCGGATACGACGTCGCTTCTTCTAAACTTCTAGTTGAAAAAGGCCACCAAATCCTTAACACCAACGATGCTTGGTACTACGTTCTCGGACGAAATGCCGATGGCCAAGGCTGGTACAACCTCGACCAAGGACTCAATGGTATCAAGAACACTCCAATCACTTCTGTACCAAAATCTGATGGGGCTACTATCCCGTTCATCGGGGGTATGGTAGCTGCTTGGGCGGATACCCCATCTGCACGCTATTCACCATCTCGCCTCTTCAAACTCATGCGTAGCTTCGCAAATGCCAATGCTGAATACTTCGCAGCTGACTATGAGTCTGCTGAGCAAGCCCTGAAAGAAGTCCCAACAGACCTTAACCGCTATACTTCAGAAAGTGTCGCAGCTGTCAAAGAAGCTGAAAAAGCCATTCGCTCACTCGATAGCAACCTCAGCCGTGCCCAACAAGACACCATTGATCAAGCAATCGCGAAACTCCAAGAAGCTGTCAGCAATTTGACCTTCACACCAGAAGCTCAAAAAGAAGAAGACGCGAAACGTGAAGTTGAAAAACTTGCCAAGAACAAGGTAATTTCCATCGATGCCGGACGTAAGTACTTCACGCTCGACCAACTCAAACGCATTGTAGACAAGGCGAGCGAGCTCGGCTACTCTGATGTGCATCTTCTCCTAGGAAATGATGGACTTCGCTTCCTCCTTGATGACATGACCATCACAGCTAACGGCAAAACTTATGCAAGTGACGATGTCAAGAAGGCCATTATCGAAGGAACAAAAGCTTACTACGATGATCCAAACGGAACTACTCTTAGTCAAGCTGAAATCACTGAATTGATCGAGTACGCAAAATCAAAAGGCCTCGGACTCATCCCAGCAATCAACAGCCCAGGTCACATGGATGCCATGCTCGTCGCTATGGAAAAACTTGGAATCAAGAATCCTCAAGCAAACTTTGACAAGGTTTCTAAAACAACCATGGACCTTGAAAACGAAGAGGCCATGAACTTTGTCAAAGCCCTCATCGGCAAGTACATGGACTTCTTTGCAGGCAAAACTAGGATCTTCAACTACGGTACAGACGAATATGCCAATGATGCTACCAACGCTCAAGGCTGGTATTATCTAAAATACTACAATCTCTATGGCAAGTTTGCTGAGTACTCTAACACCCTTGCTGCCATGGCCAAAGAAAGAGGCCTTCAACCAATGGCCTTCAACGATGGTTTCTACTATGAAGACAAGGATGATGTTGAGTTTGACAAGGATGTCATCATCTCTTACTGGTCTAAGGGATGGTGGGGTTACAACCTTGCAACGCCTCAGTACCTAGCAAGCAAAGGCTATAAACTCCTCAACACCAACGGAGACTGGTACTACGTCCTAGGTAATCATAAACCAGACGAAGCTTACCCACTATCAAAAGCACTTGAAAATTCTGGTAAAGTGCCATTTAACCAGCTTGCTTCTACCAAGTATCCAGAAGTAGACCTTCCAACCATCGGAAGCATGCTTGCCATCTGGGCAGACAAACCAAGCGCTGAGTACAAGGAAGAAGAAATCTTTGAACTCATGACTGCCTTTGCAGACCATAACAAAGACTACTTCCGCGCTAACTACAATGCACTCCGCGAGGAGCTTGCTCAAATCCCTGCAAACTTGGATGGATACAGCAAGGAAAGCTTGGGCGCCCTAAATGCAGCTAAAGAAGCTCTCAACTACAACCTCAACCGTAACAAACAAGCCGAGCTAGACGCTCTCGTAGCCAGGCTCAAAGCAGCCCGCCTAGGCCTCAAACCAGCAGTGACCCACTCAGGAAGCCTCGATGAAAACGAACTAGCTGCCAATGTTGAAACCAAACCGGAACTCATCACAAGAGCAGAAAAGATTCCATTTGAGATCATCAAGAAGGAAAATCCGAATCTCCCAGCTGGTCAGGAAAAGATTATCACACCAGGTGTAGAGGGCGAACGTACTCATTACATCTCTATTCTTACTGAAAATGGAAAACAAACAGAAACGGTTCTAGATAGCCAAGTAACCAAGGAACCTGTGACCCAAGTAGTTGAAATCGGTGCCCCTATTACTCACAAAGGAGATGAACACGGTCTTGCTCCAGCCGCAGAAGAAAAACCAAGGCTGGACATCCAAGAGGAAGAAATTCCATTCCCTACCGTGACACGTGAAAATCCGCAATTACCACTCGGACAAACGCAAGTAGTTGTTGCTGGAGTAAATGGTCGCCGTACGATTTTCTACTCTGTCAGCACCACTGCTGACGGCAAGGAAGAAAGAAGCCTTGTCAATAGTGCGGTATCGCAGGAAGCGGTCGCGCAAGTTGTCGAAGTCGGAACTGCTGTTGAGAAAGCTGAGAAAGCTGAATCAACTACTAGCAAAGCAGATGAAAAACAACTCCCTGCAACAGGAAGTCAAGACTCTGCAGGCTTGGTCGCAGCAGGACTCCTGGCCACACTAGCAGCCTACGGACTCACTAAGAGAAAAGAAGATTAAACCCCTTCAACAAGAATACAAAAAAGCGAGGTTGAATCTCGCTTCAGAACATAGACAAACGTCATCTTGGACGTTTGTCTTTTTATCTTTTCGAAAATATTTTCTTCATCATCTACTAATCTCTCCAAAAATCTAAATTAGAGAAAAATAAAAAAGGATATTCGCTATCCACTTCATCAATTTTTTGATATTTAAACACGCCAAAGTAAGCCCAACCTTATCCTCCATTTTGGACTTCCCTTTCTCTCTAGTGTATCTTAATTTATGGTATTCCTTCACAGTCCCAAAGATTCGCTCAATGGTTGCTTTGCGTTTTCTACAGAGCTCTTTCATACCTCTTTGATGCCGAATCGCTTCACAAACTTCAAGGTCATCTTTCTATACATGCCTCGTTATTACTATTTGCTTATTTTAACTTTTTGTACAAATGGATAATAAGGAAACTCCATTTGTACTAAAAATCCTATAGGGAAAAGCAACTATCGCGAAGACTTTTTTAGTCAAACAGAACCACCAAATCGTAACCATCATCAATCAGACAATCACACCAAAATTAAGCAAGAAAACTCCTCTGGTTGCCATCGATAAAAGCTTATCTATCTTCACTTCCACCGTCATTTGAAAACTGCAGAAATTCAAATTCATTCAACATGATAGTGATAAATGCTTTTATCGTTCATTCTTTAGATTGCACTTGACAAAGTAAGAGATTCTAAAAACTACTATCTTTCTCTCAGAAATTCATAGGACATTACAAATTTTACTAACTTTTATCCATTAAACAATTCTAAATATAAGTCCTATTTTTCTAACCTTTTAGAATCTTTTAGAAAATAAATAGATTAGTAATTCTCCAGTGTTATTCTGTTCTAATGTGAAACTAAAATCACTAGCAACCTCATTAAAATAAGCACCTTCATCTCTTTGAACTTCAGGAAGGTTTCTGGAACAAAAAAGATTCTAATTTCAAGAATTCCATATCAAAATGTTTTCAAATCTATAAATTAGACAAAAAAGCAAATAAAACAGAATTCTGAGTTTCAGAAAACTAGTTTTATTCGCTTTTTATATTTAAGATTAGACTCTTATCCCAGTATATCGGATACAACTTTTCCTTAGCTCACTTCATTTTAGGATTCTTGGTCTAGATATCGAATCAAATTCTTTTCTGTCAAGATATCTGAGTAGGTGAAGGATTCAACATAGACATTGGCCTGTTTGTCCCCCTCAACATCCCCAAATTCAACGATAAATAGGGACGGATAAACCTCAATTAGCTTACCCAATCTATTTTTTTGGCGCTTACGGCCATTCTCCAAAGTCATTTCAACGACTTGTCCCTCATGTGCCTTGATTTCTTCTTTGATTTTTTTCATCTTGGCTACATCTGTAAATGCATCTGACATCTTATGCCTCCCTCTTTGAGATACTTGAAAATTTATTGTATTCTTTTTGGAAAATCAATTCCACCGTTCCACGAGCTCCACTACGGTTTTTCTCGATGATAACCTCTACCTTGTTATTTGGAATTCCTTCCTCTTCTTCACCTGCACGATCATAGTAGTCGTCACGGTACAGAAAGGCTACGATATCCGCATCCTGCTCGATAGAACCCGATTCACGAATATCAGACAAGACTGGTCTCTTATCCTGACGCTGTTCCACACCACGAGATAACTGACTGAGAGCAATGACTGGAACTTTCAATTCCTTAGCTAGAATTTTCAACTGACGAGAAATTTCAGAAACTTCTTGTTGGCGGTTTTCACGACCAGTCCCTGTGATAAGCTGTAGGTAGTCGATCAAAATCAAGCCTAGATTGCCTGTTTCTTGAGACAGTTTGCGTGAGCGCGAACGAATTTCCGTAATCCGAATCCCTGGTGTATCATCGATATAGATACTCGCGTTGGCTAGATTCCCTTGAGCAATAGTATACTTTTGCCACTCCTCATCAGTCAATTGACCCGTACGGATAGAATGGGACTCCACCAAGCCTTCGGCCGCCAACATACGATCTACTAGACTTTCCGCACCCATTTCCAGTGAAAAGATAGCTACAGTCTTGTCCAACTTAGTTCCGATGTTCTGAGCAATGTTCAAGGCAAAGGCTGTTTTACCGACCGCAGGACGAGCTGCGATAATAATCAGTTCCTCCTCATGGAGACCTGTCGTCATATGATCCAAATCACGATATCCCGTTGCAATACCAGTGATATCCGTTGTTTGTTGTGACCGAACTTCTAGGTTCCCAAAGTTGATATTTAAAATATCACGGATGTTCTTGAAACCACTACGATTAGCATTTTCACTAACATCAATAATCCCTTTTTCAGCTTGAGCAATGATTTCATCTACAGGCTTAGAAGCCTCATAGGCTTGATTGACAGAGTCTGTCAACTTGGAAATCAAGCGACGTAGCATAGCCTTTTCAGCCACGATTTTAGCATAATACTCCGCATTAGCTGAAGTTGGTACAGAATTGACAATTTCGACAAGGTAAGACAAGCCACCAATATTTTGGAGATCCCCTTGACTATCCAAAATCGTCCGAACCGTCGTCGCATCGATCGCTTCCCCACGATCCGACAAGTCTACCATCGCTTGGAAAATCAACCGATGAGCATACTTAAAGAAGTCACGAGAATCAATGTATTCTCGGACAAAAACGAGTTTGCTCTCATCTATAAAAATAGCCCCCAGAACAGATTGTTCGGCCAAAATATCCTGAGGTTGAACTCGCAGTTCCTCTACTTCTGCCATCCGACTTTCCTTCCTTTTACAATCTTGTCAAGATGTTGTAAACTTAACCTTCTTTTACACGAAGATTGATGACACTTGTAACATCTTGGTAGATTTTTACTGGTACATCAATCAAACCTACTGCTCGAATTGGTGCTTTTACTTGAATGTGACGCTTATCAATATTGATTCCAAATTGCTTTTGCAATTCTTCTGCAATTTTCTTGTTGGTGATGGATCCAAAGGTACGGCCATCTGGTCCAACTTTTTCAACAAACTCTACGACAGTCTCTTCTGCTTCAAGTTTGGCCTTGATGGCTCTTGCCTCTGCTAACATCTCTGCATGAGCCTTTTCTTCTGATTTTTGTTTTCCACGCAATTCACCGATTGCCTGAGCAGTCGCTTCCTTAGCCAAATTCTTTTTAATCAGGAAGTTTTGAGCATAGCCAGTTGGCACTTCCTTGATTTCGCCTTTTTTCCCTTTTCCTTTGACATCTGCTAAAAAGATTACTTTCATTCTTCTTTCTCCTTTTCCTTTAGTTCATCCAAAATAAGTTGAGTCAATTTTCCTCCAACTTCTGATAGACTCATATCCTTAATCTGCGCGGCAGCTAGATTAAAGTGACCACCGCCACCCAACTCTTCCATAATGCGTTGCACATTGATTTTACTACGACTTCGAGCCGAGATAGAGATAAATCCTTGTGTATTTTTTGCCAGAACGAAACTAGCCTCAATACCTGACATAGCCAGCATAGCATCGGCAGCCTTACTGATAACAACTGTGTCATAAGTGGTTGTGTCCTTAGCTTGGGCAATCAAGATATCTGAACCCAACTTACGACCTTGTAAAATGAGTTCATTTACCTCACGGTACTCTTCAAAATCTGTCGCAGCAATTTCCTGGATAGCAATACTATCACTTCCACGTGTTCGGAGGTAGCTAGCCACATCAAAAGTTCGACTCGTCACTCGAGATGTAAAATTCTTGGTGTCCAGCATCATACCAGCCATCAAAACACTAGCCTGCATACGACTCAAACGATTTTTCTTAGAATTTTGGAACTGAATCAATTCTGTGACTAACTCACTCGCACTACTTGCTCCACTTTCAATATACGTGATGACAGCATTCTCAGGAAAGTCCTGATCACGTCTATGATGGTCAATAACAATGGTTTGAGTGAACAAATCATAAAAATCTTTCGACAAGGTCAAAGCCGTCTTGGAATGATCCACCAAAATCAATAAAGAGCGCTTGGTAACCAATCTCATCGCATCAGCCAGAGACAAGAGCTTGGTGACACCCTCTTTTTCCAAAAAGTTGACCGCACGCTCGATATCTGGTGACATTTGATCTGCATCGTAAACCGCATAACTATTTTCAGTGATATTGCTCGCAAACAGCTGCATACCGGCCGCAGAGCCCAAGGCATCCATATCCAGATTTTTATGACCAACTACAAAGACCTGATCCACACTGCGGATCTTATCTGAAATGGCTGTCATCATGGCTCTCGTACGTGTTCTTGTTCTCTTAACAGAGGCTGCAGAACCACCACCGAAATAGACTGGGTTCTTGGTTTCATCATTTTCCTTGACAACCACTTGGTCCCCACCACGAACCTCAGCTAAGTTCAAATTCCTTAAAGCAACTTTCCCTATCTCATCATGATTGCCATCACCATAAGAAAATCCCATACTTAAGGTTAGGGGTAATTGCCTCTGTTTTGATTCTTCACGAAAGGCATCAATCACAGAGAACTTATCATTCATCAATTCCTCGAGTACTGTGTAGTCTGTGAATACATAAAAACGATCCATCCCCACACGGCGAGAAAACATGGCATACTTACTAGCAAATTCTGAAACAAAATTAGCTACAAAACTATTGATATGACTGATATCGGAGTCGGATGTCGCATCCTCCAAATCATCGTAATTATCCACTGAGATGACCCCGATGACTGGACGACTAGTTACCAATTCAACAGTAGCTTCATACTCCCCAGAAACATCAAAGAAATACAAAACACCTGAGGCCTTATCCATATGAACAGCATATCGTGTTTCGCCCAAGGTAGCATACGCACCAGGATTCCCAACAGAAGCCTTGATGATGGTTTGAATTAACTCAACATCAATTTCCCCTTCTTCATTTGTCAAAATTAACTCAGCATAAGGATTAAACCATTCCACTTCGCCACTAGATAAGTCTAATTTCAGGACACCAACTGGCATTTGATCGAGCAGCGTGTTCAAACTATCTTCCGCTTGATGGTTTACGTATTGGATTTGTTCAATTTCGCTCTTTTCATACTGTTTTTTTTGCCAAACGAATAAAAGCAGATAAAGAAGTACAAATAAAAACAAAACACTGATTGTTACAGCAATATTATGCGAAAAAATAATCAGCAATGTTAAGATTCCGAAAGTTGCAATCCCTAGTAGAACCGCAGAAATCGGATTTAAATTATTTTTTTTCATTCTAAACCTCTTGCGCATTATTATATCACAAAAAGCCTTAAAAAGCGACCTTTAAAAAGAGGTAAGACTTTCTTTCATGATTGATTTCTCCTAATCTCAGACACAAAAGTAGGAGGGATTCATCACCCTCCTACCCACGTGTTCAGATTACTATCATCTAACGTTCCACGATAAGAGCTATTCCCATTCCTCCTCCGATACAGAGAGTTGCTAAACCAGTTTTGGCATCACGTTTCATCATCTCATGTACCAGAGTCACTAGGATACGGCAGCCTGAAGCCCCAATTGGGTGACCAAGAGCAATCGCGCCACCATTGACATTGACAATATCTGTGTTAAAGCCAAGTGTTTTCCCAACCGCACAAGCCTGAGCAGCAAAGGCTTCATTTGACTCGATCAAGTCGAGATCATCAACTGTCAAATTGCCTTTTTCAAGAGCTTTGCGAGTCGCATAAATCGGTCCACATCCCATCATCTTAGGATCCAAACCTACACTTGCATACGAACGAATGCGGACAATCACTGGAAGTCCTAATTCTTCAGCTTTTTCAGCACTCATGACCAAGACAGCAGCTGCTCCGTCATTGATACCTGATGCATTACCTGCTGTAACAGAACCGTCTTTTTTGAAAACAGGACCTAGCTTAGACAAGCTCTCCAAGCTGGCATCTTTTCTAGGAAATTCATCTGTATCAAAGACAATAGGATCACCTTTGCGTTGAGGAATGACCACTGGAACAATCTCTTTCTTAAAGCGTCCAGATTCTATAGTCGCCACTGCTCGTTTTTGTGATTCCAAAGCAAGAGCATCTTGTTCATCCCGGCTAATACCATATTCTTCAGCCACATTCTCAGCTGTGATCCCCATATGGTATTCGTTAAAGGCGTCAGACAAACCATCCTTGAGCATGGTGTCTACCACTTTCGAATCGCCCATACGTCCACCCCAACGGAAGCTTGGCAAAACATATGGTGCCTGACTCATGTTTTCTGCACCACCAGCTACGATAATATCTGCATCGCCACATCGAATCGCTTGAGCAGCCAACTGCACTGCCTTTAACCCAGAACCACAAACCTTATTGATGGTAAAGGCTGGTGTAAATTCGGGGAGTCCTGCATGAATGCTCATTTGACGAGCTACGTTTTGACCTAAACCTGCGCCTAGGACATTCCCCATAATCACTTCATCTACTTGCTCTGGTTTCACACTCGCCTTCTCCAAAGCACTCATAATAACCAAAGCTCCCAAATCAACAGCTGAAACATCCTTCAAGCTTCCTCCAAAGGAGCCTATAGGAGTCCGTACTGCCGAAACAATCACCACGTCTTTCATAACTACCTCCATTTATACCTTGTATAATGATGCAATACAAAAGTGGTTTACAATTGTGTAAACCACTTTTACATAGTTGTCAAGATTTTATGATTCCTTAACTTCTAGCAAACCAACTTCACCATCTTCGCGGCGATACAAAACATTTGTTGTTTGATCTTCTACATCTACATAGATAAAGAAATCATGTCCCAACAAATCCATTTGAAGAAGTGCTTCTTCCAAATCCATTGGTTTTAAATCAATTTGTTTTGAACGAACCACTTTTGGCTGCACAACATTTGCATCTTCAACTAGAGCATCTGTAAAGAGTTGGCTTGTTGCAACCTTATTTTTATTCTTGCGTTCGATTTTTGTTTTATTTTTTCGAATCTGGCGTTCAATTTTATCTGTTACAAGATCGATAGAACCATACATATCTTGAGAAACATCTTCTGCACGAAGGGTAATTGATCCAAGTGGAATTGTTACTTCAACTTTTGCTGTTTTTTCACGGTAAACTTTCAAGTTGACACGTGCATCCAACTCTTGTTCAGGTTGAAAATATTTTTCGATCTTTTCGAGTTTAGAAACTACATAATTGCGAATTGCTTCTGTTACTTCTAGGTTTTCACCACGGATACTATATTTAATCATATAAGTACCTTCTTTCTAAACATTTTTATTTTTCTAACTATATTATAACGCTTTCATTTTCATTTTGCAAATTTTTCCTCATCTTACAAGGGAAAAAGTTTTGACTTCCAAAACACCTGCCTCTTCAAACAGTCGCTTCACACGATTGATAGTCGCCCCTGTCGTATAGATGTCATCAATAACCAAAATCTTCTTAGGAAGAGGGGCTTCCGTTTTAATATAAAAGGGAATTTCAGTAGCTAATCGTTCTGAGCGATTCTTAGAAGAACTAGCCTTCTCTTCTCTTTTCCCTAGTAAATCTTGAAAGGAAAATCCTGCTGCCTCAACCAAACCTTCAACCTGATTAAATCCCCTCTCAAGTAATCTTTCAGGACTTAGAGGAATTAGCACAAATTCATAGTCTCCATACTTTTTCAACTCATCCGCAAGTACAGGAGTAAAAACCTTTCTAAGCAGAAAATCCCCATCAAACTTATATCGACTAAAGAAGTCTTTCATAGCTTGATTATAGGTGAAGATTGCTTTATGATCAACTTGAATCCCATCTTCACACCAAAGTTTACAATCTTGACACGTTGTTGACAACCCTCTTTTCATGCAGTTTGGACAATGGTCTTCACCAATCTTCTCAAAAGTAGAATCACAAGCTGAGCAAAGATAGTTTTGCTCATTCTTAAACAGTAAGAGGTGACTAAATGTCAAGTCACTCTTTGTTAACTGGCCACATAATAAACAATTCATAATCCCGCCTCCTTGTTCATCTGCTTGATTTCCTTGATTGCCTTTTTGATGGAAGTATTTAATCCATCATGAAAGAAGAGCAACTCACCAGTTGGTCTGTCCATACTACGCCCAACTCGCCCACCAATCTGAATCAAGCTAGACTTGGTAAAGAGACGATGATTAGCTTCTAATACGAAAACATCCACACAAGGGAAGGTAACTCCACGTTCCAAGATTGTCGTACTGATCAGTATTGTTAGCTTTCCATCTCGAAAAGCTTGCACCTGCTCTAATCGGTCTTCTGTCACAGAAGACACAAAGCCGATATTTTCTTTTGGAAACTGTTCCTGCAAGATTTCTTTTAGTTTCTCGCCTTTTTTAATTTCTGATGCAAAGATTAACAAGGGATAACCTGTTCTTCTCTGCCTCTCAATAGAGGTCTTTAATTTGGGTGACAACTGACTCTTATCTAAGTAACGATTAAAATCCGATAACCAAACTGGCTTTGGAATAATCAATGGATTTCCATGAAATCGTCTTGGCAAGCTCAATCGTTTTAATTCTCCAGTGCGAACCTTCTTATCTAACTCATCTGTAGAAGTTGCTGTAAGGAATATTCTTAACCCATCTTCCTTTACACATTGGTTTACAGCATAGTAAAGTATAGGGTTGTCAACATAAGGAAAGGCATCTACTTCATCTACTATCAGCAAATCAAAAGCATGATAAAATTTTAACAGCTGGTGAGTCGTTGCAACGACTAGTGGTGTTCGAAAATAGGGTTCTGACTCACCATGAAGTAGTGCTATCTCACAAGCAAAGTCATTCTGCAGTCGCTTATATAACTCCAAGCAAACATCTATTCGAGGGCTGGCTAAACAAACTGCACCACCTTCATCAATCACTTTAGCCACAACTTGATAAATCATCTCTGTCTTTCCCGCTCCTGTTACAGCGTGAACCAAGGTTGGCTCTTGCTTGTCTACCGCTTGAAGAAGTCCCTCTGACACTTTTTCCTGAAAAGGTGTTAACTGACCACGCCATTTGAGAACATCTTGCTTAGGAAAATCTTCCTGCGGAAAATAGTATAAAGCTTGATCACTCCTGACTCGCTTCATCAGCAAGCACTCCCTGCAGTAGTAAGCACCAACAGGCAAATACCATTCTTCTAGAATGCTACTATTACAACGTTGACAGAAAAGTTTTCCCTTCTCTTTTCTCATTGCTGGCAGTTTCACGGCCATCTGACGTTCTTCTTTAGTTAATTCTTTCTCAGTAAACAAGCGACCGAGATAATTTGGATTTACTTTCATACTTCTTTATTCGTAAAAATCTAGCGCTTTAGGTGTTTTTTTAGTACAATTAAATCATGGAATTTAGAACAATTAAAGAGGACGGGCAAGTCCAAGAAGAAATCAAAAAATCCCGCTTTATCTGTCATGCAAAGCGTGTCTATAGTGAAGAAGAGGCGCATGATTTCATCACTGCCGTCAAAAAAGAACACTACAAAGCTACCCATAACTGCTCAGCTTTTATTGTAGGGGAACGAAGTGAGATTAAGCGTACGAGTGATGACGGTGAGCCTAATGGTACTGCTGGAGTCCCTATGCTCGGTGTCTTAGAAAATCATAATCTTACCAATGTCTGTGTAGTAGTTACCCGCTACTTTGGAGGAATTAAGCTAGGTGCTGGCGGTTTGATTCGTGCTTATGCAGGTAGTGTGGCCTTAGCTGTCAAAGAAATTGGCATTATTGAAATCAAAGAGCAGGCTGGTATAGCCATTCAAATGTCTTATGCTCAGTATCAAGAATATGGCAATTTTCTTAGAGACCATCATCTCATGGAGCTGGATACAAACTTTACAGATCAAGTTGATACAATGATTTATGTTGATAAGGAAGAGAAAGAAAATATCAAAGCTGCTCTTGTTGAGTTTTTTAATGGAAAGGTTACTTTAACAGATCAAGGTTTACGTGAAGTTGAGGTTCCTGTAAACTTAGTGTAAACAAAAAATATAGTTCGTACCTACGAAATCTATTCGCAGATTCACAGCTTGGATGCTTGATATAAAAAAATCCTATCACTTTGATAGGATTTCTATATTTTACAAATAGCCTTGAGCGCGTTATACTAGTATCATCTTATACAAAGAGGTATATCTATGACTATTTATAATAATATCACTGAACTTATTGGACAAACACCGATTGTTAAACTCAACAACATTGTTCCAGAGGATGCTGCAGACGTCTATGTTAAACTAGAAGCCTTTAACCCAGGATCCTCAGTCAAAGACCGTATTGCTCTTAGCATGATTGAAAAAGTGGAACAAGATGGTATTCTAAAACCGGGTGCTACCATTGTTGAAGCAACGAGTGGAAACACTGGTATCGGTCTTTCATGGGTTGGTGCCGCTAAAGGATATAAAGTTGTTATCGTCATGCCTGAAACGATGAGTGTGGAACGACGTAAGATTATCCAAGCCTATGGTGCTGAACTCGTCCTTACTCCTGGTAGTGAAGGAATGAAAGGGGCTATTGCCAAAGCTCAGGAAATCGCCGCTCAACGTGACGGCTTTCTTCCACTCCAATTTAATAATCCAGCTAATCCAGAAGTACACGAAAGAACAACAGGAGCTGAAATACTGGCTGCTTTTGGTTCTGATGGACTAGATGCTTTTGTGGGTGGTGTTGGTACCGGTGGAACGATCTCAGGTGTTTCTCATGCATTAAAAGCTGTCAATCCAAACATTCAAGTTTTTGCGGTTGAAGCTGATGAGTCTGCCATCTTATCCGGTGAAAAACCTGGACCTCACAAAATTCAAGGTATTTCAGCTGGATTTATTCCTGAAACACTTGATACAAAGGCCTATGACGGTATCGTCCGTGTAACATCAGATGATGCACTCACACTTGGCCGTGAAATTGGTGGAAAAGAAGGCTTCCTTGTTGGGATTTCTTCAGCTGCAGCGATTTACGGGGCAATTGAGGTTGCCAAGAAATTAGGTACAGGTAAGAAAGTCCTTGCTTTAGCACCAGATAACGGCGAACGTTATTTGTCTACAGCACTCTATGAATTTGAAGTGTAGTCTCCTAAATGCACTTAGCCCTTATTAAAGGGCTTTTTATTTTATCAATTTAAAGAAACCCCTAAGTCCTCGACAACAATCATAACCACCCGTCTAACGGGTGGTTTGCACCAGGGCTATAAGCCCAAATCACCAGCCAGCGCCTAAAGACGCTGGCTTTCACTTTGTTCAAGCCTCATTGCTCTTGACTCGTCACAAACCTCTCAAA
>CAJNDD010000027.1 GCA_905221435.1 bacterium
ATCTTCATAACTCAATTTCATAATAAAACACCCCAAAAGTTAGATTTTTTCTGTCTAACTTTTGGGGTGCAGTTCAGAATTGTCTTTTTTTCTTACTATTTTGAAAAACTATTTTATACCTCTTCTTTTCCTGGGATAAACGACTTGAAATCTCCTTCCGAGACTTCATTAAAATGCTTTGGTAAACAATATAAGCTGTCAAAATAGATATGAGAAATAAAAATACCTTTAAGTACGGATAATGACTAATATTATAATATCTAAAGATTGATGTTACTACTCTATACGAAAGAAGACCTAAACCAATAGATATCATACGCATTCCTGAAGGACCCATTTTAATTTTTTTATCAAAATTTTTATTCTGACTATCAAGTTCTATCAAATCAACTTCAAGAGTTTCAGGGGAAAGTCCCCAATAATAACTCTTTGGTGTTGTGGAGTTGGAATCAAGAACGTACTTTTTCTCTCCCATCTCTAACACATCAAAATAAGCAACATCTAATCCTCTAAAATTAATTTTCAAAATTACCACCCAAACACTTTCTGAATGGATTGAATACCTGAATCAATACTATTTCCGACTTCTCGGCATTCTGTATTTATAGCTCTTCAATTTCAGTTAATGTTAGTGTCTTATAATACTCTGGGATTTGTGGCATTCTCAGTATTACAAAAAACCACCATGAAATTATGCCATTTATAACCAATATAGCACTTTCATAACCACTATCAAGTCCTATAAAAAATGCTAAACAAACCGTATTAATTCCAAGAGTAATATACCACCAATCAATCATTCGTTTCCCTTTGGGTTCAAAAACAAGTCGACAGCGTTTACTGTTTTGGGGAACTCTTGATTCAAACTTTCTTACCGCACTTTTTTCATAAAAGACAGCCATAAGATAAGACAAAAATACAGAGAAAGCAAATAACACTACTTTCATTAAAATTTGCTGATTGATTCCCCAGCTAATAAAGGCATCTTTCATCAGCGTATGAGAGATGCCAACAAGTGGCTGAATCATTATAACTAGAGCAGTAGATGCGCCTATTGGTGTCTTCGATTTTATTCTAAAACTATCATTAGATGGAGATAGCTCAACCATCTCAGCAGTAACCTCTTTCGGAAGCGAACCGAAGAAATAGGACTTGCCTTTTATAGTGGTAGGATCTAAGATATAACTTTTATTCTTAAACTCTACTATTCTAAAAACTGCTATATTCGAATACTTAAATTTTAATTCCACATTTACCACCCAAACACTTTCTAATCAATTCCCTAATTTTTCTGATAAAATAACCCAATGTGACCTGCAAAATAGGATCATAAACAGCTTTCATCTTAATTTATAACTTCTCTATTCTATCAAAAATAATCTCTTGCTTTTCGACACTTTCTCGGAGTGGTGACATGCCTAAAATCACTGTAAAAAATCCCAATAATAGAATACTATTAATAACAAGTAAGGCTCCCTCTGTTCCATTAACAGTATATAGATAAAATGCAAAACATCCAAGAGTCGGAACAAGGATAAAAGGAAGAAGTTTGTAATGTTTTAATTGACGTTTATTTCCAACTGGTTTAAAAGTTATTTGATAGTTTGAAACTTTATTCTCAAGTCTTTTTTGGACGCTATGACGAGCTCTTATGGCAATGAACCAGAAAGCAAGATAAGCTAGGAAGATGAACAGGCCATATAAGCCTATCTTTAAAGGAAGGTTGTGACTAATCCCATTGTTTCTAAAAAAATTCGTCACTAGCCGATAGCCAGATCCCCCTATTGCTGTACCAATTGCAATCCCAATTGATTTACTCATAGTTGGGGCTACACTTTCAAAACGCATATCTTTTTTATCTAACTTTTGCATTTTTGCAGTAATTTCATCAGGAAGAGAACCCCAGAAATAGTTTTTTGGTCTAACAGTCGTCAAATCTAGAATATACTTTTCTCCCCCTACTTCTACTATTTTGAAAAATATTTTATTCGTTTCTTTAAATTTTACTTTCATACTCACCTTTAAATCCTTCTCAGAGTTAAAAAACTCTTTTCAATAACATTCCTAAATCGTTAGCCCCGTTTTTTAATAATAGTTAAACCAATTTTGACAGACATCTCTTTCGATGTTAACTGTATTGTGATCCCATAATTTGTTTTATCTGAGTGATTTATTCTAATTTGACATGTTGTTTCCTCTGGTAAATCATATTTGCTTTTCAGTTTCTGAAAGAGTTCAGAGTGAGTGTCTGACTGGTAGATAATTTCATTAAGCTCTGTTGTACCAGTTTTTATCGTTCTTTTTACATTCAAGGAGTCAAAAACATCTCTTTTGACAACTAAGTTAAGAATCTCTTCATCAAATAAAGGGTATATCTCCGAATCGTAATGCAACTTGCCATTAGAATAACTAACGGGAACCGTTTTTTTGTTTTCTCCGATTTGTATTCTATAGTCACCCTTACCATCTGCCTTGGTAATATCTAGGTCAATTTCATATCTTTTGACTTCGTCACCATTTTTTATATAGACTCTACTTTTATAAGCTTCCAGCCCATTAAAATCCTTCTGCTCTTGTTCCAAAAATTTAAACATGGAATCAAACGTTTTTTCAAACTCGTACTGTTCCTTTGTTCTATTTTGGGGAATGGTTTCGCCACCCAAACTACAGGCATTCAATGAAAACAGCGAAATTGATAAGATTACCAAGCCAGAAAGCCAGAATAAATGTTTATATTTTTTCATTTACCTCTCCCAAAAATGAAGCCTAAAACTATTATAGCACGAACATAATAGAAATAACTTTCTATAACCATTTAGATTCATTCATAAAATGCATTTAAAGACAATTGATCTATTGATAGGAAAACTTGATAGTTTAAAAGCTTTGATCTTACTCTTATACAAAAAAGACATTCAAGAAAATCTTAAATGCCTGTATAAATAGTGTATCAAGGATATTGCTTATTAAACTTTTCCTAACCAGGATCGACATTAAGAAATCTTACTGTATAGCCATTATCGGTATATAGAAACTCTGCTTGCAACACCATATCTACTAATTCAGAATTTGAAGTCAAATCATAATCAACAGCAAACCCAGTCTGGTCATCATAATCATAAATCTCCAATTGAGAATACTCATAAGGCGGATTGAAATGACATTCCACACCATACTCATCAATCGTATCAAAATCATTTAATTCTAATGTCTTTTCAACATAACCAAAAAATTCATTTAAATCGTCAATCTCTGATTCGTCGACATAATTCATAATGTCTTCGTATTTTTTCAGGTGAATAGCGGTTAAAATATTTGTGATAACGTCTATCACTTTTTCTTTTTTATACTCATCAAGTAATTCCATAGGTGACACCTTTCTACTTAACTAAACCATCATTTTCCTGCTATGAAAAGCTCCCATCGTTCAATGACATCCTTTAACGGCTCATCTAGGTAGGAATAAGCCTTTTCCTTAATCCAATCAGGAATTCCATAGGCTGCCTCTGCGATACTTCCTGTGATGGCAGCAAGAGTATCACTATCCCCACCAAGGGAAATGGCGTTCCTTATAGCATCTTCGAAGTCTCTACTTTCTAGAAATGCTATAATGGCCTGGGGTACGGTATCCTGACAGGTTTCATTGAAACGATAGTTAGGACGAATTTCATCTAGAGTTTGAGATAGATTGTAGCCGTATTCCTGCTCAATATAATCCTTGATCTGTCTTTTGCACTCTGTAGGATTGTCATTGATTGGTTGCTCATAATCTCCGCAATAACCTCCAAAGTAATAACGACACAGAAAGATAGCATCAGTTGTCGCCATGGCTCCTTTGATACCTTCTGGATGATTATGGGTGACTTCTGCTGAAAGTCGTGCAAGCTTTCTAGTTGATGGTGTCATACCCGTTCTTGCACAAAAGCCGCAGTCCATAAGCCAAGCACAGGGAGAAACACGCATAGCAGAACCATTTCCAAAGCTATAGTAAGGTTCACGATTGTCACTATCGATCCAACTACTAAACCGAGTACCATAGCCCGCATCGGGGTACATTCTGCCGTACTTTTTCATGGCATCAATAAAGTCATCTTTCCGACCACCAATCATAACAGCCTCAGCAACAGCGCAGGTCATGACCGTATCATCAGTGAAAAAACAATTCTCACGAAATAATGGAAAGTCTTTCGTTTTGATATTGTTCCATTCATAAACTGAACCTACAATATCTCCAACTATTGCTCCTAGCATGGTATTCCTCCTTACAAACTATTAGTTTAGACTGACATTTCTACTTGTCATACTCATCTATTTTATCAGCATATTCAGTTAAAAGTTTTTTTGAATAAATTTTTTCATTACTTGAATTTCTAACTTCTTTCCAAAGAATAGAAGCTACTTTTAGTTTATTAGAGTAGTTGGCACTATTTTCGTCTGCACAGAAATCCTTTAGAAATTGATTCCATTGACAAACCGAATGATCATACTTGGCATAATCTGAATTTCCATAATAGACTTTTAGCATATCTTGGATTGTGAAATTCAAATCATTTTCTTTTTTTACTTTTCTCCAAGCAGTGGCCATATTAGCAGTAAATTTAAAGGGCGAAACACCTGTTAAAGTTGAGAAATATTCTCTAAAGTTTGCATTAAAGGAGAATCCACATTCAAGTAAGGGCGTATCTAAAGTAACGACTTCTACTCGTTTCTTTTTCCTTTTTACTGATGATTTTTTAATCAAATTCCCCTTGAAGTACTGCTCAATAATATCATTGAGTTCCTGTTTTGTACCTCTATATTCAAGTCCTAATGACCTGCATATCTGTGAAAGTTCATCCCGATACCAATAGTATTTATTAAATTCATCAAAGGATGCGACTTTATTGAACTCAGGTCTGCTTTCCATCAATATTTTACCTCCTTAAAACCAGTTTAGGTTTTCATTTCTAAATAATGGAGTTTTAGTTTCTTTAGTTTGAGGATTAACTATGTTTCACTAACAAACTCACACACTCAGCGGTTTGGACTTACTGTATCATCCGTGAAAAAACAATCCTCACAAAATAAAGAAAAATCCTTCGTTTTGATATTGTTCCATTCGTAAACTGAACCTACAATGTCTCCAACTATTGCTCCTAGCATAAGATTCCTCCTTGTAAGATATCGGGAATTTGACCATCAACTATAGTTTTAAAATTATCTATTAACGAATTTTGTATAATTTATAGGTATTCATCTAATCAAATTATAATTAAAAAACTTTTTTGATTCCACTATATACTACATCTTCCTATTATACCTAAAACGGAAGTACACCAGCCATCAGCCCTTGAGCAATAAAACATCTATTATTTTGAAAATCTGAAAAATAGGTTTCGCTTATAAAACTGTACAAGTTATCAACGGGTCTATTGTACCAATCCTTGTAAACATAGTCCATATTATATATCAATAAAGCTTGTCCATCTTGACTATAGCCCTTGAAAGTTATCGAAAATGCATCTCTATAACCAATAACTTTATCATTCTTATTTGAATTGTTCCCCTTTCTATATTTCTCAAAATCAATAAGTCGCGTATATTTCATGAGTTTAGATAAGGCTTTTTCGGATAGTTTCTGACTATGTTCAAAAACGATCATTCCAGTATTCCCACACTCTTGGTAGGACAGTTCAGAGTTCATCAGATTACACTCAAAATAACCAAAAATTTCACAACCACAATGAATAATAAATTCAATTTTAGAAAAATATTCCTTAGTCCATGTCATCTTATCTCTCCATTCCTAAGTATGCTAGGAAAAATTGTTCAAAACTCACAAATCTACTCTTAGCCTATTTTAATTTCAGTCATAATACTAAAATATCTCTTACGGCAAAAGCCTTTGTTTCAATACTTTCTTAAGTTCTTTTGTTATAAGATTTTTACGCTTTTACCAGCAAAGCTCACACACTCAGCGGTTCGAACTTATCGTATTATCTGTAAAAAAGCACTCTTTCCTAAATAAAGGAAAGTCCTTCGTTTTGATATTGTTCCATTCGTAAACAGAACCTACAATGACTCCAACAATTGCTCCTAGCATGGTATTCCTCCTTATGGCATATCAGATTCGTTACACATTTCTAATGAGTCACTCTTTAAAAATGGCACCACCAAATCAATCCACTCATAAGGCAGGTAAGCTGATAAATAACCGTGGTTATAGCCCTTTGCTTCATACAAAATTGTATTTGAATGTAGCTGATGAAATAATTTCGCTGATTCTTTCACACAGTTCAATTCTTTTTCACCATAGATATACAGAACCTGAGCCTTGCTAGCAGAAATCATATCTTTCAGCTTGTAACATCCCATATAGTTTTTGTAAATGGTCACCAATGTTTTGATAGGGGTCCTTGGCAAATCCTCCAAATAATAAGCTTTTATTTCCTCTGGATAAGCCAGTTTAGGATAGAGTTTGTTCATCATGCTTAACTGAAGTTTGCAAGAGAATATATTGAACATCAGTTTACCAAATAGAGACACTAGAAAGATGCTGATTTTAGCTAACCTTGGTTGAGGAATACAGAGGCTTCCATCTATGATGGCCTTCTCAGTAATTTCACTGTCTAAAGACAAAAGCTCCATGGCAATTTGACCACCAAGTGAAACACCACCGATTGCAAACAATTTCCCACCACAGTTTTCTTTGATATAGTCTAGAATCTCCAAAGCAGAATCTTCAGTAGAAACATAATCAAGTTGATATTCCTCGCCGTGTCCATTCAAAGTGGGCAGAATAATACGGTATTCTTCTGACAAGATTCGTGCTTGACGAAGATAATTCCACCAAGAACTTCCACCACCATGTATCAGTAAAATAGGAGGCAAATTCTTATCACCAAATTCATGGAATTTCATGTTTAAACTCCTTACTGTAGGACTTTCGCTAGCTACACCCTTGTTTAATCAGCTCGTACAAGCAGTGATAACGCCTCAACATGATGCGTTTGTGGGACTCAAAAGGTTTGGGTGAACCTTTTGAGGTTTAACTGCGTTTCACTAACAAACTCACACACTCGACGTGATGCGTCTGTGGGAATAAGTCCACCGGCTGGACTTTCCTCAACTCATATCCCAATTCTTGGTAGAGTTTGATATCACGCGCCATAGTTGCAACATTGCAGGAGATATAGGCGATGCGGTCAGCTCCAGTTTGGCTACTTGCTTTGATAAAACTTTCGGTCAATCCCTTGCGTGGAGGATCAACCAAGATAGCGGTTGGTTGGATACCTTCCCTAAGCCAGCTCTTCATGGCGTTTTCAGCAGTGTCACAGACATAGTGGGCATTGGTGATATTGTTTAATGCAGCATTCTTCTGGCTATTCTCAACTGCTTCTGGGATGACCTCCACTCCATAGACTTCCTTAACATGCTTGGCAACGGATAATCCAATCGTTCCAATACCAGAATAAGCATCGATCACCACATCATCTTCTCTTAACTCCGCAAAGTCAATAGCTGTTTGATAAAGTTTCTCGGCCATTTGAGTATTAACCTGATAGAAAGCTGGGCCAGCGATTTGGAAGTCATTTCCCAACATCTGATCCGTGATATTGTCTTGACCATAAAGAGTCTTCCACTCCTTACCAAAAATCGCATTGGTATTCTGGTCGTTGATATTTTGCATGACAGAGACGATCTCTGGGAACTGCTTGATGACTTGTTCAATCAATTGCTCAACACGAAAAACTTTAGGACGAGTTGTTACTAAAATCACCATGATTTGTCCTGAATAATGACCACGTCGCACCACAAGATTCCGAATCAAGCCAGACTGCTCCTTTTCGTCATAAGGTTTTAAATCAAAACGACGAAGCAAATCGCGTAGAACTACCACAACTTGGTCAATGACAGGATCCTGGATGAAGAAATCTTCAATGGGCATAAGGTCGTGCGAATTCTTACGGAAAAAGCCAGTTTCCAAGATACCATTCACTCGACGAACAGGTACCTGTGCCTTGTTTCGATACTGGATTGGATGTTCCATGCCGAGCGTTTCAGCGACCTCTACATCTGTAATACCAGCAATCTTGTAGAGACTTTCTTTGACTTGCTTGGTTTTAAACTTGAGCTGCTCTGGATAGGCAAGGTGACCTAGATCCGCAATTCCTGAACGCAGGTAAGCCAGATCTAGATTTTGATTACGGTGTGGTGACTGGATAAGGTATTCTTCCACTTTCCCAAAGCCAATCTTTTTATTGATTTTGAGGACACGCATAAGGATTTTCTCAGTTGGTAGAGCATTTTCTACAAAGAAAACCAAACCTTCTATCTTAGCAACCCCAGCACCTTCATGGGTCAAATCAACAATTTCAACTTCTACAATATCATTTTTCTTTAACATATTATTCACTTTCTATCGGCCGACAAAAAAAGACGGCAACATTTCTGTTACCATCTATTATATCATGAAATGATCTAAGCACCAAAACTCTTGAAGAAGTTGACAATGGCTTGCCAAAGGGAGCTAAAGAAGTTGCCCCCGTCTTCTAGCGCTTTATTGGCATCAAAGTTGAGGTTGATATTTTTAAAGCTATCTCCAGCTTGAGAGACAATGCTTTCCTTGAGGTCATTTAGGGTTTTAGTGAAATCAGCATTGTTCAAAATGTCACTCTTTGAGAGATTGAGGGCAAAATTGATGATGATATTGACCTGGTTTCCTGTTATAACCTGATCAAGTTTGTAGTTTTTTAGCGTGTCTTCAACGATTTTGCGGACATCTTCTTCTGTCAGATTTCCTTTGGCTTCTTTTGCTTTTGCGATTCCTGCCTTGATATCTGCCAAGGCGACATTGAGTTTATTGGCATCGTAGCCTGATTTATCCTTGTTTTCAGCATTAATATCGGATAAGGCTTTTAGCTCCTCTTGGGCCAAGTCTTTATTGGCTTGCGGTACTTTGGCACCATTGGCCTCTAACGAGTAGTAAATCCCTGCAAGGGCGCTCTCTCCAGTAACTGGAATAGGAGCTGCAACTGTGATTTTGGCATGCTCCACTCCCAGTGTCACTGCTGCGTTACGGTACATATCCTGCGTCACCTTGGTGATATTTTCAGGCGTTTCAATCTTGACTTCTAGAGGCGACTTATCACCTAGCTTTTGAATCTTAGCTGACGAATAGAGCTGTAGACTAGCATCATTAGCCACATTCATAATTTTCGAATAGATATCAGGTGTCATAGTTTTGATATCTTTGGTGTCTTTTGATGCGTCATAGCCAAGTTTGCTAAGAGTTTGATTTTTCTGGTCTTCAGATAGAGAAGAACCTAGAACATATTCAGGTTGTACATAGGTTTCATCGATTACTTTTTGAACATCGGTTGCTGCGTGGACACTCGTCATAGCTGTTACGGCCCACAGTACTGCAGCACTTGTTAGAAAGAATTTCTTTCTCATGGGATATTCCCTCCTTTACCTTTCTAGGGTAATAAAACAATCTTAAAGAAAGCTTATAGTGAAAAACACTTGGTCAAACCAGATGTTTAAAAGAAATTAAAGAATTTCATGATATAGAGATTAAAGCGAACCTGTCTTGAGTAGTAATAATTTCCACCATTTTCATAGAGTTCGGCTCCGTGAAAGATAGAAATAGGGTTGATATAGGTGTAGGTCTTCCCTGTAGTATTACCAAGGATAGGAGCGACCGTTTCTCGGGAGTAACGCTTGGCTAGTGCCAGAGTATTTTCCTTGCCATTCTGAGCGATAAAGTCGATATAGGCAGGTCCAAAATTATAGGCTTGAACGGCGGTCCAGACATCTACTCCTTTGCTCTGTGCCAAATAGAGATTATCTGTTAAAGTCTGTACCCCTTGGCGAATACTAGAGGCATCGTCTTTGATGGTATTGGTAGCGCCACTAGCAGACTCACTAGACTGCATGACATCCCGCTCTTTTCCCTTCGTTTCGGTATAAATCATGGCGAGCACCAACTCTTCATTGGCTGGAGTATCTCTTTCGCTCAAGATTTCTCGCACCATGGGTTGGTAGGTCATGACTTGTTTAACATCCTGATGGATATGATAAGCTTTGTATCCTGCGAAAAGGAAGACTGCTAGCACAAGCACTCTTCTTATAAATTTAAACATTATTTACTTTGAATATCCTCGATATTTTTGATTAAGATAGAATAGGTTCCATTGTCATTTTGAATAAACTCAACAGATTCCGCATCTTGGTATACATTGTTGGGAACGATGAGCTCAATTCCATTTGACAAGGAAAGTTTTTGGTTTTCAAATTTCTTGAGCTGACGACTGGCATCAATTTCATCAAATTGAACAGGTTCTGGTACGGCTTCCTTGACTTGATCGATAAAGCTCAAGCGAGCTGTCAGATTGTTGTCAAAAAGGTCATTAGCCAATTTTTCAGGTGACAGTTCATTGCTTTCTTCCAGATTGTTGAAAATCGCTGATTTGACCTTGGATTGGAATTGAAAATCATCTGTATTAAAGGACTCTGCAATTCTCTGGGCCGTTTTTTCCAGTTCCTTGATAGATTTCTTTGGCGAAATCTTAGGGGCTACAGCAAGAAGATTCTCTGAAAAGTAGTTCAAAAAAGTCCCATTGTACTTGATGCGTTTTTCGATGAGATGATACTTACGACTTTGAAGATTGACCACCAGAGCCTCATCAGCCCCCGTTCCAAATCCAGGTAGATTATTCTGAGTCAGCTTAATTGGATTATCAACTTCTCCACCGAGGTGGGTCAAGGTCTCACGTAGAGCAATTCGCAAGAAAGCGAAATGTTCAACGCCTTCTTTAGAAAACTGAACAAAAACCAAGTCATTGGTCTTGAGGTTTTCAGAAATACTGAACTCCTCTTTCCAGAGATTAGCCAGTGTTACTGATGTCTCCAACAAATCATCCTTGATGTGATTGAAGAAGGGATTTTCTTCCTCGAAAATCCCAGTCTTTGCTTCATCTGAATACACACGTTCGATTTTTTTGCGCAGGTATTCTTCGATTTTTGGAGTGATATTGAGAAATTTATCCGCTAGAAACAGCTCGGTATCATCCGGACTGAACTGATGGATAATGGCTTTCTTAATATAAATGTCCATAAAAGTATTAGTCCTCGTATAGTGGGAAGGCATCTGTCAACGCTTTGACTTCACTTCTCACTTCTTCTAAGACAGCTTCATTTTCTGCATTCTTAAGGGTTTTAATGATGAGTTCAGCCACTTTACGGCTTTCTTCTTCACCAAATCCACGTGCAGTGATGGCTGCTGCTCCGATACGAATACCACTTGTCTTGAATGGTGACAAGGTTTCGTATGGAATTGAGTTTTTATTTAGAGTAATATTAACTTCATCTAACAAGTTTTGAGCCACTTTTCCGTTTTCAACAACCTTAGTAACATCCACTAGGAAGAGGTGATTTTCAGTCCCTCCTGAAATGATACGGAAATCAGGGTCTTGCAAGAAGACTTCAACCATAGCTTTGCTGTTTTTGATGACATTAGCAGCATATTCCTTGAAGGCTGGGTCCAAAACTTCTTTGAAGGAAACAGCCTTAGCAGCGACAACATGCTCCAAAGGACCACCTTGAATACCAGGGAAAATAGCTGAGTTGATTTTCTTAGCTAGGTCTTCATCATTGGTCAAGATCAAGCCACCACGAGGTCCACGAAGGGTTTTGTGGGTCGTTGTTGTAGTGATATGAGCGTATGGTACTGGGCTTGGATGAAGTCCAGCTGCAACCAAACCAGCGATATGGGCCATATCGACCATGAGTTTAGCACCAACAGCATCAGCAATTTCACGGAATTTTGAGAAGTCGATAATTTGAGAATAGGCTGAAGCACCCGCTACAATTAGTTTTGGTTTTACTTCTTGGGCTTGTTTCAAGATAGAATCAAAGTCCAAGAGTTCCGTTTCAGGATCCACACTGTAAGAAACAAAGTTGTAGGTTTGACCTGAGAAGCTAACTGGAGCTCCGTGGGTCAAGTGTCCACCTGCTGCCAAATCCATCCCCATAACGGTATCACCTGGCTCAATCAAGGCCATGTAAGCCGCACAGTTGGCTTGGCTTCCTGAGTGAGGTTGAACATTGGCGAATTTAGCACCGAAAATTTCTTTTGCACGTTCAATAGCTAGAGTTTCTACCACGTCTACTACATCGGTTCCACCATAATAACGGCGTCCTGGGTAACCCTCGGCATATTTGTTTGTCAAGATAGACCCTTGAGCTGCCATAACAGCCTTGGAAACCACGTTTTCCGAAGCAATCAACTCGATGTTATTTTGTTGGCGTTCTTCTTCTTTGGCAATAGCATTCCAGAAATCAGCATCGTATGCTTTAAAATCGTCTTTGTCAAAAATCATAGGTCTTCTCCTTTATAGTGTGACTAGTCCTTTAGTTTATTTTTCAATAAGAAAAAAAACTAAAAGATGCGAATAAACCGTTTCTGCATTTTATCACAAGTATAACCAACTTTTTCATAAAATGCATGAGCTCCCAGACGATGATCGCCAGAGTTTAAGCGGATAAACCCATAACCCCGTCTTTTTGCTTCTTGATCCAACCCTTGCAGTAAGCTTTTACCGATACCTTTCCCTTGTACTTGAGGCGAAACCGCTAAGCCTAAGATATTAAATCCTGCTTTGGAATAGAGAGATTCATAAACTTCAGCATGGACATATCCAAGTAAGACATGACTAGCTTCATCCTCATAGCCAAGAAGGAAATGATGTGAATCCTGAGACAGTCTAGCTAGTTGACTAGCTGTGTCCTCTGGACTAAAAGAATAACCCAAAGCCTCTTGATTGATCTCACATATAGTATTCACATCTGTTTCTTGCAAATCTCTTAGCATCTCATTCCTCCTCAAAAGAAATCTCTGGCAACCGAGCAAGAATGTCTTCCCGCTTGATCGCCCCTTGGCGTAAGATTTTCACCTTGTCTCCAGACAAATCCAAAATAGTCGAATCCTGTCCAGTTAGAAAAGCGTCGTCCTCCAGACCCAAAACCTCTTGGTCAAAATCCTCTAGAATTTGAGCATAGGCCACTCCACTTGTCTGACCTGAAATATTGGCAGACGGCCCAATCAAAGGACCTGTCTCTCGAATCAAATCAAGTGTAATGGGGTGACTCGGCATCCGAAACCCCACCGTTGAAAGACCAGAGTTGACCCAATAGGGAACTCGGTCATTGGCTTCAAGGATAATGGTCAAGGGACCTGGTAAAAAGGTCTCTACAAGCTTTTGTAGATAAGTTGGCTGATTCTTTGAAAAATGCAAGATGTCCTCGAGAGAAGCGACATTAAGATTGAGCGCCTTGTCTCTAGGACGACGTTTGAGTTGGTAAACATGGTCGACAGCTTTTTCATCTAAGGCCTTAGCAAAAAGACCATAAACTGTCTCGGTAGGTAAAACGACTGCCCCGCCCTTTTCCAACTCTTGTCTAATCCTGTCCATCATCAACTACAACCATCCTATCTTGACCAAATTGGTCTTTAAGTGTTCGTACTCGTTTTTCAGGAAGATATTTCCTAAAAAGCGCAGGAACACTTTGACCTTGCTTGTATCCAATTTCAAGGTAAATCTTACCACCATCTGTGAGATAGTCTTTTGCATCTTCCGCAATTCTGCGGTAAATAGCTAGGCCATCCTCATCTGCAAAGAGAGCTAGATGAGGTTCTGAATGCAAAACATTCAAATCAACCTCTGACTCATCTTCACGAGAGATATAGGGTGGATTGGATACAATTATATCATATTTTTCAGAAATTTCTGCAAAACAATCAGATTTTTTAAAAAATATATTAAGATTTTGATTTCTAGCATTCTCTGATGCAAGCTCTAAGGCGGCTTGGGAAATATCTGCTGCTGTCACTGACCAATCTGGTCTGTTTTTAGCTAATGCAATAGCTATGGCGCCACTTCCAGTCCCGATATCTAGGATCTTAAGATTTTCCTCAGGATTTTCTGTGAGGATGAGCTCCACCAACTCTTCTGTCTCTGGACGAGGAATCAAAACTCGCTCATCTACTTTTAACTGCATCCCAAAGAAATCTGCCTGTCCAATGATATACTGAGCTGGTTTGTGAGTTGCTAACTGCTGGTAAATTTCTTCTACAAATTGTTTTTCTTCCTCTGTTACCTCTTGTTGAAGAGCAAAAACAAAGTCCGTAAAAGAGAGATTTTTCAGGCTACGATAGACAAAAGAGAGGCTTTCTGCTTCCTCTCCTTGTCTTATCAACTCTTCTTCAAAATCTGAAAATAATTGAACTAATTTCATTATTTGTTTAATTCTTCTAATTTTTGTGTTTGGTCATAGAGCACCAAGGCGTCCACAACTTCATCCAATTTTCCAGACAAAATCGTATCTAGTTTTTGAAGGGTCAAGCCAATACGGTGGTCTGTGACACGGTTTTGAGGGAAATTATAAGTACGGATCCGTTCTGAACGGTCACCAGTACCGATTGTTGACTTTCGCTCAGCGTCTTGTTCATCTTGAGCAATCTGAGCAAAATGGTCAGCAACACGCGCACGGATGATTTTCATGGCCTTCTCACGGTTCTTCTGCTGGGTCCGTTCTTCCTGCATCTCAACCTTGATATTGGTTGGCAAGTGAACGATACGCACGGCAGTCGCAACCTTATTGACGTTCTGTCCACCAGCACCAGATGCGTGGTAGATATCAACACGAAGGTCTTTTGGATCGATATCGTATTCTACTTCTTCGACTTCAGGCATGACAAGAACTGTGGCAGTTGATGTATGGACACGTCCTTGGCTTTCTGTCACAGGGACACGTTGGACACGGTGGGCACCAGATTCATACTTAAGTTTAGAGTAAACTGACTGACCTGATACCATAGCAACCACTTCTTTAAAACCGCCGACACCATTCATGGAAGCCTCCATGACTTCAAAGCGCCAGCCTTGGGCTTCCGCATACTTTTGATACATGGTTAGAAGGTCTCCAGCGAAAAGTGCTGCTTCGTCTCCACCAGCTGCTCCACGGATTTCAAGGATGATGTTCTTGTCATCGTTTGGATCCTTTGGAAGAAGCAAAATTTTGAGTTTTTCTTCGTATTCTTCTTTTTCAGCCTTGGCATCTTTGAGCTCTTGCTTGGCCATTTCTTCCAAGTCCGCATCTCCGCCTGATTCTTTAATCATTTCTTCGGCATCGACGATGTTTTGAAGCACTTGTTTGTACTCACGGTAGGCAGTTACCGTATCACGAGTAGAGGCCTCTTCTTTCGAAAGCTCCATGAAACGCTTGGTGTCTGATACTACATCAGGGTCACTCAGCAATTCTCCTAGTTCTTCGTAACGGTCTTCTACAGCTTGTAGTTGATCATAGATGTTCATTTTTCTTCATTCTCCTTATTGATTTCAGGGGCAAAATAATGTTTACGGCAAACCGAGATATAGGTTTCATTTCCACCGATTTGAATTTGTTCGCCATCATAGACTGGCACGCCATCTTGAGTTCGCAACACCATAGTCGCCTTTTTCTTACAGTACTGACAGATGGTCTTTATCTCATCGATTTTATCTGCTAAAAGCAAGAGATATTTGGAACCTTCGAACAATTCATTGCGAAAGTCATTTTTCAAACCAAAAGCCATGACAGGTATGTCTAACTCATCAACAACACGAGCTAGGTCATAAACATGGTGACGCTTGAGAAACTGGGCTTCATCAACCAGAACGCAGTAGGGTTTTTCTGGTAAGTCTCGGATAAAGCCAAAGATATCCGTCGTTTCTTCAATCGCAATAGCTGGGCGTTTCATGCCAATCCGACTCGACACATAGCCAACACCGTCACGCGTATCCAGAGCCGAAGTCATAATCACAACTCCCTTTCCTTGCTCCTCATAGTTATAGGCCACCTTGAGAATCTCAATCGTCTTACCAGAGTTCATGGTCCCATAACGATAATACAACTGTGCCATGTTTTTTGCTTCACGTCCATTTCTAAATTTTTGCTACATTCTAGTATATCATAATTTTCTGAAGCTTTAAATGGCAAAATGTGGTAAAATAGAAGAAAGCAAAAACTAGTGGAGGAAGCTATTATGCCATTTGTACGCATCGATTTATTTGAAGGACGCACGCTCGAGCAAAAGAAAGCTCTTGCTAAGGAAGTAACGGAAGCGGTTGTCCGCAACACTGGAGCACCTCAATCAGCCGTCCATGTCATCATCAATGACATGCCAGAAGGAACCTACTTCCCACAAGGGGAAATGCGCACCAAATAATCTAGCTTAAGCAGAATTGCTTAGGCTTTTTCAATCTCCAAGTAGCATCCATTGAAGAAATAATCTAATTTTGTTACAATTTGAAGAGATGCTTGGATACATATCCAAAGAAAAGAAATACAAAAGGAATTAGTATGATTACACGTGAATTTGATACCATCGCTGCGATTTCTACTCCACTAGGTGAAGGAGCCATTGGTATTGTCCGCTTGAGCGGAACTGACAGTTTTGCCATTGCACAAAAGATTTTTAAAGGGAAAGACTTGAATCAGGTTGCCAGCCATACCCTTAACTACGGTCACATTGTTGACCCTCAAACTGGTAAGGTCATGGACGAAGTTATGGTTGGAGCTATGAAGTCTCCAAAGACCTTCACTCGTGAGGACATTATCGAGATTAATACCCACGGTGGGATTGCAGTGACCAATGAAATTCTCCAGCTAGCTATCCGTGAAGGAGCTCGGTTGGCAGAACCTGGTGAATTTACCAAGCGCGCCTTTCTAAACGGTCGTGTGGACTTGACTCAGGCTGAGGCGGTGATGGATATCATCCGTGCCAAGACAGACAAGGCCATGAATATTGCGGTTAAACAATTGGATGGTTCCCTTTCTGGTCTGATTAACAATACTCGCCAAGAAATCCTCAATACTCTTGCCCAAGTAGAGGTCAATATCGACTATCCTGAGTATGACGATGTTGAAGAAGCCACTACTGCAGTCGTCCGTGAGAAGACTATGGAGTTTGAACAACTGCTGACCAATCTCCTTAGAACAGCCCGACGTGGTAAGATCCTTCGCGAAGGAATTTCCACCGCCATCATCGGGCGTCCCAACGTTGGGAAATCCAGCCTCCTCAACAATCTCCTGCGTGAAGACAAGGCTATCGTAACAGACATTGCTGGTACGACACGAGATGTCATCGAAGAATACGTCAACATCAACGGTGTTCCACTCAAATTAATTGATACAGCTGGTATTCGAGAAACAGATGATATCGTTGAACAAATCGGTGTCGAACGTTCGAGAAAAGCCCTCAAGGAAGCTGACTTGGTACTACTAGTACTAAATGCTAGTGAACCACTGACAGCACAAGACAGACAACTCTTAGAAATAAGTCAGGATACCAACCGCATTATTCTACTTAATAAAACTGACTTGCCTGAAGCGATTGAAACTTCGGAACTTCCAGAAGATGTCATCCGTATTTCAGTTCTGAAAAATAAAAATATCGATAAGATCGAAGAACGTATCAACAACCTCTTCTTTGAAAATGCTGGTTTGGTTGAGCAAGATGCCACTTACTTGTCTAACGCTCGTCATATTTCCTTGATTGAAAAGGCCGTTGAAAGCCTACAAGCTGTTAACGAAGGTCTTGAACTGGGGATGCCAGTTGATTTGCTTCAAGTTGACTTGACCCGTACTTGGGAAATTCTCGGTGAAATTACCGGAGATGCCGCACCAGATGAACTCATTACACAGCTCTTTAGCCAATTCTGTTTAGGAAAATAAGAAAAATCCATGATCGTTCATTCGGTCATGGATTTTATTGTATTTATTAGTAATCTGGTCTTAAGACACCTGTTACGGTTGCCTTAGTTGCTTCGTAGTCGCCATCTACAACAACTTTGATAATGCGTTTGGCATCTTCTTCCGGCGCTGGAACTAGAGGTAATCGAGTTGGCCCCGCTTCAAATCCCATGTAGTTCAAAACTGCCTTAACTGGAGCAGGACTTGGATAAGAGAAGAGGGCATTGACCTTAGGAATGAATTTACGTTGAATTGCTGCAGCTTTTTTCATATCGCTTTCTGCAATGGCAGTGAACATCTCGTGCATCTCATCCCCATTTGTATGAGAGGCAACAGAAATAACCCCATCTGCACCAAGATTCATGGCATGGAAGGCATCCCCATCTTCACCTGTATAAATCAAGAACTCTTCTGGCTTGTGCTCAATCAAATAAGCCATATTTGCCAAGCTGGTACATTCTTTAACACCGATAATATTAGGATGGTCAGCCAAGCGAAGCATGGTTTCTGGAGTCAATTCGACAACCACACGCCCTGGAATGTTATAAATGATAATAGGCAAATCTGAGGCGTCTGCAATAGCTTTAAAGTGCTGATACATGCCTTCTTGAGAAGGTTTGTTGTAGTACGGTACAATCGCAAGACCAGCAGCGAAGCCACCAAATTCTGCGACTTCTTTGACAAACTCGATCGAGTCACGTGTATCATTGGTACCTACACCCGCAATCAAAGGAACACGTTCATTAACAATCTTTTGTACAGCCGCAAAGAGTTCCAACTCCTCATCGTGAGTCAAAGTTGGACTCTCAGCAGTCGTTCCAGCTAGAAGAATGCCGTCTGTGTGATGGGACAATAAATGCTCAATCAAGGCTGGAATGGCATCAAAGTTGATGGAACCATCCTCATGGAAAGGGGTAATGAAGGCTGTGATGATTTTACACTCTTTTAAATCTTGGTAAGACATGAGAAACACCTCTCTATTTCAAAGAAGGAGTTCATTCGAACTCCTAAACCATTATTTCAATTCAAATTTCAGCTCAGCTGTTGGACGGACCAAACCACGCTCATGAAGCGTTTCTGCGATCTGTACAGAGTTCCAAGCAGCACCTTTGAGAAGGTTATCTGATACAACCCACATATGAATTCCTTTCTCGGCATCCAAGTCTTTACGGATACGACCAACAAAGGTATCACGTGAGCCAACAGCATTGATGGCTTGTGGGTAGACTTGGTTAGCCACGTCATCCTCAAGAACAGCACCCGGAAAGGCTGCGATGGCTGCTTTCACTTCTTCAATTGGAGCCACTTCTTTTGTTTCGATGTAAACAGACTCAGAGTGAGCTGACAAGACGGGAATACGCACACATGTTGCAGATACTGCAATGCTATCGTCTTCCATGATTTTCTTCGTTTCCTTGGTCATCTTCATCTCTTCATAAGTGTAATCATTGTCCGTGAAGACATCGATTTGTGGAAGAGCGTTAAAGGCGATAGGATAGTGCTTCTTGTCACCACCTGAAGGCAAGATTTCCGCATGCAAATCACGTGGATTCACACCGTCATTCAAGACTTCACGAAGTTCACGTTGTGTTTCAAGAATCGCTCCCATACCAGCACCTGAAACTGCTTGGTAAGTTGATACGATGATACGGTCCAAGCCCCATTTTTGACGGACAGGTTCAAGAGCCACCATCATTTGGATTGTTGAACAGTTAGGGCAGGCAATGATTCCGTTGTGGGCATCAAGTGCATGAGCATTTACTTCCGGCACAACCAAGGGTACATCTGGGTTTTGACGGAAATAAGATGTATTATCCACTACTACCGCTCCAGCTTGAACCGCGTATGGTGCATACTTAGATGATGTCGAACCACCTGCTGAGAAGAGTGCAATATCAACACCCTCAAAAGCTGTCTCAGTTGTCTCTTCAATCGTAATATCTTGGTCTTTAAATTTCAAAGTCTTACCTGCTGAACGTGCAGAAGCAAGGTAACGAATTTTATCGATTGGAAGTGTTGATTCTTCCAACATTTTTATCATCTGAGCTCCGACAGCACCTGTCGCGCCGACTACAGCAACTGTATATCCCATAAATAACCTCTTTCGGAATTTTCTAAAAATTTCTATAATAGATTTATTATACTACTTTTTACAGAAATTGAAAAGTATTTTTAGACTATATTTTCTGAAAACTAAAAATCCCTAGCCATTGACCAGGGACTAAGAGGCATCTTCATGTGATGAGCAGGTTCACACAACTCATCAAGGTCCGCTCCTGCGTTACGACCTCCTTATGCTCAATAGCAGTCCGAAGACTACCTATCGACTCATCGCAACTACTATTCTACTAGATAGAGTCACTTTTGTCAACAGCCAAAACTCTTTGCTTTATTTATACAGGTAGATAAGAAAAACCTTGGTTTTCCAAGGTTATTTCGTCTCTATCATGCTAATTGCCGGGATTGAACCGGCGACCTCATCCTTACCATGGATGCGCTCTGCCAACTGAGCTAAATCAGCTTACCTAAAAAGTATACTATAGTTCTATGTTCTTGTCAAGCGCTCTCTTTTAATTTTATGGAATGAAAAAAGCTAGATTTGGCAAGTATCTAGCTTATAGACTTCTTATTTTGTTAGATCGATTCGCTGTCCCAGTTTACTGATCAAAATCGCACCTACTATAAGTGATGCAAACTCACCAATTCCAGTAGAGAACCATGTCAAGAAGAATGGAGCTTCTGCAACGATATGAAGTTCAGCTGCAATGGTAATCATTGAAATGGAGAAGAGGATTGAAAAGAAGAAATGATCTTTACGAATCAAACCATTGAACAGATAGTCTTTCTTGTACTTGCTAAAGAGCCATACACCTAGACTTAGGAAAACTAGGGTAGAACCTCCACCGACAAAGACATCTATTAGACCAAAGCTAAAGAAATTAGCAATCATACAGCCAATCGTCACACCGATGATGTATTTTGGATTGTAAAAGGCCAAGAAATTCATCATCTCAGAAATACGGAACTGGTAAGCACCGTAGCTAATGGCATTCAGCGGTGGGGTAATGGTCAAAACCACATAGATAGCAGCAACAATAGCGATGTCTGCCATGTCACGAACAGTTAATTTTTTCATGTTTTCTCCTTTAGCGGTTTCCCGCGTAAAATATGCTTGGTGAAAGAAGCTAAGCACCAAGGGTTGATTGAATCAACCTTACTAGTATAACACAATAGCCAGCTTTATGCTATACTAAAATCATGAAAAAACTAATAAAAGCTTTCTTTGATAACGAGATTCTCTCTTACTTATTTTTCGGTGGTGCTACTACTCTGGTCTCGATTTTATCACGTTTGGTTATTTACCGTATCAGCCACCAAGAAATCCTAGCAACCATACTCGCAAATATTATTGGTATTCTCTTCGCCTTTATCACTAATGATACGGTTGTCTTTAAACAAGAGAGAAAGAATTGGATAACTCGCCTCTCTAAGTTTTTTCCAGCACGTCTTTTTACTTTGAGCCTTGATACCCTCTTAACGTATATCTTCGTCACATCTTATCCTAATATTATTGGTCAATTTGTCAAACAGAATTTAGATAGGGTTAATACCATCGAAACTCTGATTGCTCAAATCTTGATTATCATCCTCAATTATATATTTAGTAAATCATATATCTTTAAAAAAGTGTCTTAAACCATAAGCATTAGAGTTGCATTATATAGCTATTTAAGATATAATATAACATGAATTTTATGAAAGGAATTTATGAAAATGTTAAAGGAACTTAAAGAATTTTTGCTTCGTGGTAATGTCGTTGACCTTGCTGTCGGTGTAATCATTGCCTCTGCTTTTGGTGCTATCGTAACTTCATTTGTTAATGATATCATCACACCACTTCTTTTGAACCCAGCTTTGGAAGCTGCGAATGCTAACAACATCGCTGAGCTTGCATGGAATGGTGTTACATATGGTAAATTCTTGAGTGCGATTATCAACTTCCTCGTTGTTGGTACAGTTCTCTTCTTCGTTATCAAAGGTATTGAAAAAGCGCAAAACCTTCGTAAGAAAGAGGAAGTGGTTGAGGAAGCTCCTGCTGCTCCAACTGAACTTGAAGTTCTTCAAGAAATCAAAGCTCTTCTTGAGAAAAAATCATAACCACCCGTCTAACGGGTGGTTTGCACCAGGGCTATAAGCCCAAATCACCAGCCAGCGCCTAAAGACGCTGGCTTTCACTTTGTTCAAGCCTCATTGCTCTTGACTCGTCACAAACCTCTCAAA
>CAJNDD010000028.1 GCA_905221435.1 bacterium
GATCCTCTTCTCCTCTTCTGTACTTCTCGCTACCTCAACTGCACACAAAAAGAGAGGCACTGCCTCTCTGCGGTTATAATTCTGCAATTTGGTTGAGATTTACTTCTGCAATCGTATCATTACCAAACATAGAGATAATCATCTTCACTTTGTTGTTATCGATTTCAGTAATTTTACCTGTATAGTCTGCAAAAGCGCCATCAATGATGCGGACTGTCTGGCCAACTTCAACATCAATATCAAACTCTTGAACAGTTTGTCCCATTGAAACCAGAATATCACGGATTTCTTGTTCCAATAGTGGAGTTGGTTTTGATCTGTTACCATGTGAGCCGACGAATCCTGTTACGTTAGGTGTATTTCGAACGACGAACCATGCTTCATCGGTCATGACCATTTCTACAAGGACATAACCTGGAAAGCGATTCTCTTCAACTTCCTTTTTCTTTCCATTTTTCTCAACTTGCACGGTTTGTGTTGGAATCTCAACGCGTAGAATATTATCCAACATGTTATATGTTTGCGCACGTTGCAATAGATTTTCTTTTACCTTATTTTCATAGCCAGAATAAGTTTGTAGAACAAACCATCCCTTGTCAAAACTATCCATGATATTTCCTTTCATACATATATAGAAGAAAGCTAGCAGAAGCTCTCTGCTTTTCTTCTAAAAAATGTTAATAAATCGAATCAAACCTGATACAATCAACTGGTCAAAAATGTAAATGATGACCACAAAGAAGGCTGTGTATTCCATAATAGAGCGAAAATCTCTCCAGCTTTCTTTGCGAGTTGGCCAAGTTGTTTCTTTAAGAAGTTTAAGAATATCCTTAATAAAACCCATCGTTCTCTCCTATCTCGTTTCTCTATGTGTCGTATATTTTCCACAATGTTTACAAAATTTATTTACTTCTAGTCGTGTAGGCTTGGGGTTCCCACTAATTTTGATTGAGTAATTCCTTGAACCACAAACTGCACAAGCTAGGCTTGCTTTTTTTAGTGCCATAACGCCTCCATCTTATCTATTATAACAAGAAACCTAGGCTTTGACAAGCCTCTTAACGAAATAGATTAAGGATTGAGTCCCATATTGTCTGGGCTTTTTCTTTTATCTTAGCTTCTGAAATCGCACGTCCTGCTTCATCTACAAGATTTTGTGCACGACTACGAATATCTCCTATCGGGTCCTCAGACTGGTTTGTCTCATTTTCAACAACTTGCTTTTTCGTATTTTCTGGTTCAATCCCATTTTGTTTATAAGCATTCTCAACTGTAAAAGTGCTACCTGGAGTGTATGGCAAAATGGTATTAGCCATACTTCTAAAGACATGGGCTGCTCCATTTGAGGTCGAACCTGCCAGATAATGGTTCTCATCTGTTGTTGGGAAGCCGAGCCAGTGGCTGATTACAACATCCGGAGTATAGCCGATCACCCACTGGTCACTGGTATATTCTGGATTGAAAACAGCTTCGGTAGTACCTGTCTTCCCTGCCATGACATAATCTGCAGGTGACGAACTAATCCCCGTACCATTGGTAAATGTTCCTAACATCATGCTGGTCATTTTATCAGCCACAGACTTATCGATCACTCGTTTTTGGGAGTTTTTATGGCTCTTGATGACCTGTCCACTGGCATTTTCGATACGAGTGATGAAATGCGCCTCAGGCATCAGTCCTTCATTAGCAAAGGCTGCATAGGCTTGTGCCATCTGAAGAGGATTCGTCTCTACTCCTCCACCTAGGGCAACTCCGAGAACACGGTCAACTTTATCCATATTCAGACCAAATCTCGTCCCAGCTTCAAAAGCCTTATTGATTCCCAAATCATTTACAGTCGCAACCGCTGGTAGGTTGAGTGATTCTGCCAAGGCCTGATACATAGGTACTTCTGGAGATGTCTTAATACCCGCATAGTTGTCTACTTGATAACTGTCATACTGCATAGTGTGGTTGTCCAGTTGCTTGTTCAGAGCCCATCCGGCTTCCACAGCTGGAGTATAAACCACTAAAGGTTTGATAGTTGAACCCGGGCTACGCTTAGACTGAGTGGCATAGTTGAAATTACGAAAGCCTGGTTTGTCATCACCAGCTACACGACCAACAACTCCACGCACTCCACCAGTCTTGGGTTCTAGAGCGACACTACCTGATTCGGCATGCGTTCCGTCTTCTGCTGTTGGAAATAGCGAAGTGTTTTCGTAAATAATCTGCATGTTTGCTTGGTAGTTTTGGTCAAGCTCTGTGTAGATTCGATAGCCGTTGTTGACAATCTCTTCTTCTGTGAGATTGTACTTGGAAACCGCTTCGTTGACAACTGCATCAAAATAGGACGGGTAACGATAATCCGAAACTTTGCCTTCATACTTATCTTGCAGTTGAGAAGCCATATCTACTCCAGCCGCTTCGGTCTCTTGATTTTTATCAATATAACCCGCTGCAACCATATTTTGCAAAACAGTATCCCTACGGTTGGTCGAAGTTTCAACAGAATTTAATGGATTATACAATTCTGGTCCCTTGAGCATCCCTGCTAGAGTGGCTGCCTGATCAAGCGATAGTTGTGAAGCCGATACACCGAAATATTTCTTACTTGCATCTTCAACACCCCATATCCCATTTCCAAAGTAGGCATTATTGAGGTACATAGTAAGGATTTGCTCCTTGCTGTATTTCTTGGTCAACTCTAAGGCAAGGAAAAACTCCTTGGCCTTCCGTTCAACGGTCTGGTCCTGGGAAAGATAGGCATTTTTCGCCAACTGTTGAGTGATGGTGGACCCCCCTCCAGAACGACCTGCTGTAAGGATAGCTAGAAAGAAACGACCGTAGTTAATCCCATCATTTTTATAAAAGGAACGGTCCTCTGTCGCGACGACAGCATTTTGCAAGTCTTTACTGATATCTGTCAGTTCAACATAGGTTCCCTTTTGACCTGACAGGGCTCCTGCCTCTTTTTCTTCGCGGTCAAAAATCAGAGTTCGCGTTTTCAAGGCATTTTGCAAGTCATTGACATTGGCCGACTTGGCTATTGCAAATAGGTAGGTTCCTACTAGCAAACCAGCACTTAACCCTAAAATGATGACGATTTTTGTCAGATGATAACGACGCCAAAATTTCCGAATTGGGCCTACTTGGGACAATTTTTTTCTATCGCTCCGTGAACGACGCATGCTAGTCGAATCAGACTCTGTTGATTCACTCGTTTCTTTTTTAAAGAGAGAAAGGAACTTCTCAAATAATTTATCTAATTTCATGCGTTTATTTTATCATCTTCACCATAGGAACTCAAGAATTTAGCTACTCCCTATCCAAATAGGGCTTTTTTTGTTACAATATCTGTATGCAATTCACATTTACATTACCCGAATCCTTGCCTCAAATGACGGTCAAACAATTTCTAGAGGAACAACTCCTCATTCCTAGAAAAATCCGCCATTTTTTGAGAATAAAGAAGAACATCTTAATGAATCACAAAGAAGTTCACTGGAACGATATGGTCAAACCAGGTGACATTTGCCAGTTGACTTTTGACGAGGAAGATTATCCCAAAAAGGAAATCCTTTGGGGCAATCCAGACCTCGTTGAGGAAGTTTATCAAGACCAACATCTCATTATCGTCAACAAACCTGAGGGTATGAAAACCCATGGAAATCAACCTAATGAAATCGCCCTTCTCAACCATGTCTCTGCCTACGTTGGCCAAACCTGCTATGTCGTTCATCGCCTGGATATGGAAACAAGCGGTTTAATGCTTTTCGCTAAAAATCCTTTTATCCTTCCTATTCTCAATCGTTTATTGGAGAAAAAGGAAATCGCTCGTGAATACTGGGCATTCGTAGAGGGGCAAGTAGGGAGCAAAGAACTTATCTTCCGAGATAAAATTGGTCGTGATCGACACGATCGCCGAAAACGAATGGTGGACTCTAAAAATGGGCAATATGCTGAAACGCATATCAGTCGATTAAAGCAATTCCCAAACAAGACTTCTCTGGTTCGTTGCAAACTAAAGACCGGCCGAACGCATCAGATTCGTGTTCACCTTTCTCATCACAAGCATCCTATCATGGGCGATCCCCTCTATAACTCTGGTTCAAAAGCAAGCAGACTCATGCTCCATGCCTTCCGACTATCCTTTACCCATCCACTCACCTTCGAAAAATTAAGTTTTACTGCCCTCTCGGATACTTTCGAAACAGAATTAAAACAAAATGGATGACACCAGCATCCATTTTTCTATACAAAAAAGCAAGACCAGAAGGCCTTGCTTTTATCGACTCAAGAATTATTTAGCGATTTTTGCAAAGTATTCAAGAGTACGTACAAGCTGTGCAGTGTATGACATTTCGTTGTCGTACCATGATACAACTTTAACCAATTGTTTACCGTCAACGTCAAGAACTTTAGTTTGAGTTGCGTCGAACAATGAACCGTAAGACATACCTACGATATCTGAAGATACGATTGGATCTTCTGTGTAACCATATGATTCGTTTGAAGCTGCTTTCATAGCTGCGTTTACTTCATCAACAGTAACGTTCTTTTCAAGAACTGCTACCAATTCAGTAACTGATCCAGTTGGAGTTGGAACACGTTGTGCAGATCCGTCAAGTTTACCATTCAATTCTGGGATTACAAGACCGATAGCTTTAGCAGCACCAGTTGAGTTAGGAACGATGTTTGCAGCACCAGCGCGAGCACGGCGAAGGTCACCACCACGGTGTGGTCCGTCAAGGATCATTTGGTCACCAGTGTAAGCGTGGATAGTAGTCATCAAACCTTCTACAACACCGAAGTTGTCTTGAAGAGCTTTAGCCATTGGAGCCAAGCAGTTTGTAGTACATGAAGCACCTGAGATAACTGTTTCAGTACCATCAAGAACGTCGTGGTTAGTGTTGAATACGATTGTTTTAACATCGTTTCCACCAGGAGCAGTGATAACAACTTTTTTAGCTCCACCAGCGTGCAAGTGTTTTTCAGCCGCGGCTTTCTTAGCAAAGAAACCAGTTGCTTCAAGAACGATTTCTACACCGTCAGTAGCCCAGTCGATTTGTTCTGGATCACGTTCAGCAGAAACTTTAACGAATTTACCGTTAACTTCGAATCCACCCTCTTTAACTTCAACAGTACCATCGAAACGACCTTGAGTTGTGTCGTATTTCAACAAGTGTGCAAGCATAACTGGGTCTGTAAGGTCGTTGATGCGAGTAACTTCAACACCTTCTACGTTTTGGATACGGCGGAAAGCAAGACGACCGATACGTCCGAAACCGTTAATACCAACTTTAACTACCATTAGTGATTTCCTCCTTATGAAAATCATGAAAATTTTATTGTGAAAAGAGTAACTTGAATCACTACAAATCACCTTTCAACATTATTATTATATAACTATTTAAGTAGAATTGCAAGTACGGGCGTTGTTTTTCTCTCTTGCTTTTCTACTTTTCAAGTTCCTTCATTCCCCTAAGCTTTTATTTCTAGGATCTTCTATTCTATCCGCATAGCCTTCTCTTCTCATAGTTCAACTCTAACTTCAGAAATAGGACTATGAAAAGAGACAGGATAACTCCTGCCTCTAGGCTGATAAACGATTATTTACGACGTCCTGGTCGTTCTTTATAACCATAGTAAGCATCTTCGATGATTTCTTGCATATGGTCAACCATTGGAAGGCGTGGGTTAGCTGGAGAACATTGGTCTTCATAGGCAAGGAAGGCTAATTCACGTGAATGTTTCTTCCATTCTTTTTCGTCGATTCCTTGAGCTTTGAAGTTCATTTGGATACCTACGCGCTCACCAAGTTCGTAGACTGCTTTCGCGTAAGATTCTACACCTTCTTCTGGAGTAGAAGCTGGCAAGCCAAGCATACGTGCGATATCCTGATACTTCTCATCTGCACGATAGTAGTTGTACTTAGGCCATGTCGCTGTCTTAGCTGGACGTGTACCGTTGTAGCGGATAACGTATGGAAGCAAGATGGCATTTGTACGGCCATGGATTGTGTGGAATTGAGCACCAATCTTATGAGCCATTGAGTGAGAAATACCTAGGAAAGCATTGGCGAAGGCCATACCTGCAATCGTTGAAGCATTATGCATTTTTTCACGTGAATGGAAATCCGCATTCTTAACTGAGCTTTCAAGGTTTTCGAATACAAGTTTGATTGCTTGAAGGGCAAGACCATCAGTGTAGTCGCTAGCCATTTGTGATACGTAAGCTTCAGTCGCGTGAGTCAATACGTCCATACCAGTATCAGCAGCAACAAATCCTGGGACAGTCAGTACTAAAGCAGGGTCTACGATTGCCACAGTAGGTGTCAATGAGTAGTCAGCGATTGGGTATTTACGGTTGTTTGCTTTATCAGAGATAACGGCAAACGGTGTTACTTCTGAACCTGTACCAGAGGTTGTAGGGATTGCGATAAACTTAGTCTTTTTACCAAGCAATGGGAACTTGAAGGCACGTTTACGGATATCCATGAATTTTTGAACAAGATCACGGAAGTCCACTTCTGGTTGCTCATAGAAGAGCCACATTACTTTCGCAGCATCCATTGGTGAGCCACCACCAAGAGCGATAATTGTATCAGGTTTGAAGGAACGCATGATCTCTGTACCACGCTCAACGGTTGTGATATCTGGATCTGGTTCTACATCTGCAAAGATTTGGTAAACAACCTTATTACGACGAAGATCGAGTTGCTCGATGATACGATCTAGAAAACCAAGTTCCACCATAGCGTGGTCTGTAACGATCATGACACGTTCAACGTCACGACATTTTTGAAGGTATTGAATTGAATCACGTTCAAAGTATGTTTTTGAAGGAAGTTTCATCCATTGCATGTTATTTCTCCGTCTTCCGACTTTTTTGATGTTTAAGAGGTTGATGGCGCTGACGTTATCCCCAACTGAGTTGCGTCCGTAAGAACCACATCCAAGTGTCAATGATGGTAAGAAGGCGTTATAAACGTCCCCGATACCTCCAAAAGTAGAAGGTGAGTTGCAAATAACACGAATAGCTTTAACGGCTTTACCAAATTCTTTAGTCAATTCTTCGTCAGCTGTATGGATTGCTGCTGAGTGACCAAGACCGTTGAATTCAACCATTTGGCGTGCTTTGTTAATTCCGTCTTCACGGCTTTCAGATTTCAAAACTGCAATAACTGGTGACAATTTCTCACGAGTCAATGGTTCTTTTTCACCAACTTCTTTACATTCTGCAGCAAGAATGTTTGTCCCTTCTGGAACTGTAAATCCTGCTTGCTCTGCAATCCAAGTTGCTGGTTTACCAACGATGTCTGCATTAAGTTTAGCACCAGCACAGTTTTTGCTATTGGCTTTTACTCCGAAGCAGAATTCTTCAAGAAGGGCTTTTTCTTTTTTGTTTACAAAGTAAGTGTGGTAAGACTTGAATTCTTCTACAAATTCATCGTAAATTTCTTTATCAATAATTACAGCTTGTTCAGATGCGCAGACCATACCATTATCAAATGATTTAGACATCACGATATCGTGAGCAGCCTGGCGGATATTTGCTGATTTTTCAACATAAGCTGGTACATTTCCGGCACCTACCCCAAGTGCTGGCTTCCCACATGAGTAAGCCGCCTTAACCATAGCATTACCACCAGTCGCAAGGATAGTCGCAATACCTTCGTGATTCATAAGGGCACTTGTTGCTTCCATAGAAGGTTGCGTAATCCATTGCACACAGTTTTCAGGAGCACCAGCTGCGATAGCTGCATCGCGAACGATACGTGCTGCATGAGCAGATGATTCTTGAGCTGATGGGTGGAATGCAAAGACGATTGGGTTACGTGTCTTCAATGAAATCAATGATTTGAAGATTGCTGTTGATGTTGGATTTGTTGTAGGAGTAATACCACAAACAACACCAACTGGTTCAGCGATAAGGGTCAAGCCTGTTACATCGTCTTCTTCGATAACACCAACTGTCTTAGTATGGCGCATGTTGTTTACCACGTGTTCACAAGCAAACAAGTTCTTAGTTGCTTTATCTTCAAATACACCACGTCCTGTTTCTTCAAAGGCATGTAAAGCCAATTCTCCGTGGGCATCCAAAGCTGCTACTGATGCTTTGGCTACGATGTAGTCTACTTGTTCTTGGTCTAACTTGCGCATTTCTTCGAGTGCAACTAAGCCTTTTTGTACCAAATCATCAACATGCTTTTCAGCTGCGAGTTTCTTTTCCTCAGGTGTTACAGTTTTTTTATCAGCCATATTTTCCTCCATAGCTTTCAAGGATTCAATCCTTTGTTAATTTTTTCACAAATTCATTATAGCGCATTCTTTCTGTTTTGTAAACAGTTTCATATACATTTCACAAAGTTTTTTTATAGTTTGTGAAATGGTTCTCATTAGTCCTGTTATTAGGCATTTATCCCTAAAGATTGTGATTTTTTATCAAATATTTTTTATTTCACAAACTCCTTGTAAGGAGGTCTTGGAAACAAACAACTTTCCAAGCAAGCGCTTTCTTTTTGACTTTTGAAAATAGTCTCCTAATCTGGAGACTATTGTTTCTGTTGAAAAACACCTTGTTTAAAGGTTCCTTCATAAACGACTTCTTGCTCTGTTGTCAATTTCCCTTGGCCTTCAGCCTGACCATTTACAAAATCACCTTCATATTTCCAGCCAGATTTGGACTGGAAAGTCCCTTTACCATTGAAAGCTCCATTGTTGAACGCTCCTGTATATTGGTCTCCATTTTCAAAGGTCATGGTGCCCTGACCATTCATCTTTCCCCTTACCAAGGTTCCATCATAAACAAGCGCACCACCATCAAGTGTCAGGACACCTTTTTTAGGTGTATTTAGTAGAAAGACCGAGACGGCACAGATAACGATTAGAAGGACAGTTGCAATCTCTATACGTGGGCGAGTTAGATAAACTCGATATTTTTCGAAGGTTTCTTTAAGCTTTTCCATTGTCACTCTCATTTTCTAAACGATCTAGCCAGCTTTGGCATCCACTTGTGATGCGAGCATAGGTTTCCTCAAAATCTCCTGTGTACCATGGATCTGGAACACTTTCAGACGCAAAAGGGTAGATCTTATGCTGCAATTCCTGAGGACACACTTGACGCAGATCTGAAACGTTTGAAGCATCCATGCCAATAATATAATCAAATAATTCAAAGTCTTCTCTGCCAATCTGAAGCGATGTTTTGTCTTTGTCATAAGGGATCTGATACTGCTGGAAAATCCCCTGTGTTCCCTTATGAATCGGATTACCATGTTCCCAAGACGATGTTGCACGACTCTCAATTTGGTAATCGCTCGTCATGGATTTCATCACAAACTCCGCCATGGGGCTACGGCAGATATTTCCTAAGCACACAAATACTATTTTTTTCATCCCTTTTCCTCTCGTCTCATAGAAAAACGGGAGTGACAGATCCCGTTTTATTCTTCGATTACTCCACTTTCATTGACAACTGACCCTTCTGGTGTCACAGCTTCTTTAAGCGGCAAAACTGTCTTGATAGCAGCCAATTCAAAGGTCAAATAGACTCCGTCTACATCAAGAACAATTGTTTGCTTTTCAGTATCTACTTCATCCACTGTTCCATAAAGTCCGCCGATTGTGATTACTTCATAGCCTTTTTGAAGCTTGTTCAAGCTTTCCATACGCTTTTGAGCTTGTTTCTTTTGAGAGCGTTGCATAAAGAACATCAAGCCCATCATTGCTACTAACATGATTAAAAAAGTAATATTTGGATTCATTGTTTTCTCCTTTGTATTTTACATAGGACTACTATATCAAATTTCATCTACTTTTACAAGATTGTGCCTTGTTTTTATGCTGATAAAAAATCAGAGCTTTCACTCTGATTTCTGCAATTATTTCAAGTTTTGAACGACTTTGACTAGATTTTCAACTGTAAATCCGTACTCTGCCAATACTTTTGGTGCTGGGGCAGATGCTCCGAAGGTATCAATACCGAGAACCGCACCATCAAGACCGACATATTTGTACCAGTTTTGAGTTGCTCCCATTTCGACTGCAACACGACGTCGGACTGCATTTGGAAGGATTTCTTCCTTGTATGCTGCATCTTGTGCGTCAAAGACATCTGTTGATGGCATGCTGACTACACGGACTTTTGCACCTTGGCTAGCCAATTCTTTGGCAGCTGCGACAGCCAGATTGACCTCTGAACCTGTTGCAATCAAGATTGTATCAAAGTCTGCTGCATTTTCATAGACAACATAGGCACCTTTCACAACTTTGTCAAAGTCTGTTCCCTCTTCGACAGTCAAGTTTTGACGTGTCAAGACAAGAGCAGTTGGTGTTTTTTCGCTTGTCACTGCAAGGTACCAAGCTGCTTGAGTTTCACGCGCATCTGCTGGGCGGAAAACATTCAGATTTGGCATAGCACGGAGACCTGCTAAGTGTTCAACTGGTTCGTGAGTTGGACCATCTTCACCAACTGCAATCGAATCGTGGGTAAAGACATAAGTCACAGGAAGTCCTTGCAAGGCTGACAAGCGGACAGCTGCTTTCACATAGTCAGAGAAGACGAAGAAGGTTCCACCATAAACACGAAGTCCACCGTGAAGGGCCATCCCGTTCAAGATCGTTCCCATTGCAAATTCACGAACACCAAACTGAATGTTGCGGTTCAAGCGATTAGCGTCATCTTGAAGTCCATCAGTCTTGATATAAGTCATGTTTGAGTGGGCTAGGTCAGCTGATCCACCTAGGAAGGTTGGCAACTTGGCAGCGACAACGTTCAAAGCATCTTGGCTTGAATTACGAGTTGCTTGAGAGAAGCCATTTTCTAAGGCTGGGAAGTCTGCTGGAGTCACTTTAACTGGATCACGGCCGTCGATGATGGCTTCTACTTCTGCAGCCAGTTCTGGATGAGCTTCTTTATAATCAGCAACTAATTTAGTCCAAGCTTGATAGGCTGATGCGCCACGGTCTGCAACATTTTCTTTGAAATCAGTATAAACTTCAGCTGGGATTTCAAATGGTTCATAGTTCCAACCGAGGACTTGACGAGTTGCTGCAGTTTCGTCTGCACCAAGAGGAGCACCGTGTACAGCATTGGTTCCTTGTTTATTTGGGGAACCGTATCCAATCACAGTCTTCACTTCAATCAAAGATGGTTTGCCTGAAGCTTTAGCAGCTTCAATAGCAGCATGGATAGCTTCCAAGTCTGTTCCATCTTCAACCAAGGCTGTATGCCAACCGTAGGCATTGTAACGGTCACGAACACTTTCCGTAAAGGAATCCTTTGTCTCACCATCCAAGTTAATGTCATTTGAATCATAAAGAACCACCAACTTGTCAAATTTTTGCAAGCCCGCATATGAAGCCGCCTCGCTTGAGACACCCTCCATCAAGTCTCCGTCTCCACAGATAACGTAAGTATAGTGGTCAAAGATATTGAAGCCTTCGCGGTTATACTTCGCCGCAAGGAAACGTTCTGCTTGGGCAAAACCAGTAGCAGTAGAAATTCCTTGACCTAGAGGGCCAGTTGTAGCGTCAACCCCTGCAGTATGCCCAAATTCTGGGTGACCGGGTGTTTTAGAACCCCATTGGCGGAAGTTCTTGACTTCATCCATGCTAACATCTTCAAAACCAGAAAGGTGAAGAAGGGCATAAAGAAGCATAGAGCCGTGACCTGCTGAAAGAATAAAGCGATCGCGGTTGATCCAGTTTGGTTGAGCTGGATTGATACGAAGTTGCTTTGTAAAGAGGCTATAGGCCATTGGAGCAGCCCCCATAACCACCCCTGGGTGACCTGAGTTTGCTTTGTTGATGGCGTCAATACCTAGAAAACGAATTGCATTAACAGATAGATTTGACATAGAATTTCCTTTCTCTTTGAGGTGATTAGTGAATCACACATCCTATCTTACTATTATATGAAAAAATGTATAGAATAGCAATAAAACAATTTAAGCTCCTCTAGTATATTTATCCTCTCGTCATCTCATAATAAGGCAACAATCGAGTATAAGCGTCTTCTAGTTTCTCCAATATCGCTTCTACTGACTGATTTTCAATGAGGGAAACATCTGACTTAACCAACACTTTTCGGACTTCCTGCCTTCTCACCTTCTCGCATAAAGTACGACGGTTCCCCTCAGTAGCCTCCACCTTATGACTTTCTCCATTTGAATAGACTAGATAATACATTCCTTCAACCACTGGAAGCTCTAAAATCTTGGCTTGCTTGTCTAAAGTCTGTTCGTCTTTCTTACGTTCGATGAAACTAACTTCTAGTGAAACACCAAAATCAGAAGGAGCTCCATATAAGCGCAGAGCTAACATAGGTTCTGATACCTTTCCCTCTCTCTGTAGATAGGCCCAAAAATGTGGTCGTAAGCGCTGCGCTTGGTTCATCCACTGACTAGTCTGTTGCAGTTTCCATTCTGGATGATTAGCTTGAAAAGTTTTAGCCAGTTCTGTAAAAGACTTCCGAGCCTCTTGACCTTTTTTCCGTAATTCCAGCATTTTTTCTCGCTCATCACCTGCTTTATCCGGATTACGGTACTGAATCCCTGCAAATGATAGGTATTCTCTAACTGCTTTTATCATATCTCAACTGTTCCTTTCCTAGCAAAAAATCAGGACAAACCTGATTTTACTTTGCTTATTCTGCATCTACGACAACATAGCGATTTGGCTCATCACCCTCAGAATAACTCGTCACACCATCCATGCGCGAAATAATGCGATGGATAATCTTGCGTTCGCTATTTGACATTGGATCTGTTTGCTGGCTACGTCCTTCCTCTAATGCACGAATCGCCAATTTTTGAGCGTAGGTTTGCAACACTTCTGCACGGTGTTCAACGTAATCATTGACGTTGATTGTGATATAGAAAGTTCTTGAATAGCGATTGTAGAGGTAGTTTTGTGCCAAAAGCTGAAGGGCTTTCAATACTTTCCCGTGATAGCCAATAATGCGACCAGGTTCATTGGTATCAATTTGCAGGTTGATAATGCGACGATTATAGTCGCTTGAAATGACACCTTCGACATCTATATCATTCAAAATCGTTTGAACATAATTAGTCACTTCTGTCGCTACTTGTTCAATATCATAGCTCTGTTCAACTTTTAAACCTAAATCTTCTAAGGATTGCCCCTTTTCCTGCTCTTGTTCATCCACAATTTCTGGAGATTCTGTTGGCGATTCCGTTCTAGCTTCTTCTATTTGCAACTCATTTAGAATTTCAATATGCCCGGTCTCTTCAAGAATTGTGCTGGCATGTTTCTCATTTTTCAAGATTTCAGCCTTGATTTCATCAGAAACTCCCTGACCTTCCTCTTCGATTTTTTTAATCGCTTCAACAACATGGCCAAGATCAACTGTCGCCTCTGTTACTGTCTTAACAGGTTCGTTTTGCTCATTGATTTCTTTTGGAACACCTTTTACTGCTTGTTGATTGGCCTTAATCACCGTCGTTTCACTAATTGCCTCAATATCAACTTGAGCTGGTTTTTGCCCAAATAAGCCTAAAAAACCTTTCTTCTCTTTGGACACAACCTTTATATGAGTCTTCATTCGAGGAAGACCTAACTCTTTCAATCCCTTTTGAATTGCTTCTTCAACTGTTGAACCCGTATATAACACCATGACCAGATTCCTCCTTATTACTTCATTTTTTGAGCCTTTTTCTTGGCTTTTCTTTTTCTGTTTTCCAAATCTTTTTTAGCTTGTACTTCTGCTTCGCGCGCTGCAATAATCTTAAAAGGATTATTTAAGAAGTAAGTCTGCAAAACTTGATAAGCATTGGATACTGCCCAGTACAATGCTACACCACTAGGCGAAGAGATGGCAAAGATAAAAATTAGTACCGGCATCCCGTACATCATCCCTGTCATAGCTCCACTTTTTTCGGGTAAAGCTTTATTCGATAACCAACTACTCAAGAAGGTAAAGACTGCCGCCAAAATCGGAAGGACAAAACTTGTATCTACTCCTCCCAAATTAATCCATAAAAAGTGACCTGTTTTTAAAAAGTCTACTCGACTCAAGGCTTGAAAGAGCGCCAAGAGAACCGGCATTTGTATTAAAATTGGCCAGAGAGAGGATGAATGCTTGATCCCTAACTCTTTATAGACCTTACGCATCTCCTGGTCTAGCTTGGTTCTACTTTCCATATCACGACCCGGATATTGCTCTCGCAAAGCCTTGATGCGTGGTTGGGCTTCTTGCATTTTTCTAGAGGAAACCATCTGTGTCTGAAAAACTGGCAATAAAATCGTCCGAATCAATATTGTGAAGAGAATAATCCCCACTCCGATACTAATGTCAAAGGACAAAAAGCGGATGATTTCAGCAAAAAAATAGACAAATTTACTCCATATATCTGTAGAATCTGCTGTAACATCGCTTGTCCCACAGGCCGTCATGACAACTAAAGACAAGCCCAACAAACTAGTCAACTGTAGTTTCTTTTTCACTCCCATTTCCTTCCTGGTAAATCTTTGATAACTTTAATACGTGGAGTAGGTTTTTCTCCATCTCTGCATATTCCAAGGTTTCCACCCCTTTTCGGGCAATCACGACAAAATCAACATGCTCTACTAAACTCCCTTTTACACTTTGTAGAATGTGTCGGATTCGTCTCTTAATTTGATTTCTGGTAACTGCATTCCCCAGCTTTTTGCTGACGGACAGTCCTACTCGAAAATGGTTTTGCTGGTTTTCCAATTGGTAGACAACAAATTTTCGATTAGCAAAACTTGTTCCGTCTTTGAAAATCGCCTTAAAATCTTTCTCTCTTTTTACACGAAAGTTTTTCTTCAAAACTCAACTCCATCTATTAAATTACTACTATTATACCATATTTTTCGAAAAAGCCAATAACAGCAAGGTTTTAGAGATTTCCCCAAGCAAAAAAGCTGGAGAGCAAACTCTCCAACTCTTTTTACATGTACATTAGTTCTTATTTTAGTTATTTTTTGAATCGTTCAACATCACGTGCGATGACCAATTCTTCATCTGTTGGGATCACCAAGACACGGATTTTCGCTGCGTCAGTTGAAATGTCTCCAGTCACACCAAAGACGTTCTTTTCTGGATCCACATCACATCCAAACCAAGAAATTCCTGAAATAACATCTCCACGTACTGCTGTGGCATTTTCACCAACACCAGCTGTAAAGATAATCGCATCTGCACCGTTCAAAACTGCCAAATACTGACCAATGTATTTTTGAATACGATCAATATACATCTCATAGGCCAAGGTCGCATTATGGTCGCCTGCCTTTACTGCAGCCATAACATCACGCATGTCACTTGATTTTTCAGACACACCTAAAAGCCCAGACTCACGATTGAGAATACGACTGATATCTTCTGGTGTATTGAAGTCCTCTGTATATTGCATGAGATAAGGAATGATAGCGGGATCGATATCGCCTGTACGAGTCCCCATCATGATACCACCAAGTGGGGTGAATCCCATAGAAGTATCAACAGACTGACCGCCTTTGACAGCTGTAATAGAAGCACCATTACCAATATGGCAGGTAATCAGTTTCAAGTCTTCTAGTGGTCGACCCAAAACTTTAGCTGCTTCTTCTGCCACAAACTGATGGCTTGTCCCGTGAGCCCCATACTTACGAACTTTATTTTCAGTATAGTATTTGTTTGGAAGAGGGTAGCGATATGCTTTCTCTGGCATGGTTGTATGGAATGATGTATCAAAAACAACAACGCTGGTAATATCTGGAAGCAATTCCTTGAAGGCACGAATTCCTGCCGCGTTGGCTGGGTTATGAAGAGGAGCCAAGAGGCCCAACTCTTCAACCTTTTCCAAAACATCTCCCTCTACCAAGGTTGACTCTTTGAAATATTCACCACCAGCCACGACACGGTGCCCGACACCAGTAATTTCATCATAACCTTTGATAATGTCAAAACGAATCAAATCATCCAACAAGATTTTAACGGCTTTTGTGTGGTCGTCAATATCAAGAATTTGTTGTTCAGAACGTCCGTCAAATTTTACAGTTGAAATAGAGTCCTTCAAACCGATGCGTTCAATCAAGCCTTTCGCCAATACTACTTCTTCTGGCATTTGATAGAGTTGCCATTTCAAACTTGAGCTTCCTGCATTGATTGCAATTGTTTTTGTCATAAGATGATACCCCTTTTAAGCGTTTTCATCCATTATAACAAATTCTTGCTTAATTTTCAGTACCTTGACTCCATTTTTGAAAATTTTCTTTAAATTTCATTAGTGCAGCTGGATCTTGCAAACTTTCTAGCGGATAGATAAACGGAACCAACTCCTTTTCAGCTTTCTTTTGTAAAACAAAGATTGTCTTGGCTTGGCTAGCATGAGAAAATAGTGTCTCTGGCAAGCTAATCATCGCAACTAAGCTCGCTTTCTCTTTAAGCCAACCTTTTAACAAATCACTTTGAGGACTGGTTAGTAAATCACTCGGAGCCAGAAAAATAGCGTATCCGTCTGACTTGAGGTACTTGAGGCCTTGCTCCATGAGCAAATGATGGGCATAGGTGTGTTCTTGATTAGAAGCCACTTGATAGCGTGAGGCGATGGCATCGTCTGGGTAATAACCAACAGGCAAGTCACTGATGACAACGTCGCTTTCTTTAAGCATTTGCGGACGAACGGCGTCGCCTTGAACAAATCCAGCTTGTAAACCAATCACATCTGCCATACTGGCTGCCAAGTCAATCAGCAAGTCATCCACTTCGATTCCCAAGTAATCCACTTTTTTAGCAAGAGAAGTCAAGAAAGTAGCCCCCAAAATCCCCATACCAGAGCCTATTTCGAGGATGCTAATTTCCTCTTGTTCAAATAACTCTTCCACAATGAGTACCAATAGGAGGGAAATGGCATCTGGTGTAAACTGGTGATTGGCCTGTAAAGGCTCCGTTTGTCCTGCCTTCATCAAGAGAAACTGGTAGGTCTTGAGCCACTCTTCCTTGCGAAGCGCTAAGCGTTTAAGGGCTTGATTGTTCTCTTTGACCTGCTCTAGTTCAGTCTCGCCATCTAGGTAGATACTATTTTGCTCTACCAAGGCATCATAAAAGTTGGTCGCCAAATCACTTTGGATGACTTGGACATTCTCTAGTAAATACGTATAAGCTTGTTCAATTTTTTCAAAATCCATATTCCTATCTTATCAAATTTCCCTCCTTTTTTCCATCTGAAGAGAAAAAATCACTGCTTTAGTCAGCGAGTGATTTTTGGGCTACTGTTAAAAAGAGTTCTGCGTAATTTCCTAGGAAAAGACCTTCAGCACTATAGAGGATCTGACTGTCAATGCTTGAAAAACTAAACTGGGCGAGCTTGGTTTCCAGTTCAGCTAAATCAAAACCATGGTGATTGGTATCTGTCTTGACAAAATCAGCAATAAGCACTTGTCCGTTCTCCCTAAGGTGACGGTGAAACATGGCAAGAGTCGCATCTAGATCAGGCATATGATGAAGAACTCGACTGACAACAATCAGGTCAAATTGCTGTTCCAAGGGATTCACCAGTAAATCCTGCTCCAAAAACTGGATATTCTTGATTTCTTGTTGCTCTGCTTTCAAACGGGCTTGCTCCAGCATTTTCTCCGATATGTCCACAAGGGTAACCGACTTGGCCTGCTTGGATAGGGGCAAGGCTAATAGACCTGTCCCACCACCGAAATCCAGTATTTCCTTGTCTGATAGAAGATCAATCTCTTTTTCAACTGCTTGACAAACCAAGTTTGCAAGAAAGATATTTTTGGGCGAATCAAAAGTCTCTGCTTTGTGATTAAAATCATGTTTCATGCTTTTAGTTTATCACAAAGTAGTTGAATTGACTAGGAATTGTCTTTCTTATCTTTTGTTGCTTTCTGATTGGTTTGCTCACTTGAGTTGGTGGGTGATTGTTTCTCCGTATCTGTTTTCTTTTCCTTAGGTTTCATCGGAGGAAAGAGAAATTCATAGTTGCCCTTATTCATACGAACACTTGCTGCAAAACCTGTTTTCGTATTTTGATACCTGACTTTTCCTAAGTTAAAGACTTGTTCTCCACTTTCTTGCTCAGCCTTATCTTTACTTCGCTTGGCCATGGCAAAAGCGGCTAACTTTTCTTTGTTTAGAGAAAAGTCTTTGTGATGGGCGACTTGCCGATTCAAATAAAACTGCAACAAAAGACTAAAGATAGCTGCCATAGTGACTGCATATAGGAGAACACCTGCCTTAACTTTTTGCTTTTTCCACACGATAGATAAACTCTCTTTCTAACCCCTTTTGAAATTGGAAGCGAAAGCGAACCAATTGATTTTCCTCTGTAATCTGAGCTAATTTAAGTCCATAAACCATAGGTTGATAGCCCCGGCCACTGCTATCGGTCTTCCGAAAGTCGTCCGATTTGGACTTGCCCATAGCAATATCCTTGCCATCTTGCTTCACATAGAGGCGATTGCCTTCTACCTTTTCAAACTGCGAACGCTCTAACTCCGCCTCCAGCTGATCCACAAACAAGAGCCACTCCTTTTGCTCGCTTTGCTGCTGGTAACGAACTTCCGAAATAAGGAGCTGGCTCATAGCTTGAAAGAGGAGCAAGCCTCCGCTAATGACGATAAGGGCAACCAGAGATTCTAATAGAGTGAACGCTCTTACCTTACTGCTCTTTAAGGTCGAGCAACTTCTCTGAACCATGGTAGACCTCCAATCCTTTTTCATTAAAATACACCTGAATCTCCACTCCATTTACCTTTACCTGATTTTGACCTGTCTGCAGAGCCATCTTCGCCACACGCAAGACTTCTTCCTTTTGCAAGATTTCTGCCTCTTCTTGTCTATTTTTCTGAATTTGTCCCAAGAGGAGGGTTGCAATACTGGCAAATATGGCTAGCGCTACTACTGCTTCTAGTAAGATCACTGCCTTAATTTTTAGTTTCCTTAATGCGTTTAATTTTCCCATTTCCTAGATATAATTGATAGCGAATCGCTCCTTTGCTAGTCTGAAATTCAACCTTAGCCAGGGACGAATTGCCCCCAGCTCGATCAAAATGAATCGTCTGTCCTGATGGTGCCTGAATTCCTTTAGGAACTGTCAACTTTTGACTGCCATTGCTGATTGTCTGTCCGTCTAAGTTCAAGCTGGTCTTTTGCTGACTTGCTAGACTGCGTTTTTGAGTTTCCCGATAGAGTTCTTCAAATTCCATAAAGAAAATCTGCTCCTCTACCGCTGCAAAACTGGACTGGACTGAACCAGACAAGCCCAAGGCAATGATACTCACAAGCCCTAAAACCAAGAGACTTTCCAGCATGGTAAAGGCCTTAATCCGCAACAGTTTGACTTGTTTTTTGTTTTGCATGGTATTCTTTATAAGCCTTAGCTTGCTCAGCTGTGATACGGCCGTCCGCCTGTAATTTACTTAGACTAGCATCTTCATTCTTGTCCAGACTATAGAGTTCTGCCTGACTTTCCACCACCTTAACAACAGCAGCTTTTCCTTTGTCATTCACTGCATCCTTTTGTTTGGTCAAATTAGGCACAAAGAGCAAGAGAAGTACGCTGATAATTAAAAGGACCACCAACATTTCCACGAGAGTAAAGGCTTTCGCCTTGGCTTTTTTCAAATTTGTCATAAGTTTTTTCATTTTAAAAATTTACCTCCATATTTTGATACATGGGCATAAGCATTGCCGCATAAAGTAAAACGATAATCAGGGCCACAAAGATAAAGACCAGTGGCTGCACCAAATTCATGGTGCGGTTGACTCGGGTAAAAAAGGCTTCCCAAGTTTTTTCTGCATAGATTTCCAACTCACTCCCCAGCTTGGACTTGACTTCTCCATACTCGATGATGAGACTTAACTCCCTCTTAAAAAATGGATAAGTCGCTATAGTCTGAGAAAATTCCTGACCATTTTGCAGGGATTGAGCTAGATCTTGACCGATTTCTTTAAAGAGCTGGGAACCCTGTTCCTGCATAATCTGAAAAATCTGCGTCAGCTCCATTCCCTGCGAAATCATATTGCCCCATTCACGCGCGTAATAAGCTGTCAGATAGGTCTGGACAAAGATTCCTAGAAAGGGAATCCGTGCTAACATCGAAAAGACCCACATCTTGGAACTTCTTTTGTAGAAAGTGAGAGCTAAAAGTAGGGACAGAGAGCAAATCAACACTAGTCCCAGAAAAATTTGTGGCAGATTGCCAATGATTTGGGTGGCGATATTGCTACTGTCCAGTTGAGGCAGCAAGTAGTTTCTCAACCCCAGCATGATTAGCAGGAGAAATCCCAGCAAAATCAAAGGATAAGTCGCCACTTCAATTAACTTTTTCTTGACCTTGGCTAAATTATCCAGATATTCTTCTATCTTTCCCAAACTCAGATGAAGATTCCCATGCACCTCAGCTAGGGATAATTGGGTCACAATAGCACTTGAAAAGCCCAAGCTGTTCATTATTTCTGAGAAAGATTTCCCCTGAGACAAGCCCTGGTGCATCTGGGCCACATAGTCCTTTTCCAGCAAGGCACTTCTCCCCAAGAAAGAAATAATTTCCACCAAATGAAAGCCACTGGAAAAAAGGTTGTTAAACAGGGTGATGATTTTCTTCTGCTTAGCTGTAGCTAATTTTTTCCGTTTCAGCCTGAAGACTTGTGATATGTCCATCTTTAAGAAGCTGGTCAATCTGCGCATTCCAGCTAGTTGGCTGGTGTTCTTGATAGTCTTTGTTTGCAAAGTCAACAATTCCTCCTCCCCCGATTAATCTCTGGTAACAGACGCCTTGCAGAACAACTGCTAGTTCCTCCTCCGTCACACCCAACTCCAGAAGGCGTTCATAAACACCTCGGATACTCTTGGCATGAATGGTTGAAAAAACTGTCGCACCTGTCAAACTGGCTCTGACAACCGCACGCGCCGTCTCACTGTCCCGAATTTCACCGATAATCAAGAGGTCAGGACGATGACGGAGAGACAGTTTAATCAGATTTTCATAGGTCAGTCCAATCGTCTCATTCAACTGCAACTGGAGCATGTCTTCTTGCTTAATCTCAACAGGATCTTCGATGGACATAACCTGCTGCCCCTTAAACAGAGACTTAGCTAATTCATGCATCAGCGTCGTCTTGCCACTTCCGACTGGACCTGCAAATAGATAGAGGCCCCTTTGCCTGTACTGCTTGTCCAGTTCTCCAATATCCTGAAACCAGAAATGCAGATCCTGCTCCTCATCGTGTAACAAACGGATGACCAAACTCTCATGTCCCCGATAATCTCCTACGGCAGACAAGCGCAGAGAAGACACCTTCTCCCCATGCTGATAGTCGCAAGAGCCCAGCTGACTACGCCTCTTCTCTCCTACGTTCATACCCGCTACAAACTTGAAATGACTAATCACAGCAGCTAAAACATCAAACTCATAGGAGTCAACTAGACACCGCTCGTCTCCAATCCGCATGTGAAGCTCATAGGACTTTTCCTTGGGGATAAAATAGATATCCTGAGCCTTCTTTTCTTTCGCAGTAGCAATAATTTTCTGTGCAATTTCTTGTACCATACCGCCCTCCTTATCTAACTATTCGCAAAAAAAAATAAAAAAAGCAACTTAAAAAGTGTACTGACCCCAAAAAGTTGGACAAATAATTATTGAAAGGATTTAGTTCTGTACTGCACAGGACTAAGTCCTTTTAGTTTGACTTTAATTCGTTTGTTGTTGTAGTAATCAATGTAGTCCACAATAGCTTGTTCCAATTGATTAAGTGATTTAAATGTCTTCTCATAGCCGTAAAACATTTCGGATTTCAAAATGCCAAAGAAGGACTCCATCATCCCATTGTCTGGGCTGTTGCCCTTGCGGGACATAGATGCTTGAATTCCCTTACTCTCTAGAAACCGATGATAAGAATCGTGTTGGTATTGCCAGCCCTGGTCACTGTGGAGAATCGTATTCTCATAGTGCTTCTCTGTGAATGCCTGTTCTAACATCGTTTGTACTTGTTCTAAATTAGGCGAACAAGAAAGATTAAAAGCAATAATTTCGCTGTTAAAGCCATCTAAAACTGGTGATA
>CAJNDD010000029.1 GCA_905221435.1 bacterium
TATCACCAGTTTTAGATGGCTTTAACAGCGAAATTATTGCTTTTAATCTTTCTTGTTCGCCTAATTTAGAACAAGTACAAACGATGTTAGAACAGGCATTCACAGAGAAGCACTATGAGAATACGATTCTCCACAGTGACCAGGGCTGGCAATACCAACACGATTCTTATCATCGGTTTCTAGAGAGTAAGGGAATTCAAGCATCTATGTCCCGCAAGGGCAACAGCCCAGACAATGGGATGATGGAGTCCTTCTTTGGCATTTTGAAATCCGAAATGTTTTACGGCTATGAGAAGACATTTAAATCACTTAATCAATTGGAACAAGCTATTGTGGACTACATTGATTACTACAACAACAAACGAATTAAAGTCAAACTAAAAGGACTTAGTCCTGTGCAGTACAGAACTAAATCCTTTCAATAATTATTTGTCCAACTTTTTGGGGTCAGTACACGTAGCGTTTTTTTGTTATTCTTAGTTATTCGTCTAATCGAATAAACATCATTGCGTTAAGCAAAGAGATGAGAGCGACTGTATTGACATTATTGGAATAGATCAGTCTCTTATTTTCAATAGGAGGAATAATAAAATTAGAAATAATGATGTCGTAAGGTGATTCCTTTAGAGACTCGAGTGATAACTCTAATTCACTCCAAACCTCCAGTTCAAAATTGTTACTGCAATAGTAAGAAAGTGTCTCAGCTACTGATTTTGCATGATACTGATCAAAATTACTCATGACCAAAACCTTTAATTTGGGTTGATTTTGTAAAAGATTTAGCACCAGGTGTTTGCTATGGGTGATAAAAGTATAGGTCAAATGATTGACTTTCATTGAACTACGATCCATATTCAAAGTCTCTAGATAGTGTTCAATCCCTTCCTTCACCTCTGAAACAAAGCGAGGGAAAATATTTTGAAAGTTCTTGATTGTATTGCCTTTTTGATCAAATAGGATAAACTCTGTCGATAATTCCTGGCGATGCAGATGTGCTGTATTATGCAGATGCCAAATCAGATTGTCCTTATTGTCTACTTGAAGATTATACTCTCTTGATACCTGATCCACTAAATCTTCCAATAACTGATACGATTTTTTTACATAGCTGTCAGTTTTTGCATAGTTCAAGAATAATTCTTCATCTAGGAAAAACATTTTTTGAAAATAGGATACAAATATTTGACCGATCACTTCTTTATTCAAAGAGATATGATATTCAGAATCAAAACTCGCTACAATCTCGTTGATTCCTTCTGCCTGCATAAACGATTCCAACAATTGATTGTTAAAAGAGTCTCTCTCAACTTCCATGAAATGACCAAACTTTATGCGATATAAATTTGTAACCAGAAGTAATTTTAACATTCTATGAGTTGATAAATTCATCGGGAAAGAAGTTACTTTATAGACTAATTCCAATAATTGAGACAAGGGTTCTTGAGAAAAATCTTCAAAGGGCCATTCAAGGAAATAATATTTCTCTGAAAAATACTGGGCAAAAAAGTAACGGATATCAATCTCATTTCCAGTGATTCGAACTAGATTGAGGCTAACTTCAAAACGATATTGTTTCTTAATAATTTTATTAATGTGACGGATGATACGGTAAAGAGAGGAAGAACTGATATAAAACTCTTTGCAGATACTATCAGCATCACATCCTTCATTAAAGAAGACAAATTCTAAAATTGAAAAGTGGGTTGAATGCTTAAAAAAATGATGATAGACCATCTCAATATCACTATCATCGGTATTAATGATACGGATACCGTTTGTTGAGGAATGAAATATCAAGTCAGGAAAAGAAGACCTGACTTGAGACAAGTCATCTTTTACAGAACGTTCTGTACAGTGCAATAATTCTGCTAGTTCCGAAATATGAAACCAGCGTTTGTTTTCAAATAGTAATTCTAATAATTCTAATTGTCTGTGACTTTTTTTTGATAATAAATCTCTCATGTATAACTTTTCTTTCTTTATAATAAACTAAAGGATTGTCTTTCAATCTTCATGCAATTATACCACATAGAGTGTATTTATCCTCTTACAACGACTTTTGCTTGCTATGAAAAGACTCGCTTCATCACCTAGAAACTCAGTAGAATCAAGCTTTTCTTATTTATCTGTATCTAGAGTACATGTTTACAGTACGGTTTTTAAGACGAACTATTATCTTTCCAGATTAAAATACTATATAATTAACTTAATCAAAGAAATTGATTCTTTGATTAAGAAATAGAAAAGGAGGATACACTATGTTGTGGTCTATTATTGTAGGAGGTCTTATCGGTCTCATCGCAGGTGCAATCACTAAAAAAGGTGGTTCAATGGGAATAATTGCTAACATCTTTGCAGGTCTTATCGGTTCGTCTGTAGGGCAATCACTTTTTGGAAGTTGGGGTCCTTCCTTAGCTGGAATGTCTATTATTCCTTCAATTGCAGGTGCAGTGATTGTTGTTGCTGTCGTTTCATTCCTACTAGGAAAAAAATAAAATTCACCTAGTAGACATAAGTGCTGAGCTATAATTTTAAATATTTTAGACGGGTAAGATTATAGTTTAAAACTTTTTATTGAAAGGATTTAATATGTCAAAATCAAAGAAAATATTGTTACTTATTTTCTGTATTTTAATCTTGACTATTTTCCTTCCTATTCTCATAGATTATCATGAAGTCAGTGATTTAGGAATTCAATTATTTAGCTGGAGACAGCTTTATCTTGAATTCGTAATTTCTAGGTATATCTTTTGGGGAATACTTGTCCTATCTGCTTTAGTTTTAATTCTAATATTAGTGATACTCTTCTATCCTAAACAATATTTAGAAATTCAGCTAGCAGAAAAAAAAGATACGTTAAAACTTAGAAATTCGGCTATCGAAAGCTTTGTTCGCTGCTTAGTGATTGATCATAGATTTATGAAAGATCCTAAAGTCCAAGTAAATAGCCGCAAAAATAAATGTTTCGTTACTGTAGAAGGTACAATTCTTCCTTCAAACAACATCTCAAACAGGTGTCAAGTGATTCAGCATGAAATAACTCATGGATTAAAGCAGTTCTTTGGTATTGAACGTGAGGTAAAACTTGAAGTTAAAGTAAAAGAAGTTGAACCTCAAAAAACGACCAAAAAGACTGTTAGTCGTGTAAAGTAAGGAAGTAAAAATGGAATGGTTTAAAAAATATCAGTATCCAATTATTGCAGGTTTAGTAGGTGTCATTCTCGCTTGCTTTATCTTATCCTTTGGCTTTTTTCAAAACACTCTTTGTGTTAATCTGTGGAGGCTTAGGAGCATTTGCTGGATATTATGTTAAGGAAAAATATTTAAATAAATAAAGGAGTCTCGTATGTCAAACGTAGATAAAAATGTAGAAAAAAAAGATGTTGCTGTTGTTTCTCAAGATGTTAAAGGGGAACTCACTTATGAAGATAAAGTAATCCAAAAAATCATTGGTCTTTCACTTGAAAAAGTACCTGGATTGTTGGATGTTGATGGAGGTTTCTTCTCTAATCTGACAGAAAAAATTATCAATACTGATAACGTAACACGCGGTGTCAATGTTGAAGTTGGTAAAGAACAAGTTGCAGTTGACTTGAACGTTGTTGTTGAATACCAAAAGAACGTTCCTGCTTTGTACAAAGAAATCAAGGATGTTGTGGTATCACAAGTTACAAAAATGACTGATCTAGAAGTTGTTGAAGTCAATGTGAATGTTGTTGATATCAAAACTAAGGAACAGCATGAAGCAGATTCAGTTAGCCTCCAAGACAGAGTAACTGACGTGGCTTCTTCAACAGGAGAATTTGCTTCAGAACAATTTGAAAAAGTGAAATCTGGTATCGGTTCAGGTGTTGCTGCTGTTCAAGAAAAAGTAGGCGAAGGTGTTGAAGCCGTTAAGGGCGAAACAAATGAAAAAGCCCGCGTACACTAATTAATCTGGTCTAAATCAATCAATTTAAAGGAGGCAGAATCATGTCAACAGAAGAAAAATTAAATCAAGCAAAAGGTTCCATTAAAGAAGGTGTCGGCAAAATGATCGGCGATGAAAAAATGGAAAAAGAAGGTGCAGCTGAAAAAGTAGTATCTAAAGTAAAAGAAGTTGCCGAAGATGCTAAAGACGCTGTTGAAGGCGCTGTTGAAGGCGCTATTGAAGGTGTTAAAAACATGCTTCACAAAGACGAAAAATAAGACTAAAAGTTAATTTATCTAATAACAATATTAGCCGGAGAGAGAACATTTACTGTTCTCTTTTTGTATATAGGACCCTAAAAACAATTCCGAATCTTCGTTAAAAGGAATTTTTAACAGGAAAAATCTTAGAGGTACTCTTCAAAAAAAAATTAAACAGACAATTCTAATATTTGGAGACAGCTCATTTTTTTGCTACTCTTTTCTGCTCAGTAGTGATTAACTAGTAGAACTAAGGATTTAAAAATCAAAAAGTTCAGTCTTGAACTGCACCCCAAAAGTTAGACAGAAAAAATCTAACTTTTGGGGTCAGTACATTATCAAGGTTTTTTAGGTTGAAGGCAAACACTTTGCCCAACTAGACGAGACCAATAGTGACAGCCGGCAAGTCGATACTACCTTTAAGGAATGGGTTGAAACCATTCCTGACAAAGAGCTGCAGCTCTACTTCAACCTCTTTTTTGGAGTCATTCTTGATGCAGGCATCTCTTCTATCAACGATCTTTCTTCCTTCAAGATCATTGAACACATTCATCAACTCTTTGGCCAAGCTCAATCCCTCACTCCTGAAGAAAGAGAAATCATGGGACGCTTAACCCAACTCTTGATTGACACCCGTTACCAAGCATGGAAAAATCATTAAGATAGGAAAGCCAATGAATCACCCGATTCATTGGCTTTTTTAGAAAAAAGTATCAGAATAGTTAGCCTAAATCACAAACCTTGACGACAGATTCTTTTTTTGTTAAAATGTAACAAATCTTATTACATCTATTGTAAGATAATCCATGAAAGGACTTCTACTATGAAATCATTAAAAGGTATTTTATTTATCGGGCTTAGTATGCTTCTGACTATCCTAGCTTGGCTCAGTTCAGGCGCTAGTCAGTTTCTAATCCCTGGTTTAGCTCTCACTACCCTCTCACTTACTTTTATACTGGCTAGCCGTTTACCCCTTCTTGAGGCTTGGTTTAACGGACTTGAAAGGATGTATCTAGCTCATAAATTTACCGCTTTTCTATCCATTCTCCTACTAACCCTACACAACTTTAGCATGGGCGGTCTCTGGGGTTCGCATTTGGCTGCCCAGTTTGGAAATATCGCTATCTATATCTTTATCAGCATCGTTCTGGTTGCCTATCTGGGACAGTACATCCAGTATGAAGCATGGAGATGGATTCATCGATTGGTTTATCTAGCCTATATCTTTGGCCTTTTTCATGTTTTGATGATCATGGGAAATCGTCTCCTCTCCTTTAGTTTCCTAGGTCTTATCTTTGGAATCTATGCTATTTTAGGCTTGCTTGCAGGTTTTTATATTATTTTCCTTTATCAAAAGGTCGGTTTCACCTATCTTGGAAAAATCGTAGGAATCAAACGCCTCAACCACGATACGACTGAAATTGCAATAGAGCTCAGTCATCCTTTCACCTACGAATATGGACAATTTGCCTTTCTAAAAATTTTCCAAAAAGGTTTTGAGACTGCTCCACACCCTTTCTCCATCTCAGGAGGGCAAGGACAAACTCTTTATTTTACGATTAAAAACTCTGGTGACCACACCAAGAATATCTATGACAATCTTCAAGTTGGTAGCAAGGTTGCGGTTGATCGCGCCTATGGGCATATGACTATGGAACATGGTCCAAAGCAGCAAATCTGGATCGCAGGTGGAATTGGAATTACACCTTTCATCTCATATATCCGGGAGCATCCTATCCTAGACAGGAACGTCCGCTTCTACTATAGTTTCCGTGGAGAGGAAAATGCTGTCTACCTAGATCTACTTCGAGACTACGCTCGTCAAAATGCTAACTTTGACCTGCAGCTGGTCGATAGCAATGAAAAAGGATACCTGACTTTGGATCAAGAAGAAATCCCTGACCAGACTACGGTCTATATGTGTGGACCGCTTCCTATGATGAAGGCCCTTGCCAAACAAATCAAGAAAAAGAATCCCAAAGCAAAACTCATTTACGAAGGTTTCAAGTTTAAATAAGATCATTGTCCCTCTAACACAAAAGAGGGACTTTCTTTTCGCTTTATTTCCCTCTTCTATGCTATACTTAGTTTAGTACATTCTTTGAGATTGGAGCCAGTATGAAAATCCATAAAACCGTGAATCCCGTTGCTTATGAAAACACCTACTACCTAGAAGGAGAACAACACCTGATTGTGGTTGACCCGGGTAGCCATTGGGAAGCCATTCGCAAGACTATCGAAAAAATCAACAAACCAGTCTGTGCGATTCTTCTGACCCACACCCACTACGATCATATTATGAGTCTGGACTTGGTTCGCGAGACCTTTGGAAATCCCCCAGTTTATGTAGCAGAGAGTGAAGCTAGCTGGCTTTACACACCTGTAGATAATCTCTCTGGTCTCCCTCGTCACGATGATATGGCAGATGTGGTCGCAAAGCCAGCAGAACACGCCTTTGTCTTTCATGAAGAATACCAGCTTGAGGAATTTCGTTTTACAGTTCTACCTACCCCAGGGCACTCTATTGGCGGTGTTTCTATCGTCTTTCCTGATGCTCATCTAGTCTTGACGGGAGATGCTCTTTTCCGCGAAACCATCGGACGGACAGACCTTCCTACAGGTAGCACGGAACAACTCCTCCATAGCATTCAGACGCAACTCTTCACCCTTCCTAACTACGATGTCTATCCTGGGCATGGTCCAGCTACGACTATCGCTCACGAAAAGACCTTTAATCTCTTTTTCTAGCAAACAAAAAACCAAGGATAATTTCCTTGGTTCGATTTTTATGTATCAATCCTTATCAAGTAGAAGAAAATACGAACTATAAAAGTTAATTCAAAACTAATTAACTGATTCAAAGGCTTTCCATTCAAATTTATTCAGCTCAACCTCTTCAGAAGAAACCTCTAAAACTTGGGCAACTTTTTCATTTCCACCAATTTTAAGAGTCATTTCTTTCACTATCTTTACGCCATTTTTACTCAAAGAATAAAGAGTTAAGTTCATTTCTGGAGAAGTCGAATGCCAATTTGCATAGCTGACTTGACCATTTTCATAGAGACTTAAACTAGATCGAAAACCACCTGCAGATGCTGCGTAGCCTGTGTGAAGCAATGTCGGTTTTTGATTTTCCAAATAATAGACTGCTGTAAGATATTGCCCATTCCCAATTAGCAATTCATCCTGTCCATCTTTGTTCAAATCCGAAAAAACATATTCTGGAATCACTGGCTTTTCATAGGTGCTTAATGTGAAAATATAGCTGAACTCCTCTGGGGAAACTTTGTTCTCCTTCAGCTCTTTTTGCAACTCTTCTCCCTTTCCTTGCGTTAAGAGGGATTCATAACGCTTATAACGTTCAAGAACTTCTTTATAGAGCTCTTGTCCTTGCCTATTTTTGTTTTCGATAGTAGCAGATGTTGACTCTGTGGAAGAGTTAGTGCTACTTTCGCCATCTGATTTTTTGGACATATCCTTTTGATCTTCTTTAAATGAAGTGGATACTGTAGTTGACGTTTCTACATTGTCTCTACTTTGGTTCCCTCCACAAGATGCCAAAATTGGAAGGCAAAGAGCTACGATCATCATCATCCAATATTTCTTCATGTTTACCTCCTCATTTCATTTTATGTATTCTAAAATTAGCAACTTACTCAAAAAATCAGAAAGTACACTTTAGCAGGTACTTTCTGAATCCTTGTATAACGGAAACTCTTAATAGAATGCTCTTACCAAATAATCACACGATCCTCTGGTGCGCGCCACATACCATCACCCTCTTTGACATCATAAGTTGTAAAGAAATCATCGAAGTTTGGTACTTGGACATTGACCCGGAGTTTAGCTGGCGCGTGCACGTCGACACTAGCCATAAGTTTCATCAACTCTGGACGACCTTTCATACGCCAGATACGAGCAAAGTTGTGGAAGAATTCTTCGGCTGAGAAGTCTTTTTCTCTCTTTGCTGCTTCAAGGGCTGCAGCAATCCCTCCCAAGTCGGCAACGTTTTCTGATACGGTCAATTTCCCGTTGATCGTTGCGCCGTAAGACTCCAGTCCATCAAACTGATCAATAACTTTCTGCGTTTTTTCTTTAAAGGCAGCGTAGTCACTCTCTGTCCACCAATCCTTGAGACTACCATTTTCATCAAAAGAAGCGCCATTTGTGTCAAAGGCATGAGAGATTTCATGGGCAATAACCGCACCAATACCTCCGTAGTTAGCTGAAGACGACTGATGCAAATCATAGAATGGAGCCTGTAAAATAGCAGCTGGGAAAACAATCAAGTTCTTCTGAGGATTGTAGTAGGCATTGACCATGTGGGCAGACATCCCCCACTCCTTGTAGTCAACTGGCTGATTCCACTTGCTCCAGCTATGCTTGATTTCCACACGCGCAAAGGCTAGGGCATTGTCAAAGAGGCTGACGGTTTCATCCACTACTTTGTCCTTGTAGCGTTCTGGCAATTCCTCTGGATAACCGATATATGGCTTGATGACATTGAGTTTGACAATGGCCTTCTCACGCGTTTCAGGTGTAAGCCAGTCGTTCTTAGCCAAGCGTTCCTTATAAACGTCAATCATTGTCGCCACTTTTTTCTCTACATCCGCCTTGGCTTCTGGGGAGAATTTTTCATGCGCGTACCAGAGACCAAGGGCTTGCTTGAAGGGAGCTTGAGCCAAGTGATAAGCCGCCTTGACCTTGTCTTGAGCTTCTGGAACACCTGAAAGAGCTCGCGCGTAGGCACCTGACAGGATACGAATCTCATCTGTCAAATAACTGGTTGAAAGATTGACCACACTCAAAATCAAGGCTGCCTTGAGCAAAGGCCATGCTTCTTCACTATAGAATTGATCTGCTGCTTGCCAGAAACGTTCTTCATCTACAATAACCTTGTCAGGAGCTTTCCCAAGAATAGCTTGGAAGAAGTCATCTAGAGGTAGGGCAGGGGCGAATTTCTTGAAATCTTCATAAGCGTATGGATGGTAGAGTTTGGCATACTCTGAACTTTCTTCATTAGAAAGCACCACAGCTGCAACTCGACGGTCCAACTCCAATCGTTTTTCTTGTAAATCTGAAATCTCATCCTCTGAAAAACCATAAACCTTAAGAAGATTGCGATTTTTTTCTTTCCATAAAGTCAAGAGCTTTTCTCGTTGCGGATGTTCTTCAGCATAATAAGTTGTATCTGGCAAAATCGTCCTTGGAGCGCTGGCCCAGAGAACATTGGTTCTGGCATCCATAAAGTCTGGCGATACACCAAATGGGAGGAAGTTTGGCTTGCCTGCTAGCTCAAATTCTGCAAGTTTGCTGGTGAAATCTGCAAAACTCTCCAAGTCTTGGTATTCCTTGAGTAGAGGAAGGACGGGCTTAATCCCATCTGCTTCTCTCTTATCAAAATCACGTACCATGCGGTGGTACTTAACAAAGTTTGAGAGGATAGCATCCTCTGGGACCTCTTCACCGGCTAACCACTTTTCTGTGGTTGCCAACATCAAATCTTCAATTTCCTCGTCAAGGTCAATAAAGCCACCGGTTCGAGATTTGTCAGCTGGAATCACAGCTGTTTTTTCCCATTCGCCATTGACTGCATCATAAAAATCATCTTGATAACGTGTCATCTTGTTCTCGCTTTCATTTTTTCACTTATTCTTAGCTTAGCAAAAAACACAGGAGAATGCAATTAAAAATGGTTTCTCTTTTCACTTCATTTTTCAGTTATTATTTTAAATTTTTCAAAAATTAACTTGACTTAATTTTTTTTTTAAGGTATATTAAAAGGCAGGAGGAATATAACTGTATGATACGTATCGAAAACCTCAGTGTCTCCTACAAAGAAACGTTGGCACTAAAGGATATTTCACTAGTGTTCCAAGGACCAACTATTACCGGAATTATTGGTCCAAACGGTGCTGGAAAATCAACTTTATTAAAAAGTATGTTGGGAATTATCCCACATGAAGGTCAGGCCTTTCTCGATGACAAAGAATTCAAGAAATCTTTACATCGAGTTGCCTATGTCGAGCAAAAAATCCATATCGACTACAATTTCCCTATCAAGGTCAAGGAATGTGTCTCACTGGGACTCTATCCATCCATCCCACTCTTTCACACCTTAAAAGCCAGCCACTGGAAAAAAGTGGCTGATGCACTTGAAATCGTTGGGCTCTCAGACTATGCTGATCGCCAAATCAGCCAGCTCTCAGGCGGACAATTTCAACGTGTGTTGATTGCCCGTTGCTTAGTGCAGGAAGCTGACTACATCTTTCTAGATGAGCCATTTGTCGGGATTGATTCGGTTAGTGAAGAGATTATCATGAACACGCTGAGAGACCTTAAAAAAGCTGGGAAAACAGTTCTCATCGTCCATCATGACCTCAGCAAAGTCCCCCATTATTTCGACCAAGTTTTGCTTCTCAATCGAGAATTAATAGACCTTGGTCCGACTAAAGAAACCTTTACCGAGGCCAATCTCAAAAAAGCCTACGGTAGCAAACTCTTTTTCAATGGAGGTGACCTATGATAGCAGAATTTATCGATGGATTGCAACATTTCCATTTCCTACAAAACGCCTTGATTACAGCTATAGTCATCGGAGTGGTTGCTGGAGCTGTGGGATGTTTTATCATCCTGCGTGGAATGTCTCTCATGGGAGATGCTATCTCTCACGCAGTTTTGCCCGGCGTAGCCCTTTCCTTTATCCTGGGAATTGATTTCTTTATTGGAGCCATTATCTTTGGCTTGATGGCCTCCATCATCATTACCTACATCAAGGGAAACTCTATCATCAAAAGTGACACTGCCATTGGTATTACCTTTTCATCTTTCTTAGCCCTAGGTGTCATCTTGATTAGTGTTGCCAAGAGCTCGACAGACCTCTTCCATATCCTTTTCGGGAATATCCTCGCTGTCCAAGACATGGACATGTGGATTACCATTGGTGTGGGCGCAGTCATTCTTTTGATTATCGGGATTTTCTTTAAACAACTATTGATTACATCCTTTGACGAGCTCCTGGCTAAAGCCATGGGAATGCCTGTCAATTTCTACCACTATCTGCTCATGGTGCTCTTGACCCTTGTGTCCGTCACCGCTATGCAAAGTGTTGGAACCATTCTTATCGTGGCCATGCTAATCACTCCAGCTGCGACGGCTTATCTCTATGCTAATAGCCTAAAGAGCATGATTTTCCTTTCATCAAGTCTCGGAGCCCTGGCTTCTGTTGTGGGACTCTTTATCGGCTATAGCTTCAATCTCGCAGCAGGATCCAGCATCGTGCTCACATCCGCCAGTTTCTTTCTCATTAGCTTCTTTATCGCTCCAAAACAACGATATTTGAAACTGAAACATAAAAAAATTAATAAATAAGGGGAGACCCTTTCTGGAGGAATCTAATGAAAAAATTAGGTACATTGCTTGTACTCTTTCTTTCCGTCATTGCACTTGTAGCATGTGCTAGCGAAAAAAAAGATGCTACTTCTGGTCAAAAACTAAAAGTTGTTGCTACAAACTCAATCATCGCTGATATTACCAAAAATATTGCTGGTGACAAGATTGATCTTCACAGTATCGTTCCTGTTGGTCAAGACCCACACGAATATGAACCACTTCCTGAAGACGTTAAGAAAACCTCTCAAGCTGATTTGATTTTCTATAACGGTATCAACCTTGAAACAGGTGGCAATGCTTGGTTTACCAAATTGGTCGAAAATGCTAAGAAAACTGAAAACAAAGACTACTTTGCAGTCAGCGAAGGTGTAGACATCATCTACCTTGAAGGCCAAAACGAGAAAGGCAAAGAAGACCCACACGCTTGGCTCAACCTTGAAAATGGGATGATTTATGCTAAAAATATCGCTAAACAACTGATCGCTAAGGATCCTAGCAACAAGGAATTCTATGAAAAAAATCTCAAAGACTATACTGAAAAACTAGACAAACTGGACAAGGAAGCCAAAGAGAAATTTAACAATATCCCTGCTGAGAAGAAACTCATCGTAACCAGCGAAGGATGCTTCAAATACTTCTCTAAAGCCTACGGTGTCCCAAGTGCCTACATCTGGGAAATCAACACGGAAGAAGAAGGTACACCGGAACAAATCAAGACCTTGGTTGAAAAACTTCGCCAAACAAAAGTTCCATCACTCTTTGTTGAATCAAGTGTCGATGACCGTCCAATGAAGACTGTTTCACAAGACACAAATATCCCAATTTACGCGCAAATCTTTACTGACTCAATTGCTGAAGAAGGTAAAGAAGGTGACAGCTACTACAACATGATGAAATACAACCTTGACAAGATTGCTGAAGGTTTGTCTAAGTAATCCATTAAAAACGTCGTTCTCACATGAACAGGCGTTTTTTATCGCTTAATTTCCAGTCAAATCATTGGAAAAATCTGACAATTCTCGGTAAAATAAAAGAAAAAAGAATGGAGTAGTTTCATGACCACTTTTCTCGGAAATCCTGTAACTTTTACAGGTAAACAACTGCAAGTCGGAGACAAGGCACTTGACTTTTCTCTCACGACAACCGATCTCTCTAAAAAAACGCTAGCTGACTTTGATGGAAAGAAAAAAGTCTTGAGTGTTGTCCCTTCTATCGATACTGGTATCTGCTCAACGCAAACACGTCGATTCAACCAGGAACTTGCCAACCTCGACAACACCGTCGTTCTTACTGTTTCTATGGACCTACCATTTGCCCAAGGACGCTGGTGTGGAGCTGAAGGCCTTGACAATGCCATCATGCTCTCAGACTACTTTGACCATTCTTTCGGGCGCGATTATGCCCTTTTGATCAACGAATGGCATCTCCTTGCACGTGCTGTCTTTGTTCTCGACACTGATAATGTCATCCGTTACGTAGAATACGTTGACAACATCAACACGGAACCAGACTTTGAAGCTGCCATTGCCGCTGTTAAAGAGTTGGACTAAAATCAAAGCCATTAGGGCAGAAGGCTAGAGAAATCTAGCTTTTTTTGATATACTAGATGGAGAGAAAAGACAAGAGGAAACGAATGACGCCAAATAAAGAAGACTACCTAAAATGTATTTATGAAATTGGTACGGAAATGCAAAAAATCACCAATAAAGAAATTGCTACCCGTATGCAAGTCTCTCCGCCTGCTGTAACAGAGATGATCAAACGCATGAAAAGTGAAAATCTCATCCTCAAGGACAAGGAGAATGGCTATCTATTGACAGATATTGGCCTCAAACTAGTCTCCGAGCTCTATCGCAAACACCGGTTGATTGAAGTCTTTCTAGTTCACCATCTCGACTATACCAGCGATCAGATCCACGAAGAAGCTGAGGTCCTAGAGCACACTGTATCCGATCTTTTCGTAGAGAGACTGGATAAACTGCTGGGTTTCCCTAAAACCTGTCCCCACGGAGGAACCATCCCAGCTAAGGGAGAGCTCTTGGTTGAAATCAACAACCTACCTCTAGCAGATACCAAAGAAGCCGGCACCTATCTCCTGACTCGGGTTCACGATAGCTTTGACTTGCTTAAATACTTAGAAAAGCATGAGATTCATATCGATGACCAAATCCAGGTCAAGCAGTTTGATAATTTTTCCAATACTTTTACACTGGTCAACAGAGGTGAAGATCTCCAAGTTAGTATCGATATCGCCAAACAACTCTATGTCGAAAAAATCAACTAACCCCTTATCCCTGAAAGAAGTTCCTTTCAGGGATTTTTTGTCATTTTAGTTGTAAGTTCCATTCGTTTGGTGTAGAATGAAGCTAGATAAAAGAGGGAGGTCTTCCTATGAAAAAGCTCTTTAGATTACACTTCGCAGCCATTGCAGTCAGCGATTTGCTACTGTTGGTAACTTTCAGACCCCGATACGAACTTTCTTTGGAGAGAGGCCTGATTTTTTGCTTCATTTTCATCCTTGCTCAGGGACTACTGCTGTCTCGCTTGGTCTTCCGACTCAAAAAACATTTCTCTGAGATTTATCCTCAGATGAACAAAAAAATTCGCCTCTACTACTTATGGATCCTCTCCGTTGACCTTCTATTATTTGTCTTTTTAGCCATCACTGGCCCTCAACATTTATACTCTCTTACTCCAGTCTTTACTTCCTGTCATTCTACTTTATATTATATAACGGCTAGCCACCTAAGAGAAAACTTTCCAGACTTTTACAACAAACATACCTCTTTATGGGAGTGTCTATAAACAAAAACCAAGCCAGCTGGCTTGGTTTTCTTATCTATTTTTAGTATCAAGAATGATGGTGACTGGCCCATCATTTACCAGCTCCACCTGCATATCCGCTCCAAAGATACCTGTCTGAACGGGAACTTCCTGAGCCAGCTTTTGGTTGAAAGTGTCATAGAAGGCAGTTGCCATATCCGGCTTGGCTGCACCTGTAAAAGCTGGACGATTGCCTTTCTTGGTATCCGCAAAGAGAGTAAACTGAGAAATAGAAAGGATTTCCCCTTCAATATCTTTGATAGACAGGTTCATCTTGCCTTCTGCATCTGAAAAAATCCGCATGTTGACGAGCTTTCTCACAGCGTAGTCCAAATCTTCCTCTTGGTCCTCTGGGCCAACACCGACCAGCAATAAGAGACCCTGATTGATTTTCCCCTCTACCTGACCTTCGATACTCACTTGGGCTTTTTTAACCCGTTGGATAATGATTTTCATAATAGCCTTTCTAGTAATAGCTAGGAGAATTAGCCGTTGGTTCGTTTGACGGAATAAACCTCTGGCACACTCTTTATCTTATCCACGACTGTGGTCAGTGTAGAGAGGTTGGAAATACCAAAGGAGACATGGATATTAGCAAATTTCATATCCTTGGTTGGTTGGGCGTTAACGGTTGAGATATTCTTGGTCGTGTTGGAGAGAACTTGTAAAACATCATTTAAGAGCCCTGTACGGTTGAGACCATAGATATCGATGTGGGCAGTGTATTCCTTGCTTGAGAATTGATCTTCCCATTCCACATCAAGGAGACGTTGCTCATAGTTTTCTTGGGCACGGAGATTCATACAGTCCACACGGTGAATAGCTACACCGCGTCCCTTAGTAATATAGCCGACAATGTCGTCACCTGGCACTGGATTGCAACACTTGGCAATCCGAACGAGGAGTCCTGAAGCACCTTCAATGACCACGCCACCCTCATGCTTAACCTTGAGGGTTTCTTTGTTTTCAACCTTAACTTCGCCACCTTTGACAAGCTCTTCTGCTTCCGCCTTGGCCTTGGCACGCTCTTCCTCGCGGCGTTCCTTTTCGGTCAAACGGTTAAAGACGGTAATAGCACCGATTTCTCCAAAACCAATGGCTGCGTAGAGAGCCTCCTCTGTCTTGTAGCTGGTCTTTTGAAGGACCTCATCCATATGGCGCTTGTCCATAAACTTATTGGCTACATAGCCGTTTTCTTGGAACTGGGCCATCAACATTTCACGGCCCTTGTTAACGGATAATTCCTTGTCTTGATTTTTAAAGAACTGACGAATCTTGTTGCGCGCCTTGCTGGTCTTGACCATGTTGAGCCAGTCACGACTCGGACCAAAGGAGTTGGGATTGGTGATAATTTCAACCTGATCCCCTGTCTTGAGCTTGGTTGTCAGTGGAACCATACGGCCATTGACCTTGGCACCAGTCGCTTTTTCACCGACTTTGGTGTGGATCTCATAGGCAAAGTCAATCGGTCCTGAATCTTTTGGTAGGGAGCGAACTGCACCATCAGGAGTAAAGACGTAAATCTCCTCCGCCAGATAGTTTTCTTTAACAGAGTCCACAAATTCCTTGGCATCATCAGCCTGATCTTGGAGCTCCATCATCTCCTTGATCCAGTTCATACCAATAGCAGATTCCTTGCTGTTGACCTGCCCTTTAATGCCTTTCTTATAAGCCCAGTGAGCTGCAACCCCGTACTCAGCCACCTCGTGCATTTCCTTGGTCCGAATCTGGAATTCAATCGGCCCTTTTGGCCCATAAACAGTCGTATGGATAGACTGGTATCCATTGGCCTTACGGTTAGCGATATAGTCTTTGAAGCGACCTGGCATAGGTTTCCAAAGTTCATGCACATAACCCAGCATGGCGTAAACATCACTCTGGGTATCTAAGATACAGCGAATGGCAATCAGGTCATAAATCTCCTCAAAGCGTTTCTTCTTATCCTGCATCTTGCGATAGATCGAATAGATATGCTTAGGACGACCATAAATTTTCCCTTTGAGATTGCGTTCGGTAGCGTACTCTTCCAACTTGGTTACAACTTCGTCGACCAAAGCCTCACGCTCTCTGCGTTTTTCCTTCATCATGTGGGTAATCTTGTAAAACTCAGTTGGATTGAGGTAACGGAAAGATAGATCTTCCAACTCCCACTTGACACTGGAAATCCCTAGACGATGAGCAAGTGGTGCATAAATTTCCATGGTTTCTCTGGAGATCCGTTCTTGCTTGTCCTTTCGCAGGTGTTTGAGAGTCCGCATATTGTGTAAACGGTCCGATAATTTAACCAAGATAACACGGATATCCTCAGACATGGCCATAAGCATCTTGCGATGATTTTCAGCCAATTGTTCCTCGAGTGATTTGTACTCAACCTTACCAAGCTTGGTCACCCCATCAACGATAATCCGAACATCATGACCGAACTCTCTTTCCAAATCATCCAGTGTCGCATCTGTGTCTTCAACCACGTCATGCAAAAAACCACAGGCAACGGTTACGGCATCCAGCTTGAGCTTAGCCAGAATGCCTGCTACCTGAATGGGATGGATAATATAGGGCTCACCTGATTTCCGAAACTGCCCACTATGACAGTCAACTGCGTAAATCAATGCTTTTTGTACAAAAGCAACGTCTTCCTTTGTTAAATATTCTTTCGTTAAAGCGACTACCTGATCGCCCGTCAAATTCACTTCTTTCGGCATCTATACTCTCCAATTCTTCCTACCATTTTATCACTTTTTTAAGGATATGAAAACTAGAAAAGCTCTGCAGTTCTATAATTTACTCCATTCCTTACAAGGATCTCAAAAAGAACAATAAACTTTAAACTGTTTTATTATTTCTATTTACTTTTATGATTAGTGAGTTAATTTTATAAACAAACTAGCTATTTCTTATCATTTTTGATGAAATTTATAAAAATATTCGTAATTAACTTGATTGATTGGCTTCCATCCTGTATAATAGAGTGAAACTATTTTTGAGGAGATTTTTATGTCATCATTTCGTAAACAAGCAGCCCTTTTAGGTCTGACTGCAGCTGTATTTGCAGCTTCTACTGCACAAGCAGATGAAAAAGCTACAAATCTAGATACTAGCACAACACCTACACCAGTAGCAAATCAATCAGAGAAACCTGTTGTAGCTACTGGAAATGAAAAGGGAACGGCATCTGAAAAAACGGACGCTCCTGCTAAACAAGATGAAAATGCTACTCCAGTAGCAAGCACTGAAACAACACCGTCTAAAGAAGGAAGCCTTGCGGACGACAAAGCCCTTCAACCAACAGAAGGACAGGAAGTCGATGTCCGCATACTTGCAACAACTGACCTTCACACTAATTTAGTTAACTATGATTATTACCAAGACAAACCCGCTGAGAACGTTGGACTAGCAAAGACAGCTGTTCTCATCGAGGAAGCTAAAAAAGAAAATAGCAATACACTTCTCGTAGATAATGGAGACACCATCCAAGGAACGCCACTTGGAACTTACAAGGCCATCGTTAACCCAGTCAAAGAAGGAGAACAGCACCCTATGTATGCAGCCCTTCAAAAGCTCGGTTTTGAAGCTGGTACACTAGGAAATCATGAGTTTAACTATGGTTTAGACTACCTCAAACGTGTCATTGATACAGCTGGAATGCCAATTGTCAACGCTAATGTTGTAGATCCTAAAACGGGCGCTTATGTCTACGACCCCTATAAAATCATCAGCAAAACCTTTGTTGATAAAACTGGTCGCAAAACGACCGTCAAAATTGGGGTGACTGGAATCGTTCCCCCTCAAATTCTCAGCTGGGATAAGGCAAACCTCGAAGGAAAGATTCAGGTCAATGACTCCGTCGAAGCTATCCAAAAGATAATCCCTGAAATGCGCAAAGCAGGTGCAGACATCACTCTTGTACTCTCTCACTCAGGTATCGGAGATGATAAGTACGAAAAAGGAGAAGAAAACGAAGGCTATCAAATTGCAAGCCTACCTGGTGTGGATGCAGTCGTAACAGGGCATTCTCACGCTGAATTTCCAAGTGGAAATGGCACTGGCTTTTATGAAAAATATGCTGGTGTTGATGGTGTAAATGGTAAGATTAATGGTACTCCTGTAACCATGGCTGGAAAATATGGTGACCACCTCGGTATTATCGACCTTAACCTTATCTACAAAAACGGAAAATGGACTGTTGCCAACAGCAAAGGTTCTATTCGTAAGATTCACACTAAGTCCAAAGACGCTGATGAACGAATCAAAGAAATTGCCAAAACAGCCCACGAAGGAACCATCCAATACGTTCGCCAACAAGTCGGAACAACAACTGCACCAATCACAAGTTATTTTGCCCTTGTCAAGGATGATCCATCTGTTCAAATCGTCAATAACGCGCAAATCTGGTATGCTAAGAAAGAACTAGCAGGTACTCCTGAAGGAAATCTTCCTATTCTCTCGGCTGCTGCACCATTTAAGGCGGGAACTCGTGGAGATGCTACTGCCTATACAGATATTCCAGCTGGCCCAATCGCCATCAAGAACGTAGCAGATCTCTATCTCTACGACAATGTCACGGCCATCCTAAAAGTCACTGGAGCTCAACTCAAAGAATGGTTGGAAATGTCTGCTGGTCAGTTCAACACCATTGATCCAACTAAAAAAGAAGCGCAACAGCTCATCAATCCAAGCTACCGCACTTATAACTTTGATGTGATTGACGGTGTAACCTATGAGTACGATGTCACCCAACCAAATAAATACGATCGCGAAGGTAAGTTGGTCCACCCAGATGCTAGTCGTGTCCGCAATCTAAAATACCAAGGAAATGATGTCCGTCCAGATCAGGAATTCATCGTGGTAACCAACAATTATCGCGCAAATGGTAAATTCCCTGGTGTTCGTGATGCTAGCCTCAATCGTCTCCTCGGACTTGAAAATCGCCAGGTTATCATCAACTATATCCTCGATGTAAAAAATATCAACCCAAGTGCAGATAAAAACTGGCACTTCACAAACAGCATAAAAGGGTTGGACGTTCGTTTCTTGACAGCTGATAAGGCCAAAGACTTGGTCGGCACAGATGGTGACATTCAATATCTAGCAAGCTCTGACCAAGAAGGTTTCGGCGAATATCGCCTTCTTTATGTAGAGCCTAAGACTAAACCTGCAGAAACAAATCACCACGAAATTCAAGATACGCAGGGACAAAATCAAGGCGATGCAATCACTCTTTCAAACGGTGGCCAAACTATTATTTTGCCAAGCACTCATAATCCAGTAGCTACTACCCTACCAAATACAGGTGAGAAAACGTCCATCCTAACCTTCCTAGGTGTCATTCTAGCGGGGCTTGGACTTTCTCTCAAGAAAAAAGAAGAATAACCTAATTGAAGCAAGACGAGACTCGTCCTGCTTCTTTTTAACCACCAAAAACACTGCCAGATTTCTCTAGCAGTGTTTTTACATTTCATTTGCTTAGTAGACTGTTCTTTCAGTTTCTACATCAAAGAAGTGTGCTTTGTTCAAGTCAAATCCAAGTTCAACTGTTGCACCTGTTTGCAAGTAGTCACGAGCATCCACTTTTGCAACAAATTCGTCTTTACCAACTTGGCAGTAAAGGTGAGATTCTGAACCAAGCAATTCTGATACAGAAATAGTTGCTTTTACAACTGATTCTGGGAATGTTTCAAGGAAAGCAGGTTCTGCATTCACATCTTCTGGACGAATACCGAAGATCAATTCTTTTCCTTCGTAGCCTTTTTCACGAAGAACTTTCAAAGCTCCTTCTGGAACTTTCAAGCGGAAACCGTCAGAAACAATTTCGTTGCCTTCTAATTTCACATTGATGAAGTTCATAGCTGGGCTTCCGATGAATCCTGCTACAAACTTGTTAACTGGGTTTTTGTAAACTTCTTGAGGAGTACCGATTTGTTCAACACGTCCGATAGTACCTGTACCAGCAGGGTTCTTAGTTGCTGACATGATAACGATACGGTCTGCAAGTGTCATCGCTTCTGTTTGGTCGTGGGTTACGTAGATAGTTGTAGCTCCGATACGACGGTGAATCTTCGCGATTTCAGCACGCATAGATACACGAAGTTTAGCATCCAAGTTTGACAAAGGTTCGTCCATCAAGAATACTTTTGCATCACGGACGATCGCACGACCCATGGCAACACGTTGACGTTGACCACCAGAAAGGTCAGCAGGTTTACGATCCAAGAACTCTTTCAAGCCAAGGATTGCTGCAGCTTCTTGTACACGTTTGTCGATGTCTTCTTTGCTGTATTTACGCAATTTCAAACCGAAAGCCATGTTGTCATATACAGTCATGTGTGGGTAAAGAGCGTAGTTTTGGAATACCATGGCGATGTCACGGTCTTTTGGAGCTACGTCGTTGACAACCACGCCATCGATAGATGCAGTACCTTCTGTGATGTCTTCAAGACCAGCAATCATACGAAGAGTTGTTGATTTACCACATCCTGAAGGGCCTACGAAAACGATAAATTCCTTGTCTTTGATGTCCAAGTTGAAGTCTTCAACTGAGTAGTGTTCGCTGTTTGGATATTTTTTGTAAATATTTTTAAGATTCAATTCTACCATGAGATGAACTCCTTTTGTCTTTTGATAGTTTTATTATAAATGAAAACGCTTTACTTTTCTATGGCAAGGTGACCAAAAAAATAAAAAAGTTCTGTGCAACTTGCACAAAATAAGTCTATAATATTTGTAGTGGGTAAATCTCCTATGGATATTATGGAGCCTATTTTGTTGTAGAAAAAAGTCCCATAAGACCTATAATGAAAAGCGATCAAACAACTCATTAGAAAGAATCATATGGAACAATTACATTTTATCACAAAACTACTCGATATTAAAGACCCTAATATCCAGATTCTAGATATCATCAATAGGGATACACACAAGGAAATCATCGCTAAACTGGATTACGAGGCTCCATCTTACCCTGATTGCGGAAGTCAAATGAGGAAATATGACTTCCAGAAACCGTCTAAGATTCCTTACCTTGAAACGACTGGTATGCCTACTAGAATCCTTCTTAAAAAGCGTCGATTCAAGTGCTATCATTGTTCGAAAATGATGGTCGCTGAGACTTCTATTGTCAAGAAAAATCATCAAATTCCTCGTATTATTAACCAAAAGATTGCTCAAAAGTTAATTGAAAAGACGTCTATAACTGATATTGCTCATCAGCTGTCTATTTCAACTTC
>CAJNDD010000030.1 GCA_905221435.1 bacterium
ACTGGACGCAATGGTCTACCTGGTACAGCTATTACCCTTTACCAGCCAAGTGATGACTCGGATATCCGTGAGTTGGAGAAATTAGGGATCAAGTTTACTCCTAAGATGGTCAAAGACGGAGAGTTTCAAGATACCTATGACCGTGATCGTCGTGCTAATCGTGAAAAGAAGCAGGATAAACTTGATACGGAGATGATTGGTTTGGTTAAAAAGAAAAAGAAAAAAGTCAAACCAGGCTATAAGAAGAAGATTCAATGGGCGGTGGATGAAAAACGCCGTAAAACCAAGCGTGCTGAGAATCGTGCGCGAGGACGTGCAGAACGCAAAGCCAAACGCCAAACATTTTAAAAACTGGCTCATTGTCAACTGTAGTGGGTTGAAGTCAGCTAAGATCTATAAAGGACGAAATTCGTCCTTTCTTTTTTGATGTTGAGAGCGATGAAAATCCTTTTTTTGAAGTTTTCAAAGTTTCGAAAACCAAAAGCATTGCGTTTGATAAGTTTGATGAGATTATTAGTCGCTTCCAATTTGGTGTTAGAGGAGGGGGATTGAGGGGCGTTAACGATTTTCGATAAAACAGACTCTATAATATCTATAGGGAATTTACCCACTACAGATGTTATAGAGCCTTATTTTTTAGGATTTTGTTGTGTTAGGTTCAATCCCCAAGGGACTAGATTTTCAGTTTTATTTTTGATACGCGTGATATTATCCTTGTGACGAATGATAATCAAGCTAGCAAGTGCTAGGATAATAGCGATGAAGAGAGGGTCGTAGCTACTCAGGATAAAACTAAATAGTGGAAATAGTAAAACTCCGATAACGGCTGCTATAGAAGCGGCAACGCTAGACAGTGAAATCATACTACCTAGATAGAGGCTTCCAAAGAATACGATTGCTAGATAGAGACAGAAAACAGGCGCAAATCCGAAAATCACTCCAGCACTGGTTGCGACAGCCTTGCCACCCTTAAATCCTGCAAAGATAGGGAAAGTATGTCCAATCACAGCCAAAAGTCCAAATACAAGAGGTGATACACCTTGTAGGTGGAAAAGAATTGGAAGCAGAGTGGCCAAGGTTCCTTTGAAAAAGTCAATTACAAAGGTTGCCATACCTGCTTTCTTACCCAAAATACGGAAAGTATTGGTTGTTCCAGTATTTCCAGAACCATGCTCTCGCAGATTTGTTTGAAAGAAGATTTGTCCAATCCAAAGACCAGACGGAATCGAACCTAGTAGATAAGCTAAAATTAATAATACAAATGTCATCATAGACCTATTATACCATGAAATGCTGTAGAAAGGTTGAGAATCTCTTGTGAAATTGTGACAGCTGAATGGGAAAAACTTTGCAAAATACCCAGAAAACCTGTAAAATAGAAAAGATGAACAAATAGGAGGTTCCTTGTGTCAAAAAAGGAAATCAATATTAATAACTATAATGATGACGCCATTCAGGTGCTAGAAGGGTTGGATGCGGTTCGTAAACGTCCGGGGATGTATATTGGATCGACTGACGGTGCTGGTCTCCATCACCTAGTCTGGGAAATTGTGGACAATGCTGTCGATGAAGCCTTGTCTGGATTTGGTGACCGCATTGATGTGACCATCAATAAAGACGGAAGTTTGACAGTAGAGGACCATGGTCGAGGGATGCCGACCGGGATGCATGCCATGGGAATTCCAACCGTTGAGGTCATCTTTACCATTCTCCACGCAGGAGGGAAATTCGGTCAAGGTGGCTATAAGACATCTGGTGGTCTCCACGGGGTGGGATCTTCAGTCGTTAATGCCCTATCAAGCTGGTTAGAAGTTGAAATTACTCGTAACGGTACAGTCTACAAGCAACGTTTTGAAAATGGTGGAAAACCTGTTACAACCTTGAAGAAAATTGGTACAGCACCCAAGTCTAAGACAGGTACTAAAGTCACTTTCATGCCTGACGCGACGATTTTCTCTACGACTGACTTCAAATACAATACCATTTCAGAACGTCTCAATGAGTCTGCCTTTCTCCTAAAAAATGTTACCTTATCTTTGACAGATAAGCGAACAGATGAAGCAATCGAGTTCCACTATGAAAATGGGGTTCAGGACTTTGTGTCCTATCTGAACGAAGACAAGGAAACCTTGACGCCAGTTCTTTACTTTGAGGGGGAAGACAATGGTTTCCAAGTGGAAGTTGCCCTCCAGTACAATGATGGATTTTCAGATAACATTCTATCCTTTGTCAATAACGTTCGTACTAAAGATGGTGGAACGCATGAGACAGGACTCAAGTCAGCCATTACCAAGGTCATGAATGACTACGCTCGTAAGACGGGACTTCTCAAGGAAAAAGATAAAAACCTTGAAGGTTCCGACTATCGTGAAGGACTAGCAGCCGTTCTTTCTATCCTAGTTCCGGAAGAGCACCTTCAGTTTGAAGGACAGACCAAGGACAAACTTGGAAGTCCACTAGCTCGTCCGGTTGTGGATGGAATTGTGGCTGATAAGTTGACCTTCTTCCTTATGGAAAATGGTGAACTGGCTTCTAACCTCATCCGCAAGGCTATTAAGGCTCGTGATGCTCGTGAAGCGGCACGTAAGGCGCGTGATGAGAGCCGAAATGGTAAGAAAAACAAGAAAGACAAGGGCTTGTTGTCGGGTAAATTAACGCCAGCCCAGTCTAAAAACCCTGCCAAGAATGAACTCTATCTAGTCGAGGGGGACTCTGCCGGTGGTTCTGCCAAGCAAGGTCGTGACCGTAAGTTCCAGGCTATCTTGCCCCTTCGTGGGAAGGTCATCAATACGGCTAAGGCCAAGATGGCAGATATCCTCAAAAATGAAGAAATCAATACCATGATTTATACCATCGGTGCGGGTGTGGGAGCAGACTTTTCTATTGAGGATGCTAACTATGACAAGATCATTATCATGACCGATGCCGATACTGACGGTGCCCATATTCAGACCTTGCTCTTGACATTTTTCTATCGTTACATGCGTCCGCTAGTTGAGACAGGCCATGTCTATATCGCCCTTCCGCCTCTTTACAAGATGTCCAAAGGCAAAGGCAAGAAAGAAGAAGTAGCTTATGCTTGGACGGACGGAGAGCTAGAAGAACTCCGCAAGCAGTTTGGTAAAGGTGCAACCCTCCAACGCTACAAAGGTCTTGGTGAGATGAATGCGGACCAACTCTGGGAAACAACCATGAATCCAGAAACCCGCACTCTTATCCGTGTCACGATTGAAGACCTAGCACGCGCCGAACGCCGCGTCAATGTCCTCATGGGAGATAAGGTCGAACCACGCCGTAAGTGGATTGAGGACAATGTCAAGTTTACGTTGGAAGAAGCGACAGTGTTTTAAGGAGTATGAATAATGGATAGTTCAGGACATTCGATCTTTGGAAGTTACTTGGGTTTGATTTTCTTAGTTTCTTTACCCTCGGCTATTCTTGCATGCTACATCAATAACCGGAAAAAAAGTTTCCAAGGATTATATGCACCGATTGTATTTACTTTATTTATGATCTTGATGCTTTTATTCAATATGGATTCCTCAGAATCCAGTGCTTTAGTAGCGACTGCTATTATGCTGTTTATTGGTTTTCCTTTGATAGCAGGAGCCTTAATCTACACACTTATTCGATTGTGTTACGTCTATCCGGAGAAACGGTGGAAGGCTTTTTTGATTTTCCTATCCTATATTTTAGGTCCCCTATCTGTAGGTGTTCTAGGATGGTATGTGGTAAATTTAGTTCAGATCCATCTGTTGACATTCTTGGTAATGATTTTGATGATTCTAGTTTCCTATCTTCCTCCTCTCTATCTCCATTACACTAAACGAAATCAGTAAGCAAAGGGGGAGTGAATAGTGAACAGTTATTTAATAATGATATTTTTCTTTCTCGAAATCATTGTTATTGCTGGGATAATTCTTGATGCAATCTCCAATAAAGAGAAAATAGAATATTCAAGCTCCTTAAGCTCCCTAGTATTTATGGCTTGTAATATAGGAATGTTTGTAGTGTTCAATCCGTCTTTAGACGAACCATACTTAGGAGCATTTGTACGGGTGTTTTCCATCTACGCTCATGCGCCTCTGTGCTTAACGTATGCGATTACTAGTCTTTATAAGAGTATCAAGCACGTCAAGTATTTTCCTAGTAAGTTTGCCCGAATCTTATTATCTAACGTTACACTTATATTTCTACTCTCAATTGTAAATGTTTTTGTATTATTTAGAGAGATTAAAGAAATCTATATACTTATTTTCTTGCAAGGCCTTTTTTCAGGAATTCAATTCCTACTTTGGATGCTTGAAAGAAAAAGAGTTCGAAAACTACAACAACAAAAGAAAGAAGATGCTCCTTTTACTAACCATGTTTCAGATGAGGGTGACATAGATGAGAACTGACCAGGAAATGCTTGAACTGATTTTAGGAACAGTTAAAATTTTAAAAGTTGACACTGGTAAGAACTAGAAGTATCTCCTCTTGAATAATCTAACGGAAAATATCATTCAGGTCTGTTTCTTTAGAGGACGCTTTATACTATTTGAAGGATATTATTTTTACCATACAGGAAAGTCGCATCGTTCAAGTAAAAATGATTATCATATTTGTTATGTAAATAATATATAGAACTAAAGGGGGGCAGTAATGTTTAGGGAATTTACGTTATCTACTTTGATTAGGGAATTTATGTATTTTATTCCCGTTATAACCATAGTAATTTTTGCAATTATAAGTGATTTAATATCTAACTTGGGGAAAAAAGAAAACGCTCGTGCAGTGTCCCTATTTATGTTGAACATCTTCACTATTGGCTTTTGCCTATTAGATAAAGGTTACCCACACTTTGGACAAAGGTTTATCTTTTATTATGTAGGTTGCTTCACACCTTTGATGATCGCATATTCATTATATACCCTCTATAGGAGTATAAAACATTATATGCATTTTAGGAGAACATTTGCTATAATACTTCTTATCAATGCCATCTTTATTTTTTCCCTTTCAATGGTAAATATGTTTGTTGTCTGGGAAATCATAAAAAATTACCAAAAAAGTGACATAATATCTACTTATTATATTTTAATTGTTTTAGGGATTTGCTCAACTATCCAATTAATCGTAGGGGAACTTGAGAAGAAAAGAATACGAGTCCTTCAGAAACAAGAGGAACTAGATAGTTATGAAAAATAACTTAATTAAAGGTAGATGCAGAAAATATAGAAGTCAAGAGCAAATGCTGAGATTGATTTTACAGGTAGCCGAAAATATACAAGTAGAAGCTGTCGCCATGTCTGGTTCACGGACAAATCCAAAAGCACCAAAAGATGAGTTTCAAGACTATGATGTTGTTTATGTCGTGGACGACTTAGATAATCTGACGAGTGACCTTTCTTGGTTAGACCAGTTTGGCACTCGTATCATTGAGCAGCATAATGTCCTAGGCAACCGTCGACTTTATCTGATGCTATTTGAAGATGGAAATCGGATTGATTTGACCCTCTGCCCCAAAAGTCACATCCAAGAGTGGGTGGATAACGAGGCTGATTATATAGTTTTGAAAGATGAGAAAGGCTTGTTTGAGTCCTATACTACAAGTTCTCAACGTTACTGGACGAACCCAGCTAGGCCGATTGATTTTGAAAAAGCCTGCAATGAATTTTGGTGGGTGTCAGCCTACGTAGTCAAGGGAATCTGTCGCAAGCAAGTCTTCTATGCGACTGATCATCTCTATGGCATTTGTCACCAAGAACTCTTGAAGGTATTGGCTTGGCAGGTAGCAAGTGATAGGGGCACGGTTGATGTTGGCAAGAACTACAAGTATCTCTTTAGCTACTTGCCTGCTGAGAAAGAGAAGGAATTCTCAAATCTACTTGATTTTTCAAGTAGTGACAAAATCACTCAATCTTTGTTTGCTACGATGGACCTTTTCCACCAAGAGGCTCAGTCCCTTGCTCAAAAAATGGGATTTAACTACGATAAAGAAGTAGCTGAGAAGATGATTCAGTATGCTGAGGAGAGACTTTCAAATCACTAACTAAATAAAGTATATAATTTGAAAGATTAAACTACAGAAAAGATAGTTTAGTTATATATAGTAACTGAACACGGGACTAATTTCTGTAAATTATCCCTTATTCTATAAAAACCTACTCTACATTCTTTGAAAGGAGTTGAACACGCCCTAAATACTGTGTGAAAAAGATAAATTTCCTTTGTATTTTACGGGCTCTGTATCCTATATGAGTAATATTCAAAACATGTCCCTGGAGGACATCATGGGAGAGCGCTTTGGTCGCTACTCCAAGTACATTATTCAGGACCGAGCTTTGCCAGACATTCGGGATGGATTGAAGCCGGTTCAGCGTCGTATTCTTTATTCAATGAATAAAGATGGCAATACTTTTGACAAGAGCTACCGTAAATCGGCCAAGTCAGTCGGTAACATTATGGGGAATTTCCACCCACACGGTGATTCTTCTATCTATGATGCTATGGTCCGTATGTCTCAGGGTTGGAAAAATCGTGAGATTCTGGTCGAAATGCACGGTAATAACGGTTCCATGGACGGAGATCCGCCTGCGGCTATGCGTTATACCGAGGCACGTTTGTCTGAGATTGCAGGCTACCTTCTTCAGGATATCGAGAAAAAGACAGTTCCCTTTGCTTGGAACTTTGACGATACCGAGAAAGAGCCGACGGTTTTGCCAGCAGCCTTTCCAAACCTCTTGGTTAATGGTTCGACGGGAATCTCGGCTGGATATGCCACAGATATTCCACCGCATAATTTAGCTGAGGTCATTGATGCGACGGTTTACATGATTGATCACCCAACAGCCAAGGTGGACAAGCTCATGGAATTCTTGCCTGGACCAGACTTCCCTACAGGGGCTATCATCCAAGGGCGTGATGAAATCAAGAAAGCCTATGAAACTGGGAAAGGGCGCGTGGTTGTTCGTTCTAAGACGGAGATTGAAAAGCTAAAAGGTGGTAAGGAACAAATTGTTATCACTGAGATTCCTTATGAAATCAATAAAGCCAATCTAGTCAAGAAAATCGATGATGTTCGTGTCAATAACAAAGTAGCGGGGATTGCCGAGGTTCGTGATGAGTCTGACCGTGACGGTCTTCGTATCGCTATTGAACTTAAAAAAGACGCGAATACCGAGCTTGTACTCAACTATCTCTTCAAATACACCGACTTGCAAATCAATTACAACTTCAACATGGTAGCGATTGATAATTTCACGCCTCGTCAAGTTGGAATTGTCCCAATCCTGTCTAGCTACATCGCCCACCGTCGTGAAGTGATTTTGGCACGTTCCCGCTTTGATAAGGAAAAGGCTGAGAAACGTCTGCATATCGTTGAAGGTTTGATTCGCGTGATTTCGATTTTGGACGAAGTCATTGCCCTTATCCGTGCTTCTGAGAATAAGGCTGACGCCAAGGAAAACCTCAAGGTCAGCTATGAGTTTACTGAGGAGCAGGCTGAAGCCATCGTGACCTTACAACTTTACCGTTTGACCAATACAGACGTGATTGTCTTGCAGGAAGAAGAAGCAGAACTTCGTGAAAAGATTGCCATGCTTGCGGCTATCATCGGTGATGAACGAACCATGTACAATCTCATGAAGAAAGAACTTCGTGAGGTCAAGAAGAAATTTGCGACACCACGTTTGAGTACTTTAGAAGACACTGCGAAAGCGATTGAGATTGATACAGCTAGTTTGATCGCTGAGGAAGATACCTATGTCAGCGTGACCAAGGCTGGTTACATTAAGCGTACTAGCCCACGTTCCTTTGCGGCATCAACGCTTGAAGAAATCGGCAAGCGTGATGATGATCGTTTGATTTTTGTACAAGCTGCCAAGACAACACAGCACCTCTTGATGTTCACGACTCTTGGAAATGTCATTTATCGACCAATCCATGAATTGGCAGACATTCGCTGGAAGGACATCGGAGAGCATCTGAGCCAGACTATTACAAACTTTGAAACTAACGAAGAAATCCTCTATGTGGAAGTCGTGGATCAGTTTGATGATGCGACTACCTACTTTGCAGCAACTCGTCTCGGTCAAATCAAGCGTGTAGAACGCAAAGAATTCACTCCATGGAGAACTTATAAGTCTAAATCTGTCAAGTACGCTAAACTCAAAGACGAGACAGATCAGATTGTAGCAGTGGCTCCGATTAAACTGGATGATGTTCTTTTGATTAGTCAAAACGGTTACGCCCTTCGTTTCAATATCGAAGAGGTACCGGTTGTTGGTGCCAAGGCAGCAGGAGTCAAAGCCATGAACCTAAAAGCAGATGATGCGCTTCAGACTGCCTTTATCTGTAACACCTCATCCTTCTACCTCTTGACCCAACGTGGAAGCTTGAAACGTGTCTCTTGTGAGGAAATTCCATCGACTAGCCGTGCTAAACGAGGTCTACAAGTCTTGCGTGAGTTGAAAAACAAACCACATCGTGTCTTCTTAGCAGGAGCAGTTGCAGAGCAAGGTTTCGTTGGTGATCTCTTTAGTACAGAAGTAGAAGAAAACGACCAAACACTGCTTGTCCAATCTAACAAGGGAACAATCTATGAAAGTAGATTGCAAGACCTGAACTTGTCAGAACGTACTAGCAACGGAAGCTTTATCTCAGACACGATTTCAGATGAAGAAGTTTTCGATGCTTACCTCAAAGAAGTATTTAAAGAGGACAAAACAAATCCTTAAAAAGAATCAGTCCAGAGGGCTGATTTCTTTATGTTGAAAAAATTTTCAGAAAATTACAAATAATACTTGAAATTTTACTAGAAAAGTGTAGAATAGAACACATAGTTTGAATAGTATAAAGGAGAAACACATGACAGTTGCAATTGATTGGGAAAATCTCGGTTTTGCTTATATGAAACTACCTTACCGTTATATCGCTCATTATAAAAATGGTCAATGGGATCAAGGAGAATTGACAGAGGATGCAACCTTGCATATTTCAGAGTCTTCTCCAAGTCTTCACTATGGACAGCAAGCATTTGAAGGATTAAAAGCCTATCGTACTAAGGACGGTAGTGTTCAACTGTTCCGTCCTGACGAAAATGCCAAGCGTTTGCAACGTACTTGTGACCGTCTTTTGATGCCACAAGTTCCAACAGAAATGTTTGTAGAAGCTTGTAAAGCAGTTGTGCGTGCAAATGAAGAATACGTCCCACCATATGGAACAGGTGGAACCCTTTATCTTCGTCCACTTTTGATTGGTGTTGGAGATATTATTGGGGTTAAACCAGCAGAAGAGTATATTTTCACCATCTTTGCTATGCCGGTTGGTAACTATTTTAAAGGTGGTTTAGTTCCAACCAACTTCTTGATTCAGGATGAATACGACCGGGCAGCTCCAAATGGTACAGGTGCGGCCAAGGTAGGTGGGAACTATGCTGCTAGCCTCCTCCCAGGTAAAATGGCCAAGTCACGTCAATTTTCAGATGTTATCTACTTAGACCCATCTACACATACAAAGATTGAAGAAGTCGGATCAGCCAACTTCTTTGGAATTACGGCAGACAATGAATTTGTTACGCCATTGAGTCCATCTATCTTGCCATCCATTACCAAGTACTCTTTGCTTTACTTGGCAGAACACCGCTTGGGCTTGACACCGATTGAAGGCGATGTCCCAATCGATAATTTAGAGCGTTTTGTAGAGGCAGGTGCCTGCGGTACAGCAGCAGTTATTTCTCCAATTGGAGGCATCCAACATGGCGATGATTTCCATGTTTTCTATAGCGAAACAGAAGTAGGTCCTGTTACACGTAAACTTTATGATGAATTGACCGGTATCCAATTTGGTGACGTAGAAGCGCCTGAAGGATGGATTGTCAAAGTGGACTAAAAGATATGAAGTAAAGAAGAACTCCATAGCAGTTGTAACGCTGAAATGGAGTTTTTTCTTGCTAGTTTGAGCATTTTCTTGTACAATAGAGAAAGTGAAAAGAGGTAAAGTATGAGTAAAAAAGATAAGAAAATTGAAATCCAATTAACAGATGCAAAAGTGACTGTTGGAAAAGACAGTTATGAAGGCTACGTTTTGACAATAGGGAAAAAGGTCATTGGTGAAATTGCCGAATTAGACAGTCAATTTGCCATCATAAAGAATGGAAATGTCGATAGTTTTTATAAAAAACTTGAAAAAGCTGTGGAAATTTTGATTGAAAACTATAATTTAACAAAATAATGCTTGTTTTTTTGAAAATTTCATGATATAATAGTTTTCGTTAAGCATTGGAGAGATAGCGAAGAGGCTAAACGCGGCGGACTGTAAATCCGCTCCTTCGGGTTCGGGGGTTCGAATCCCTCTCTCTCCATCTCATCATTGGGGTATAGCCAAGCGGTAAGGCAAGGGACTTTGACTCCCTCATGCGTTGGTTCGAATCCAGCTACCCCAGTTCTTAGGTAATAAATTCAAGATAAAAAGAAAAATATCTTAGGGTATTTTATTTTTATATTGAAAGACGTGAACAATACGAACATGTTCTTGCGGGTGCTTAGGAAAAAAATTATAAGTATGTCAAGTTTTGGAAAAGACTTGATTGTTGGAGGATTTTTTAGATGAACGAATTTGAAGATTTGCTAAATAGCGTTAGCCAAGTTGAGCCTGGTGATGTTGTTAGTGCTGAAGTATTGACAGTTGATGCGACTCAAGCTAACGTTGCAATCTCTGGGACTGGTGTTGAAGGTGTCTTGACTCTTCGCGAATTGACAAACGATCGCGATGCAGATATCAATGACTTTGTGAAAGTAGGAGAAGTATTGGATGTTCTTGTACTTCGTCAAGTAGTTGGTAAAGATACTGATACAGTTACATACCTTGTATCTAAAAAACGCCTTGAAGCTCGCAAAGCATGGGACAAACTTGTAGGACGCGAAGAAGAAGTTGTTACTGTTAAAGGAACTCGTGCCGTTAAAGGTGGACTTTCAGTAGAATTTGAAGGTATTCGTGGATTTATCCCAGCTTCAATGTTGGATACTCGTTTCGTACGTAACACTGAGCGTTTCGTAGGTCAAGAGTTTGATGCTAAAATCAAAGAAGTTGATCCTAAAGAAAACCGCTTCATCCTTTCACGTCGTGAAGTTGTTGAAGCAGCTACTGCAGCAGCTCGTGCTGAAGTATTCGGTAAATTGGCTGTTGGTGATGTAGTAACTGGTAAAGTTGCTCGTATCACTAGCTTTGGTGCTTTCATCGACCTTGGTGGTGTTGACGGATTGGTTCACTTGACTGAATTGTCGCACGAACGTAACGTATCACCTAAATCAGTTGTAGCTGTTGGTGAAGAAATCGAAGTGAAGATCCTTGATCTTAACGAAGAAGAAGGACGCGTATCACTTTCACTTAAAGCAACTACACCTGGACCATGGGATGGCGTTGAGCAAAAATTGGCTAAAGGTGATGTAGTAGAAGGAACAGTTAAACGTTTGACTGACTTTGGTGCATTTGTTGAAGTGTTGCCAGGTATCGATGGACTTGTTCACGTTTCACAAATTTCACACAAACGTATCGAAAATCCAAAAGAAGCTCTTACTGTTGGTCAAGAAGTTACTGTTAAAGTACTTGATGTTAACGCTGATGCAGAACGTGTATCACTTTCTATCAAAGCTCTTGAAGAGCGTCCAGCTCAAGAAGAAGGACAAAAAGAAGAAAAACGTGCTGCTCGTCCACGTCGTCCAAAACGTCAAGAAAAACGTGATTTCGAACTTCCAGAAACACAAACAGGATTCTCAATGGCTGACTTGTTCGGTGATATCGAACTTTAATCAAATTGATAATCACAAAATCCTTTGTTTAAAACAAGGGATTTTTCTTTTGTCTCTTTCCCATTTTTGATATAATAGTTCTATGTTAGATTCAGAAAAACAATCACAGTATCAATTGTTAAATGAGGAACTCTCTTATTTACTTGAAGGTGAGAACAATGTTCTTGCCAATCTTTCGAATGCTAGTGCCCTCCTAAAATCTCGCTTTCCCAATACTGTATTTGCAGGGTTTTATCTGTTTGATGGTAGCGAGTTGGTTTTAGGGCCTTTTCAGGGTGGTGTTTCTTGTATTCGCATTCCGCTTGGAAAAGGCGTGTGTGGAGAAGCTGCTGAGTTTCAAGAGACTGTTTTAGTTGGCGATGTGAGCACCTATCCAAACTACATTTCTTGTGATAGTATGGCCAAGAGTGAAATCGTGGTTCCCATGCTCAAGAATGGTCAATTGCTGGGTGTCTTAGACCTGGATTCTTCACTTATTGATGATTACAATGCTGTTGACCGTGATTACTTGGAACAATTTGTCGCTATTTTGCTTGAGAAGACAGAATGGAACTTTACGATGTTTGAGGAGAAAGCCTAATGTATCAAGCACTTTATCGAAAATATAGAAGCCAAACTTTTTCACAATTGGTCGGGCAAGAGGTTGTGGCTAAAACCCTAAAACAAGCGGTCGAGCAGGAAAAGATTAGTCATGCCTATCTTTTCTCGGGCCCTCGTGGAACAGGGAAGACCAGTGTAGCTAAGATATTTGCTAAAGCCATGAACTGTCCGAACCAAGTGAACGGAGAACCGTGTAATAACTGCTATATCTGTCAGGCTGTGACAGAAGGTAGCCTAGAAGATGTTATTGAAATGGATGCAGCTTCAAATAATGGAGTTGATGAAATTCGTGAAATTCGTGATAAATCTACCTATGCACCTAGTTTGGCACGTTATAAGGTCTACATTATCGACGAGGTTCATATGCTGTCTACAGGAGCCTTTAATGCGCTTTTGAAGACCCTAGAAGAACCAACTCAAAATGTCGTCTTTATCTTGGCGACCACCGAATTGCACAAGATTCCAGCAACTATTTTATCGCGTGTCCAACGTTTTGAGTTTAAATCGATTCGAACTCAAGATATCACGGCACATATTCATCATATTTTAGAAAAAGAAAATATCAGTTCTGAACCAGATGCTGTGGAAATCATTGCCAGACGGGCTGAAGGTGGAATGCGGGATGCCTTGTCTATTCTGGACCAAGCCTTGAGTTTAACACAGGGAAATGAGCTCACGACAGCTATCTCTGAGGAGATTACAGGCACCATTAGTCTATCAGCACTTGATGACTATGTAGCCGCCTTGTCTCAGCAGGATGTTTCAAAAGCGCTTGATTCTTTGAATCTTTTGTTTGAAAATGGCAAGAGCATGACTCGTTTTGTGACGGATCTCTTGCAGTATTTGCGTGATCTACTAGTTGTTCAGACAGGTGGCGAAAATACTCATCATAGTCCAGTTTTTATGGACAATCTAGCTCTTTCCCAAGAAAGTCTCTTTGAAATGATTCGAATAGCGACTGTGAGCTTGGCAGATATGAAAGCTAGCCTGCAACCTAAGATTTATGCTGAGATGATGACCATTCGTTTAGCTGAGGTTAAGCCTGAACCAGTGCTTTCAGAAGCTGTTGAAAGTGAGATTTCTGCACTAAGACAGGAAGTCGCTCGCCTCAAACAAGAACTTGCCAATGTTGGTACAGCTTCTAAACAAGTGGCGCCAGTTCCTAGTCGTCCAGCCACTTCCAAGACAGTCTATCGAGTGGATCGCAACAAAGTTCAGGCTATCCTACAAGAAGCTGTTGAAAATCCTGATTTGGCACGGCAAAACTTGATTCGCCTCCAGAACGCATGGGAAGAAGTGATTGAAAGTTTAGCTGGACCTGATAAGGCTCTTCTCGTTGGTTCTCAACCAGTTGCAGCCAACGAACACCATGCTATTTTAGCTTTTGAATCTAATTTCAATGCAGGCCAAACCATGAAAAGAGATAATCTCAATACCATGTTTGGCAATATTCTCAGCCAAGCAGCTGGATTTTCCCCTGAGATTCTGGCTATTTCCCTAGAGGAATGGAAAGAGGTTCGAGCAGCCTTTTCCGCTAAAAACAAGTCTTCTCAAGCAGATCAAGAGATAGAAGAAGAGAGTCTGATTCCGGAAGGATTTGAATTTTTGGCTGATAAAGTCATGGTCGAAGAAGACTAAAAGTGGATTTCATGGTACAATAATCCTATGACTAGACAACAATTTATCGTGATAGCACTATTTACTGCTGCTGAGACTTATTTTTTCAATGAAGCATGGATGACGGGTCGCTATTTTATGGCAGCCTTTTGGGCCATTCTACTTTTTCGAAATTTTAGGTTAAGTTATGTAATGGGGAAAATAGTAGATGCCATTGATCAGCACCTAAACCGTAAGGATTAGTCACTAGCTTCTAAACAAAATCAAAGCCTTTTGGGCTTTTTTTTGTTATACTAGTAGAGTATATTTATGGACCTTTTCTTGTATTTTTTAGAGAAATGTAAGTGATTTCGCTAAGGATAAAGGAAGTAGGCCAGAAAAAGAAAGGAACTATCATGTCAGTATTAGAGATCAAAGATCTTCACGTTGAGATTGAAGGAAAAGAAATTTTGAAAGGGGTCAACCTGACCCTGAAAACAGGAGAAATCGCAGCTATCATGGGACCAAATGGTACTGGTAAATCGACTCTTTCTGCCGCTATCATGGGAAACCCTAACTATGAGGTAACCAAAGGTGAAGTCTTGTTTGATGGCGTAAACATCCTTGAGTTGGAAGTGGACGAGCGCGCGCGTATGGGACTTTTCCTTGCTATGCAATACCCATCAGAAATTCCTGGAATTACCAACGCTGAGTTTCTTCGTGCAGCCATGAATGCTGGCAAAGAAGATGATGAAAAGATTTCAGTTCGTGAATTCATCACTAAATTAGACGAGAAAATGGAATTGCTCAACATGAAAGAAGAAATGGCTGAGCGCTACCTCAACGAAGGTTTCTCTGGTGGTGAGAAAAAACGTAATGAAATTCTTCAACTTTTGATGTTGGAACCAACATTTGCCCTTTTAGATGAGATTGACTCAGGTCTTGATATTGACGCTCTTAAAGTTGTATCGAAAGGTGTCAATGCTATGCGTGGTGAAGGTTTTGGTGCTATGATTATCACTCACTACCAACGTCTTTTGAACTACATCACACCTGATGTGGTACATGTGATGATGGAAGGTCGTGTTGTCCTTTCTGGTGGTCCAGAATTGGCAGCTCGTTTGGAACGTGAAGGATACGCAAAACTGGCTGAAGAACTTGGCTATGACTACAAGGAAGAATTGTAATTCCCTCGTATCTTTTAGGAGAAGTAAATGACTAAAGAAACTATTAAACTTTTTTCAGAAATGCACGCTGAACCAAGCTGGTTGGCTGACCTCCGTCAAAAAGCTTTTGATAAGATTGAGAGTTTGGAATTACCAGTTATTGAGCGTGTCAAATTCCACCGTTGGAATCTGGGAGATGGTACGATTACAGAAAGCGAACCATCAGCAAATGTTCCAGATTTTACAGCTCTAGACAATCACTTGAAATTGGTGCAAGTAGGAACCCAAACTGTTTTTGAACAAATTCCAGTTGAATTGGCTGAACAAGGTGTAGTCTTTACAGACTTCCACTCAGCTTTAGAAGAAATTCCAGATCTTATCGAGGAATTCTTTATGTCATCAGTTAAGTATGATGACGACAAGTTGGCAGCTTACCATACAGCTTACTTTAACAGTGGTGCTGTTCTCTACATTCCTGATAATGTTGAGATTACAGAACCAATTGAAGGTATTTTCTACCAAGATAGCGATAGCGATGTCCCATTTAACAAGCATATCCTTATCATTGCTGGTAAAAACTCTAAAATAAGCTATCTTGAACGTCTAGAGTCACGAGGTGGAGGTAGTGAAAAAGCAACTGCCAATATCACAGTTGAAGTGATTGCTCGTTCTGGTGCGCAAGTAAAATTTGCTGCTATTGACCGTTTAGGTGAAAATGTCACTGCCTACATTAGCCGTCGTGGTAAACTAGGCAACGATGCAAGCATTGACTGGGCAATTGGTGTCATGAATGAAGGAAACGTTGTTGCGGATTTTGATAGCGACTTGATTGGAAATGGCAGCCATGCTGACCTTAAGGTTGTTGCCCTATCAAGTGGCCGTCAGGTACAAGGGATTGATACGCGTGTAACCAACTACGGTTGCAACTCAATCGGAAATATCCTCCAACATGGGGTTATCCTTGAAAAAGCAACTTTGACCTTCAATGGTATTGGTCACATCATCAAGGGTGCCAAGGGAGCCGATGCGCAACAAGAGAGTCGAGTTCTCATGCTTTCAGATCAAGCACGTTCAGATGCCAACCCAATTCTTTTGATTGATGAAAATGACGTAACTGCAGGTCACGCGGCTTCTATTGGTCAGGTGGATCCAGAAGACATGTACTATCTCATGAGCCGTGGTTTGGATAAGGCGACTGCTGAGCGTTTGGTTGTCCGTGGTTTCCTTGGATCTGTAATCGTTGAGATTCCAGTCAAAGAAGTTCGTGATGAAATGATTGCAACTATCGAAGAAAAATTGTCAAAACGCTAAGGGGAAGCCTATGTTAGATGTAGAAGCGATTCGCAAAGATTTTCCAATTTTAGACCAGATTGTCAACGATGAACCTCTGGTTTATCTGGACAATGCTGCGACGACACAAAAACCACTAGCAGTTCTGGGAACAATCAACCGCTACTATAAGCAGGACAATGCCAATGTTCACCGTGGGGTTCATACCTTGGCTGAAAGGGCGACAGCTTCCTATGAGGCGGCTCGTGAAACCATTCGTAAGTTTATCAATGCAGGCTCTACAAAGGAAGTTCTCTTTACCAGAGGAACGACAACCAGTCTTAACTGGGTGGCACGCTTTGCTGAGGAAATCCTGACTGAGGGAGACCAGGTCTTGATTTCTGTCATGGAACACCATTCTAATATCATTCCATGGCAGGAAGCTTGTCGCAAGACTGGGGCAGAGCTTGTCTATGTCTATCTCAAGGATGGAGCTCTGGATATGGATGACTTGCGAGCTAACTTGACTGATAAAGTCAAGTTTGTCTCCCTAGCTCACGCCTCCAATGTTCTTGGTGTGGTCAATCCGATCAAGGAAATCACTCAATTGGCCCACCAAGTTGGAGCTATCATGGTGGTGGATGGTGCTCAATCTACACCACATATGAAGATTAATGTTCAGGACTTGGATGTGGACTTCTTTGCCTTTTCAGGTCACAAGATGGTTGGTCCGACTGGTATCGGTGTGCTTTACGGCAAAGAGAAGTATCTGGAACAAATGTCACCCGTAGAATTTGGCGGCGAGATGATTGATTTCGTCTATGAGCAATCTGCTAGTTGGAAGGAATTGCCTTGGAAATTTGAGGCTGGAACACCCAATATGGCAGGTGCTATCGGACTTGCTGCAGCAGTGGATTATCTGGAAAATCTTGGTATGGATGCAATCGAAGCCCATGAACAAGAATTGATTGCATACGTATATCCGAAATTGCAGGCCATTGAAGGCTTGACTATTTATGGTTCTCAGGACTTGTCTCAACGGTCAGGTGTCATTGCCTTTAATCTAGGGAATCTTCATCCTCACGATCTAGCTACAGCTCTGGATTATGAAGGAGTGGCTGTTCGTGCAGGTCATCATTGTGCCCAACCCTTGCTTCAGTATTTGGATGTCCCAGCAACAGCTCGCGCAAGTTTTTATATCTACAATACCAAGGCAGATTGCGACAAGCTAGTCGATGCCTTACAAAAGACAAAGGAGTTTTTCAATGGCACTTTCTAAACTAGATAGCCTTTATATGGCAGTGGTAGCGGACCATTCGAAAAATCCACATCACCAAGGGAAGCTGGAAAATGCTGAGCAAATCAGTCTCAACAATCCAACTTGTGGCGATGTCATCAACCTATCTGTCAAGTTTAATGAAGAAGATCGTTTGGAAGATATTGCTTTTCTAAATTCAGGTTGTACCATCTCAACTGCCTCTGCTAGTATGATGACAGATGCTGTTTTAGGGAAGACCAAGCAAGAAATTCTAGAACTTGCAACCATCTTTTCTGAAATGGTTCAAGGTCAAAAGGATGACCGCCAAGACCAACTCGGGGATGGTGCCTTCTTGTCAGGTGTTGCCAAATTCCCACAACGAATCAAGTGTGCAACCCTAGCTTGGAACGCTCTTAAGAAAACAATTGAAAATCAAGATAACAAGTAAGACAAGTTTCTTTTGTCTTATGAATCATTAGTAATATAGAATGAAAGAAAGGATATTATGGCTGAAGAAAGAGTAGAACCAAAACCAATTGACCTTGGTGAATATAAATTTGGTTTCCATGACGATGTAGAGCCTGTCCTATCGACAGGAAAAGGACTCAACGAAGGTGTTATTCGTGAATTATCTGCTGCCAAGGGTGAGCCTGAGTGGATGTTAGAATTTCGATTGAAATCTTACGAAACCTTTAAGAAAATGCCCATGCAAACTTGGGGAGCAGACTTGTCAGAGATTGACTTTGATGACTTAATCTACTACCAAAAACCTTCTGATAAACCTGCCCGTTCTTGGGATGAAGTTCCTGAGAAAATCAAAGAAACCTTTGAACGTATCGGGATTCCAGAAGCTGAACGTGCTTATCTAGCAGGGGCCTCTGCCCAGTACGAGTCAGAAGTGGTATACCACAACATGAAGGAAGAGTTTGAGAAGTTAGGTATTATCTTTACAGATACGGATTCTGCCCTCAAGGAATACCCAGACTTGTTTAAACAATACTTTGCGAAGTTGGTACCACCGACTGATAACAAGTTGGCGGCCCTCAACTCAGCAGTATGGTCGGGTGGAACCTTTATCTATGTGCCAAAAGGTGTCAAGGTAGATATTCCGCTTCAAACTTACTTCCGTATCAACAACGAAAATACAGGTCAGTTCGAACGTACCTTGATTATTGTTGATGAAGGAGCAAGCGTCCATTACGTAGAAGGATGTACAGCACCAACTTATTCTAGCAACAGCTTGCACGCTGCCATTGTAGAAATTTTCGCATTGGACGGAGCTTATATGCGTTATACAACCATCCAAAACTGGTCTGATAATGTCTATAACTTGGTAACGAAACGTGCCAAAGCATTGAAAGATGCGACTGTTGAGTGGATTGATGGTAACTTGGGTGCTAAAACAACCATGAAATACCCATCTGTTTATCTAGATGGAGAAGGAGCGCGTGGTACTATGCTCTCTATCGCCTTTGCTAACGCTGGGCAACATCAAGATACGGGTGCCAAGATGATCCACAACGCTCCACACACAAGCTCATCAATCGTGTCTAAATCCATCGCTAAAGGTGGAGGAAAGGTGGACTATCGTGGACAAGTAACCTTTAACAAAAACTCTAAGAAATCTGTTTCTCACATCGAGTGTGATACCATTATCATGGATGACTTATCAGCGTCAGATACCATCCCATTCAATGAAATTCACAACTCGCAAGTTGCATTGGAACACGAAGCCAAGGTATCTAAGATTTCAGAAGAACAACTATACTACCTCATGAGTCGTGGTTTGTCAGAATCTGAAGCTACTGAGATGATTGTCATGGGATTTGTTGAACCCTTCACTAAAGAGCTTCCAATGGAATATGCAGTTGAGCTGAACCGCTTGATTAGCTATGAAATGGAAGGATCTGTTGGGTAAGAATATGCAAATTCTGAACAGAAATCCCTTCTGTTCAGAATTTTTTTCAAAAAACAACCTAATAAATATTCACAAAACTGCTTTTATATGGTAAAATAAAACAATTACATTTAGTGGAGATGAAGTATGAATATTTTTAGAACCAAGGATGTTAGTCTGGGACGAACGGAAATGCGTCGCCATTTGAAATTATGGGATTTGATTCTATTAGGAATCGGTGCCATGGTAGGGACAGGGATTTTCACCATTACAGGAACAGCAGCAGCTACACTAGCTGGCCCATCACTAGTGGTTTCCATTGTGATTTCTGCCCTATGTGTTTCTTTATCAGCCCTCTTTTTTGCGGAATTCGCCTCTCGTGTGCCTGCTACTGGTGGTGCTTATAGTTACCTCTATGCGATTCTAGGAGAATTGCCAGCCTGGATTGCTGGTTGGTTGACCATCATGGAATTCATGACGGCTGTTTCAGGTGTGGCGTCTGGCTGGGCAGCTTACTTTAAGGGTCTGCTCAGTAATTATGGTATCTCCATGCCGCAAGCCTTGAATGGAACCTTTAATCCTGAACAAGGAACATATATCGATCTTCTGCCTATTTTAGTGCTTACTTTGGTAACGGGATTGGTTTTATTAAATTCCAAGGCAGCTTTGCGATTTAATTCGCTTTTAGTTGTCTTGAAATTCTCAGCTCTCGCATTATTTATCCTAGTTGGGATTTGGTACATCAAGCCTGAAAATTGGACGAATTTTGCTCCATTTGGTTTTGGTAAACTATATGGTGGAAGCACAGGGATTATGGCAGGTGCATCTTTGATGTTCTTTGGATTTCTCGGATTTGAGTCTATTTCCATGGCAGTTGATGAAATTCAAAGTCCGCAAAAAAATATTCCCCGCGGAATCGTGCTTTCTCTGACAATCGTCACCATTCTCTATGCTTTGGTAACCTTAGTATTGACAGGGATTGTTCGCTACAGTAAGCTCAATGTGGACGATGCAGTAGCATTTTCATTACGGAGTATTGGTATCGGTTGGGCGGCCAACTATGTTTCGTTTGTAGCCATTCTCACCCTGATAACCGTATGTATCTCCATGACTTATGCTTTATCTCGGATGATTTATAGCTTAGCTCGTGATGGACTTTTACCTCGAAGTTTTAAACAGCTAAGTAAAACTAGCCGAGTTCCTAAAAATGCGACCATCTTAACAGGAGTTGCTTCAGCCATTGCTGCAGGAGTATTTCCTCTAGCCAGTATTGCAGCCTTCCTAAATATCTGTACCTTAGCTTATCTCATTTTGCTAGCCTATGGAATAATAAAACTCAGAAAGGATAAGGGTATGCCAAAAGAGGGAGAGTTTAAAACTCCCTTGGTGCCACTTTTGCCAATTCTTTCCATTCTTATCTGTGTTTCCTTTATGCTTCAATATAGTCTAGATACTTGGATTGCCTTTGGCATTGCTCTTGTAGTTGGTCTAGTCATTTACTTTACTTACGGGTTCCACCATTCAACCCTCGCAGAAGAAGAATAAAAGCTGGGAATTGAACTGCACCCCAAAAGTTAGACAGAAAAAATCTAACTTTTGGGGTGTTTTATTATGAAATTGAGTTATGAAGATA
>CAJNDD010000031.1 GCA_905221435.1 bacterium
TTACAATTGGCTTGAACACCTTTATTGTATCGCGTTTGGAGTTTTTTTGGTATAACCTTCGATGCGCACCCGCATAGTGGGTGGTTTATTTGTCTCGCACCTTACGGAGCGAGACGGACTAATAGTCACATAACAAAAACGAATAGAAACCTTGCAAAGTGGTTTCTATTCGCTTGTATATGTTTGTTTTACTTGATTTTTTTAGCTAACATGGTCGCAAATTGTAGTTGAATGCGATTGCCATTTTCATCACGACGGTGCAGATGTCCTGGATTTTCATTGTACTTGACCAATTCCCAATCCTTGTAGTAGTCGGCCAGCTCCCCTTCTTTAAAGGTGAATGGGAAGTTCACTGAGCAAGGATAATCCTCTGTATCCATGGCACAGACGATAAGGTTATAGCCACCAACCGTGGTGTGCTCCTGCATATTTTGGATAATAGCTGGAATGCGGTCCGCTTGTAGGAACATGAGAACAACTGTCGATACGATAAAATCATAGGCTTGGCTAATGCTGGCTGAATTGATATCGTAAAGTCCGACAGGCATGTCTAGATCCTCTTGTTCCACAATACTTTGCAAGATTTCAAGGGACAATTCATTTTGATCCACAGCTGTCACATCAAAACCATTCTGTGCAAGAAAGAGAGAGTTACGGCCTTGACCACAACCCAAATCCAAAGCTCTTCCTGGTTTCACCGTCTGCATAGCTTCTAAGACTTCCGAATGGACTGGATTGGTATTGTATTTCTTAGGGAAATAATCCTCAGGTTTACAATAAAATTCCAAGTACCATTCTACATCTTCTGTGGCAGCCTCCACTCGGTGCCAGGCTTGCGGTTGCGCCATAGGATTGTCTGCCCCTGCTTCAAAGAGGTGCTCAGCTAGAACTTCACCATCTTCTGTCAACTCAATAAACTTGAGTGCTCCCTTCAAGACAGTAATTTTCCCCCAAGTCCCGACCTTGGTATTGTGTTTTTGCTGGACAATTTCTGGCATGGTCTGTTTATTCCACAAGGGCATCCGTTTATAGGCAATTAATTTTTCCATTTCACTTCCTCTTCTTAACGCTGGTTGACAGATTTCATCACACGCGCGATGTCGCGGTTTTGTTCACGACGCTTGATTGACTCCCGTTTATCATAGTCATGTTTCCCTTTTGCTAAACCTAAAAGGAGCTTGGCATAACCATCTTTGATGTAGACCTTGAGGGGAACAAGAGTCATTCCTGTCCCTTTGGTCTCTTGTTCCAATTTTTGAATTTGCTTCTTATGGAGTAAGAGTTTGCGGCGGCGTTCTGGTTCCTGGTTCCAGATATTGCCCTCTTCGTAAGGGGCGATATGAACATTGCTCAGCCAGACTTCCCCATTTTTTACTTGGGCAAAGCCGTCCTTGAGATTGATTCGAGCAGCTCGAACGCTCTTGATTTCAGTTCCGGTCAGGACCATTCCTGCCTCTAGCGTATCTACGATTGTATAGTCGTGGTGCGCCTTTTTATTTTGTGCGACGACCTTTCCCTCGCCCTTTGCCATGCTTGGCTCCTTTCTTAGCTACTTCTTTGTAAAAAGGTTTCTTGCCTTTTTTCTTTTTATCTTTTTGTGAATGCTTGCGCTTATCATTTGAGCGCCCTGATTTTCTCTTGTCTTCCTTTTTATCCGAACGACGATTTGAACCACGACCTCTGTCTTTGCGCCCAGCTTGTTTCAAGACTTTTTCGATGACATCAAACTCACTTGGGATATAAGAGAAGTCAATCTCACCTGTCATCTTATCCGCTCTTTCAACTCGAATGCGAATCTGCTGTCCTACACGGAAAGTTATGCCTGATTTCTCCCCACGCAGGGTCAAGTCACGCTCATTGAAATGATAAAATTCAGGCAAATTGGTAATATGAATCAAGCCTTCAACTGTATTTGGCAATTCGACAAAAAGACCAAATTTAACGATACTTGATACAACAGCATCATACTCTTCACCAACGTATTCTTCCATGTACTCAGCTTTTTTCATAGCCTCGACTTCACGCTCCGCCTCAATGGCACGACGTTCACGGTTGGAAGACTGGGTTGCAATCTCTGGAATCACTTGCTCAAAATGCTCTGCTATTTCCTTAGAACGGCCGTAATCCCGAATCATTCGATGGACAAGGAGGTCTGGATAACGGCGAATAGGGCTGGTAAAGTGAGTGTAATAATCAGCAGCAAGACCATAGTGACCGTGATTGTGCTCTGAATAGCGAGCTTGTTGCATGGATCGGAGAAGCATCATGGACAATACATCCGCATAGGGTTCTCCCTCAACAGCACGCATGATGTCTTGAAGCGCCTCCTGGCTAATCTCACTGGCAGTCCCATAAATCCGCAAACCAAAGCTCGAAGCATAATCAATAAACTTCTGAACTTTTTCAGCCTTGGGCTCCTCGTGAATCCGATAAATGAAAGGTAGGTCCAGTTTACTAAAGTGCTCGGCAACCGTTTCATTGGCAATCAACATGAAAGACTCGATCATACGCTCTGCAATGCCACGTTGGCGAAGAACGATATCCACAGGCTTACCTTTTTTATCCACTAAAATCTTAGCTTCGCTGGTATCAAAATTGAGAGCCCCACGTTTCTCACGCATGCTTTCTAGCCTTTCATGAAGCTTGGCCATGAGCTCGATACTAGGAACAATTTTCTTAAACTCTTGTCTTTTTTCCTCGTCACCTGCTAGGATATCATTGACAGCGCTATAGGTCATACGGAAGCTAGTCTTGATAACTGTTTGGGTAATGGAGTAATTAACCACACGACCATGTTTATCAATCTCCATAATGGCAGACTGGGTCAAGCGGTCAACTTGAGGATTGAGAGAGCATATGCCATTTGACAGACGCTCTGGAAGCATTGGAACCACGCGGTCTGTCACATAGACAGAAGTCGCACGATTAAGAGCTTCCTTGTCAAGGGCAGAACCCTCAGTCACATAGTAGGAAACATCTGCGATGTGAACTCCGAGTTCGATATTGCCATTTTTCAAAGGCTTAATGTGAACTGCGTCGTCCAAGTCCTTGGCATCCGCACCGTCAATGGTAAAGGTGATTTCATCTCTCAGGTCCAGACGCCCTTCCATATCCTTTTGAGACGGAGCATCTGGTACACTTTCTGCCTCCTTGAGAACAGCTTCTGGAAATTCTGAGACAATATCCATGGATTCCAAGACTTCAAGAACGTCAATCCCAGCATCTGTCGAGTGCCCAACCACGTCCAGCACACTAGCGACAAAGAAATCATGTTTCTTACTTGGGTATTTGTCGATAAAGACCTTAAGAACTTCAGTTCCTTCCAACTTGATAGCCGGTTTCTTCACATAGATGGGTTGGCTGATTTTTTGATTTTTGGAACGGATGTAGCCCGCATACTTAGGCTTTTCCTGCTCCAGAACGATTTGCCCAACAACGGTTGTCAGGCTGTGTTCTAGGATATCGATAATCTTGGCTTCTGCAGCTGTTCCCTTGTTACGGTCAGCGACTTTCTTGATAACGACCTCAACGGTATCTCCGTCAATGGCATAGTTGACGTCGTTTTTTCCTACAAAAAGATCGTCCTCTTCCCCTTCTAGACTAACAAAGCCAAAGCCATTTTTATGTGCATGAAAAATCCCTTTGAGGGTGATTTCATGTTTCTTCTTCTGGTCCAAGGTGAGGCTACCATCATCTTCAAAACGAATCTGGTGCTTTCTTTCCATCAGAGACAGGGTTTTAATCAACTCACGGAAATCCTTGGACCCATCCTTTCCGAGAGCCTGAGCTAGGTCATTTACCGTCACTCGCCCCTTCTCTTGCAAATATTCTTTAATTTTATCTTTCATGTTTTCTTTCTAGATTTTTATAATTTTTTTGAGTGATAGCTTTAGTAAGCATCATTAAAAATAAAAATAGGCTAAGACCTAGTCTCGCCCATTTCTTATCTACTTGATAATACCGTCAATGCTAAGGCAATGGCTAGCCAGAAAAAGACTAAAATACCTGTCAAACGTTGCATCACAGCTTCAAAACCACGCGCTTTACTACGTTCAAACAAATCACCTGAGCTGGCATCAAATACATTGCTGGATTGGTTTTTAGTTGGTTGCATGAAAATCGCAATCACAATCACAACAGATAATACTAATAAAATGGTTAATAATAGGTTGTACATATCAAACTCCTTAAAATCCCTATTATTTTACCATAAATTCTACTTAGATTCAAGATGTAGGGTTACTTTTCTTTCCTTGGGACAATACTTTAAAACCTCAATCTTGTCTGGATGGGTTTTGGAGTTTTTACTGGTTAGGTAATTAATACTGCCACAAGAGGAGCATTTGAGATTGATTTTTACTCGCACGAGATTTCCTTTACTTTTAATAATGATCTAAATTGAACTAAGTTAAATAAACAACTGAGAGCTACACAGGCTGCTGTCGCATAAAAAACAGAGTGGTAACCGAATTGCCCTGCTACTGCTGAACCAGTCATGGGACCAACAACACCCCCAAGGTAGAAAAAGACTTGGTTAAAGGCAAAAATCCTTGAAATGCCTGATTTTGGAGTCATTTTGCTGAGAAGAGCATTGACACCTGGTATGAGAGCTCCCGTTCCCAAACCAAAGAGAAAACGATACAAGCCAAGTTGAAGGGGGCTGGTTGCATGAGCACAAAGCAGGTAAATGATGACTGAATAAATCTGCGCTGCAACTAACAATCTATGATTTCCTACCTTATCGCCAAGTTTTCCTAGAACTCCAGCACTCATCATGCTAGAAAATCCCATGCTGGATACAATCAATCCTGATACAAAGAGGAGATTTTCAGTCTGCCCCAAATCTCGCACATAGAGAGCTAGAATGGGGCCAATTGATTGAGCTGAAAATTGAATGACAAAGGTAGTCAAAAATAGGTTCACTAAAAGCCTAGGATACTTGAAAGAAGAAAATACTTCTTTCGTTGGGATAGCCTTCTCCTTAGCCACTGGCTGAAAATCTTCCTTGATAAAGAAAATAGTCAGGATTGCAGCTAAAAATAGGAAAGCACCCACCAATAAAAAGACATTGCAGATCCCAAAAATTTCAGCAATTAAGCCACCTACAAAGGGGCCCGTTAGGGTTCCAGCTACTACTCCAGTTGATAGAGTCCCCAAAGCATAGCCAGACTTATCCTTGGGGACTTGACTGGCTATTAAAGCTGTCGCATTCGGTACGAAACCTGTAAATACGCCATTTAGTAATCTAAGAAAGATTAGCCAATAGATGTTCGGCACAAAGGCCAAGCCTCCCATGGTGATGGTCATAGCAAGCCCAGCTCGAATCATCATGGGTTTACGACCGTACTTGTCAGCAAGAATACCCCAGATAGGAGAAATCAAAGCTGCTGAAACTGCCGAAACTGAGATGGCTAATCCAGCATAGAAAGCAACTTGGTCGCTCTCAATTCCCAACTGCTCTACAAAGATAGGCATGAAAGGGACGACCAAGGAAATACTGGCTCCCGTTAGAAAACTACCGAACCAAGCGACACGAAGATTCTCTTTCCAACTAATTTCTTGCACAGCTATCGCCTCCTTCAAGTAACTTCACTACTTGACCCACAAGCTGATCGCGACTGCCATTATTATCTAATATATGGCTCGCCAATTTTTTCTTTTCTTCTAAAGACCACTGGACTGCCAGACGCGACTCAGCTACTTCCTTAGAAAGATGATCCCGTTTCATGAAACGTTCCACCTGAACATCACGGTCCACATAGACCAGCCACGTTTCATCAAACCAGGCACTGTAGTCCTGTTCAAAAAGCAGGGGAATATCCATGAAAAAAATCGCTTCTGTCTGGGCTAACTGGTCTCTCAGTGCAGCCAATTCCTCACGAATAATTTCCCCTTGGGTTTGCTTAGACCATTCTCGTTCCTCAGGATTTGAAAAGATGAGACTAGCCAGGAGAGGGCGATTGAGTTCTCCATTTTCGAGGATAATTTCCTGCCCAAAGTGCTGAACTAAGAGTTGATAAAGACGACCACCAGGTTTTTGTAGTTGGTGAACGACTGCGTCAGCATCCACCACTTGAAAGCCTTTCTCTCTTAGGAAATTTGTCACAGTTGACTTACCTGAGGCAATTCCTCCTGTGATTCCGATGATTTTTCCCATCAGTCCCTCCTTTGGCACTGAGGACAAAAATGAGTTCCCCGTCCACCGAGCTGGAATTTCTCAATCACTGTCCCACAGCGCGAACATGCTTGTCCAGTCTTATCATAGACCTGATGAAAATCCTGCATGGTTCCATCTTCCCCAAAGGCATTGGTATAGGTTCTAATGGTGGAACCGCCCTTTTCGACTGCCTGTCCCAAAACAGCAATGGTCTGGTCATGAATAGCTGACGCTTCTTCTGCCGTCAAAGTCTGGGAAGGTCTAGCTGGATGAACCTGAGCTCGCCAGAGGACCTCATCCACATAGATATTGCCAAGGCCAGCTACTAAGGTCTGGTCTAGGAGATGGGATTTGATAGGCTTTTTAGATTTGGCTAGGACAGCTTGAAAGACCTGCAAATCAAAGTCCTGCTCTCTTGGCTCAGGCCCTAGTTTTTTAGAAACAAAGTAGGCTTCCAAAAGGTCTGGCGCCAAGAGTTCCATAGTACCAAACTTGCGTACATCCTCATAAACAAGCGTTCCACCGTCCTCAAACTGGAAGAAAACATGGGCATGCTTGCGTTCAGGAACCTGGTCTGGATAGTAAAAATACTTGCCCTCCATCCGCAAATGGGAAATCAAGACCTTGTCTGTCAGGTAAAAAAGCAAATATTTGCCACGGCGTCCCATTGACTCGATAATCTGACCAGGCAATTCCTTTTGAAGCTCTTCCAAATCTGTCTTGATCATCTTGGGATAACGAATCTCTACACTAGAAATTTTCTTTCCTAGGATCAATTTTTCTAAGCCACGACGAACCGTTTCAACCTCAGGTAGTTCAGGCATAAGTCCTCCTTCTGTAAAAACAAGAAGCAGGCATGAGCCCACCTCTACTTAGTATTCTTTTTCATTATAGCCAAAGTCAGCCAAATCTAGCTTTTTATCACGCCAGTTTTTCTTGACCTTGACCCAAGTTTCTAGGAAGACCTTGTCCCCTAGCATGAGTTCGATATCACGACGAGCCATGGTCCCAATTTTCTTGAGCATAGCGCCACCTTTTCCGATGATAATGCCTTTTTGACTATCACGCTCCACCATGATGGTTGCACGGATATGAACCTTGTCTGTCTCTTCGTCACGCTTCATAGAGTCAACCACTACTGCGACTGAGTGAGGAATCTCTTCACGAGTTAGGTGCAAAACTTTCTCACGAATCATCTCTGAGACCAAGAAACGCTCTGGGTGATCTGTGATTTGATCAGCTGGGAAATACTGGAAACCTTCCTCCAGATTTTCACTAAGAATGTCGATTAGACGAGAAACATTATTTCCCTGAAGGGCTGAGATAGGCACAATCTCCTTAAAGTCCATCTGGTTACGGAAGTCATCTATCTGAGCCAGAAGTTGGTCTGGGTGGACCTTGTCAATCTTATTGACCACCAAAATCACTGGAACCTTGGTAGCTTTCAGGCGTTCGATAATCATGTCATCGCCCTTGCCACGCGGCTCATCAGCCGGCACCATGAAGAGGACAGTATCCACCTCACGCAGCGTGCTATAAGCCGCTTCCACCATAAAATCACCCAGAGCCGTCTTAGGCTTGTGGATTCCCGGCGTGTCGATAAAGACAATCTGCTCCTTATCCGTCGTGTAAATGCCCATAATCTTGTTGCGGGTCGTCTGAGCCTTGTCACTCATGATAGCAATTTTTTGCCCCATGACATGATTCAAAAAAGTTGATTTGCCGACATTTGGTCGACCTAAAATGGCTACAAAGCCTGATTTAAAAGTCATAATTTCCTCTTAATCTTTAAAATAGTAAATCCCAAATGCGTGGGAGAAAGATAAGTGCACCAATCACTGCGGCAAGAAGGGAAACCACAAGCACAGCACCAGCTGCCATGTCCTTGGCTTTTTTTGCCAACATAGAAAAGTGATAGTGACTGGCTAGATCCACCACATTTTCAATGGCAGAGTTAATAATTTCAAAGGCTACTACCAAGAAAATGCTCATCAGGAGAAAGAGCCATTCAATCCGTGACACCTGAAAAACAAAACCTGCAAGGATAACCACTAGAGCCGTCACTGCATGTTTTCGCATATTGCGTTCTTCCTTGATGGCAGTCAGAATCCCTGTAACGGCAAATTCTAAACTGGATACCAGGTCACGATTTTTCCATTTTCGTTTATTGTCTTGTGAGTCCATAGGCTGTCAAAATTTCTTCTTGTAAACTGAACATCTCCGCTTCTTCTTCCGGAGTGTAGTGATCGTAGCCGTTGATATGTAAAAAGCCGTGTACTGCCAAGAAGCCCATCTCACGCTCAAAGCTGTGACCGTATTCCTCAGCCTGCTCATGCGCTTTATCGATAGAGATGAAAAGTTCCCCAATATAGGCATCGAACTCAGACATCATTTCTGCTAATTCAGGGTTTTCAAGCAAATCTTCCTCATCAAAGGAGATGTCCAATTCCGGTTTATATTCAAGGCTGATGACATCTGTCGGGCGATCTGTATCACGATACTCGAGGTTGAGTTCGTGACTACGCTCATTGGTCACAAAAGTAACTGCCATCTCCTTGTCTTCTTTTCCTATTTTTTGGGCTGCAAATTCCAAAATTTCTTGGGTTTGTTGCAAGATTTCTTGTGAAACTTGACCAGTTTCATCTACCATTTCAATATACATGTACTTCTCGATTCTCTTTACTTGGCTTTATTATACCATATTTCCATGATTTTATTCTACCTTTTTGATATAATACTATGGAATACAATCACAAGGAGAGAACGATGTCATTTGACGGATTTTTTTTACACCACATGGTTGAGGAATTGCGAAGAGAGTTAGTCAATGGTCGCATCCAGAAAATCAATCAACCTTTTGAACAAGAGTTGGTCCTGCAAATCCGCAGCAATCGCCAAAGCCATCGTCTGCTCCTTTCTGCTCATCCCGTTTTTGGACGCATTCAGCTGACCCAAACGACCTTTGAAAATCCAGCCCAACCTTCTACTTTTATCATGGTTTTGAGAAAGTATTTACAAGGCGCCGTGATTGAGTCGATCGAGCAGATTGAAAATGACCGAATCGTGGAAATTACAGTTTCCAATAAAAACGAGATTGGGGACCATATTCAGGCTACACTGATTATCGAGATTATGGGCAAACACAGCAATATTCTCCTCGTGGATAAAAGTAGCCATAAAATCCTCGAAGTCATCAAACACGTCGGCTTTTCACAAAATAGCTACCGCACCTTACTTCCAGGTTCGACCTATATCGCTCCACCGAGTACGGAAGCTCTCAATCCTTTTACTGTCAAGGATGAAAAGCTCTTTGAAATCCTGCAAACCCAAGAACTAACAGCAAAAAATCTTCAAAGTCTCTTTCAAGGTCTGGGACGCGATACAGCAAATGAATTAGAAAGTCTATTGGTTCATGATAAACTATCCACTTTCCGAAACTTCTTCGGGCAAGAAACCAAGCCTTACCTAACAGAGACTTCCTTCAGCCCAGTTCCTTTTGCAAATCATGTGGGAGAGCCTTTTGCCAGTCTTTCGGATCTCTTAGATACCTATTATAAGGATAAAGCCGAGCACGACCGCGTTAAACAGCAAGCTAGCGAACTGATTCGTCGTGTTGAAAATGAACTTCAGAAAAATCGACATAAGCTTAAAAAACAAGAAAAAGAGTTACTAGCGACAGACAATGCTGAGGAATTTCGCCAAAAAGGGGAATTGCTGACAACCTTCCTTCATCAAGTACCTAATGACCAAGATCAGGTTACCTTGGACAACTACTACACCAATCAACCTATCACCATTGCGCTTAATAAGGCCTTGACTCCCAGCCAGAATGCCCAACGCTATTTTAAACGTTACCAGAAACTCAAAGAAGCTGTCAAATACTTGACTGAGTTGATTGAAGAAACCAAGGCAACCATTCTTTATCTAGAAAGTGTGGAGACTGTGCTCAATCAAGCAGGGCTGGAGGAAATCGCTGAAATCCGTGAAGAATTGATCCAAACAGGCTTTATTAGAAGACGCCAACGCGAGAAAATTCAGAAACGCAAAAAACCAGAACAGTATCTGGCAAGCGATGGGAAGACCATTATCTATGTCGGTCGAAACAACCTGCAAAACGAAGAATTGACCTTTAAAATGGCCCGCAAGGAGGAACTTTGGTTCCATGCCAAGGACATTCCTGGAAGCCACGTCGTCATCTCAGGAAATCTCAATCCTTCTGACGAAGTCAAGACAGACGCAGCCGAACTAGCTGCCTACTTCTCCAAAGGGCGCTTGTCAAATCTCGTGCAGGTGGATATGATTGAAGTTAAAAAACTCAACAAACCAACTGGTGGAAAACCCGGTTTTGTAACCTATACCGGACAAAAGACCCTCCGCGTTACACCAGACCCAGAAAAAATCGCATCTATGAAAAAAACCTGATTTCAAGTGAATTCAGGATTTTCTTTTACATTTTACTCTGCAATCAAGGTTTCCAAACCAACCTTCATCATATCGGTGAAGGTGTTTTGGCGTTCTTCTGCAGTGGTGTCCTCATCTGGATTGACCAAGCTATCAGAAATGGTCATGATAGCAAGTGCATCAACGTGGTGTTGGGCAGCAAGATAGTAAAGAGCTGCTGCTTCCATTTCCACAGCCTTAACTCCCCATTTACCAAGTTCGATGTTCTTTTCAAAATAGTTTGAATAAAAAACATCTGATGACAAAACATTCCCAACGTGGGTGGTCATACCGAGTTCTTTGGCGATATGGTAGGCCTTATCCAACAAATTAAAACTTGCAATTTGTGGAAAATCATACTGTGGCCAGTCGTTGCGGATAATGTTTGAGTTGGTTGCAGCTGCTTGCGCCAAGACCAATTCACGTACGTGGACATCTTCATTCAAAGAACCAGCAGTTCCCACACGGATCAATTTCTTTACACCGTAGTCCACAATCAACTCACGCGCATAGATCGAAATGGATGGCATCCCCATCCCAGTTCCCATGACAGATACACGATGGCCCTTGTAAGTACCAGTGTAGCCAAACATGTTACGCACTTCGTTAAAACAAACAGCATCTTCAAGGAAATTCTCCGCAATAAATTTCGCACGAAGAGGATCCCCCGGAAGAAGAATTTTATCAGCAATTTCACCCTGCTGAGCAGCAATATGGATAGACATAATTTATGATACAAAGAGCGAGAAGAAAACGACTGAAAATTAGGAATCTGACGAGAAATCCTGATTTCTCAGTCAGATCATCTATTTTCCGAGTTTTCCGCTCGTGTTCAAATTTGAACACACGCTCTACCTTTCTTTATTGTAAATGTGATAGTCAAAAGGATACCAAACCCGTCAAAAAGCGAAGGGAAAATAGGATGTGAGTGCAGTGAGCGATGCTCGCTAGACCAACTATCTTTTTCCCACTGCTTTTAGGGTGGGTTCAATTCCTTTCTTTCTTAATTTAGATGATAATTAGGAAAATAGCACGGGTTCAATTCAAAACCAAACTACCCTACATTTCAAGGTTTTTAGAAAAGTTTTCCGCTCGTGTTCAAATCTGAACACTTCGCTCTACCTTTCTATAATTTTTTAAGTTCTAAATAGAATCTAGACTTTTGATACTAAGCGTAAATTATAGGTACTCTTTTTCAAATAGACCTATAGTTGTTCTTAAAAAAGCTAAAGGCAAACTATAAATCGCCTTATTGTATTCCGACACCATCTCGTTGTAGTGTAATTTTTGATTTGCAACCAGTACTTCTGATTCTTTTATTTCCGATATCAAATCCTTGATACTTTGATCAGCAGTAACACTGGTATCTCTTTCAATCTGTTCTAAAATTTTATTCTTCGTATCTTCTACCATAGAAGAGTGTTCATGTATGGAAGAAGTTCCAGACTCTCCATAAAATTTACGCTTTGACTCCGAATGATTTGCCTCATTTTCATCATTTGTAGAATTGTTGACAGAATGCGTTTCTTCTAATAATTCTGAGGTGTTTTTTCGAATAGACATTTTTAATTCATGGTCTACAATCTTATCCGTTAATTCACGAAGCTGGATAATTAATTTTTCAACATACTGTTCTTTAATTTCAATTGCACTATAGGAAGACCGAATATACTCTTTTAAGTTAATAATTTTATGATATTGAAACAGAAAGACTATAATCAGATAACTCAAAACTGCTAAAACAATTGATGCTCCTTGAAATGGCTCGTAATTGGTTTCACTACCAGAATTATTAAAGGCAGCAAAGATAAATAGCCAGACCAAGGTTAGGAGAACAATTATCGAAACCCCACGGATAATTCGAAAAAATGGATTATTAAATAAATTTGACATCATACCCTCTTACAATTCAGCAATAATAGCTTTAAGCAAGCCTTTGAAGTCGCCTTTGACACGCTCTGTCACTTCCACAACTTCCTCGTGATTGAGTTCTTCTTGGAAACCAGCAGCATGGTTAGTAATACATGAAATACCGAGAACTTTCAAGCCTGAGTGAGCGGCCACAATAACTTCAGGAACAGTGGACATACCAACTGCATCTGCTCCCAATGTCTTATAGGCACGAATCTCTGCAGGTGTTTCATAAGTCGGACCAGTTACACCGATATAGACACCTTCATCAAGCTTGATACCAAATTTTTTAGCCACTTCATGGGCAGTAGCACGGTATTCTGGTGTGTAGGCTTTAGACATATCTGGGAAACGTGGACCAAACTCATCCAAGTTTTCACCCATCAATGGATTTTGCCCCGTCATGTTGATATGGTCTGAGATAGCCATCAAAGTACCAGGACCGAATCCAATACCACCAGCTGCATTGGTTACAATGACACCTTCACATCCGAGGACTTTCATCACACGTACTGGGAAAGTCACGACTTCAAGAGGATTTCCTTCATAGAAATGGAAACGACCTTGAAGAGCCAAGACCTTACGCCCTGAAAGTTCACCATATACCAATTTACCAGCGTGTCCAACTACTGTAGAGAGGCCCCAGTTTGGAATATCTGCATAATCTACTACAACTGGATTTTCGATTTCTTCTGCCAATTCTCCAAGTCCTGATCCAAGGATTAGACCAAACTCGGGAGCTTGGATTCCCTTGTCTTTCAAGAAAGCAGCTGTTTCTTTGATTTTATCTAAAAATGTCATTCTGTGTCTCCTTCATTATTTTTTAGCATTTGACCGATTTTGTCAAAGGTTTTTGCATTACGAATGGTGATGCTGCGATAAAAAGGCATCTTGAGCAAGTACTTGTGATAGGCAGTTGCATAGTAGGATTTTTCAGAGAATTTCCCCCAGAAAATCCCAAGTCTTCCAAAATGAACCACTTCATCTTTCAGTTCCAAACTTTCAACTTTCTCAATGACTTGATCCACATCCAAGCTCTCCGTGTAGAAGAGCACATCCTTTCGTGCCAAATCTTTGGTCCACCATTCAGGCAGATTTTCAAGTTCCGCTTCAAAGTCCTCAAGACTCAGCAAGGAAAAGCTCTGAATAAATGGATAATGGACTTCAAAGAAAGTCTCTAACTTTTCAACCAATTGGGCTTTGGGATCTGTCGAAGTAAAGAAAATATTGCCACTGTTGATGTAGGTTTCAACTTTTTCCAGTCCCAACTCTGTCAATTCTTGTCGAAGCTCCGCCATGACAACCTTATTCTTCCCACCAACATTAATACCTCGAACCAGCAAAGCATAGCGAGTCATCTTATACCAATTTATCTAAGAAACTTTCCCCAATCATGGCAGTTTCAACACCAAAGTTATCCGCAACTGTCGCTGAGATATCTGCAAAATGCCCAACTGGAATGACACCATTTCCTTTAAAGGCAGGACTGTAAGCCAACAATGGAATATATTCACGAGTATGGTCTGTTCCTGCATAGGTTGGGTCATTTCCATGGTCCGCAGTAATCAAGAGAAGATCGTCCTCTCTCATAGCAGCGATAATTTCAGGCAAGCGTTCATCAAACTCATGCAAGCAATCACGGTAACCATGAGCATTGCGGCGGTGGCCGTAAAGAGCATCAAAGTCCACCAAGTTTGTGAATGAGAATCCTTTTTCAAACTCAGCAAGTCCCATGGTCTTCAATAATGTATCAATTCCGTGGCTGTTTGACTTGTTGTGGCCCATGTCATGATTGATACCAGCGCCATTAAAGATATCGTTGATTTTACCAACAGCGTAAGTATCGATGCCAGCTTCGTTCAATTTATCCAAAACGGTTGGTGCAAATGGGGAAACGGCCAAGTCACGACGGTTTGCCGTACGAGTGAAGTTACCTGGCTCACCAACATATGGACGAGCAATGATACGACCTAGAAGGGCAGGACGCTCAAGGGTAATCGAACGAGCGTATTCACAGATACGGTACAATTCATCCAAAGGAATGATATCTTCGTGGGCAGCAATCTGCAAAACAGGGTCAGCTGAAGTATAGATAATCAACTCCCCAGTTTCCATCTGGCGTGGTCCAAAATCATCGATAACAGCTGTTCCTGAGTAAGGTTTGTTGGCTTCACGAATGACCTTGCGTCCTGAAAATTCTTCGATTTTTGTCAGGATTTCTTCTGGGAATCCGTTCCAGAAAGTATCGAAAGGCTCGGTAATGTTGAGTCCCATGATTTCCCAGTGACCAGTCATGGTATCCTTACCAAGGGAAACTTCTTCCAATTTTGTTGCATAACCTGTTGGATTGCTTTCAGCTGGTACAGTCTTTAGAGGAGTTTCACGAGGAATATTTCCTAGACCGATTTTGGCCATGTTTGGCACATTCAAACCAACTGTTTTTGAAATGTGTCCGAGTGTGTCAGAAGCTCCATCTGGAACCCCTGCATTGACAAAGTTATTGGCATCTGGTGCAGCACCGATTCCCACAGAATCCAGTACCACCAAGTGAATACGATTAAATTTTGACATAGTCTGTCTCCTTATTTTTTTGATTAGTTTGCTTTTGTTGAAGTTAAAATCTGAACACCATCTCGTCCCGCTACGATGACCTTATCCACCATTTGGTTGAACAAGCCATGCTCTACAACACCAACGACATGGTCCAATTCTTGTCCGAAAGCAATCGGATCTTCAATGACATCCAAGGCTAGGTCAATGATAAAGTTCTGCATATCGGTCACAAAACGTTGACCGTCTTTTTCACGGAAACTTGGTTTGTAGCCAGCTTGCTCAAACCGACGAAAGACCTGTTCTGCACCATACTGAACTACTTCCACAGGTAATTTAAAAGCACCTAGTTTCTCTACCAGTTTGCTTTCATCCACCACCCAAATGTATTCTTTTGAGGGCGTTGCGACAACCTTCTCCATCAGAAGGGCACCACCACCACCCTTGATCCCGTTGAACTGACTATCTACTTCATCCGCCCCGTCAACCGTCACATCGACAAAGTCTACTTGATCAATCGACTTGAGTAGGATGTTTAGTCCTTCAGCCTGTTTACTGGTCACACTGGAAGTCGTTACAGCAGTAATCTGCAAACCTTCTTCCTTAATCCGACGACCGATTTCTTCCACGAAATAGTAGGCAGTTGATCCAGTACCGAGTCCAACAACCATACCATCCTTGACAAACTCAGCAGCCTTGATACCTGCCATCTTTTTCAGATTCTCCACTTAAATACCTCCAATAAAGAGCTACTTTTATTATAACATGTATCCGTTTTTATTTCATGGATACACTGGAAAAACCCGAACATTTTTATTTCGGGTTTTGGTGTCCTATTTAACCATATCAGGATCGTAATCATAGAATCCTGTATCGAGAAAACGGTTTTTAGGATGTAACTTGCGCACTTCCTCATCCAATAAGAAGGCTTGGTCATGGCTAAAGTTGCCCTCTTGTATCAAGCCACGCGCTTGAATAAAGAGTTTAGCAATCTCCACAAAGTTCTGACCTGGTGTGTAGAGTCCCTCTAGCTTCCAGTGAGTAAAGCCGTGATCCACCAACTCTGTCAATTTGGTCATCAAATCAAGGTCATTATTGGCAAAGATGTGGGTACCATGATTGTCTTCGAAGATGGAATAATGGCTTTCTGGGTCACTCGGCTCTGCCAAGAAGAGGTCACGTTTACGCGTTTTTTCATCATCGATGTGCGTGAAGTTATAGTAGTTTTGCAAGAGCGGACGCTTAGAATGATGAATGACACTAGCTCCATAAACCAACACTTCAGCAGGAATTTCCAAAATTTCTGGCATCTTGAAGAGTTCAGCAGATGGAATTTCACGCGCCAAAACCGCCTCAAAGGCCCCTGCCTTTTGACCCCAGAAGTTAATCTGACGACTGCTTGTCACCATGGTTGAAGCATCGTAAATGGTTTTAAAGGAATAGCCATCACGGTTGACCACGTAAAAGACACCTGCATCTCCTACTGTAATATAGTCTGTCTTGATTTCTTCTAAGAAGTCTAGGAAAGGCTTGATACGGTCCATCATATCTTGGTGCATGAGGGCATTAACCGCAACAATCAATTCTTTGCCTGCTTCATGAACCAACTTAGCAATCTCACGCAATTGGTCATGACTAAAAGTCGTTGGCAGACGAAGGCCAAAATCTTTCTCACCGACATAGATACGGTCTACGCCAGCTTCAAGTAACTGTTCAACTTGTTCAATACTTTCAGCAGTTGCTGTAATAATAATCTTTTCCATAAGAAAAATTATACCACATTTCTTAAAAATCAGCTATAAATACTGAGAGTTTCACAAAAAGTTAAACTTGTTTCTATCTTTCCCAATCAAAAAAGTGAACAGTAACTTGTACCATTCACTCTATTTTATGCATGTGTTTTTTCTACTAGGTGTCCATCATTCATAACATAAATACGGTCAACCTTATCAAGAAGGCGTGTATCATGTGTAATCATGACAACTCCTCTACCTTGTTCATGGGCAATGGCAGCCAGCATCTCCGTTACTTGGTAAGCACGCTCGGTGTCTAGACTGGCTGTTGGCTCATCTGCAAGCACGATGCTTGGATTGTTATAGAGCGCTCTAGCAATCGCGGCACGCTGACGTTCGCCACCCGATAGAGCATTGGGATACTGATCTTGTACTTTTTCCAAATCCAACAAGTCAAACAGCTCTTTTCGGTCACTTTTACTATTTTTTCCCTTATCTAGTCTGTCAATCAAATCCAGCTGTTCCTTGACCGTTAGAAATGGAATTAAGTTTGAAGCCTGAAGAATGAAGCCAAACTCTCTAAAACGGAGGTCTGTTTTTTCCTTCTCCGTCAAACTGCCTGTTTCCTTCCCCTTTACTAGAATCTTTCCACTCGATGCTTCCTGAAGTTGTCCTAGAGTTGTTAGAAAGGTCGTCTTTCCAGAACCTGATGGCCCAACTATAGCCACGAACTCTCCCGCATTTAGCTGAAAATTCGTCTCATGCAGGGCTACGACTTTCATCTTTCCTTCCCCGTAGGTTTTTGTCACTTGATTCATTTCAATCAATGCTGTCATACTATTCTCCTTATTATTCTGCAATCGCAGTTATCGGGTCCACCTTTAGCAAGCGTGGAAGTGAAATGACACCACCTAGAAGGGCCATCAAGCAGATCACCAAGCTTAGGACAGAGTAAGCTATCCAACTTGGGTAGAAAAAGAAGGTAGCTGGTAAAACCAAAATCACTCCTCCGATAGCTAGCAAGGCTAAAGCAATCCCCATACCAGCTAGGAGGAAGATTTGACAGAATAGAGACCATACAATGGTTTTGATCTGTATTCCCTGAGCTCGCATTATTCCATAAAGTCCTAGTTTTTGGATGGTAATGATATAAACAAAAATCCCCACAATCAAGCCAGTGATAACAATCATAGCAAGAATCATTCCTGAAAATACATTCACCTGAGGTGTGTAACCAGGAATTTTCGATATCATTTTTGGAATGGAAATCTGTTTCAGTCCATCGCCGACCACTTCTATATCATTTTTCAATACCAAGGCAGAGATGGAACGATTGGCCTTCAAGGTTCCTTGTAAGGTCCAATAAGTCGTCAGACTCGTAAAGACAACAGGCTCGGTGAAAAATTTATTTCCTTGAGTCAAGCCTACGATCTTGTAACTTGAATCGCTTCCATTGAGCTGAATGGCATCACCTAGCTTCATCCCATAGTTCTCAAAAGACTGATCCACGACAACCTCATCATCCCCTTCTGGGTACCTTCCCTCCGTCAAACTAGGAGAGATAAAAGAGTCCCAGTTTTGAGCAAAGATGGAAACGTTGATCTTTTCACTACCATCGACTAGATTGGTCACAGCGAACATATAGCCCAATGGAGCAGCCTCTTTAGAATTCTTATCCTTGTAGTCCTTTTCAGGAATAAAAGATGCCGTCAAATTATCATTTGCGTAGTCGGATAAAACAACACCCGTTGCTTGCCAATTATCAATAGCGGCCCGGTTGTTTCGCACAAGACCGAGAGCTAGACTGGTCATAAAAAAGACCATAAAAGCGATAAGAAAAATGGTCGTTAAGATCAAACTATATCGAAGTTTGTTTCGTAATATCTCTTTGATAGCAAGATACATGCTTATCTCCTTTAACATTTCCCAGAGGTAGCAAAAAGCCACCCAGTCCAATAGACAGAATCTCTGTCCTTCCATCCATTCAAAACAACTCCTACCAATACTTTTCAAAAGTAGCCAGGTAGCAACTTAACAAATCATCTTAGGAAAAAGCCTCAGCTTGCTATCAATTTATATAAGTTATCCTTTCCTTTCTCAGTATATTTATAATAGAGAAGGTCAGGTCATCTGTTTTAAGTGTAACATCCATGCTATCACTTTCCCCAGTAGGTGTCAAGAAGAGCGACTTAGAAGTTGATAAGAGACTTTAGTAGTTTTGTAACAATTCTGTAATAATTCTCTGCATAAAAAATGATAAAATAGTTATGTACTGTTAAGGAGAGAATCATGTCCGCAAGAAAACTAGAAGCTTATGAGTTTGAACAAGCTCCCGAATCGAAACAAACTCCGCTTTACCAAGATTACACACCAGAAGCCCCAGTCGGCCCTAACCTAAAAGAGATTTTATTTTTTGTAAATATCGCTTGTTTCTGTATTTTTATGGCACTTTTTAGTTTTATCTTTTTAGCTATAAAATTAAATACAGCTTTATCCTTTATCGCTGCAATGGGTCTTAGTTTCGCCCTTTTACAACTTCAAAGAAAGATAATCAAACGAAAATTTTCAAAATAAAGGTTGGTACTACTACCAGCCTTTTTTCTAGTTATCGAAAAAGACAGTTATAATGAACTGCACCCCAAAAGTTAGACAGAAAAAATCTAACTTTTGGGGTGTTTTATTATGAAATTGAGTTATGAAGATA
>CAJNDD010000032.1 GCA_905221435.1 bacterium
TTTGAGAGGTTTGTGACGAGTCAAGAGCAATGAGGCTTGAACAAAGTGAAAGCCAGCGTCTTTAGGCGCTGGCTGGTAATTTGGGCTTATAGCCCTGGTGCAAACCACCCGTTAGACGGGTGGTTATGATTTCTTAAATAGCCAAATCAAACTTCAGTTGTGGCTTGACTGGATCATAGTCAACTAACTCAAAGTCCTCCACTTTGATATCAAAGAAATTGGTCCCATCTGGTACATTTAAAACCAAACGTGGTTGGCAGTTTGACGGCTCACGACGGAGCAATTCCTCTGCTTGTTCAAACTGATTATCATAGATATGGAGGTTATTGATGAAGTAGAAGAACTTTCCAACCTTCCAGCCAAAATGTTTTGCGATCATCATCTGCAGAGCCACATACTGCATAGCATTGATGTGGTGAGCAACCAGCATGTCATTCGAACGCTGGGTCAAGGTCGCATCCAGATAGATATCCCCATCAACGCGACGGACATCAAACATGGTCTGAAAGGCGCATGGAAGGAGGCCGTCCGTCTCCTCAAAAGCTTGATAATCCCATAGAGAGATGATATTGCGACGATTCCAAGGGTTAGCTTCCAACTGCTTGAGAATCTTATTAATGATGTCGTGCTTCTTAACGACCGCCCCATAGCGCTCACCAATGGTTCCCGTATCGCCAACTTCCCAGTCATTCCAGTAGTGAACATTGTACTTGCTATTCAGCACTTCTAAGCTATTAGACTGATCCTGATAGATCCAAAGCACTTCCTTAATAGCGGCTTTGATAGCAATCGGGCGCAAGGTTGTGATGGGAAATTCCCCCTTAGACAAATCATACTCCGCAAAGGCACCCGTTATGTACTTGGAGTTGGCAACAGTCCCATCCTTGTACTTAGGACGAGCCTGCTCAGAAAAGACACCGTCTTTGAGGATTCGTTCAATATTTTCTTTAAAAATCGTATCTGCTTTTGTCATTTACGCTTACCTCTTTTGTAGTCTTAACTAGTATAGCACAAAAAAAGAAAGGAGGAAAATTACTAGCTTCGAACTGCACTCACTGAAATACTAAAAGATTAAACAACGATTTCAAAAAAGAGCATATTGTAAAAATGATGAAATTGACAATCCCAACATATTTTTCAAAAGTAGTTTTAGATTCTTCTCCCATATGGGAACCTACTTTAAAGGACCTAGTCCTGTGCAATATAGAACTAAGTCCTTTAAATAATTATTTGTCTAACTTTTTGAAGTCAGTACAAAATCCTAAAAGTTATTTTCTCTTTCTGTTTCTGATGAAAGCAGCTGAGAAAATTAAACCAAGACCACCGAACAAAGCTAAAGCAGTTGAGTTTTGTTCCCCTGTAGACGGAAGGTTTTCGACATCTTTAGCTTCTGAGGCTTGAATATCTACTACTGAACTAGAAGCGAGTTGATATTCTGGTTTCTCAACAGTTGGTGCTGGTTCATCACCTGCTGTACCTAGTGGACCTGTGTACTCTGGTTTTTCATGTACGGCTGGCTCAACTCCATTTACACCACCAGTGTATTCTGGAACTTCATTTACCAAGGCTTCAACTGCATTGACGCCACCCTTGAACTCTGGGACTTCATGTACAGCTGCTTCTGCTCCATTGACGCCACCCTTGAACTCTGGGACTTCATGTACAGCTGCTTCTGCTCCATTGACGCCACCTTTGAACTCAGGTACATCAAGAACTGGTGGTTGCTCTTCACCCTTACTGCTTGTCGGCGCATCAGGTTTTGGAGCGGAATCTTTCAATTGATTGAGATAATCTGCAAAGTATTTCACCATTCTTTCCGTCAAGAGATGGTTATCCGTCGCATATTTCATGCTCGCCTCAACTCCAGCCACTTCCTCTTGATTTTCTTTGTCTGTCAATTTCTGCGCCTTAGCCAAAGCTGCTTCATAGCCTGACAAGTCAAGAGGTTTTTCTGCTACCTGTGGACGATTAAAGATAAGTTCTGCTGCAGATTGGTATTTATCTCCACCATCTCCGTATGTCTTGGTACCAGTAAGAACAATCTTCTTAGCCTTGATTGTCTTACCAAAGTTAATATCTTTTGGCTTATTGTTATCAGGCCAGTCCGTAACGGTGAAAGTATGCTCCTTGCCAGACTCATCTGTCACAACCAGTTTCACATCACGCAAGTTACCATTTGAACCTGAGCCACGTGGAACATAACGAAGTCCTGTGATTTCAGTTGGTTCTTTCAATACCATGGTTGCAGGCTTGCCTACATCTCCACCATTCCAAGATGTATGCCATAGACTAGACACATTGCCATCAAAGGCATTCTCAAGACCTTCACCTAGTTGGGAAGGCGCATCCAAACTTTCAAAGTCTTCTGCTACCAAAGCTGTCTTCTTCTGAACCAAAGCATTCTTCAAGGCTTCAATTTTGGCAATCTCTGCACGTGCTTCTTCGACACTGATATCATCATCTGCCTGACTGAGGTTAAAGATCGCTTCTTTCAAAGCATCCATAGACTCTTTGGTGTAGTTGGTCATGGCAACAGTTGGCAAGTAGTTCTTCAGAGCATTTTCTGTCAACATCTTACCTGTTAGGGTAATTTCTTCGATGTGAAGATTATCCATCATGAAGTCGTTGTAACCACGGAAGTTGGCATTTCCGCCAGCATCTCCACGAGTATTGCTTGCGTTGCCTGTTGAGTAGATACCTACCCAAGTATCGCCTGTTTCTGCACCTTTTACGAGGAAGGTTACCTTCTTGGCTTTCTTAGAATCCGTCCAAGTATTTGGCAATTCATGCATTTCCAAGTTGCTTGCTTGACTACCACGACGACCTGACTGGAATTCTCCCTTACCGACTACAAAGGCATAGGTATTGTCTGATCCTGCTTCGTATTCAAAGGTTACGCGATAAGTTTTACCAGCTTCAAAACGGAAGTTTTGTGGAATGGTTTGGTAAACCAAGTTACGACGGCTCACTAGTCCATTTGTCTTCAATGACCAATTTCCTTCGATAACATCATCGACTTTCTTACCGTTCCAACCACGCTGTGTATATGGATCGTGTTTTTCAGACAAGTGAGTGCGGTTGTCTTCGACACCTTCGACACCACCTACTACAAATGGGAAGATTCCTTGAGCTACATTTTCAAAGTCTTGTTTGAAGGTTCCTTGACCTGTATCATGCTTGTCTCCGTACATGCTTGAATTGTTTTCAAAGGTACGAATTTCATCAAAGTAAGTTGCTTCATCACCAGCTTCACGACTCAATGTCAGAGTGACATTTGATACGTCAGATCCAGTTGTAAAGAAGGCATACATATTTTGGAAATAACTTGTATCATCAACTGTAGCATTTTCACGACGATTGTTATGAGCATATGCTTTGATATAGTTGAGAGCGAGAGACTTATTGGTATAAGTAGTCACTTCTTTTTCACCAGTATTCACAGTGATACTTGCCTTAGCATTACTACGGTTATCAACACCAACATAAACCGCATACTTGGTATTTGGTTTCAAGCCAGTCAGTTTCTGAGTAAGGCTGACTTTGCTCTTATTGCCTTGGATACGAAGCATTTCATTTGCGCCCTGTGATTTGACAATTTCTGCCTTAGAAGCATCACCAGAAATGGTCCAGTGTTTCAAGGTTCCACTGTTAAATCCTTGGTCATAGATATGCATGCCTTCGCTCCATGACATTTCAGGATTGGTTTGTTTTGAACGATAGAGAACGTATGGTTGATTCGCTAAAAGGTCTAGTGTAATCTTGCCGTCTTTTACAGTTAGTTCTTGCTCTTCTGTCTTACCTTGGTCAGTTAGTTTGTAAAGGTAAACCTTGCTCTTTGCCCAATCGCTCGGAAGTGTCCAAGTTGTTGCACCAGCTTGCGTATTGAAGTAGTACATTTTTTCCTTATCAGCAGGAAGTTTCTTACCATTCGCATCCCAGTTCCAAGGAGTCAAGTAAGCTGAACCATCTTGGATGACACGTCCGTTGAGCGTTACCGTACGTTCGCGGTATTGCGGGCTATTGACATCGTTTGACTTACGAGTCACAACTACTTTATTCTTATCAGCATCTACCAATTCCACTCGCATTTCTGGAGTCCATTTATAAGTGCTACCGTTATCAGACATGGTCACTGGTGTACCATTTTCCCATTTGCTTACAGTGAAGTGTTGGAAATACTTGGTCATCAAGTCATGGGCAAACAAGTTTGTTACATAGCCATTGTAATCACTTCGTCCTTGCCAGCCTTCAAAGTCTTTCATGCTGTAGCCACCTAGAAGTGGATAATCTGCTGCACCACCGTAACTTCTGTAGTCCCCTACCCAAGCATCTTTTTGATGGTTACGGATAAAGCGGGTGATGGCACTGTTGATACCTTTATTGGTGTAGCCACCGTAGGTCAAGTCAGCAGCCCAGTGATGGAAGGTAGAGTCGTACTCACCACCATGGCCCCACTCGATTGCAAAGCGCCAGCCTTGCTTGTTGATTTCTTTGGCAAGAACGTGGGTAGCCCAGGCACCGTTATCACCTGATTGGCCATTGCCCCAAACGTCCACATAGATAAAGTCGAGACCGTCACCAAGTTTTTTCTTCAAATCTTCCCAACGAGCCAAGCGTCCATGTGCTAGGTCATAAGCAGCATCAATGTTGATACCTTGGTCTAGCCAGTTCCAGCCATAGCTATAGCTACCATCTGGATTCTTACGGAGGATTTTTTCATTGAAGTATTTAGACTCAGGATAAGTCTCAGAAGCGTTAACATGGATACCTAGATGAGCTCCATATTTCTTCGCTTTCGCAATCAAGGTCTTGAAGTCTTCAACACCACCAATACGTTTACCAATATCAGCATAGTTCAAGTGACCAGAGTCATGGCCTTCGCTACCATATCCTTTAAGAAGAACACCTTGTCCTAGACCATCTGTGTGAAGATTGATTTTCTTGATACCATCCAAAGTCATGAGGAATGGGTTCTGTGCTTGAGAACCAAAGTTCATCGCGATACGATAAGCTGTGATATCCTTGACTTTTTCCCAACCTTGAGGGTTGTTCATGATGCTACGATAAGCAATAGCTCCATCTTGCCAATCCACTTTATTGTCTGCATTAGCATCTGCAGTGATAACAACCTTAGCACTTGGAAGTTCCTTCGTATATTCTGGGAAGACAATGCCCTTATAAGCTTTTTCCCATTGCCATTCAGAACTATGAATTCCTACATAGTTGGCATTTCTGACTGTTTCCTTGTAGGCTGTCAAGCGAGTCCAGTCATAAGACCCTCCACCGTAGCTGTTTTGAGAGTTACTCCAAACACCTGCAGCAAGCTTATCTGTAGAAACAAATCCATACATGTAACCCTTAGCCAAGTCCTTCATTGGATTGGTTACATCGATATGATCATCTCCGCTGACATGGGTATTGTTTGACATGGTTGCCCCGTCAAACTTGGCACCAGCTTGGTCACTAGAAACAGAGACCAAAGCATTGCCAAGGAAACTAATAGAAGAAAGCAGTTTTCTTTCATCATCAATCTTTTGACCTGGAGTAACTTGATTATGGTTGACAATCTTGGTCACATCAAAGTGCAATTGATTATCCACAACTTGCAAACGAACTGTCATTTCCGCATTGATAAGATTAGCATCATCGCGAAGCTTCATCAAGTACTCTGCAGTTGTCTCATTGATTTTTTTGTAAGTAACTTCAGGTGTGACTTCGTGTTTGTTGATAAATACTTTATTGAATTGTTGGACTTGTCCTGGCAAGGTATGCCCGTTCAAACTGTATTCTTTAATACGTGGGAAGGCTTGGTCAATCACTGCTTTGAGGACCTTAGACTGGATCGTGTCATAAGTCACCTTGCTATCATCAATTTCAGGACCTGTTTCTTTTTCAGCAGGAGTATCCTCTGTTTTCACCCCCTCTTGGTTATCCGTTTTAACGCTAACAACTGTTCGCTCATCGCCATAGGAGCCCGCCTTGAGGAGAATCTTCTTCTCATTTTTAAGATGGTCATTGACCGCAGCTGGTAGAGTTACTGTATCAAAGAGCTTCACATCATTATTCGTTGCATTGAGTTGCCCATCTGACTTGAGGGTAATTGATAGGCGGTTGGTTGATCCTGTTTCAGGTGCAGCGACACGACTACCTCTATACCAAGTGCTGGTTGTTGGAGATTTATACTCCCAGAACCAGCCATCCTTGTCATAACCGACAAAAACATTATTATTGGTATCTTTAAATTTCAGGAAGACACCAAAGCGTGATTTGCCCTTTTCAGAATCTTCTTTGAAAGTTAAATCGACAGTCGCATTTCCATTGGCATCAACGGTCAAGCCCTTCTTTTCAAACAGGGCTGGTTTGCCTGCGTTATCATTTTGAGCAGTTGAGGATAGTTGGTTGTAGCGGACACCTTTTTCTTCTCGGATAGTGACTGTTCCCTGTTGTTCTTTTTTCGCTACCGTTTGCCATTCAGCTGTTACTTTTTCAGGTGTTTCAGGTTTAGTAGCTGCAGGTTTATCCTCTTTCGGTTTTTCTTCAGCTGGTTTTTCTTTCTCTTCCAAGTCTGCTGGTTTAACACTTGAAATTCCCTTCATGTGATCTTGGATCCATTTCAATTGGGCAGGTGAGAAGAGAATGCCACCACTACGTTGACCAACAACTCCATTTTGATGAACACCGACTAGTTTGCCTTCTGTGTCAAAGACACCGCCACCGCTAGCACCTGGTTTTCCTCCTTGATAACCGATCCCTTGAACACCTTCTCCATATGGTTCTGCAAAATCAACTGTAGTGTTGACAATCGGATTCAATTTCCCTTCTGGATAACCAAAGACATGGAGTTTATCTCCGATTTTCTTAACAACTGGCTTTTTGGTTACTTCAACAGGCGTATTTTCCAGAACAGTGCGCAATCGAACAAGGGCTAAATCATTCTTGTAACCTTTTAGGAAACCTTCACGATCCCAGTGAATAATGTCTTTTTTACTAAATTTAACATCTGGTAAGCCTGGATAAGAGATGCTATAGATATCCCCATCACCCTTATCATTATCAACAACCTTGCGATTATTTCCATCTGGGACATCTTTTATGAAGTTATGGGAAACAGTTAAAACCAGATTTTCGCCAATGACTATCCCACTACCTTCACCTGATGGTGTCTTGATTTTGACAGTTGCTCCGTAGTTTAATTCACCATTCTTGGTTTTAGCTACATCTTCTGGAACTAGATTCCCAGTATCTTTAGCTAATTGATCCTTATCAACTTCTTTTCCTTTATCTTCAGCCTTGTCTAATTTGCCCTCTAAGCCTTCTGGCAACTTATCTGAACTAGCTGATTTTTCTTTTTCAAGTGCTGATAGTTCTTCTTCTGTCTTAGGTCCATCCGTAACTTCTGGAGAACCTTGATCTTCTCCCGCCTTAGGCGCTTCAAAATCACGCCCATCATTCTCTTTTGCTGTTGCAAGAGCAGTAGCTAAATCCGCTGGTAAATTCGCCGTGGAGCCAGACTGCGCACTATCTGCAAGAACTGTACTTGTCCCAAAGAATGCAGCTCCAATCATAACAGAAGCAACACCTAATGAGAATTTCCGAATACTATATTTACAACGTTTTTCAAATGATCCTTTGTTCATAAATTTTTGTTCCTCCTAGCTCAGAAAGTAAGCGTTTGCATAGTTCTCTAAAAAAATAACCTCCTCCATTTTTAAACACTACTTCCTAAAAAAATATTTTCTATTCCAATTTAATATATCAAAAACAGCTTAAAAAATCAATAGCTTAATAGGTAAAATTAGTAAAAGTATAATCAAAAAATTGACATTACAAACCCTGCTGAATAAAAGATAAAAATAATCAGAATGGAATTCTCTTCTTTTTAGGAGTAATTTCACGATATTTGTAGCAAACATCCTCACAGATATTATGAAGTCTATTTTGTTATCATACTACTAAACTGATTCAGCACAAGGTCTTTATTTTCTCGAACTTTGACCAGTTTAAGAAACTGATTTTTATCACTCTAAACATAAAACAGAGAGGACAGCAATTGTCCTCTCCAGATCTTGGCTAGCATCAGTCCACTACAATTGATAAAGAACCAAAAAAGAGCTAGCCAAAGCTAACTCTTATCCTATGCGGAGAGAGGGACTTGAACCCTCACGACCTAAAGCGGTCACAGGATCCTTAGTCCTGCGCGTCTGCCAATTCCGCCATCCCCGCGTCGATTACTTTACTAGTATATCAACTTTCAAAGTCTTTGTCAACACTTTTTTCAGATTTTTTTCATTTTTCCAAGGGGATTATTCTTGAGTTTCAGTAAGATTTTCATCCAGCAATTTGGCTCCTAACGTGTTCTTAAAATGCCCAAGAGCAAACTGGTGATTTTCCGGCCAGATAGAGGCAACTGCGGGCTTGACAATCTCAATTTGATAACCTAAATTATAGGCATCAATAGCCGTATGAAGAACGCAAATGTCAGTCAGTACACCGGTCAAAATGACTGTATCAACCCGACGTTCCCGCAAACGAATATCTAGGTCTGTTCCTGAAAACGCTGAATAGTGACGCTTGTCCATCCAAAAGACACGGCTATCCCCCTCATGTTCAGCATAAAAGTCAGCTAGGGGACCATAGAGGTTGCGGCCACTAGTCCCGATGATGTTATGCGGTGGAAAGAGCTTGCTTTCTGGGTGGAATGTATCCTTCTCTTCATGGGCATCAATGGTGAAAAAGATATAGTCCCCACGTTCAAAAGCTAATCTGGTTACCTGATCAATGGCTTTTGATATTGCTTGAGCGGGTGCTCCAGCAGTTAGCTTTCCATAGTCTGCTACGAAATCCTCTGTATAGTCAATCGAGATTAAAGCCTTTGCCATTAGTAGTCCCTCTTTTTCACTTCCTCAAAAATATCACCAATTAAAACTTTGAGATAAGTCCCCTTCATTCCGAGTGAACGACTCTCAATAATTCCCGCCGACTCCAATTTACGAAGCGCATTGACGATCACTGAGCGTGTAATGCCAATACGGTCTGCAATAACTGATGCAGTCAACTGTCCTTCATTTCCATCCAATTCAGCTAAAATAGCTGATACGGCACGCAGTTCTGAATAGGAAAGGGTATTGACCGCCATGGTAACAGCCGTACGACGGCGAATATTCTTTTCATCCTCTTCACGTTGGAAGTTCAACAGTTGAATCCCTACCACTGTGCTCGCAATCTCAACAAGGATCAAATCTTCATCTTCAAACTTCTTATCATTGCGCCAAATAATCAACGAACCTAGGCGAATCCCTGATACATGAATGGGAGCTATGGTCGTCAAACCATCTGGAAAGTCCGCACGGCTCTCTACAGGGAAAATGGTCAAATCATGTTCAACAGGAAGATTGGCCTCCGTATCGTAGATCATGTTTGCCCCTTGAACATAGTCATCTGGGAAAGTCTTAGTTTGGAAAAACTGCTCTACACGATCTGTATTGGTTTTATAGCGCATAAAGTAGCCCAAGAGACGCCCCTTGCTATTGACAATGCAGGCATTGCAATCAATAATGTCTGCTAGTTGACGTGTAATGGCATTGTATGGAAGTTCATCCTGCATTTGCTCTTCTGAGCGTTTTAAAATTGATGTAATTTTTCTTGTTTTTTCTAATAAATGTGCCATTTTTCACCTCGCATATAATCGCTTCCATTATAACATAGAAAAGTCTTTATTTCAATAATTATCTGAAAATTGCTTATTGAATTGCAATTTTTAAAAGCAAAAATATTTTATAAAAATAGCAATTTTTTATTGACATTCTGTTTTAATTTTTATATAATAACATTATAAGAAGATGAATTAAAGTTCCCCTTCCCATCTCACCTTTACTTTTATACATCTTCTTTTACTATCGGTCTCCTTATATATAAAAGCGATTCACAGAGTGAATCGCTTTTTTCTATTTGTCTCCTTTGTTACGAATAACAAAGCCTGTTTTCTTTTCGCTTGAAGTGTTGCGAGGTTTTTTATTATCTTTATTACGGTAACGTCTGTCTTTATCAAAACGGTCGTTTCCACGACTACCTTTCTTGAACTCATCACGACGACCATTGCCACGGCGATCACGGTCTCGACGGTCGTCTCCACGACGGCCTCCTCGACCTCCCTTAGCTTTGCCAGCAAAGCCATTACCTGATGGTTTAAATGGCAGTGGTTTTTCACGCGCAATCTCCACTTCAGGAAGGCTGTCTGGATCTTGGACTGTCAGGCTCAAGATATACATAGCCAATTCTTCTGGACTAAATTCGGCAGCTAACTTACGAGCATCTTTAGCAAATTTCTCAAAGTTCCCACGAATTGCTTCGTCTGCGAAGTCTCGTTCGATTTTCTTGAGCGCTACTTGTTTCTTAGCTTGGAAGGCTTCTTCTGCTGTCGCTGGTTTCAAGCCTTTCATGCGTTTCTTAGTCAAGTTTTCAATAATTTGAAGGTAGCCCATTTCATTTGGCGCTACGAAAGTAATAGATTGACCTGACTTACCAGCACGACCTGTACGACCGATACGGTGAACATAACTTTCAGGATCTTGTGGAATATCGTAGTTGTAGACATGGGTTACACCTGAAATATCCAAACCACGCGCTGCTACGTCCGTCGCAACTAGAACATCAAGGTTACCATTTTTAAAATCACGAAGGACACGAAGACGTTTGTTTTGGTCTAAGTCACCATGAATTCCTTCTGCACGGAAGCCACGAATCTTAAGACCACGAGTCAATTCATCTACACGGCGTTTAGTACGACCAAATACAATAGCAAGTTCTGGTTGTTCCACGTCCATGAGACGCGTCATGGTATCGAATTTCTCTTGTTCCTTGACACGGATATAGTACTGATCAACCAGCTCTGTTGTCAATTCCTTGGCAGCAATCTTGACATGCTCAGGGTCCTTCATAAACTGAACACCAATACGTTTGATAGCATCTGGCATAGTTGCTGAAAAGAGCAGGGTTTGACGATTTTCAGGGACACGGGAAATGATGGCTTCGATGTCTTCAAGGAAGCCCATGTTGAGCATTTCATCCGCTTCGTCAAGGATCAGAGTTTCAATATCTTGTAATTTCAAGGCCTTGCGTTTAATCAGGTCCAAGAGACGGCCTGGTGTTCCTACCACGATGTGGGCACCAGATTTAAGGGCCTTGATTTGCTTTTCAATGCTGGAACCACCGTAAACTGAGCGAACTTTCACTCCCTTACTACGACCAAAGCGGAAAAGTTCCTCTTGACTTTGGACAGCTAGTTCACGAGTTGGAGCGATGGCCAAGGCTTGGATGGTCGCTTCTTCTGTACGGATTTTTTCAAGGGTTGGCAAGCCAAAGGCTGCAGTTTTTCCTGTACCAGTCTGAGCTTGACCGATAACGTCTTTTCCTTCGAGAGCCAATGGAATGGTCTGTTCTTGGATGGGACTGGCTTCTACAAATCCAGCTTTTTCAATCTCTGCTAGCAATTCAGCAGACAAGTTAAATTCATTAAATTTCACGTTATTCTTCTTTCTAAAGGTGGTGCGAAGCCACCCTATAGCGCGTAGTTTATACTTTTCTTTTCATGACGTATCTTCAACAAAAATGAGATACCGTGTTGCTTCTTTTCCACAAAAGAAAAGTACTAGTTTCTTTGCAACCTATCTAGTATAACACAAGAGAGAAGCAAAAGATAGTAGAATCCTTAAGGAAAATCATGTAAACGATTTTCTAATAGTAAAGTGGCCTGAAACTGGTTTTTCAAAGGATTTGAAGGGACCATTTCAAACTCACTTCACTTCCCGTAGCAGATTTGTGCAAAAAGTGTTTTCTTATGCTAGAATGAAAATCGAATAGGAGGACTATAAATGTTAACATATGATTTGATCGTTATTGGATTTGGTAAAGCTGGGAAAACACTAGCTGGTAAATTAGCTTCAGCTGGCAAAAAAGTTGCTCTCGTTGAACGTAGCAAAGCTATGTACGGTGGAACTTGTATCAACATCGGTTGTATCCCGACTAAAACCTTGCTAGTTGCTGCTGAGAAAGATTTGTCTTTTGAAGAAGTCATTGCTACCAAAAATACTATCACTAGCCGCCTCAATGGTAAAAACTACGCTACTGTTGCGGGTACAGGTGTCGATATCTTTGATGCGGAAGCTCATTTCCTTTCAAACAAAGTCATCGAAATCCAAGCTGGTGATGAAAAACAAGAACTGACTGCTGAAACTATTGTCATCAACACTGGTGCTGTTTCAAACGTCTTGCCAATTCCAGGACTTGCTACAAGCAAAAACGTCTTTGACTCAACAGGTATCCAAAACTTGGACAAATTGCCTGAAAAACTTGGAGTCCTTGGTGGCGGAAACATTGGTCTTGAATTTGCTGGACTTTACAACAAACTTGGCAGCAAAGTTACAGTTCTAGATGCCTTGGATACTTTCCTTCCTCGTGCAGAACCTTCCATCGCAGCTCTTGCTAAACAATACATGGAAGAAGACGGTATTGAATTGCTTCAAAATATCCGTACTACTGAAATCAAAAACGACGGTGACCAAGTTCTCGTCGTAACTGAAAACGAAACTTACCGTTTCGATGCTCTTCTCTACGCAACTGGACGTAAACCAAATGTCGAACCACTTCAACTTGAAAACACAGATATTGAACTAACAGAGCGTGGTGCTATCAAAGTAGACAAACATTGTCAAACAAACGTCCCTGGCGTCTTTGCAGTTGGAGACGTCAACGGTGGACCTCAATTTACCTACATTTCACTTGATGACTTCCGTGTTGTCTACAGCTACCTTGCTGGAGATGGCAGCTACACACTTGAAGACCGTCTCAATGTACCAAACACTATGTTCATCACACCTGCTCTTTCACAAGTTGGTTTGACTGAAAGCCAAGCAGCTGATTTGAAACTTCCATACGCAGTGAAGGAAATCCCTGTTGCTGCCATGCCTCGTGGTCACGTGAATGGCGACCTTCGCGGAGCTTTCAAAGCTGTTGTTAACACTGAAACAAAAGAAATTCTCGGTGCAACTATCTTCTCAGAAGGTTCACAAGAAATCATTAACATCATCACTGTTGCCATGGACAACAAAATCCCTTACACTTACTTCACAAGACAAATCTTCACTCACCCAACCTTGGCTGAGAATTTGAATGACTTGTTTGCGATTTAAGTTTTCAGATATTCTCCACAAGACAAGCATCCATTTTGGTGTTTGTCTTTTTCTATCCAGTCCATAGTTTCCTTGCAAGATTATTTGTGCTTTTAGCTGTAAAAGCTTATAATATAAGTGTAGGATGTTGTCTTCATTTTCTGTTCAAAAAGGAGGCTAGTCACATGGGAAAGCAAGTTAAATCACCAAAACACTCTCCTTTTTCCTTTCTAGCCAAAGGAAAAAGTACGGCTATGAAAACACTGGTTTTCTGTGTCAGTGTAGTCTTCATTTTTCTCCTGCTTTGCTGGATGCTTTTTCGCTTGATTTCACCTCAAAAACAGCGATTCACAGTCAATCAGACTGCTGATTTTTACCTTGTTAATTCGAAATCCATTCAAAGTTATCAGTTGCAAAACGATCGGTTTCAGCTCACGAAGACTGAGGACGTCTCCATTGCAGAAGATGTCAATTTCTGGTTTCCTCAGGGACGGTTTGACAATCGCTATCTCGTCTTTTCATCTGGAAATACCAGAGGGAAGGCATCCACTCAGAACATCGTATCCCTTGACTTTCAGACAGGGGACATACGGAAAACTTCAACTCCCTTCTATGCTCATTCGGGAGCTGGAGTATCAGACAAGTTCTTCTACACAGGCCAAACTACAACTGAGGATGGGGTGCTCAGTATGTTTGACATCTCAGGAAAGCTGATTACTCAGAAAACATTCTCCGAGTCCACTTCCTTTCCAATCCAGTTTCATGGACGAGGGAATCGCCTCTATCTCGGTCTGGGATTTCACGATGAGTCTCGCCAACGACCCGCTTTAGTGTTTGATGGATATTTAGTAGAATTAGACGAAAATGACCAACTAAAAGAATTGTCTCGCACACCTCTGACAAGCGAAGGCAAGATCGTTGAAATGTTGACTTCTTCTGAATTAATCGGTGACAATTATTACAGTAGCGTTGCTTATACTCGAAATACAGAAACTTTCTCCAAAGATCCAGACAATCGCATACTTGTCATGAACTTGTCTAGTAAGGAAAAGCACTTCATCACGCTACCAGAGGACAACCCCAATCTTCTTTATAAAACACCGAAAGAGGATCGTTTGATTATAAAACATGAGGCGGATGGAAATGATCGCTGTGCCTTATCTATTGTCAATCTCTCTGATGAATCTAGCTATCTAATCAATGTCAGAAAAGATTTACCTGACTCTACAGAAGAGATAATGCACATCGATACAAGTTTGACAAACAAGGTATTGGTCGTAACCAGTCAACATTTCTTATTATATTCTTTAGAAAATGGCCAACTTCTAATCAAAACAAAACTGGAACTGAAACAAAACGACTTCCCAATCGCAACTTGGTTTCAGAACTAATCACTCACAGCCCTCTTCGGGCTGTTTTTGTTTCTGCGAAATCTCAAATCTGCCTTTTCACTCTTTTATGATATAATAGAAACATGAAATTAAAAACTACTTTGGGCCTCCTAGCTGGACGTTCTTCTCACTTCATCTTGAGCCGTCTTGGCCGTGGAAGTACGCTCCCAGGAAAACTCGCCCTTCAATTTGATAAAGATATTTTACAAAATTTAGCTAAGAACTACGAGATTGTCGTGGTCACTGGAACCAACGGAAAAACCCTGACAACTGCCCTCACTGTCGGCATCTTAAAAGAGGTTTATGGTCAGGTTCTGACCAATCCAAGCGGTGCCAATATGATTACAGGAATTACGACAACCTTCTTGACCGCCAAATCTTCTAAAACTGGGAAAAATATTGCCGTTCTCGAAATTGACGAGGCCAGCCTATCTCGTATCTGTGACTACATCCATCCTAGCCTTTTTGTCATCACTAACATTTTCCGTGACCAGATGGACCGCTACGGTGAAATTTACACAACTTATAACATGATTTTGGATGCCATTCGTAAGGTGCCTACGGCTACTGTTCTCCTCAATGGTGACAGTCCACTTTTCTACAAGCCAGCTATTCCAAATCCTGTACAGTATTTTGGTTTTGACTTGGAAAAAGGGCCAGCCCAACTAGCTCACTACAATACCGAAGGTATTCTCTGCCCTGACTGTCAAGGCATCCTCAAATATGAGCACAATACTTATGCCAACTTAGGTGCCTATATCTGTGAAAATTGTGGTTGCAAACGTCCTGATCTAGACTATCGTTTGACAGGACTGGTTGAGTTGACCAACAATCGCTCTCGCTTTGTCATTGACGGACAAGAATACGGCATCCAAATCGGTGGACTCTACAATATCTACAATGCCCTTGCTGCGGTCGCTATTGCCCGTTTCCTCGGTGCCGATTCACAACTCATCAAGCAGGGATTTGACAAAAGCCGTGCTGTCTTTGGACGCCAGGAAACCTTCCATATCGGCGACAAGGAATGTACTCTCGTCTTGATTAAGAATCCAGTCGGTGCAACTCAGGCTATCGAGATGATTAAACTAGCGCCTTATCCATTTAGCCTTTCTGTCCTTCTCAACGCCAACTATGCAGATGGAATAGATACTAGCTGGATCTGGGATGCTGACTTTGAACAAATCACTGACATGGACATTCCTGAAATCAACGCTGGAGGTGTTCGTCATTCTGAAATTGCACGTCGTCTACGAGTGACGGGCTATCCAGCTGATAAAATCACTGAGACAAGCAATCTGGAGAAAGTTCTCAAAACCATTGAGAACCAAGATTGTAAGCATGCCTATATCCTGGCTACCTATACTGCTATGCTGGAATTCCGTGAACTGCTGGCTAGTCGTCAGATTGTTAGAAAGGAGATGAACTGATGGTTTATACTTCACTTTCCTCAAAAGCTGGCAACTACCCCTATCAGCTCAACATCGCCCACCTCTATGGGAACCTCATGAATACCTACGGGGACAATGGAAACATCCTCATGCTCAAGTATGTGGCTGAAAAACTGGGAGCTCATGTAACAGTTGATATTGTTTCTCTCCGTGATGACTTTGACGAAAACCACTATGATATCGCCTTTTTCGGCGGCGGTCAAGACTTTGAACAAAGCATCATCGCTAGCGACCTGCCTGCTAAAAAAGAGAGCATTGACAACTACATCCAAAACGACGGAGTAGTTCTCGCTATCTGCGGTGGTTTCCAACTATTGGGGCAATATTATGTTGAAGCTTCAGGCAAACGCATCGAAGGGCTAGGGGTCATGGGCCACTATACCCTCAACCAGACCAATAATCGCTTTATCGGTGACATCAAGATTCATAATGACGAATTCAATGAAACCTACTATGGCTTTGAAAATCACCAAGGCCGTACCTTCCTTTCTGATGACCAAAAACCGCTGGGACAGGTTATCTATGGAAATGGAAACAACGAAGAAAAGGTCGGCGAAGGGGTTCATTATAAGAATGTCTTTGGTTCCTACTTCCACGGACCTATCCTCTCTCGTAATGCCAATCTGGCTTATCGCCTAGTCACTACTGCCCTCCGAAAAAAATACGGTCAGGACATCCAACTCCCTGCCTATGAGGATATTCTCAGTCAAGAAATCGCTGAAGAATACAGCGACGTGAAAAGCAAGGCTGACTTTTCTTAAACCAAGGAAAATCATAACCACCCGTCTAACGGGTGGTTTGCACCAGGGCTATAAGCCCAAATCACCAGCCAGCGCCTAAAGACGCTGGCTTTCACTTTGTTCAAGCCTCATTGCTCTTGACTCGTCACAAACCTCTCAAA
>CAJNDD010000033.1 GCA_905221435.1 bacterium
TATCACCAGTTTTAGATGGCTTTAACAGCGAAATTATTGCTTTTAATCTTTCTTGTTCGCCTAATTTAGAACAAGTACAAACGATGTTAGAACAGGCATTCACAGAGAAGCACTATGAGAATACGATTCTCCACAGTGACCAGGGCTGGCAATACCAACACGATTCTTATCATCGGTTTCTAGAGAGTAAGGGAATTCAAGCATCTATGTCCCGCAAGGGCAACAGCCCAGACAATGGGATGATGGAGTCCTTCTTTGGCATTTTGAAATCCGAAATGTTTTACGGCTATGAGAAGACATTTAAATCACTTAATCAATTGGAACAAGCTATTGTGGACTACATTGATTACTACAACAACAAACGAATTAAAGTCAAACTAAAAGGACTTAGTCCTGTGCAGTACAGAACTAAATCCTTTCAATAATTATTTGTCCAACTTTTTGGGGTCAGTACAATATCGAGGTATCTTTTTTTACATTTGCACAATCTTGCGATAGCTTCTAGAGGTAATCATAAAGATTAAAACGTAGACAATGAGGAAGATGGCACAAATGGAAAGTGTAACGGTCAACATCATGGTTGCATCAAGCACACCAATGACTTTTAGGATGAGGCTAAGCATGTGATATGCAAAGGCAAGGTGTAGGAAGGCAAAAAGCAAAGGGAGGAAGAAAACAGTTAAGACCTGTTTATTGATGGTTTGCTTGATTTGCTTTTGATCGAGACCGACTTTTTGCAAAATGATAAAGCGTTCACGATCTTCATAGCCTTCGGAGATTTGTTTGTAGTAGATAACAAGAACTGTTCCCACCATAAAGATGATAGAGAGGAAGATACCGATGAAGAAGACACCTCCATAGAGGGCACTGATTTGTGCACTGCTATCAGCCAGATTGCTTCCGTATACATAGCTTCCCTCTTTGTTTAATTCTCTATTAAAGTTATTAAGAAATTTTGAAAAATCGTCAGCGAGTTTGAGCTGGTCTTCCTCACCAGCTGTTACATTCATACCACCATAAAGTTGATCAAAGAGAGAGGAATCTGGATATTGATCAATAAAGGCTTGCAGATTAGGCACAACAAGATAATTGTAGTCAGATGTGAGGATGTTAAACTGATTTGGCACATGTTCCAGAACGAAATCATTTTTAATTTCTTCTTTAACAGTGTAGGTCTGGTCATTCAGAGTGAGTTCTTTCTGTCCTTGAAGTGCCTTACTCTTGGCAAACAACCCAACTTCATTGCCTGAAAGGGAGAGTTTTTGACCAGTCATGATTTCATAGTCTTTTTGGTCAAAGACCATGAAAATGGTTTTCGGTTGGACAAAGTTATTCCCCTTTTTAAAGATACGGAGTTTGGTTCCATCTTGACTCTCGATGCCAAAATTACTGTGACGAAAGACTTCTTTTTTGGTGACAGTTAATCCCTTATCGCTAGCATACTGACTCAAAAGTTTATCTAAATCTTCTTTTTCAACATTTCGCCCTGAAATTCCAAAATCATGTGGATTCATGAATTTCTTGAAGGTTTCTGAAGCCTTGAAGATACTAGTTGCAGCAGACATGGTCACCAAGACCATGGTTGAAAGAATGGCAATCGTCGCAAGACCAACCGCATTTTTCTTCATACGGAAGATGAGATTGGATACAGAAATCATGTTGTTGGGTTGGTAATAATAACGCTTGTTTTTCTTCAAGATTTGTAGAAATACTGTAATCCCTGCATTAAACAAGAGATAGGTACCAAGGATTACCAGCAAGACCGCTACGAAGAAAATCAGAACAGCAGAAAGTGGATTTTCAACTGTAACTGCTAGATAGTAACCAGCTCCCAGACTAATCAAACCTAGAATAGTTTGAAGACTTAAGAAGCGTCCTTTTTTCTCACCACTGGCCTTCTCACGAGAGAGCTGAAGGGCATTCATACGTGCAATACGAAAGGCATTGATAAAAATCAAACCTAGGAAGATAGCGCCAAAGATAAGGATAACTAGGATAAAGACTATTGGTTGGAAGGTTGCTACGAGCTCCACCTTCATATTCATTAGCTTCAGAAGAAGAGCAAAGATTAGCTTATCAAAGAGAGCTCCTAGGCCAAGTCCAGCTGTCAAGGTTAGGGAGCCAAAAATAAGAAGCTCCTTAAAGACCATACTGATCAAATGGCGCTTTTCGAGACCCAGCATACCGTAAATCCCTAGTTCTTTGGAACGGTTTTTCATGACGAAACTATTGGCATAAAAGACAATAATAGCTGAGGCAATAGTGACAATCACCATACCGAAACCAAGAGTCATGGAAATAGTTTCTCCTCCCCGAATCTTGCCAATATTGGGGTTGAGTGACAAGGAGTAAAAGAGATAAGTAATGGTCACAGCTAAGAGAACAGCTAAAGCAAAGGGATAGTAGAGTTTGCGATTTTTGATTAAGTTGGACACCGCTAACTTATTGGTTAATCGGAACATACTAATTCACCTCGCTTGCCATAACAGTCAAAGTATCAGAGATTTCTTGGAACATCTGACGCTCTGTCTTGTCTCCACGGTAGATTTGGTTGTAAAGAATGCCGTCTTTGATAAAGAGTACACGCTTGGCCCTGCTGGCTGCCGCCGTTGAGTGGGTTACCATGAGAATGGTTTGGCCGCGTTCATTGATTTCATCAAAAACATCTAGAAGAGCTGCTGATGATTTGGAGTCAAGGGCTCCTGTTGGTTCGTCCGCAAGAAGAATTTCAGGCTCAGTGATGATGGCGCGTGCTACTGCAACCCGCTGTTTTTGACCACCAGAGATCTCGTAAGGGTACTTCTCTTGCAATTGGTTGATGCCCAAATTTTCAGCTGTTACTACCAATTTTTTCATCATCTCTGTGATAGGTTTTCGTGATAATACTAGCGGAAGCAAGATATTGTCCTTAACAGACAGGGTATCTAGCAAGTTAAAGTCTTGGAAGACAAATCCCAACTTCTCACGACGAAAGCTAGAAGCCTGTGAATTCTTAATAGTGGCTGTGTCTACTCCGTTCAAGTAAACTTGACCACGAGTTGGTTTATCCAGCATAGCTAGGATATTGAGCAGGGTTGACTTCCCAGAACCAGACTCCCCCATGATGGCAACGTAGTCACCCTTTTCTACTGTAAAGTGAATGTCTTTGAGGGCCTCTACTTGGTTACCTTGAAAACGAGTTTTGTAGATTTTTTGAACGTGTTTTACATCTAAAAGTGTCATGATCTTCTCCTTCTTAATATCCCATCAATTGAAACTGTGCTTGCATCATAGCGCATCCCAGTTGAACACGCTCGATATCTTTTTGACTTGGTTTTCTTCTTTTCTTTTGTAAGATTCTTTTCATGGTTTTGCTCCTTTGTTCTTTATGAGTCTAGTTTATCGTAAAAAAAGGCGGCCTGCCATAACCTAACCTTACAAAAGAGACTTTAATCTTACATTTTTGTAAGATTGAAGAATTTTTTTGAAAATAGCTACTATAAGAAGTCCTGTCATTGCTTGTCTTATTCTTGAAATAATAGTAAAATTAAATTATGAAAAGGCTTTCTTTGACAGCTTGTAAAAGAATTAGCTTTCTGATAATTATTTTTAAAAGTGCTAAACTATCATTCGTATCACTGCTATAAGGAGGGAGGTTCAGCCCCCTCTTTTTTAGAAAGAGGTTCCTATGAAACGTGTTTTTCTCTTTATCAGCAATCTTCTTTTAACTTTCTTTCTCATTGCCACTCTGTCCTTTTGGAAAGACTCTCTTCCACAAATCCTGTTCCCGGGTGCAGCAGTATTAAGCGGGCAAGCAGATTATTCTACCGTTAAAGAAGAATTAAATAGTCTTGCTAAAGAACATAATAGTCTTATCGCAAGAACCATTTGGGAAGTAGATAGTGATGGAAAATCAAGAACTCTCTACGAAGCTTTTGGAGATGGGCAACTCCCAGACTGGATGCCTCCAGCAAGTCAAGAAAGCATTCACAAGAGCGATCTTCTCAACAACTACAATATTATCAGCGGATCCCTAACTAGTCAAGAATTGGCCACTCATCTGAAAGAACTTGGACTAGAAAAAGCGAATGCATTTGAAAATGACAGAATATCCTTTGTACTTGCCCTCTTTACCCAACCTAATCAGCTTACCAGTATGTTAATCTTTTTGCTGACTTTCTTAGCTTTGATTGTTATTGGCCAGATTCAATCTCTCTCTCAGTCAGGGATTAGGTTGATTTCTGGAGAACGACTGAGCCATCTCTTCTTTCGTTCTCTCGCAAGAGACGGACTTGATATCCTTCTTTTTGGTCTACCTGCTTTGCTGACAGCAAGTGTCTTGCTCATTTCCCTAGGATATCCTTATGAGGTTCAAACTTTTTTAGGAATACTTTTTATTCTTTACAATAGCCTACTTTTCTTACTTAGCCTCCTAATTGCCCTTCTTTTTACCATTTCTTTGAAAAAAGTTCATCTCCTCTCTATCATCAAAGGAAAATTACCAATCAAGTCAATCCTACGCATTCTCTACTTTGGTCAGGTACTTGCCATTCTACTGGTTATTGTAGGATTTGGACGTATGTCTACTTACTATCATATCCTTGAGAAAAATGAGGCTGGACAAGCTACTTGGGAACAACGCTCCAATATTGTTACTCTTCAAACAGGGCGTTCCAGTCAGATGAAAAATTTAGATGAACTGCAGACAAATGCTGATAAATGGTTTGACTTTATTCAGCATGCTATAGATAATGAGAATGCCTTCCTTATTAAACATAATCTAGTTGAGCAAGCTCTTAAGCAAGCTACCTCAAATCATAATGAAACTGAAAATAACCCTTATGGTGTGGAAGGGAAAAATATTCTCTATGTAACACCTAACTACTTCAAAAAAGAAGATATAAAGTTAACATCAGAAACCTTTCAAAAAATCAACACCCTCAAAGATGGACAGATTCTTGCCATACTCCCAGAAGAACTACAAAAAAATGAAAAAGATATAAAAGCAACCTTGCAACAAGAGTTAACCAACCGATTATACAGTAGCGGGTCTAATCAAACTGTCGAAGTTAGTATAGCTTATACCAATCAAAAAAATGATGTATTTCTCTATAATACCGCCCATATTGCTTATGATCAATGGTTATCAAATCCCATCTTTCTTGTGCTTTCTCCTAAAGCACTTGGCAAGGCTTCCTCCATCTTCTGGTTTACAAATCTAGAATATCTCTATTTTACAGACCTCCACCAGACACAAGAACTTTTGAAACACTATCAACTTGATCATATGGTCTCAAGGCTATCGTCTGCTAGGGAAACCTATCTCCAGTTAAATCAAAAAATCAAAATCGAAATTTTTAGTAACTTAGCGAGTGCTATGTTTGCTATTTTGACTTCAATTTTGCTGTTTACAAGTTTAAATCTACTCTATTTTGAAGCCTTTCGCAAAACCATATTCTTGAAAAAAATCGCAGGCTATTATTTCTTTGAATTACACAATAGATATATCACTTCTCAAATAGCAGCTCTCTTTCTCGGAAGTGGTCTAGCTTTCATTATTTCTAAGAATATCTGGATTACCCTGATCCTATTTTTCAGCTTTTCAAGTTTAGCCGTTCTTCTATTGAAGATTTGTGATAAGAAGGAAAGTAAAACCTATGCTAGCATCATCAAAGGAGGATAGTATGATTGAATTACAACATATTTGGAAACAATTTGGTTCTCGTATTATTTTTTCAGACTTGAATCTGAATTTTCAAAGTGGTATGGTGTATGCTTTGATAGGAGACAGTGGTTGTGGAAAAACCACTTTGCTCAATATGCTTGCAAAACTAGAGACTTTCGACAAAGGAGAAATCGTTTACAAAGGAAAATCTTTGACTTCTCTAAAAAATGAGGAATTCTATCGTAACGAGCTAGGTTATCTCTTCCAGAACTTCGGACTATTAGAAAGTCAGACCATTCGAGAAAACCTTGAGCTGGGACTGATTGGCAAAAAACAGAACAAGAAACAAGAAAAAGAGAGACTTCTTCTTCAAGCACTACAAGCTGTCAGACTAGATTATCTAAGTCTCAACCAAAAAATCTATGAATTATCTGGTGGTGAAGCTCAACGCGTAGCGCTTGCTAAGATTATCCTGAAAGATCCTCCTTTAATTTTAGCCGATGAGCCTACCGCCTCGCTAGATCCAAAAAATTCCAAGGAAATTATGGAAATTCTCCTTGAACTTCGTAATGCTCATAGAACAATTATCATCGCAACTCACAATCCTAGTATCTGGAAAATGGCTGATCAGGTAATTCATCTCTCTCAAGATGGAAAAGAATATACTTAAATACCAAAATCCCTTGTGGCTAAATAACCACAAGGGATTTTCAGTCATTTATGCTGCTTCTTTTAAGTAACATAGTGCAAATAATAAATACTTCCTGTTAAATCTCACCAAAACCAGCCATCATTGTCATCAATAGCCTCGGCTTCCTTGCGTTTGCGTGGTCCTGTTCCGTACATTTCTGCTTCGATTTCTTCCTTAGTTGGCAGGATAGAGGCAAGAATGATGTAAATAATCACACCAATCCCAAAATTTGATATGGTAAAAATGGCGAAGAGAAAGCGGACTAGGGTTACATCAAAATTCCACTTGTCTGATAGGCCAGCTAAAACTCCTGACACCATACGATTTCGTCTCATTTTATAAAATTTTGTATTCATGATTTGTTCCTCTTTCGGTATTCTTACAAGTAATATAGCATAAAACGGGAACAAGAACATCAGTCCTTAGGCCGATTTAAGATAACGAGTTTACCACGGCATACGCCACAGCGATAGCGTTTTGTGTTAATTTTTCTCTTGCGTTGATAGGTTTGCTGGCAAGATTGGCACTGATAGACTAGGTAACTATCCTGACTTTTCAAAGGTGGTGCAAAGCGTAGTCCATCCACTTCTTTCAAAAGTTCCTTGAAATCTCGGTCCTTATGGCGATACCCCTTTTTCTGAAAATAAAGGTGATAGTGACAAAGCTCATGGCGCACGATTTTGCGAAAAACTTCCAAACCAAGTTCATTATACACCTTGGGATTAAAATCCAAATGCCCATCTTTAGGGAAAAATCGCCCACCTGTCGTTCGCAGACGAGAATTCCACTGGGCTTGGTGGGTAAAAGGTCTACCAAAGTCTTCGAGGGAAACAAACTGAACGTACTCAGTTAGATTCATCTGGAGCGAGGAGCGACAGATTGACTTTTTCACGTTCGGTATCGATTTTCTTAACCCAAACCGTTACCAAATCTCCGACTGAAACCACTTGGCTGGGATGTTTGATAAATTTGCGACTCATATGAGAAATATGAATGAGGCCGTCCTCGTGAATCCCGATATCAACGAAGGCACCAAAGTCAACGACATTACGCACTACACCTTCCAGCTTCTGGCCGACTTTTAAGTCTTTGATATCCAGTACATCTTGACGGAGAACTGGAGCATCAAAGGAATCACGGAAATCTCGACCTGGTTTGAGAAGGTCTGCAATAATATCTTTAAGGGTTTCTGGGCCAAGTTCTAGTTCTTGCGCCATTTCCTTGACTGAAAGGGACTTAAGTTTATTTTGTGCTTCTTCATTCAAGTCCTTGATATCCAAGCGTTTGAAGAGCTCCTTAACCGCTGTATAGTTTTCTGGGTGAACTCCTGTATTATCAAGAATATTGCTACTTTCAGGAATACGGAGGAAACCAGCTGCTTGCTCAAAGGCTTTGGCACCGAGACGAGGAACCTTTTTGATTTGTGCGCGTGAAGTGATTTTTCCTTCTTCTTCACGGTATTTGACGATATTTTCAGAGATAGTTTTATTGAGTCCAGCTACATGGGAGAGAAGAGCTGGGCTAGCCGTATTGACATTGACACCGACCTGGTTAACCACCGTATCAACGACAAAGTCCAGACTTTCAGACAGTTTCTTCTGACTGACATCGTGCTGGTATTGCCCGACACCGATTGACTTGGGATCAATTTTGACCAATTCAGCAAGGGGATCTTGCAGACGTCGAGCGATAGAAATAGCAGAACGTTTTTCAACGGTTAATTCCGGAAACTCCTGACGAGCAAGTTCACTGGCAGAGTAAACGGAAGCACCACTTTCATTGACGATGACATAGCTCACTTCTGGAAAATCTTTCAGAACTTCCGCCACAAAGGCTTCACTTTCACGACTGGCCGTCCCATTTCCGATAGCAATGATTTCCACGCCATACTGACCAATCAAGTCTGCCAAATCTTTCTTGGCTTCTTCAATCTGACGAGCTGATGCTGGTTTAACAGGATAGATGACTTGGGTCGTCAGCATTTTCCCCGTCGCATCAACGACAGCTAGCTTGGCACCTGTACGAAAGGCAGGGTCAAATCCTAAAACTACGCGACCTTTTAGCGGAGCAACCAAGAGGAGATTTCGCAAGTTGTCCGAAAAGAGTTGGATAGCTCCTTCTTCTGCCTTCTCAGTTAATTCTGTCCGAATACGGCGCTCGATAGCAGGCAAGACTTTTTTCTTAACAGATTGCTGAACCACTTCATCTATATAGGAATTTTTTACCTTGAAACGGGCTGCAAAGAAAGCTAGGATACGATCCGTCGTATGTTCAAAGCCGACTTTCAAGATGCCTAATTTTTCCCCACGATTGAGGGCCAAGGTACGATAGCCCTGCATGTTACCAACTGTCTCTGAAAAATCGTAATAAATCTGAAAAACTTGTTTTTCATCAAGACTTTCATCCTTGACCTGCGAAGTGATTTTAGAGTGTCTCAGCACTTCCTGATAGGTCATAGCACGTAGATTGACGTCTTCAGATAAAGCTTCTACCAAGATATCAACTGCACCAGCTAAAGTTTCTTGACCAGTCGCAAATCCTTCACAGACAAACTTCTCGGCCTCTTTCTCTAAGTCAGCTACGTTTTGCAAAATCAAGCGCGCAAGAGGAAAGAGTCCAGCTTCGCGAGCAATGGTTGCCTTGGTCCGACGCTTTTCCTTATATGGAAGATAGAGTTCTTCTACATCTGCTAGTTTTTCGGCAGCTAAGATAGCTTCTTCCAAGTCCTTTGTTAGCTTGCCTTGTTCTTGAATCTTAGCCAAGACTGCTTCCTTGCGGTCATTGAGATTAGTCAGGCTTTTATCTAAGTCGATAATGGCCTTAATCGCCACTTCATCCAGACTACCAGTCATATCCTTCCGATAACGCGCGATAAAGGGAATCGTCGCCCCTTCGGCTGTCAAACTTAGAACGGTATCGATTTGCTTTAACGTCACACCCAAATCTTGGGAGATTTTTTCATATTTTTTATCCATAAACCTATTATACCATAAGGGACAAGGCTTGTTTCACCTTACCTGTTTTTACCTCTTTGATTATCAAAATAATCCCTTTTCCACAAAATAATAGTATAATAGAGGTAGAATTTAGAAAAGAGGTAGGCCCATGGCTGTTAAATTTACAAAAACCGATGACTTAGACAAGATGTTTGAAGAATTTGCCAAACTTCCTGACTTAACACAAGTCACTTTCCCAGATGACAAAAACAAAAAAGAAAAAGTTGAGAAGAAAAAATAGATGACGATTTTCCAATCTCTTCCTCCTAGCATCTTACAAGCAGGGGCTATTTTTCTCTCCATCATGATTGAAGCCCTTCCTTTTGTCTTGATTGGGAGTCTCATTTCGGGGTTGATTGAGGTCTATATCACACCTGATAAAGTTTATGAGTTTCTTCCTCGCAATCGTTGGGGAAGGATATTTTTTGGTACCTTCATTGGCTTTCTCTTTCCATCCTGCGAGTGTGGAATCGTCCCGATTATCAATCGTTTTCTGGAAAAAAAGGTGCCCAGCTACACGGCCGTTCCCTTTCTGGTGACTGCTCCCATCATCAACCCTATCGTTCTTTTTGCTACTTATTCTGCCTTTGGCAATTCAATAAAACTTGCCTTCTTGCGAGCGCTGGGAGCTATTGTAATTGCTTTGGTGCTTGGGATTTTCCTAGGATTTTTCTGGAAGGAACCCATTCAAAAAGAGAATCCTATCGCTTGCCATGAACATGACTTTTCACACTTGGGTCCCGCTAGAAAAGTATTTCATGTCTTCATACAAGCTATTGATGAGTTTTTCGATATGGGGCGTTACTTGGTCTTTGGCTGTCTCTTTGCGGCTATCGTGCAGGTCTATGTCCCGACTCGGATCTTGACCTCTATCAGCGCAAGTCCAGTCCTTGCGATTCTCTTGCTCATGTTTCTAGCCTTTCTCCTCTCTCTTTGTAGCGAGGCGGACGCCTTTATCGGTGCTTCTCTCCTCTCGAGCTTCGGCCTAGCGCCAGTCCTTGCCTTTCTGGTCATTGGCCCCATGCTTGATATCAAAAATCTCCTCATGATGAAACACTATCTCAAAGCGCGCTTCATCTGGCAATTCATGGGCATCGTGACAGTGCTTGTCTTGCTTTATTCTTACATGATGGGGGTGATGCTATGATTCGATTTATCATTCTACTGGGTTATTTTGCCCTAACTCTGTATCTGCAGCTTTCTGGCAAGCTCAGCCACTACATCAACCTCCACTATTCCTATCTAGTCTATATCTCTATGGTACTTTCTCTTCTGTTAGCTCTGGTCCAATTCTATATCTGGATCAAGAAAATCAACTCTCACAGCCATTTGGAAAGTCGTCGAGCTAGACGAATCAGCATCCTGTTACTGTCACTACCTCTGTTGATTGGAGTTACCTTTCCGACAGTAAGTTTGGACTCGAGAACCGTATCTGCTAAGGGATATCATTTCCCACTTGCTGAGGGAATCGACACAGCTATTCAGGTCAGCGAAGGCACATCCAGTCAATACCTCAAACCCGATACCAGTACCTATTTTCCCAAATCTGCTTATGAAAAGGAAATGAGGACAACAGCTGACAAATACCTATCCCTGCCAACCATTCAGGTTACAGACGAAAACTATATGGAGATCATGGAAGTTCTCTATGACTATCCACAAGAGTTTGAAGGAAAGCAAATCGAGTTTACAGGCTTTGTCTATAACGATCCTAGTCATCCAGATAGCCAGTTCCTCTTTCGCTTTGGGATCATCCACTGTATCGCAGACTCTGGAGTATATGGACTCCTGACCAAGGGGAACTCACGCCAGTATCCTGACAATACTTGGATCACTGCTAGAGGAACCCTGACCCTCCATTACCATAAAGAACTCAAACAAAAACTCCCAACACTAGAGGTTGAGAGTTTCACAAAAGTAGACAAACCAGAAAATCCCTACGTTTATCGCATGTTTCAATAAACATATATATCTTAGCAAAAATTCAAAAGGTTATCAACGAATAATTATGAGGACTTAGTTCAGAATTGCGCAGAGCTAAGTCCTTTAAGTTTGCTATAAATCGATTTGACTGAAGAAAAAGCGTTGAGAAAGAAAAATTATTCCCTAGTAAAAAATCTTATCCAAATAAAACTTAACCGCGATATATTAGCTTTACAACTTAAGTAATTGGAGTATTGATTCGGGACTTAAATGAATCGAACTATGGAAAAATAACGAAACTATTCCTAGGAGATTAATTGCAATACAATCTCTAATAATCTATTCAAAGCAAATTTAACTTATTAGCTGGTGATTATGCCTCCTCTAAGTCAATTCATCATAGTCAGGATTCTTCCGTACATAGAGAGCAGCATAAACTGCATCTACCATAACTGCTGGAAAAGTCACTGTTATCAGAATCCCAAATGAAATACCAAAGACATTCTCAATGTAACCAGTAAGAATTGCTGGGATTAAACTAACAGCTACAAAAGCAACTCCAAGGTTGAACAGTCGCTCTTGCTTTTTACTTTTTTTCTTGCCACCATATGTCTCCCAACGGTTGAAAGACCAGATTTTTCCCTGATTTTTAGGAAGATAGTACCATGAATAAAGTGCAGTGGAGAAAATGAATAAAAAGATTAACAGAAGCGTATAAAACAGCACCTTTTCTGATGAAAAATCAGCTGGGACAGTAGAATTATTCTTTGACAAAAATAATGTCATACAAATAAAATCTAGCCACAGTATGTTAGTTCCCACGACTAAAGCAATTAAAATATAGGTTAAAGATTTGAACTGATTGATCAAATCATGGAAAAATGACAAAATTATGCCCAAGAGGTTAATCACGACACAAGTTGTAAAAGCACCTCTAATCACACCATAATAATCGCTATACCAACCTTTTAGTCCAATTCCAACTAAAAGAATTGAAAAAAACAAATTGATCCATGGATAGATCTTGATATATCCTAAAACAACTTCATTGGTTATTAGAGGTCCGTGATAGCGTTCATTTAGATAGGCAGAATTCTCTGTTCTATTTTTCTTTTTGTTTTTTACCATTAGCTAAACCACCCTGCTACTGTCTGAATGCCATTATCAATAGCATCCGTTGTAGCCTTCAATTCATCCTTAGTACGATATAACACCTTGCTTCTATATAAATATTCCTCTTCTAATTCACCATTTCTTCCGCACATAGAGAGCCGCATAAACTGCATCTACCATAACCGATGGAAAAGTCACTGTTATCAGAATCTCAAATGAACTACCAAAGATATTCTCAATGTAACCAGTAAGAATTGCTGGGATTAAACTAACAGCTACAAAAGCAACTCCAAGGTTGAACAGTCGCCCTTGCTTTTTACTTACCACCATATGTCTCCCACTGGTTGAACGCCCAGATTTTTTCCTGATTTTTAGGAAGGTAATACCAAGAGTAGAGAGTGCATGAAAAGAGAAAGATACCAAAGATTACAAGATTATAAACAAGTGCCAAATCTGAATAGATCCCATCATTGTCAACTAGCATTAACAAACATATAAAATCGATATCAATAAGTAAAACGAAAATAATCAACGAAATAAGAAGGTAAATTAGACTTCTAAATTTTAAAATTAATTTATCAAAAAGGAGATTAGAATTGCCACACTACAATTTGATATACAGAATACGAATAAAATCTTGTAAATACCTAATTTATCAATAAAAGTCATCCCCAAAAGCAATAACGAAGATATAAAAAGAGCTATCCAAGGAAATACTTTAATATATCCTATGCTTACCTCGTTAGTAATAAGGGGCCCGTGATAACGTTCTTTATACATACTTACCTCCAAATAATTTTTTTAATCGGCTTTGACTTATTAGCTGATGATTATTCAACTTCAAATATCTTTCACCAAACCCCTTTGAACTTACACAGAAAAATCAAGACGGAAATAATAAACGAAAAGCCTATCGACCAAGCTAGAAAGCTTGATACAATAGGCTTTTTGAAAATTCATTATTTAACAGCGTCTTTAAGAGCTTTACCAGCTTTGAATGCTGGAACTTTAGAAGCTGCGATTTTGATTTCTTTACCAGTTTGTGGGTTACGACCTTTGCGTGCAGCACGCTCACGAACTTCAAAGTTACCGAAACCGATCAATTGAACTTTTTCACCAGCTGCAAGGTATTCAGTTACTGCTGCGAATACAGCGTCAACTGCTGCTGCTGAATCTTTCTTAGTCAATTCTGTAGCTTCTGCTACTTTAGCGATCAAATCTTGTTTGTTTGCCATGTTAACAAATCCTCCAAATAATTTCTAATTAACAACTATAATCATATCCTAAAATCGACCACAGGTCAAGTCAAAAACGCTATTTCTAACGATTTTTCTCTATTTTTTTAGGAATGATATCGAACCAAGATAGCCCACGCATTTTCACCTGTGTGGGTTTGAATGATGGAGCCTGTTTCCAGTACTGAGATTGGTTTTTCAACGTAAGTTTGTAATACATTCTTCATCTCATTGGCCCATTCATTGGTACCAGCGTAGGAAATTCCAATTTCCGCAACGGATTTATGAGAGAGAGTCTCTGCTAGTTCATCAAGCCATTTTTTGAAAGTTTTCGCACCACGACCTTTGACAATTGGTTGAAGTTCATGGTTCTTCATTTGCATGACGACACGAATATTCAATAGGGAACTGAGCAAGCCTGTCACACGCCCAATACGACCACCTTTGACTAAATTCTCTAGAGTCGAAACGCCGATATAAAGCTCGGTATGATTTTTCACATCTTCCACATGTGCCAAGATAGTTTCTAGATTTTTTCCTTCTTGGGCAAGTTTAGCTGCTTCAACTACTTGGAACTTCATCGCCTGGTCTGTAAAAGAACTATCAATAACGGTCACATCAGCACTAGAGAGGCTCGCTCCTTGGCGAGCAGCTTCAACAGTACCAGATAGTGCATGGGACATATGGATAGCGAGAATCTGACTGCCGTCTTTACCTAGTTCTTCAAAAACTTCAGCAAATACTCCCACTGGAGGCTGACTGGTTTTGGGCAGGTTTTTACTTTGCTGCATGAGATGAAGGAATTCCCCCTCTTTCAAATCTGCATCAGAATAAAGGATACCATCAATCATCACAGATAAAGGAACAACGGTGATATTTAATTCTTTAACCACTTCTGGTTCAATAGTAACAGAGGAATCCGTTACAATTTTTACTTGTGTCATATCTTCAATCTTTCTATTCTTCTCAATAAGATAGGGATTTATCACTTTTATTATATCAAAAAATTGTTAAAAAATCATAATGAATCCAATGAAAAAGCTTGGAATTTTGGTATAATCTATCTATAGAAAAGCGAGGGAAAGTTATGATCCGAAAAGTTCAGCCTATTATCACTATCATACTTGGGGCCGCTATTTATGCCTTTGGTCTTACCTATTTTGTAGTTCCCTATCATCTATTTGAGGGTGGTGCGACAGGTATTACCTTGATTACCTTCTACCTCTTTAAAATCCCTGTCTCAGTGATGAATCTCTTGATTAACATCCCTCTCTTTATCCTGGCTTGGAAGATATTTGGTCTCAAGACTCTCTACTCCAGCCTTCTAGGATCCATTTCACTTTCCGTTTGGCTAGCAATCTTTGAGCGCATTCCTTTGCACATCGATTTGCAAGGCGATCTCATTATCGTCTCTCTAGTTTCTGGTGTTTTACTGGGAGTTGGTTTAGGAATTATCTTTAATGCTGGTGGTACAACAGGTGGATCAGATATTGTTGCTCGCATCCTCAACAAATACACCAATATTTCAATCGGAAAATTGCTTTTCTCGCTTGATTTCATTATTCTAATGTTGATTTTGATTATCTTCCAAGATTTGCGCCTAGTGACTTATACCCTCTTATTTGACTTTATCATCGCTCGTGTTATCGACCTGATCGGTGAAGGAGGTTATGCTGGTAAAGGATTTATGATTATAACTCAATTTCCAGATCAGTTAGCCGAAAAAATTAACGATGAACTCGGACGTGGTGTTACCTTTATATCTGGTCAAGGCTACTACAGCAAAAAGGATTTAAAAATTATCTACTGTATCGTCGGTCGAAATGAAATCGTTAAAATGAAAGATATGATTCACAAAATTGATCCTCAAGCCTTTATCACCATCACTGAGGCTCATGAAATTCTGGGTGAAGGATTTACTTATGTGAAAGATTAAAAAAAGCTGGGAATTTGTACTGACCCCAAAAAGTTGGACAAATAATTATTGAAAGGATTTAGTTCTGTACTGCACAGGACTAAGTCCTTTTAGTTTGACTTTAATTCGTTTGTTGTTGTAGTAATCAATGTAGTCCACAATAGCTTGTTCCAATTGATTAAGTGATTTAAATGTCTTCTCATAGCCGTAAAACATTTCGGATTTCAAAATGCCAAAGAAGGACTCCATCATCCCATTGTCTGGGCTGTTGCCCTTGCGGGACATAGATGCTTGAATTCCCTTACTCTCTAGAAACCGATGATAAGAATCGTGTTGGTATTGCCAGCCCTGGTCACTGTGGAGAATCGTATTCTCATAGTGCTTCTCTGTGAATGCCTGTTCTAACATCGTTTGTACTTGTTCTAAATTAGGCGAACAAGAAAGATTAAAAGCAATAATTTCGCTGTTAAAGCCATCTAAAACTGGTGATA
>CAJNDD010000034.1 GCA_905221435.1 bacterium
TATCACCAGTTTTAGATGGCTTTAACAGCGAAATTATTGCTTTTAATCTTTCTTGTTCACCTAATTTAGAACAAGTACAAACGATGTTAGAACAGGCATTCACAGAGAAGCACTATGAGAATACGATTCTCCACAGTGACCAGGGCTGGCAATACCAACACGATTCTTATCATCAGTTTCTAGAGAGTAAGGGAATTCAAGCATCTATGTCCCGCAAGGGCAACAGCCCAGACAATGGGATGATGGAGTCCTTCTTTGGCATTTTGAAATCCGAAATGTTTTACGGCTATGAGAAGACATTTAAATCACTTAATCAATTGGAACAAGCTATTGTGGACTACATTGATTACTACAACAACAAACGAATTAAAGTCAAACTAAAAGGACTTAGTCCTGTGCAGTACAGAACTAAATCCTTTCAATAATTATTTGTCCAACTTTTTGGGGTCAGTACACTGGACCTCTTTTTTAATCTTCGTTTACGAAAGGCATCAAAGCCATTACACGTGCGCGCTTGATAGCTGTTGTTACTTTACGTTGGTTTTTAGCTGAAGTTCCAGTTACACGACGTGGAAGGATTTTCCCACGTTCTGAAACGAAACGGCTAAGAAGCTCAGTATCTTTGTAATCAACATATTCAATTTTGTTTGCTGCGATGTAATCAACTTTTTTACGGCGTTTGAATCCGCCACGACGTTGTTGAGCCATGTTTTTTCTCCTTTATAGTTTTAATTGTCCATTAGAATGGTAAATCATCATCTGAAATATCCAAAGGATTGGTTGCTCCAAATGGATTTTCATCACGTGAAAAGTCTGGTACTGATTGCGTAGGTGCTGTATAACTAGCAGTTGGTGCAGAATAAGCTCCACCTGTATGTCCTTCACGCACGCTACGGCTTTCCAACATTTGGAAATTGTCAGCCACGACTTCTGTTACGTAGACACGTTGTCCTTGCTGGTTATCGTAACTACGAGTCTGAATACGACCGGTAATCCCGATAAGAGAGCCTTTTTTAGCCCAGTTAGCAAGATTTTCAGCCTGTTGGCGCCACATAACGACATTGATGAAATCAGCCTCACGTTCGCCATTTTGACTCTTGAATGTACGGTTTACTGCAAGAGTAAAAGTCGCAACTGCTACATTTGATGGGGTATAACGCAACTCAGCGTCACGTGTCATACGCCCTACAAGTACAACATTGTTAATCATAATTTACCTTCTTACGCGTCAAGTTTGACGATCATGTGACGAAGAATGTCAGCGTTGATTTTTGAAAGACGGTCAAACTCTTTAAGAGCTACGTCGTCGTTAGCTTCAACGTTAACGATGTGGTAAAGTCCTTCGCGGAAATCTTGGATTTCGTATGCAAGACGACGTTTTTCCCATGATTTTGATTCAACAACAGTTGCACCGTTGTCAGTCAAGATAGAGTCAAAACGTGCTACCAAAGCGTTTTTCGCTTCTTCTTCAATGTTTGGACGAATGATATAAAGAATTTCGTATTTAGCCATTGATATGTTCCTCCTTTTGGTCTAATGACCCCTAGTCTTTGCAAGGGGTAAGTGAGGTTTGCTCACAATAAACTATTATACTAGAAAAATTAATAGATAGCAAGTAAAAAAGATAAAAGTGAAAAAAAGAAGATGAAATTATCTTCTTTTTACTAGTTTATGGTTTGATACGGTGTAACATACGTGGGAATGGAATAGCTTCACGGATGTGTTTTGTTCCAGCTGCGAAGGTTACCATACGCTCGATACCGATACCAAATCCTCCGTGTGGTACTGTACCGTATTTACGAAGGTCAAGGTAGAATTCGTACTCTGTACGGTCCATACCAAGTTCTTCCATCTTAGCGACAAGAGCATCGTAGTCTTCCTCACGCATAGACCCACCGATGATTTCTCCGTATCCTTCTGGAGCAAGCAAGTCTGCACAAAGCACGCGCTCTGGATTTCCAGGAACTGGTTTCATGTAGAAGGCCTTGATAGCTGCTGGGTAGTTCATGACAAAAGTTGGTACACCAAAGTGGTTTGAAATCCATGTTTCATGTGGTGAACCAAAGTCATCTCCATGCTCAAGATGCTCGTAGTCAGCATCTTCATCGTTTTCATGCTCTTGCAAGAGGTCAATGGCTTGATCGTAAGTAATGCGTTTGAATGGCTCTGCAATGTAGCGTTTCAAGAGTTCTGTATCACGTTCCAAGGTTTCCAAGGCTTGAGGCGCACGGTCAAGAACACCCTGAAGAAGAGCTTTTACATAAGCTTCTTGCAAGTCAAGTGATTCATCGTGTGTCAAGTAGGAGTACTCTGCGTCCATCATCCAGAACTCAGTCAAGTGACGGCGCGTTTTTGATTTTTCAGCACGGAATACTGGACCAAAGTCAAAGACACGGCCAAGAGCCATAGCTCCTGCTTCTAGGTAAAGCTGACCTGATTGGCTCAAGTAGGCTGGTGTTCCAAAGTAGTCTGTTTCAAAGAGTTCAGTTGAATCTTCTGCCGCGTTTCCTGAAAGAATTGGGCTATCAAATTTTATGAAGCCGTTCTTGTCAAAAAACTCATAAGTTGCATAGATGATTGCGTTACGGATTTGCATCACCGCTACTTGCTTACGAGAACGGAGCCACAAGTGACGGTTGTCCATCAAGAAGTCTGTTCCATGTTCTTTTGGTGTGATTGGGTAGTCTTGAGATTCACCAATAACTTCGATGTCTGTAATATCCAACTCATAGCCAAACTTAGAACGTTCGTCTTCTTTGACAATTCCTGTCACATAAACAGAAGTTTCTTGGCTCAATCGTTTGATGGTGTCAAATTTTTCAAGACCAACTTCTTCGCCGAATTTTTCAACAAAGTTTGGTTTGAAGGCAACGCCTTGGAAAAAGGCAGTTCCATCACGCAATTGCAAGAAGGCAATTTTCCCTTTTCCTGATTTGTTGGCAACCCAGGCTCCGATGGTCACTTCTTGACCAACGTAGTCTTTTACATCGATAATTGTTACACGTTTTGTCATAATCTATCTTCCTTTTTTCATTTAACTTGTCCAAAGACATCATTACCCACTATTTTACCATAAATAGACTGCGATAGCTAGGTTCTACTAGATAAAAATCTCGAGATTTTCGTTACAAAAAATCTTCGCCAAGATGACGAAGATCCTAAGTTTTATTCTTCCATAAACTGATGCAAACGGCGAATAGCTTCTTTTAATGTATCCAAGTCTGTGGCATAGCTGAGACGAACATTTTCTGGTGCTCCAAATCCAGCTCCTGTAATCAAGGCAAGGCCGACTTCTTCGAGAATAGCCGTTGTAAACTCTGTCACATCGGTATAACACTTCATCTCCATCGCTTTTTTAACATTTGGAAAGAGATAGAAGGCTCCTTGGGGCTTGACAACTTCAAATCCTGGTACTTGGCACAAGAGAGGGTAAATAGTATTCAAACGTTCTTCAAAGGCTTGGCGCATGGTTTCAACAGAGTCTTGCGGTCCAGTCAGCGCCTCAATCGTTGCATATTGAGATACTGCTGTCAGATTTGAAGTCGTTTGTCCTGTCAATTTGCTCATAGCAGCGATAATTTCAGGATTTCCCACAGCATAACCTACCCGCCAACCAGTCATAGCATAGGCCTTAGATACACCGTTAATCACGATGGTTTGCTTGCGAATGGCTTCTGACAGACTAGAGATTGGAACAAATTCATTCCCGTTATAAACCAAACGACCATAAATATCATCTGCTAGGATAAGGACATCATGCGCAACAGCCCAATTTCCGATAGCCATGAGTTCCTCACGAGAGTAAATCATACCGGTCGGATTCGATGGTGAATTGAGAACCAAGACCTTGGTCTTATCTGTTCGGGCTGCTTCTAGCTGCTCTACTGTTACTTTAAAGTGATTGTCTTCCTTGGCCTGGACAAAGACTGGCACTCCTTCTGCCATTTTGACTTGATCTCCATAGCTGACCCAGTATGGTGTAGGAATGATGACCTCATCACCTGGATTGACCACAGCCATAAAGAAGGTGTAGAGAGAGAACTTGGCACCAGTGGCAAAGGTAACCTCGTTGGCTGCTACAGAATACCCATAGTAGCGTTCAAAATAGATATTAACCGCAGCTTTTAACTCTGGTAGGCCTGAAGCAACTGTATAGAAGGAAGCTCGTCCATCTCGAATCGCTTCTATCGCTGCATCCTGAATGTTTTCAGGAGTATGAAAATCAGGCTGTCCCAAAGTTAAGAAAAGAACATCCTTTCCTTGAGCTTTTAATGCTTTGGCTCTTGCATCACTAGCTAGAGTGACGCTTTCTTCCATTTCTAGTACACGTTTGGATAGTTTCATATGTCCTCCTTATTGGATCACTGCTCCTGTTTCAAAGTCGACCAGATAGTACTGGTTTCCTGACTTAACTTCCCAAATCGGCTTATCCTTATAACGACCAAAGGTGACTTTGTCAATGTCGCTAGCTCCTTTTTCCCTCGAAATCGTCGCTGCCTTGTCTTGAGAAATCCCCTTATCAAGCTGATAAACATAAATCTTGTGGTCATTCTTTTCAATCAGTACGGCAATGGCCTCTTGCTTTTTATTATGCCCCAGAACGCTGTAATAGCTTTCTAGTCCATTATAAAAATCAACCTGGTCTGTCTTTTCCAATTCTGCGTACTGCTTGGCCAGTTTTTCTCCTTCAACCCTAGCATCTTGATAGGGTTTCATGCTGAGTGATATCAGATAAAGGAAGGAAGTGGTCATGACTAGTAGTACCAGAGAAATGCCGATTCCATATTGTATAAGTAGCTTGTTTTTTGCTTTTTTCTGTCTTAGTTTCACTCGTCTATTTTACCATCTCTCCTCCTTTATTACAAGTGAAGACAGGGACATCCTAAGATTCTTTTCCTATAAAATATCAGTTCTTGTTTTTCTCTCTCATTATTGATAAAATAAGCTTATGAAACAATATTTGAATGAGAAAATTTCCGATAATCAATTAGACTTAAAAACGGCTATCGTCCTCAATAAAGCCATACGAACTTTTAAACCATATGAAGCTAAGGCTGCTAAAGAACACGGGCTAACACCCACCCAATTTTCAGTTTTGGAAACCCTCTATAGCAAGGGGGAACTACGCATTCAGAATTTGATTGAAAAAATGCTAGCCACTTCTGGAAATATGACTGTTGTCATTCGAAATATGGTTCGAGATGGATGGATTTCTAGAACTTGCGACCCCAAGGATCGTCGCTCCTTTTTCCTGAAATTAACACCTGCAGGACGCAGAAAAATCGAAGAGGTTCTTCCTGACCATATCGATTCTATAGTAGAAGCACTCAACATCTTGGAAGACGGCGAAAAGGAAGAGTTAATCCGCATTTTAAAAAAATTTAAAAATTTGTGAGCAAAATTATTGCTAATTAGTATCATTTGTTGTAACATAGATGGTGACAAAAGAGTTCGCTCTTTAAATTTTTACTAAAGGAGACACATCATGTCTAAAAAAGTACTATTTATCGTCGGTTCACTACGCCAAGGTTCTTTCAACCACCAAATGGCCCTCGAAGCTGAAAAAGCACTTGCTGGAAAAGCGGATGTCAGCTATCTTGATTATTCAGCTGTTCCTCTCTTCAGCCAAGATTTGGAAGTTCCAACTCATCCAGCTGTAGCTGCTGCTCGCGAAGCAGTCCTTGCTGCGGATGCAATCTGGATTTTCTCTCCAGTCTACAACTTCTCTATCCCTGGAACTGTGAAAAACTTGCTTGACTGGCTCTCTCGTGCCCTTGACTTGACAGATACACGTGGTGCTTCAGCCCTCCAAGACAAGTTTGTTACTGTATCATCTGTAGCCAATGCCGGTCACGATCAACTCTTTGCTATTTACAAAGACCTCTTGCCATTTATCCGTACACAAGTCGTTGGTGATTTTACAGCTGCTCGTGTCAATGACTCTGCTTGGGCTGACGGAAAATTGGTGATAGAAGAAGCAACTGCTTCATCACTTGCAAAGCAAGCTGACGACCTTCTCGCAGCCATCAATTAAATGAATAATGAAAAACTCCTAGAAAGATGGATGTTCCAATCGTTCTGGGAGTTTTACTGTATTTGGCTGTGAAGAAAAAGGCAATCAATTTACTAATCGATTCTTTAGTCTGACTTATATTTTAAAAGTTGACCAGATAAGTTCTCTGAAGCATATCTGGTCAACTTTTCCTATAAATTATCCCTGCCAATTTTCTTGGTCTTCTTTAAAGCGTTTTAGGAGAGCGAGTCCTTCTGGTGTGATGTAACCTTCTTCTTGGGCTAGGTGGATTAGTTCACTGTAGTTAGAAAGTGTGACTAACTTGACACCAGCTTCCGCAAAGTTCTTATCGGCTTTTGGCAATTGATAACTGAAAATCGCTACGACACCAAGCACATCGGCCCCTTCACGTTCAGCAGCTGCCACAGCTTCAAGAACAGACCCACCAGTTGAAATGAGGTCTTCAACAACAACCATCTTTTGCCCCTGAGCTACACGACCTTCGATTTGGTTACCAGCTCCGTGGTCTTTTGGTTTGCTGCGGATATAGGCAAAAGGCAAGTTCATCTTGTCAGCAATGATAGCTCCGTGTGGAATTCCTGCTGTCGCAGTTCCTGCAATCACTTCTACTTCTGGAAATTCTGCTTTAATAGCTTCCACAAAACCATTTTCAATCAAGCTACGAGTTTCTGGGTAAGCAAGCGTCACACGGTTGTCAGTATAAATCGGCGATTTGATACCAGATGCCCAAGTGAAAGGCTCCTCTGGTTTGAGGTAAACGGCTTGGATTTTCAAGAGGTGGCTAGCGATATCTTTAGCAAGTGTCATAATATTCTCCTTTTGTTTTTATAATCTATTTCTTTCATTTCAGTCTTGGTTCCATTCATCCTTGATGGCATGATAAGCTGCAACAGGATCCTCAGCTTGGGTAATGGGACGTCCCACTACGATATAGTCACTACCGATTTGATAGGCGTCAGCAGGTGTCATGACACGTTTTTGGTCTCCAACCGCAGCTCCCGCCGGACGAATACCTGGTGTCAGACAGATAAAATCTGGATTGGTGGCCTGCTTGATGAGTTGCACTTCCTTAGCTGAGCAAACGACACCGTCCAAGCCCGCTTCAGCTGTCTTCTTGGCATAGTGAATCACAGACTCTTGCAGGCTGGTTTGGATATTTTGAAAGTCTCTCATTTGTTCTTCAGAAGTTGAAGTCAATTGAGTGACAGCAATCAATTTTGCTTCTTTTCCAAGACCTTCACGCGCAGCCTTCATCATCTCCACACCACCAGCTGCATGAACATTGGTCATGTCTACACCAAGCTGAGACAAGACCTTCATAGCAGATTTGACTGTATTTGGAATGTCATGTAGCTTGAGGTCCAAAAAGACACTATGCCCCAGTGACTTCAAATAACGGACAACTTCTGGACCTTCCGCATAATAAAGCTCCATCCCTACTTTTAGATAAAGACTTTCTTCTGCTGGGAAAAGAGATAAAAATTCCTTGACTGCCTCAAAACTAGGAAAATCAAGAGCAATAACTGGACGATGTTCACGCATACCTTTCTCCTTTTACCTTTACGAACAAGAGAGTATGGTCAAAAACAAACCACGAAAAAAGGAACCTGCCAACAGCAAGGTTCCACGAAAAATGGGTAGTCTCCACCCTTTCACCGTCTAACCTTAGCTGCCTCTCTGGACTGCTTTAAAGGTTTTTTTCTATTCTATTATTTATAGTGAGACTTGTCAAGCAAAAACTGAGCTTTATTGCTGTTGCTTCTTTTCTTCAGCTTCTTTTTCTTCCTGTTTTTTCTTCTCAGCTTCCAACGCCTCTTTTTTAGCTTTTTCCTCAGCTTCTTCCAAAAGTTTATCAGCCAGACTAGTGCTATAGATGCCAGCTTCCATATCGACCACACTCGGTTCCGTCAATTGTGGCTTGATTTTGCTGTAATAAGGCAATTTCTTGCTCAATTCTGACAAGGGAACCAAAATTTCATCTGTATCCAGCATGGTAATTTTTAAAAGATCTGCTGTTGCCTTGCTCGGCGCTAATTCGATTTTCTGTATTTGACTCTTGATATCCTCACTAATAGTAGACAATCCCGTTATCAGCTCTTTCACCTGCTGCTCATCGTTAAAGGTAACTGTCAGATAAGTCTCAGGCAAGTTTAAGCGATTTACAGGACTTGACTCTACTGTACCACTAGAAAGAATAGGATAATGTCCTTCACCAGACACATAATAACCAACAATATCAAATTCCTTAACCTCAATCGTAAAGTTAGTCGGAAATTGATAGTTAATCTTCGCTGATTCTATCCAATGGTTGGACTTGATTCGCTCAGCGTATTTTTCCTTATCCAACAATAGAGCCAAGGTATAATCGCTATCTTGAATTCCAGAAGCCTGTTTGATGTCATCTGCTTGGGTGTTACTATTCCCCTTAACCTCGATATTTTTGATGGACGAAAGCGGAGTCAACAGATAGACTGAAAAAAGGAGGACCAGGACACTGGGTACCAAGATACTCACAGCTCGCCAAATATGAACAGGCGCAATTTTAGTCTTAGCTGGTTTTTCTTTTTTCTTCTTCTCTTTTTCCTCTTTGACTTTAGGATCTTCCTTTTGAGATTTTTCTTCTTTTTCGGATGGTTCCTTGCTCGGACTTGCGGCTTCCTCGTCTGACTCACTCGATGATTTCTTGGATTCCTCCAATAGTTTCGAGTTGGCTTCCTTACGAGCTTGTTTTTCCTTTTCCTTCTCTTCAGCTAGGGCAGCTTCTTCCTCAGCCTTCTTCTTCAGGTATTCCTGGTTTCGTTTCTGCCATTCAGACAATTCTTGCTTCTGGTTTGATTCTTTTTTCTTATCCTTTGACATTGATATTCCTTATGCTAGGTCTTTTCTTAGTAGATCGTAAAAATCTGCAAGAGATTTCAATTCAGTTGAAGCCTTCATGCTAGCTTGGTATTGGTTCTTGTGACTAAGCAAGTGACTGAGTTTCACCTCCAAGCTTTCCAAGGTCAAGTCACTTTCTTGAAGTTCTTCTGCATAGCCTTTCTTAATAAAGTAAGCCGCATTTTCAATCTGGTCTCCTCGACTTGCTTCACGCCCCAATGGTACGATGAGATGGAGTTTCGCCATGGCTAAGAGCTCAAAAATCGTATTGGCACCGCCACGCGTCACCACCACATCTGCTATCTCCATCAAGGGTTGATAGAGGTCCGTCACATAGTCAACACGAAAGAGATTTTGACTCAACTCATTGAGGCTAGTATCTCCAGTGAGATTAATGATATTGTAGCGTTCGGTCAGCTCTTTTTTATGGTCTGTCACCAATTGGTTAAAGACACGAGCTCCTGCAGAACCACCGACAAACAATACTGTAGGCAATTTAGGATTAAAGTGGGTTTGGATATCCACCAATTCATCTGGTTCAGGAGTTTTTTGGTCTGAAACCTTGGTCACTGCCCCCACATGCTCGACCTTTACGAGACCAGCAGCCTGCTCAAATGTTGAATACATCTTGGTCGCAAATTTATAGGCAATTTTATTGGCCAAGCCCATAGACAGGTCCGATTCGTGAATAAAGACTGGCACTCCTGACACTCGCGCTGCGATAACCGGCGGTACAGAGACAAATCCCCCCTTTGAAAAAAGGGCCTGTGGACGAAGTCGTAACATGATAAAGAGGGATTGGACAATTCCCCAACCAACTTTAAACACGTCCAGCATATTTTGCCAAGAGAAATAGCGACGCAACTTCCCAGTCGCAATGGAATGAAAGGTCACATTCAAGTTTGACTTGAGGATTTCTTGGTGTTCGATTCCGTGTTTATCCCCGATATAGTGGACTTCCCAGCCGTCTTCGATGAACTTAGGCATTAACAAAAGGTTGAGGGTGACATGTCCAACCGTCCCCCCACCTGTAAAGACAATTTTTTTCATATTATTCCTTTAACTCCGCTACTGTGTCGATAAAGAGGTCGCCACGTACTTCAAAGTTAGCATACATATCCCAGCTAGCATTGGCAGGACTGAGGAGAACCACATCTCCTTGAGTCGCGAGTTCATAAGCCTTGCGGGTCGCATCAGCAATATCAGTCGCATCTACATAAGCCACACCAGCCTTATCCGCTGCCCGTTTGACGCGTTCTGCAGACTGACCGAGGATGACCATCTTCTTGAGCCCAGTAATATCTGGCACCAATTCGTCGAACTCATTTCCGCGGTCCAAACCACCTGCAATTAAGATAACCTTACTATTGTCAAATCCTGACAAGGCTTTTTGAGTAGCCAAGATATTGGTTGATTTGCTATCGTTATAGAATTTGACACCCTGAATTTCATCCACAAATTGGAGACGGTGTTTGACACCACCAAAGGCTGAAAGAGTTTCCTTGATGGTTTGGTTATCCACACCACGGAGCTTGGCTACAGCAATAGTCGCAAGGACATTTTCTACATTGTGGCTACCTGGAACACCGATTTCTCTAGCTGCCATGACCACTTCTCCACGGAAGTAGAGTTGACCATCTTCCAAATAAGCTCCATCAACCTTTTCCAATGTTGAAAATGGTACAACAGTGGCTTGTGTTTTGCTAGCCAAGTCTTTTGCCAAGTCTTGGTTAAAGTTCAAGACAAGGAAATCAGCTGCTGTCATCTTGTTCTGGATATTCCACTTAGCTGCCACATACTCCTCAAAAGAACCATGATAGTCGATATGAGTTGGCATGAGGTTGGTAATAACCGCAATCTCAGGATGGAATTCTTGAACACCCATGAGTTGGAAAGAAGAAAGTTCCATGACAAGCGTGTCCTTGGCTGTCGCAGTTTGAGCCACTTGACTAGCAGGATAGCCGATGTTCCCTGACAATAGACCATGTTGTCCGGCAGCAGTTAAAACTTCCCCAATCATCGTCGTTGTGGTTGTTTTCCCATTTGAACCAGTGATACCGATAATTGGCGCATCTGAGATCAAGTAAGCCAACTCCACCTCAGTCAAAACTGGAATCCCCTTTACCAAAGCCTTTTCAATCATGGGATTGCTATACGGGATACCTGGATTTTTCACCATCAGAGCGAAATCTTCATCCAAGAGCTCCAAAGGATGGCCACCAGTGACAACCTTGATTCCCTCTTCTAGCAAGCTTTGAGCAGCAGGATTTTCCTCAAAAGGCTTGCCGTCATTAACAGTGACAATAGCACCTAGCTTGTCCAACAAACGGGCTGCAGACTCACCAGACTTAGCCAAACCTAAAACAAGTACTTTCTTATTTTTAAATTGATCGATTACTTTCATGTCTCAAACTCCATTTCTACTCCTACTATTTTACCATTTTTATGGAAATATTACTAAACGAAAATGCTCTAGTTCTCATTCTAGCATAGAAAAAGAGAGCCGTAGCTCTCTTTCTATTTATCTTCTTCTGCTCTTTTTTACAGGCATGAGCGTAATGTCTCTCAAGCTAAAGTAGGCTAGAGCCAGCATGGCTATTGTGACAAAGAATTCTGTCGGTAATTGGAAGATTTGCAAGATGGACAACATCAGCAAAATCAAGAGTGCAACAACTACAAAAACCAAGATAACGATGTTGACTGTTCCTTTGATACTTTGAGGTGTCGCAAAAACATAGAGTAGTAATAAGAGTATCCCTATGATTAAATAGACCATCTTTATCTCTTTCTAGCTCTTATTCAGCTGATTTTTTCTTTTTGTTGGCTTTCTCACGCTCTGCCTTGTTAAGGATTTGCTTACGCAAACGGATAGACTCAGGCGTTACTTCCATGTACTCATCGTCATTCAAGAACTCAAGAGACTCTTCAAGCGTCAAGATACGAGGTGTCTTGATAACCGCTGTTTGGTCCTTAGTAGCTGAACGAACGTTGGTCATTTGTTTAGCCTTGGTGATATTCACTGTCAAGTCGTTTTCACGAGAGTTTTCACCGATGATCATTCCTTCGTAAACCTCAGTACCTGGGTTGACAAAGATGGTACCACGTTCTTCGATAGACATGATTGAGTAGGTTGTTGCCTTACCAGCATCGATAGAAACAAGGGCACCACGGTGACGACCACCGATTTCACCTGGGATGAGTGGCAAGTATTGGTCGAAGGTATGGTTCATGATACCGTAACCACGAGTCATTGACAAGAACTCAGTTGAGTATCCTATCAAACCACGCGCTGGAACAAGGAAGACCAAACGAGTTTGACCATTACCAGTTGAAATCATGTCCAACATTTCACCCTTACGTTCAGAAAGGCTTTGGATAACAGATCCTTGGTATTCTTCTGGAGTGTCGATTTGGACACGCTCAAATGGCTCACATTTGACACCGTCAATCTCTTTTACGATAACTTCTGGACGAGATACTTGAAGTTCATAACCCTCACGGCGCATGGTTTCGATCAGGATTGACAAGTGCAATTCTCCACGACCTGAAACAGTCCATTTATCTGGTGAGTCCGTTGGGTCAACACGAAGGGAAACGTCTGTTTGCAATTCTGCTTGCAAGCGTTCTTCCACCTTACGAGAAGTCACCCATTTACCTTCTTTACCAGCAAATGGTGAATTGTTGACTAAGAAAGTCATTTGAAGTGTTGGTTCATCGATGTGAAGGATTGGAAGAGGCTCAACTGCATCTGTCGGTGTAATCGTCTCACCAACAAAGATATCTTCCATACCGGAAACGGCAATCAAGTCACCTGCTTTAGCTTCTTGGATTTCACGACGTTCCAAACCAAAGAATCCGAAGAGTTTTGTAACACGGAAGTTCTTCGTTGTACCATCTAGTTTAGAAAGGGTAACTTGGTCACCAACTTTCACACTACCACGGAAGACACGACCGATACCGATACGACCAACGAAGTCATTGTAGTCCAAGAGTGAGACTTGGAACTGTAACGGTTCATCTGAGTTGTCCACTGGAGCAGGGATATGATCGATAATGGTATCAAAGATTGGTGCCATTGTTTTTTCTTGATCAGCTGGATCGTCTGACAATGAAGAAGTTCCGTTGATAGCTGAAGCATACACCACTGGGAAGTCAAGCTGGTCATCATCTGCACCAAGCTCGATGAAAAGTTCCAAGACTTCGTCCACTACTTCTGCTGGACGAGCTGATGGCTTGTCGATTTTGTTAACAACCACGATTGGGACAAGGTCTTGTTCCAAGGCTTTTTTCAATACGAAACGAGTCTGTGGCATGGTTCCTTCGTAGGCATCTACGACCAAAACAACACCGTCAACCATTTTCATGATACGCTCAACTTCTCCACCGAAGTCCGCGTGTCCTGGTGTGTCCATGATATTGATACGAGTTCCCTTGTAGGCAACGGCAGTGTTTTTCGCAAGAATTGTAATTCCACGCTCTTTTTCGATATCGTTTGAGTCCATAGCGCGCTCTGCTAATTCAGTACGTGCATCAAGAGTTTCAGATTGTTTCAATAATTCGTCAACGAGGGTTGTTTTCCCGTGGTCAACGTGGGCGATAATCGCAATGTTACGGATATCTTCTCTTAATTTTGTCATGATTTCCTCTAATATTTAAATTTTTATTTCTAACTGAACAATTATACCACAGTCTCATTCAAAAATCACAGTTCAGCTAAGTGTAAATGTTTTCACTCTGCTTTTCTAGTCAAGGCAACTCTTTTCAAAGTCAGAGACTTATGATAAGATAAGCTGGTATGCGTTTAGATAGATTATTAGCCCAAGAAAAGGTCAGTCGCAAGGCTATGAAACAGGCTCTATTAAAAAAAGAAATCCTAGTAGATGATTGTCCAGCCAGCTCACTCGCTCAAAATGTCGACACTGGATTACAGAAATTAGTCTTTCAAGGACGACAAATCCAAGGCTACGAGCACAACTACCTCATGCTTCATAAGCCAAACGGAGTCGTTACAGCTAGCAAGGATAAGAAACTTTCAACCGTCATGGATCTCCTTCCACCTGACATCCAGTCTGACCAGCTCTATGCTGTCGGCAGACTAGACCGCGATACGACGGGACTGCTCCTTTTGACAGACAATGGACCTCTTGGTTTTCAGCTCCTTCATCCCCAGTACCATGTCGATAAATCCTATCAAGTGGTGGTCAATGGACTGCTCACATCAGATCATATCCGACAGTTTAAGGAAGGAATCATCTTTTTAGACGGGACCACTTGTAAACCTGCTCAGCTCGAAATTCTGTCCTCAAGACAAACAGAGAGCCGGGCTTCCATCACTATCTCTGAGGGCAAGTTTCATCAGGTAAAGAAAATGTTTCTCTCAGTTGGTGTCAAGGTGACTGCCCTAAAACGCGTCCAGTTCGGCGATTTGACATTAGACCCAGAACTAGCAGAAGGGCAATATCGTCCCTTGAATCCAGAGGAATTGGAAATCATTAAAAACTATTTAGAGAAAAGTGGATAAAAGAAAAAAGCTTTATGTTTGAACTGCACCCCAAAAGTTAGACAGAAAAAATCTAACTTTTGGGGTGTTTTATTATGAAATTGAGTTATGAAGATAAAGTTCAAATCTATGGACTAAGAAAACAAGGATATAGCTTAGAGAAGCTTTCAAATAAATTTGGGATAAACAATTCTAATCTTAGGTACATGATTAAATTGATTGATCGTTACGGAATAGAGTTCGTCAAAAAAGGAAAAAACCGTTATTACTCTCCTGAATTAAAGCAAGAAATCATCAATAAGGTTTTGATTGAAGGTCGTTCGCAACTAAG
>CAJNDD010000035.1 GCA_905221435.1 bacterium
GGTTTCTCAGGTTCAGCTGGTCCCTCAGGCTCAGTCGGTTTCTCAGGCTCAGCTGGTTTCTCAGGCTCAGCTGGTTTCTCAGGTTCAGCCGGTTTCTCAGGTTCAGCTGGCTTCTCAGGTTCAGCTGGTTTCTCAGGTTCAGCTGGTTTCTCAGGTTCAGCCGGTTTCTCAGGTTCAGCTGGTTTCTCAGGTTCAGCTGGTTTCTCAGGCTCAGCTGGTTTCTCAGGTTCAGCTGGTCCCTCAGGCTCAGTCGGTTTCTCAGGCTCAGCTGGTTTCTCAGGCTCAGCTGGTTTCTCAGGTTCAGCTGGTTTCTCAGGCTCAGCTGGCTTCTCAGGTTCAGCCGGTTTCTCAGGTTCAGCCGGTTTCTCAGGTTCAGCTGGCTTCTCAGGTTCAGCTGGTTTCTCAGGTTCAGCCGGTTTCTCAGGCTCAGATGGTTTCTCAGGCTCAGCTGGTTTTTCCGGTTCAGCCGGTTTCTCAGGCTTAGCTGCTTCAAGCTTGCTAATTTGTTCAAGAGCGGATTCTAGCGCTTTATTAACTTCTTCTTGAGTCTTGGCCTCTTGAATTGCAGCAATTGCTTGGTTTGCAAGTTCAATTAATTTCTTCTTAGCTTCATTGTTAGATCCAAGCTCACCGACTTTTTTCTCGATGGCCTCTGTCAGGCTGGCCATGGCCTTACTGTATTCGATTTCAGGCTGTTTCGGTTCAGCAGGCTGTTCTGGTTGTTCTGGACTAGGTTCTTCGCCAGGTTTTTGGTAGTTTTCATCCTTGCTGAGGATATCTTGCAAAGTACTTACTGTCAACATAACATCCTGAGCATCTACAGTTTCAGCGCTGAGTTGGTTTCTCAATTTGTCTAGATTTGTTTGGAAAGCTTGGCGTGCAGTAGGTGTATTTTTCAATCCTGTTGGGTCAAAGTTAGCCAAATCGTCCTTCCATTTAGTAATGGATTGGAGAAGCTCTGCTTTGCTGTAGAGTTCGCTTCCTTCACCACGAGTGATGAATTGATCCACCTGAATACCGATATTTCGAGACAAATCGTTTTTATCAGGATCGAGTTGAAGGGTGACTGCGTGCAAGTTTTCGTCCAGACCTTTTAGGCTAACCAGAGTTTGATTGCCTTGGCGTTGGGCTGCACGACCGCTAAAGTATTTCTTACCATCAATAGTTGAAGCATTTCCCATGCCATCTTGGTAAGGAACTTCTTTACCATCTAAGAAGACTTTGTAGATACCGTGACCCGGATCTACGAATCCCTTGATGTCAAGTCCAGTACCGTAGAAGTAGGCTGTGACAGTTGTCTTTTTCTTTTGCTCGTCAGTTAAGCGACCAAAGGATGCCCAGGACTCAGTCTTTTGGTACTTGTCTGCCGAATTGGCTTCATGGTGCCAGCCAGGACTGTAATCCAACTGATTAGCTTGATCATCATAGCTTGTTTGGTCCTTGATCAGCAATTCAGCTTTCATCACTTGGATGGTTGCATCGGTAGCGAAACCGAGCAGGGCACCATCAGTGACAGAAGTGAGCTTGGCTTTGAAGTCAAAGACAGAGTCGGCTTGTTCTGTAAAATCAATCGTTGGGATGGTAACAGTCTTTTCTGTTTCTCCGTCTTTAAAGGTCACATCTTGAGTCGTATCTTGGTAAACTTTACCGTGAACCCCAGTTCCAGGTTCTGTGATGAAGCGCACAGTAGCAGCCCCCTTGCTTCCACCAACACGTTTAATCTTAACAGTGACTGGTTTTCCTTTTTCGACTTCGTAGTTAGTAGACTCGAGTTCAAACATCCCTTTGCTATCATTGTTTAGGGTGTAGATTCCTTCTGTAGCAATTGGTTCACCTGTTTTGTTTACAAGAGTAATAGTGTGTTGGCCTGGTGCTAAATCGCCTGTCTCAAAGACTTTTTGGCTGCGTTTACGACTAGCATTCTTAGTTTGCACATCTGCAACCTTTTGACCATCAACGTAGACGGACATTTCTCCGTGACCTGGATCGACCGTAGAGACGACATAGGCCTTGGTTCCTGTGAAGGTATAGCTTACTTTGGCATCTTTTTGATTGGTCCACATAGAAGTGCCACGAACACCTTCAGATTCATTGTACCAAGTTGTTCCAGCTGTATCTGCCGTTGTGTTTGAGTGGTATTCCAGTCCAAGAGGGTAGCCATCTGTCTTTTCAATGCTGCTTGGTGTCTTGTAGACTGAGAAGTTGGTTAAGATTGGGGTTGCTTGAGCACCGGTGATGGTTACACGAATTTTTTGTGCCTCTACAGGCTTGCCTTGAACCAAGCGACGGTAACCAACGGTCGAACCTTCGCCGTATGTCACCCAACGTCCGTTGATTTCGACTTCAATCTTGAAACCAGAGATACGTTGACCTTTGGCGATATCTTCCTTGAGTTCAACGACGTCAAAGCGTCTCTTTTGCCCCAAATCGACTGTAAAGCTACCGGTTGTGGCATCATTTGAGAGGGCCCAGCTGGTGTCATCTTTACCGTCTGTGAGGTGGCTTTCCTTGTAGAGATGGTTTTGACGAGTAGAACTTGCTGTTACAGCGGCACCTTTGGCAAAGTCAGTGGCATACATTTGGTCTAGGGTTGCTTTGAATTCCTTCAAGCGAGCCACATCCGCATCTGCAAATTTTCCTTCTTTATTTGGTGGAATATTGAGAAGGAGTGGGGTTCCACGACCAACAGACTTGAAGTAGATATCCATCAACTCTTTGAGTGATTTCGGCTGTTGATTGTCATGGTAGAACCAGCCAGAACGAATCGAAACGTCAGCTTCCCCTACAGAGTACATATCTCCATCTGGGTCACCATGGTTGAGGTATTCGTTTTTCACATCGTCTGTGATGTTAGCTTTCTTGACTTTGTGCCAGACAGGGTCCCCTGCGATTCCCCGTTCATTTCCGATCCAGCGAACGCTTGTCGGTTGAGCAGAGAAGATAGCAATATCTCCTTCAGCTTCTTTGATGTATTTGAACCATTCATCAAAGGTATAGGTTACTTTTTGGGCACCGCTACCACGCGCACCGTCCATCCAAACTTCGATAAATTTCCCTTTATTACCGTATTTCGGATTTCCAAGGATTTCTTTCAGTTGGTTGAGGTAGTATTGGTTGTATTCTTTTTCGGTTGCGACATGGTATTTAGGATGGTTGGCATCCCATGGTGACAAGTAAACACCCATATTCATATCGTACTTGCTAGCAGACTTGGAAACTTCTTCGAGAAGGTCACCCTTCCCATCTTTCCATGGACTAGCAGCTACGGTATGGTTGGTGTACTTAGATGGGTAAGCAACGAATCCGTCGTGGTGTTTAACAACCATAATGGTTCGTTTGAAGCCAGTTTCCTTCAGAGTACGGATCCATTGGTCAGTATCCAAGTTGGTTGGATTGAAGTATCGGGGGTCTTCTTTACCATTTCCCCATTCAGAATTGGTATAGGTGTTCATTCCGTAGTGGATGAAGGCTGCCAATTCTTCCTTGTGGTAATCGAGTTGAGCCTTGCTTGGAAGAGGTCCATGATTGCCAATCTCAGTTTCTTTGTCTTCTGGATGAGCGACTGGTGGAGTCGGTGTCGTTGGATTAGCTGTATCAGAGATTGGCTCGTATTCAAAGACGACCTCATTCACTCCTTTTTGCTGGATAGTTGCTTCCAGGCTAGTCTTGACTGGACGGTAGCCAGCAATGTCTTTTGCATGGAAGGTGTTGACAAAGGAAACGTCATACTCTTGACCGTCATTGTTATCAACTGTGGCCTCAGCTAGTTCAGTGGTTGTTCCTTTTTGACGATAGTAAACCTTGAAGGAGCCTTTGTTAACTTTATAGACCACCTTGATGACACGGGTTCCAGGAGCTGTTTTACTAACGACATTGTGGTTCCACTCGTCTTTTAGTTGCTTCTGAATCTCGACCCCATCGATGGAAACAATCTGGTATTTCTCTAGGTTTTGCTTGTAGAATTCGGTTGGAGTGATTGCTTTCTTGAAATCATAGTCAAAGCCAGTTCCCACTTCTGTTTTGTCTAAGAAAGTATCGTTTTCTTTGACTGTATTGCCTGCTTCGTCCACGTGTTGGATAACCACACGTCCGTAATCAATTCCCTTGACTAGAGTAGCGACACCGCTCTCATCAAAGGAGTACTGATTTTCTCCGATGACAGCTGTCTTATTTCTAAGCATTTCACCTTCGGGTGTAAAGTAGTAGCGTTTGCCATTATCACCTTGATACCAGCCCTTGACACCATATTTGTCAATGATATCTTTGACCCATTTGAGTTGTTCAGGAGAGAGGACAAGTCCGCCACCGAAGCGGTCTTTCTCAGCCACACCGTTGTCAACCGTTCCGTGTTGGTGTACGCCGATGACTTTTCCATCACCATTGATAATTCCGCCACCAGACAAACCAGATACAGAAGTTGTTTGGTAAGTGATGCCAGTAGCTCCCTTGTCATCATAAGGATCAACGGATTTTACCTTGCCGTCAGCTTTATAGAGTTGTCCAGCTACGATAGGCTGTTTGAGTTCTTTTGAGCTTGAGTCAGTTGGGTAACCAATCGTGCTGACAGGGTCCCCTGCTTTGTACGTCTTATGCTCAGCGAGTGGTACAAAAGTTGCTGCTTTATTTGGGCTTGCAATTTGTATAGGGACAGGTGATACAACTGCTGCCAAGTCATTTTGATATCCCTTGCTAAACTCTTCTTTGTTCCAGAAGTGGATATCTTTCTCTTGAAAGAGTGTGGTATTTCCTGAATTTGGCTGAGAATTTTTAACGGGAGTGTTGGAGCCTAGATTGTAATAGAAGCGCGCAGAATCTCCGCCACGAACATGGCCCTCTTTGTCTAAAAAGTTGTGCGCAACTGTCAAGAAGACGTTAGGAGATACGAAAATACCAGACCCAGAAACGATGTATCGTTGAGAACCGCCATTGTAAATACTATAGACCATAGTTGCAGCAGTAGCAGGTTGTCCTTCGTAGTTGATGTGCTTGAGGTCTTGTCCACCGTTAATGATGGCACGGTTTCCGTTCTCGGCTTCCTTTGGAGTCTCTTCCTTAGCCTTTAGAATGCTCTCAGTTTCTACTTTAGGGCTAGCTTTCTGCTCAACGATAGTCTTCGTATCGAGTTCTTTGACAGGTGTGTCTGGATAGGCACGGTCATGAATGTCTTCGGGGAGCAAGTCAGCACTGTTGGTATCGGCAGCAGGTGTTTCTTGTTTTTCAGCTTCTACACGACCTTCTTTTTTGACTGGCTCAGCCTTGGTCTCTTCTATATCTGCTACTTGTTTCATTTGCTGATCTAAATTGGATGTCGTTTCAGGAGCCGTTTCGTCTGCACGTACGGTTCCAGAAGCAAAAAATGCCAGTCCCACGATAACAGATGCTACACCTATAGTCAACTTCCGAATGCTAAATGTTTGCCCTTTTTCAAAAAGGTATCGATTCATAATATACTCCTAGTTTTTAGAAAGGCAGTCAGCTACTGCCCAAGCCCAAGTCTGACTTGGTTACAACTTGATTTAATGAGAAAACTTTCTGATAATTTGTAAGCCACCTTACCTCCTGCTTATAAAGCGCTTTCATTTTAAGATAAAAAATTTAAAAGGTCATTTCTCCCTTAAAATGACTGAAAACTTTTAATATAACAAATATACTAAATTAATGAAAGAATTGCAATAGCAAAAAGCAAAAAAATAAATATAAATTAAAGAAAATCAGTTACTTTTTAAAGAAAAAACGCATCCTTTCAGGGCTCAAACTAAATGAAAGGATACGTTTTAAAAAGAAATTAGAGTATTTTTTGGAGAGACTCTTGGATGGTTTGGGGGTCTGTTTTGGAAGAGAAGCGCTCAAGGACTTGCCCATCTCGACCAATGAGAAACTTAGCAAAATTCCATTCGATTCGTTTTCCTAGCGGGCCAGATTTCTGGTCTTTTAGCCAAACATAAAGAGGATCTGCCTCCTTGCCGTTGACCTTGATCTTGGCAAAGCGAGGGAAAGTGGTCTGGTAGTGTAGACTGCAGAAGCTATTGATTTCCTCTGCGCTGCCAGGTGCTTGTCCCATAAACTGATTGCAAGGGAAATCTAGGATTTCAAAGCCCTTATCTTGATAGCGTTCATAGAGTTCTTGAAGCCCCTGGTACTGGGGCGTTAAACCACATCCAGTAGCAGTGTTGACAATCAAGAGAATTTTACCACGATAGCTCTCTAGGGGAGTCGCTTGGTTATTTTGGTTTAAAACGGAAAAATCATATATACTGGTCATTTTTCTATATTTTCCTTATGCGTTACTGGTTCAGAGTGTTTTGCCTCGTGTTCTGATAAAAAGGCATAGGTCATGGTTCCAAATATGGCACCAATTCCCAAACCTAAGACTAGTAAAGGGAGCGTTTTATCGAACTGGGAGAGATTGTCCAAAAAGGTGTCGAGGGGAAGATGCTGAACAAAGAGTTTGTGAAAGGCTGATAAGACAAACAAGCCAATTGGAATACTGATGAATACACCCCAACTACGAACTTTGATCTGGCTTTTGCTGTAGCTTTTATGATGGATTTCGGACGGGTCATCCTTGTCTAAATGTAAGTTGCGAACTGCTAGTCTCGCCCTAGATGAGAGGACGAAGATAAGTCCAAAATAGAGGTAGGGCATGGCATCTCGAACCAACTCTATGAAGCGTCCAAATAGGAGATAGAACAAGAAGAGTAGGAGGGAGGAGTATACGATTTGGATCAAGGCACGGGCACAAGCCTTGTAAATCATCTCTTGACGGCATTCATCAAAAGGCCCTTGTATGTGAAAGAATAGTTTGAGTAATCGAGTGGTGAAATCTTCTTTTTTCATGGGAGTAACTTCCTAAATGAGTGGTTTTACTGATTTTCTTTTACGAATTGATAGAGATAATAAAGATAAGTGATGGAAGAAAGGATAGCGACAGTGAACAGTAAATAATCCTTCCAATTGCTTGAGATGACCATCAGTTGTGGTAAAGATAGAATCATAAAGCACAGTGCTAAGTTGAGTATGCGTGTTTTTTGGGAGTCAATCTTTAGATAAGTTAGTCCTTTGTTGAGGGCTGGAATAAAGACTGGAAGGAGGACTATATCGTAGATTGGCAAGTTCCCTGAAACGATGATGAAGATGAGCAGTGAAGCAAACAAAAGATGATAGGTAAGTAAAGTTACTAGTGATTTCATAGGGAACCTCCTAATCGTCGTCCTGATCTTCCTTGGCTTTTGCAATTCGATGGGAGATGGCAGTTTGTACTATTAATCCGAAGAAGAAAGACTGGAGAATACTTGAAAAAATATTTTTAAAAGTGAGAAGAGACTGAAGATAGTCCTGACTCTCACCTAGTAGTATATGGAGAAGAGGGGTTACAAAAAAACTCATCAATCCATAGACTATCCCCGCTTTTAGACCAGGAAAACGTAGCTGTTTGCTTTCTTTTTGACTCAGCATTTCGGGATCAATAGCTGTGATGCCCGTTTTCTTGGTTTGGGAGACCACATAGAGGGAAGCTACCATCGAAATGCCAAACACCACGAGAGGATAGCCGATAGCGACAATTTGCGGATATTTATAAGCAAGGACAAAGGGAATAAGATTACCTAAAGTCATGAGGTAAAAGAGAATCACAAAGATTTTATTTCCAATGCGGTCAGCTTCGCGTCGTTTGTGTTCATCAAGTGGTCCTGAAATGCCATAAATGCGTTTGATGAGTTTTTCAGTGAGAGTTTCTTTTTTCATTTGTTTGCTCCTTTTTTTAAAAATCGTCCTCCCAAAAGAGACTGTTGAGGTCAGTTTGGAGGCTACGGGCGAGATTGAGACAGAGTTCCAGGGTTGGATTGTACTTGTCGTTCTCAATCATATTGATGGTTTGTCTCGAGACACCGATATCCTTGGCGAGCTCGAGCTGGGAAATTCCCAGTTCCTTGCGGAATTCTTTGACACGATTCATAGGGTCTCCTTTCTGATATGTCGTATATATTTGACTATATTATATTCTTTCGGGGATGAGATGTCAAGTATATATGACATATTTTTGAGAATTTTTTTCGAAGAAACTTAGCCTTGTCTGACAAGTGCAAGCTGGTCAGATTTGTGGTAAAATAGATAAGATATGACAAAAGAATTTCATCATGTAACGGTCTTGCTTCATGAAACGATTGATATGCTTGACGTAAAACCTGACGGTATCTACGTTGATGCGACTTTGGGCGGAGCAGGCCATAGCGAATATTTATTAAGTAAATTGAGCGAAAAAGGGCATCTCTATGCTTTTGACCAGGACCAGAATGCTATTGACAATGCGCACAAACGGTTGGCACCCTATATCGAAAAGGGGATGGTAACCTTTATCAAGGATAACTTCCGTCATTTGCAGGCACGTTTGCAGGAGGCTGGTGTCCAGGAAATTGATGGAATTTGTTATGACTTGGGAGTGTCCAGTCCTCAGCTGGATCAGCGTGAGCGTGGCTTTTCTTATAAAAAGGATGCGCCACTGGATATGCGGATGAATCAGGAAGCTCGTCTGACGGCCTATGAGGTGGTCAATCATTATGACTATCATGACCTGGTTCGGATCTTTTTCAAGTATGGTGAGGATAAATTCTCTAAGCAGATAGCTCGTAAGATTGAGCAGGCACGTGAGGTGAAACCAATTGAGACAACGACGGAGTTGGCAGAGATTATCAAGTCGGCCAAGCCTGCTAAGGAACTCAAGAAAAAGGGGCACCCTGCCAAGCAGATTTTTCAGGCTATCCGAATCGAAGTCAATGATGAGCTGGGTGCGGCAGATGAATCCATCCAGCAGGCCATGGACATGCTGGCTTTGGATGGTAGAATCTCGGTCATTACCTTCCATTCGCTGGAAGACCGTTTGACCAAGCAATTATTCAAGGAAGCTTCAACAGTGGAAGTTCCCAAAGGCTTGCCCTTCATTCCAGATGACCTTAAGCCCAAGATGGAATTGGTATCCCGCAAGCCAATCTTGCCAAGTGCCGAAGAGCTAGAAGCCAACAATCGTTCGCATTCAGCCAAGTTGCGCGTGGCCAGAAAAATTCACAAGTAAGAGGAAAAACATGGCAGAAAGAATCGAAAAAACAAGCCAGTTATTGCAAACGAAGTTTAAAGGTTTCTCACGTGTGGAAAAGGCCTTCTATGTTTCGATTGCTGCAACAATGATTATCCTGGCAATTAGCGTTGTGTTTATGCAGACCAAGCTATTACAAGTTCAGAATGAATTGACCAAGGTCAATGCTCAAATCGAAGAAAAGAAAACAGAGCTAGACGATGCCAAGCAAGAGGTCAATGAATTGATTCGTTCAGAACGTTTGAAAGAGATTGCAAACTCCAAGGATTTGCAGCTGAATAACGAAAATATCCGAGCAGCGGAGTAAGAAATGAAACAGTGGAAAGAAAAAATCATCCGTTATGCCGTTCGTAACCGTAAATCTCCAGAAGAAAATCGTCGAAGAGTAGGGAAAAGCCTGAGTTTATTGGCTGTCATACTCTTCGCTGTCTTTTTGGTCAACTTTGCGGTCATTATCGGAACGGGTAAAAAATTTGGTAAGGACTTGGTTCAAGAAGCCAACAAGGTCCATCAAACAACCAAGACGATTCCTGCAAAACGGGGAACCATTTACGATCGTAATGGAACGCCTATTGCTGAGGATGCGACTTCGTATAATATCTATGCCGTTATTGACAAGTCCTACAAGTCAGCAACAGGCAAAATTCTCTATGTAGAGGATTCTCAATTTAATAAGGTAGCTGAGATTTTCCATAAGTATCTGGATATGGAAGAGTCTTATGTCAAAGAACAGCTTTCTCAACCAGATCTAAAACAGGTATCCTTTGGTACCAAGGGAAATGGGATCACCTATGCCAATATGATGGCTATTAAAAATGACCTTAAAACTGCTGGCGTTGAGGGAGTTGACTTTACAACTAGCCCTAACCGTAGTTATCCCAATGGACAGTTTGCTTCTTCCTTTATCGGTTTAGCGCAACTCCATGAAAATGAGGATGGAACCAAACGTTTGATTGGGACATCTGGATTGGAGAGTTCTTTAAATAACATTCTGGCGGGTACAGATGGGATCATCACCTATGAGAAAGATCGTCTGGGAAATATTGTTCCGGGTACAGATCAAGCTTCTCAACAAACGGTAGATGGAAAGGATGTGTACACAACCCTTTCTAGTCCCTTGCAATCCTTTATGGAAACCCAGATGGATGCCTTTCAGGAAAAGGTAAAAGGCAAGTATATGACAGCTACCTTGGTTAGCGCTAAGACAGGGGAAATCCTGGCTACAACCCAACGGCCAACCTTCAATGCCGATACCAAGGATGGCATCACAAAAGACTTTGTCTGGCGTGATATCCTCTATCAAAGTAACTACGAGCCAGGATCGACCATGAAGGTGATGATGTTGGCCTCAGCAATTGATAACAATACCTTCCCTGGTGGCGAATACTTTAACAGCAGTGAATTGAAAATAGCAGATGCGACCATTCGAGACTGGGACGTCAATGAAGGATTGACCAGTGGTGGCACCATGACCTTCTCTCAAGGATTTGCCCACTCAAGTAATATTGGGATGACCTTGCTTGAGCAAAAGATGGGGGATGCAACTTGGCTGGATTACCTTAACCGTTTCAAATTTGGGGTACCGACCCGTTTTGGTCTGACAGATGAGTACACAGGTCAATTACCTGCTGATAACATTGTCAATATCGCCATGAGTTCATTTGGACAAGGGATCTCTGTCACCCAGACCCAGATGCTTCGTGCCTTTACAGCTATTGCCAACGATGGGGTTATGTTGGAGCCGAAATTTATCAGTGCCCTCTATGATCCAAATGACCAGTCTGTTCGTAAGTCTCAAAAGGAAATTGTCGGAAATCCTGTGTCAAAAGCAGCAGCGTCCTCTACTCGGGAGCACATGGTCATGGTCGGAACAGATCCTGTCTATGGTACCATGTATAACCACAGCACAGGAAAACCAAATGTCAATGTTCCGGGACAGAATGTTGCCCTGAAATCAGGGACTGCTCAGATTGCCGATGAGAAGAATGGGGGTTACCTTACAGGTGAAACCAACTATATCTTCTCTGTTGTGTCCATGCATCCTGCAGAGAATCCTGACTTTATTCTCTATGTAACGGTGCAACAGCCAGAGCATTATTCAGGCGTTCAGCTGGGAGAGTTTGCCAACCCAATCCTTGAGCGAGCTTCTGCTATGAAAGAATCCCTCAATCTTCAGTCAACTGCCAAGAGCTTGGATCAGGTCAGCAAGACGACAAGCTATGCCATGCCAGCTACCAAGGACTTTACTCCGGGTGACCTAGCAGAGGAATTGCGTCGCAACCTTGTCCAACCAATCGTTATCGGAACAGGAACCAAGATCAAGGAACTCTCGGTTGCGGAAGGAGATAATTTGGAAGCCAATCAGCAGATCTTGATCCTATCAGATAAGGTCGAAGAAATGCCTGATATGTACGGCTGGACAGATGAAAATGTGCAAACATTTGCCAAATGGCTGAATATAGAAGTCGAGTGGGAAGGTAGTGGCAAAACGGTCAAGAAACAAAGTGTCCGTGCCAATACAGCCCTCAAAGACATTAAAAAAATGAAAATAACTTTAGGAGATTAAGATGATTAGTTCCATTAGTGCTGGAGTCCTAGCCTTTCTATTGACCTTGATAGGTATTCCAGCCTTTATCCGATTTTATCGAAAAGCACAGATTACGGGTCAGCAGATGCATGAGGATGTCAAGCAACACCAAGCTAAAGCTGGGACTCCAACCATGGGAGGTCTTGTCTTCCTAATCGTTGCAGTAGTGATGAGCTTTTTGGTTGCTCTCTTTACCCAACAATTGACCAACAATGTAGGCATGATTTTGTTTATTTTGGTTTTATATGGTTTGGTAGGCTTTTTGGATGATTTTCTCAAGGTTTTTCGCAAGATCAACGAGGGCTTGAATCCCAAGCAAAAGCTTGCTCTCCAGCTCCTTGGAGGGGTGATTTTCTACCTCTTTTATGAGCGTGGTGGAGATATGCTTTCAGTTTTTGGCTACCAAGTACATCTGGGTATTTTCTATATTTTCTTTGCCCTTTTCTGGCTAGTTGGCTTTTCAAATGCGGTGAATCTGACGGACGGGATCGACGGCTTAGCAAGTATTTCAGTGGTGATTAGCTTGTCAGCCTACGGTGTGATTGCTTATATGCAAAATCAACTCGATATACTTCTTGTGATTCTTGCCATGATTGGTGGTTTGCTAGGTTTCTTCGTCTTTAACCACAAGCCTGCCAAGGTCTTCATGGGAGATGTGGGAAGTTTGGCTCTAGGTGGGATGCTAGCAGCAATCTCTATGGCCCTCCACCAAGAATGGACCCTTTTGCTGATTGGGCTTATCTATGTCTTTGAGACAAGCTCTGTTATGATGCAGGTTACCTACTTCAAACTTAGTGGTGGAAAGCGTATTTTCCGTATGACACCTGTGCATCATCATTTTGAGCTTGGGGGATTCTCAGGCAAGGGCAATCCCTGGAGCGAGTGGAAGGTTGACTTCTTCTTTTGGGGAGTTGGGCTTCTAGCAAGCCTCTTGACCCTAGCCTTTTTATACCTACTGTAAAAATAGAGAATGCGCTTCACGTTGAGTAAATTTTTCCATGATAAAACGCATAGTATCAAGGATTTGAATACTTGATGCTATGCGTTTTTAGTGTTTCGAAAATGAAATCTCCCCTTATCGAAATATTTCGACATAAATGATACCTGAAATTCAATCGTTTCAGATATTCAGGAAAGCTTTAAAGCTTTGAGTTCAACGTTTAAATATGGAAGTCCTTGGATTTTTGAAATGATAGATTTGTTTTTCTCAAAGTCCTGTACCAACACAGAAAATGCCTCCTTATCGCTAAGGAAGCATTTTCTCATAGTGAGGTAGATAGTCTTGTTTAGTCTCTTCTTAAGAATTGATCTAAATAATAATT
>CAJNDD010000036.1 GCA_905221435.1 bacterium
AATATTTCGCCTAAACTACTTCGATATTGATTATAGATCACTTTTCGTCTATACTTAGGGGTGAACACAATGTGATATTTACACATCCACTTTGTGTGTGATAAACTATGTGCCTTTTGCGCCATATTTTTCTCCTTTCGCTTTACAATTGGCTTGAACACCTTTATTGTATCGCGTTTGGAGTTTTTTTGGTATAACCTTCGATGCGCACCCGCATAGCGGGTGGTTTATTTGTCTCGCACCTTACGGAGCGAGACGAACTAATAGTCACATAACAACAAAAAGAAGCCTCAACCTTATGAGTTTTCAGCTTCTTTTTCTATTAGTTCATTGATACGTGAACGTGGTCATAGTGGTTTTCAGTCACACTACCACGGTCTGGCATTGGATTCCAAGTGTAGGCAGGTCCATATTTACTATCGTATGGAGCGTAGAAACGTTGTTTCCAGATGATGTAGTTGATACCATGGCTAGCCATATTTTGAACCGCGTATTCCGCGATTTGATCACCAAGTGCTGAACTCACTGGGACCATAAAGTCAATGGCCAAACCTTTACCATGGTCCCCACTGTCACCAGGACGGTAGCCACTAAAGGATGTAATCCCAAACAAGTTGGCTACTTCTTCTTTAAAGGCTGCCGTTTGTGGTTGAAGACCAGCATTCTCAGACTTAGCTACAGCAAGTCCCGCATAGTCAGGAGCCGCTGGAGCCGAATACGTTCTTGAAGGAGTTTGGCTTTGCTCTGCTTGATAAGTTGAAGTTGCAGTGTCAGAAGTTGCTGTTGATGTTGCTGTTTCTTCTGCTGCACTTGTTCCTGTTGTATCAGCAGGTGTTTCAGTTGCTGAAGCAGCTGCTACTGGTGCTTCTGCTGGAGTTGTTGCTGCCGTTTCTTCGGCAGCTGGAGTCGCCACTTGTGGATCTTCTTCAACTGGACTAGTTGTTTCTGCTACTGGTACTTCCGCTGGAGTCGTTTCAGCTGTTTCTTCAGCTACAGGTGTTTCTGTAGATGGTGTCTCCTCAGCAACTGTTGCTGTCTCAGAAACTTCTGAACTTGATGCCACTTCTGTTGGTTTTTCAGTCTCTGTTACAGTTGGAGCATCCTCACTCGGTTGAGAAAGGTCTTCTACTTGAACTGTTTTTGCATCGACTGTCACTTGATTTTTCGTCAAATCAGCTGTCGCAGTTGTCACTTCTTCACTAGCATCTGCTTGAGGAGTTTGGATTTCAACTTCCGTTACCTCTTCTTCCTCATTGACAGTTGTAGTGAGGACAGTATCTGGGAAAATCAAGTCCATATTGGTGATTTTGTTCAAATTAGCAAGAACTGTGACATCTACACCCAAAGCTTCTGCAATCGTGCTCAGGGTATCACCATACTGAACTGTATAGCTGTTTTTGTTCTCGTTTTTCGTCACATCATTTTTGATTTGCTCAATGCTACGTGCAGTCCAAAGGACTTCTTCTGCTTGGGTTGTCAATACTGGGGCAAATGACAAGGCTACTGTTGAGGCAAAAATAATTTTTTTCTTCATTCGTTCATATTCCTTTCAAATGAGTACCTGTCTATCATAACACAAAAAAAGCAGAAAAAAGCCCTCTCGGGCCTATTTAACAGAACTGTCTATTCCTTGTAACAAATTCGATTACTTGAAATAGTTTGTTAGGTTTCTGTCACGCGACTGACACAATTTTTTTATTGCTCAGCACCAAAAATGCTGGGAATATATGCTAATTCTTTAATCCTTTGATTCCCTTCATAAGACGACTCTAAAAAGTTGATACTTTGAATTCCACTATTCTGGGCAAATTCCACATCCAGAGTCCGGTCCCCTATATAATAAGTATTATCAGAATCCAACTGATACTTTTCTAACAGATAGATAGCCGCTTCTGGACTGGGCTTACGCGCAAAACCGCTCTGACTGGTTAGAATCTCTGTGAAATAGGACTCCAACCCCAAGTCTCTTAGAACAGTAAAAGCATTGTCCCCCTTATGAGTATAGACAAACTGCTGAATTCCTGCTTGGTCTGCCCAAGCCAACACTTCACGCGCACCTGGCATCAAAACTACCTGGGCATTCTTCTCAGCCAAACTCTGGGCACGCACCTGATTGAGCACTTCCGCATCCAACTTTCGCTCTTCTGCCACTTGCTCCAGCAAATCCTGCACTGAATACTTGAGGATAAACTCTCTCACTTTCTCCTTATCATAAGGAATAGAAAACTGAGCAAAGGTCTCCTTAATCCCTGACAAAATCGCTTCGTAAGAGTCCAATGAAGTCCCGTCTAAATCCCAAATAAAGGCTGTTTTTTGCATTTCCTATCCTTTCAAGCTCATATAACGCTGGTAACGGTAACGTAGAAATAACCAGCGAAAACCATTATCCAAGAGAGTCCCTGCCCAAATACCAGGCAAGCCCCAACCAAGAACAAGCCCCATCAGATAAGCTGTCCCTATACGGATACACCACATCCCAATACTTGTCGCATAAAAGGGGAGGCGAGCATTTCCCAAGCCCTGCCAAACTGCCGTATAAATAACTGTCCCTGTCGCCATGGGAGTCCCTAGTAGAGAAAACAGTGCCACCAAAACGCTCGCTTCAACCGCTACAGGATCGGTCGTATAGAGATGAGTCAGTGGTGTCCCTAAGGCATAGATACTGAGAGTTAAGGGCAACATGAGAAGCAGGGAAAGCCAAAAGGTTTGCTTGCTTACCTCGTCTACTCTTTCCCAGTTATTCTCTCCAACTGCTCGAGCCACCTGCATGACCGTCGCCGTAGCGACGCCAAAGGCAGGCATATAGTTAAACTGGGTCAAGACTTCTCCGACTGCATTTCCCGCTACTGCCTCCGTCCCAAAAGAAACAACCAAGGCAATGATCACTACATCTCCAGCCCGCATCATGAGACGTTCTCCTGCTGCTGGCAATGCCAAGGTCAGTAAGTCTTTATCGAGTCCAAAAGTCGGTTTCTCAAAAGGCAGCTTTAATTGCGACCACAAAATCACAAGTCCGACTAAGCGAGACAAGATAGTCCCCCAAGCAACACCCGCTATGCCCATATCAAGGACAAAAATAGCTAGACTTGAAAAAAGAATATTCAAGGCATTGGATAAAAGACTAACATAGAGAGGTAGACGCGGATTATGCGTTGCACGAATCAAGGCACCTAGACTGGTCATCAAGCCCAAGAGAACAATCGATCCACCCACCAAAGATAGGTAGAGCCCACCACTCTCAGCCACAGCCTGCTCAGTTCCCAAAAGTCCTATCATCTCTTGCCCAGCAAAGAGTGATAAGGCGCCTAAAAGCCCACTCAGCAATAGGGTTATCTTGAGAGCCTCTGTCACGTGATAAGCCAACTTGGACTGATTTTTCTGCCCCAAACTTTTTGAAATAACACTGGAGATAGCAGCTCCCAGAGCGATGAAAATCGCCTGATAAATCGTGATAATATTGCCAGCTACTGATACACCCGAAATAGCTATCAATCCCAAGTGGGCGACCAAGTAGCTGTCCACCATTCCCATGAGCATCTGCAAAAAGTTTTCGCCCATAGCTGGCAAGGCAATGTTGAGAATGTCTTTATTTTTTCTAAACAATCTGTCCTCCTGATGAAAAGAAACTCAGTTGTTTCCCAACCGAGTTTACTTCCTCTGTCTTAAAGTCCTAGATAAGCCTCAACCGCTGCTTGCATGTCAGCAGCTGCCACTGTCGTCTTGTGACGAACAGGAGCTGTCTCAAGCCCATCAACTGCTGGCGGCACTGCCACTCCTGAAATGTCATGTAATTGAGCCAAGGCTTCAAAGTCAGTCAAGCCTGCTTTCCCTGTTACAGCTTCTACGGCAACCACTGGGAACTTGTATGGACTAGCTGTTGAAGCAATCACTGTCTTAGTCGCATCGCCAGTAGCCACTTGGTATTTTCTATAAACAGCTGAGGCAACCGCCGTATGTGGATCCTCGATATAGGCATCTGTATCATAAACACGTTTAATTTCTGCCGCAGTTTCTTCCTCAGTTGCATATTCAGCTGCAAAGAGTTCCAGAATCGCTGCATCAAAGTCTGTCAATTCATATTGTCCTTGTGTACTCAAGGCATTCATGAGTTCAGCTGTCTTAACCGCATCATTCCCCAAAAGATGGAAAATCAAACGCTCCAAGTTTGAAGATACCAAGATATCCATAGATGGGCTAGTCGTCACCTTAAACTCACGTTTCTTGTCGTAGACACGTGTTTTAAAGAAGTCTGTCAAGACATTGTTGTCATTTGAAGCACAGATTAATTTGCCGACTGGCAGACCGATTTGCTTAGCATAAAAGGCAGCCAAGATATTGCCGAAATTCCCTGTTGGTACTGTGAAGTTGACCTTATCGCCAGCCACAATCTCACCAGACTTAACCAACTGAGCGTAAGCATAAACATAGTAGACAATCTGTGGCACCAAACGACCAATGTTCATAGAGTTAGCTGATGAAAATTGCAACTTGTTGGCAGCCAATTTTTCACGAAGAGCTACATCATTAAACATATGTTTCACATTTGTTTGCGCATCATCAAAGTTTCCATCAATGGCGATAACATGAGTATTGTCGCCAGTCTGAGTAGTCATTTGCAACTCTTGTACCTTGCTGACACCATCCTTTGGATAAAAGACGATAATCTCAGTTCCAGGCACATCGGCAAACCCTGCCATAGCAGCTTTCCCAGTATCACCAGATGTCGCTGTCAAAATGACAATCTTGTTTTCCAAGCCATGTTTCTTAGCAGCCGTTGTCATAAAGTATGGCAAGATAGACAAGGCCATATCCTTAAAGGCAATCGTTGAACCATGGAACAATTCCAAGTTGTATTGCCCATCCAGTTTCACCAAAGGCGCAATAGCTGGAGTATCAAACTTGCTATCGTAGGCATTGTTGATACAGTAGTCCAACTCCTCAGCCGTAAAGTCATCTAAAAATGCAGACAAAACTAATTTAGCCACTTCTTGGTAAGAAGCATCTTTCAATTTTTCAAAGTCCAAATCTACCTTTGGATAAGTAAGCGGTGTAAACAAACCACCATCCGTCGCCAAACCTTGCAAAATAGCTTGGCTGGCAGTTACTGTATTATTGGCATCACGCGTTGATTGATAAACTAATGTCATTACTCTCTATCCTTTATCTATAGTCTCTTCCATTATATCACGATTTTTCAGAAAATTCTCCCTTTATAAGAGAAATTATAGGCCCAATTCTTCTTTCAAAGGTTGTAAATAAATCATTTCTTGCTTATCTCTTTTCTCCAGTCCTTCCTCAGCAAGGATGAGTAAGCCTTTTGAAAACTCAACAATTGCAGATTCTTCCTCATCTGTGAGTTTTTTCTTAGAAAATTGTCGCCTTAAAGACTTGTAATCACGACCAGCTGTGGTAAAAAACGGAGCCTTTTGCAAATAAGTTTCTAATTGATCTAAATTAAGCAACAATCCCAAGTGAAAAGCTGCTGAAGCAAAGGTTCTATTTAAAGGTTGCGTACACACACTACGAAACTCGATAGTCCCTCTAGTTGTTAAATCTTGGTACTGGTAACTACGATGGGTTTGGAAATCCTCCTTCTGAGGCTGAATCAACACCTCATCCCCATTAAGGGCAAATGCCTGAATTTCAGGTGTAGTCAAATAGTCCCTAGCCTGAATAGGATAAAAATAATAGGTCTGCCCATCACGCTCCACAGTGAAAATCGCAGAATGATTTAGATAGTCAAAAAAATCATCCTCATCCTTAAAGAGTCTAGCATTGACACCTACATTCTCTGGATAGATTCCATGCATAGATTCTTCCCAAAAAATATCTCTCGAAATTTTAGTATCCCAGTCTGCCCCTGAAAACTCAGAATTAGCAAACAAATAAGCTTTTGCTGCTTCAATTTGCGTAAAAGCGTTGATAACACGAAGGTAGTTGGACCTTGAAACGTCCAGTTGAACCTGACTCCCACAGATAAAGGCTCCATACTCAGGAAAATCATGTAAACCTATACTAGTCACACTTCTACTCAAGTTCAAGTAAGCCATCAACATCTGATAGCGGGAATAAGCTACTGGTTGATTCTCGTTCTCTTCCCAGTATGGATGGATACCAGAACCAACGATTGCATGGTTAGATTCACCCAACTCTTTCTGAATCGTATCCATATAGGCCCTAAAACGCTCTTCAACCTCTTGGATAGATTCGGCCTTTCCGAATGCAAACTCAATCGTCGTATAAGTAACCTCAAATAAGATCGTATCTTGGCTGACTGGATCAAGTAACTGAATTGGATTCCCAAAATCATCCACTTTTTCGATAGTAAAACCCAGTACTGATGGTAAATACCGAAAGAGATCCTTAACAACCTCGATATCCGTAGCCTCACCCTCTAAATTTACAATAGGATATTCTAACTCAATCCCAATAAATAAATCAGGCTCCTCTTTTATATTCTTTAAGTAACGTTTCTTTAGCAATTCAACAGAACGAGACATTAACCACCAAACTCTTTCATAATCAAAATAAATTGTGAATAAGTAATATTATACCAAAATTCCTTGCAAAAACGATTAGATAACATTAGGAAATGAATATTGAACATTTTTCAGCTCTATCATATTTATAGTAGGTAAAGCCCCCATGCATATGGAACCTGTTTTGTCGTAAAAAAAGAAATCACTGCTAAACTATGTACCCCCACCTTGTCTTGTTTGCAGAAACCAAATGAAGAAATAGGATTTTCAAAAATGTCTAGAATTCCTTGCCTTGAAACGAATGGCATGTCTACTAGAATCCTCCTTAAAAAGCGCCTTTTCAGGTGCTATCATTGCTCAAAAATGGCGATTGCTGAGACTTCTCTTGTCCAGAAAAATCACCAAATTCCTCGTATCATTAATCAAAAAATTCCCCAAAAACTGATTAAAAAGACTTCTATGACGGATATTGTTCGTTAACTTTTCATTTCAACTTCATCTGTCATTCAAAATTTCAAGAATCTTCACTCTAAGAATCATTTTAGCTGATTCCCAGAGATTATGTCATGAAACGAGTATTCACTTACAAAAGGAAAGATGAGTTTTATTGCACAAAATTGTGAGAATTTCAACATCATCACTGACCTTGAGGGTAGGACACAAGCGATTATCCGAAATCACTTTCTTCGCTATGATAGAGTTGTCCAATATCAGGTGAAAATCACGAATCAATTTGGCCGAAAATCCCATGAATACAGAACTATCAAACAATACCAGAAACTCATATGACACAATAGTCAGAAACTAGGCGATAAACGCGTTTCCCCCAAACTTTTCGCATGTATCCACCCCAAAAAGAGATTTAAGGCAGACTCTTGAGTCACTCAGAAGATTTGAAAGAATACGATAATCCCTATCAACTCCTGCCTCTCACTTCTAGAACAAGGAAGCCTGAAAAATTTTTCGGACTCATTGAGGACAATATTTATCGGATTCATCCTCTATTCAAACTGTCTTTCAAACCTGTCTTAAAATCAAAGAATCAAAAAAGAGAAAGAGAGGTAAAACCTTCTTTCTCCATTTTTTCTTTATTCTACATGTTTCGCTAGATCCTCTTGAGCTTTTTTATTGGACTCAGTTTTTTCTTTTTGCCATTTTTCATAAAGTTCTTGGTACTGTTTCGCAGTCACGGGATCTTTTTGCAACTCAACATATTTGTAGTTGTCCGCATCCCCTTTGTGTCCGACAAATGAGAAGGCTCCTGTGAACGGTACAGTCTTACGGAAGATTGGATTAGCTCCTCCGCTTTGAACTGGCAGAAAGAGAGCACTATCTGTTAGCCAAGCTTGAACTTCGGCAAATTTCTCATAGCGAACCTGAGTGTTTTCAACTTCTTTATCTGCCTCATCCAACAACTTCTTGTAGGTAGAGAGACCGATTTTTTCCTTGACATCATTGTATTTTCCTGGAGTCAAGCCAAGATTTTTTAACTGAGAACCAGAGTCCGGATCCAAAAGGTCAAGATAGGTTTTCGGATCTGAGTAATCTCCACTCCAACCTGAGATATCAATGTCATAGTCCTTTTGTTCGGCTGTATTGGCAAAGAAGGTTGCATTGTCTTTCTCGTCTGGAGAAAGTTGAATCACATCGATAACAATATTGTCTGATCCAAGTGTCTCTTCAACTGTCTGTTTGAAAGAACTGGCTTGCTGTACGTCCAACTTAGCAGTCTGATCCACCGGCATGTCTAAATGGATAGGGAAGGTCACACCTTCTGCCTGTAAGCTTTCTTTGGCTTTGGCAAATTCTGCCTTGGCTTTATCAGCATTCAAGAAGGCAGGCTGAGCATCGTTTAGATTGACATTAGCCCACTCTGAACCGTAGTTGACTATCTTTTCATTGACAGCATCTCCGAAGTTTTTCCCACCGATTTGAACAAAGTTGCTTGGTGTGACCGTGTTTCGAAGGATACGATCAGCTCCATCTTCTCCATTTGTCTGGGCGGCATAGGCATGACGGTCAAAGGCAAAGTTAATTGCCTGACGGAAGTCCTTATTTTGCATAGCTGCACGAGAATCCGTCTTTTCTTTATCCGTCTGTTTCATTGTTTGATTGTAACTTTGACGGTTGACATTGAAGAGATAGTAGAAAGTCACAGCATTTTGAGGAGTATAAGTAATTTTATCCTCATTCCCTTTTTTCAACTGGTCAAAGACAGAGCTTGTTGGGAAGATACGGCCATCTGTGTAGTTGCCTTCTAAGAATCCTCGAGCCAAACTATCTTGGTCTGAACCATCATAGAAGGAAAGCTTTACCTTCTCAATTTTCACATTGTCCTTATCCCAGTAATTGGGGTTCTTTTCAAACTCAATTAAAGATTTTGATGTGAAAGACTTGAACAAGTATGGCCCATTTGACAGGATACTAGATGGGGTAACACTTCCAAAGTCATCTCCCTTAGATTTCAAAAAGGCTTCATTGACAGGACTCAAAATTCCCCCTGTTGTCTTTGAATTCCAATAAGACTCTGGCTTGTTCAAGGTGTATTGGAGAGTATAGTCGTCCACTGCCTTGACTCCAACCGTCTCAAAATCAGATGTTTTCCCTTCAACATAATCTGCCAAACCTTTGATTGAATCCCGTACCAAGTACAAGTTCTCAGCCTTTTTATCCGCTGCATACTTAAGACCTGTCACAAAATCATGTGCTGTCACTTCAGCATACTCTTCTCCTTCAGAGGTATACCACTTAGCTCCTTGGCGAATTTTATAGGTATAGGTCAAACCGTCTTTTGATACGGTCCATGACTCTGCCATAGAAGGGACGAGGTTGCCGTACTTATCATTTTCTAACAATCCATCGATCAAGTTTGTCGTAATGCTAGAAGTCGAGCCGCGTGTCGAAGTGATATAGTCTAATGTATCTGGATTGCTAGCAAATACATATGAGTAGGTTTTATCTGTATTTGATTGTGCCGAACTACAAGCCACCATCAAGAAGCTTGCACTCAAAATTCCAGCCCCTAGTAGGAAGGCTTTTGATTTCTTCATAACTGTTCTCCATTTTTATAGTATATGAAATATTATACACTATTTAAGAAAAAATATAAAGTCTTTACAGACTGATATTATAGAAAAAAAGAAAAGCCAGTAGACTCGAGTTCCTACTGACTTCTTTGTTGAATTCGTTTGGATTATGCAGCCAAAACTTTGCGTCCTTTACGACGACGAGCTGCCAATACGCGACGACCGTTTTTAGTTGACATACGGTTACGGAATCCGTGTTTGCGCGCACGACGAAGTTTACTTGGTTGATAAGTACGTTTCACGATGAATACCTCCTCATAGATTTTGTATTCGTTTAGCCGGCTATAAAGTGATCAGTTACTAAACATACTTTACTATTCTATCTGATTCTGCCACTTTTGTCAATAGCTCCAAGCAAATGTTTTCCAGCTTTTCCTATGAAAGCCCTACCTACGATACTGGCTCAAGAAACGTGTCATCTTTTCTTGGATTTGCGCCAATTCGTCCACACGAGGAAGGTAAACGATACGGAAATGGTCTGGTTCCTTCCAGTTAAAACCACGACCATGAACCAAGAGAACCTTTTCCTGCTTCAAGAAATCAAGAACAAACTGTTCATCATCATCGATGCGGTACATATTGCGGTCAATTTTAGGGAAGATATAAAGACCCGCCTTAGGTTTGACTGCAGACAAACCTGGAATATCTTGAATGGCATTATAGATAAAGTTTCTTTGCTCATAGATGCGACCACCAGGAAGGAGCAATTCGTCCACTGACTGGTGCCCACCTAGCGAGGTTTGTACAACTTGCTGGGCCAAAACATTAGAGCAAAGGCGCATATTGGACAGCATATTGAGCCCTTCGATATAGCCTTTGACATGGGTCTTAGGTCCAGACAAGACCATCCATCCTACACGAAAACCAGCGATACGGTGAGATTTTGACAGACCATTCATGCTGACGCAAAAGACATCCGGAGCTAGGCTTGCCACAGGCGTGTGCACATGTCCATCCATCACCATACGGTCATAAATCTCATCCGCAAAGATAATCAAATCGTTTTGACGGGCAATCTCAATAATCTCCAACAAGAGTTCCTTAGGATAAAGGGCTCCAGTTGGGTTGTTCGGATTGATAAGGACGATAGCCTTGGTATTGGAAGTGATTTTTGACTTGATATCATCAATATCTGGGTACCATTCTGCAGCTTCATCACAGATATAGTGAACCGCATTTCCCCCAGCTAGACTGACAGCAGCCGTCCAGAGAGGATAGTCTGGCATAGGCACCAAGACCTCATCGCCATTATCCAAAAGCCCTTGCATGGACATAACAATCAGCTCACTGACACCATTTCCAAGGTAAATATCATCAATATCTACGTTTGGGAATTTCTTCAGCTGGCAATACTGCATGATGGCCTTACGGGCTGAGAAAATTCCTTTGGAGTCAGAATACCCCTCACTATCACGCGCATTCATAATCAAGTCATGAATGACTTCATCTGGCGCTGTAAAACCAAATTCTGCTGGATTTCCTGTATTCAGACGTAAAATCTTTTCTCCGTTTGCTCGCATCCGCATGGCTTCTTCCAAAACAGGACCACGGATATCATAGGCAACATGCTCTAACTTACTAGACTTGTTATATTCTTTCATCTTGTTTCCTCAATTCACCGAGATAGTAACATTATACCACTAGAAAGGGAATGCGACAAGTTTCCTGAAATGAGGAAGCCAAGAAAAAACTCACAACGACTAGGTTCTCACCTTCTAAATAACTAGAATGCAGAACCCTTTTCTCACATACCAAAAGACAAACCTAGAAAGACCAATGCTAAAAAGGAATCATACAAAAGATTAAACATAAGAAAGAGCCCCCACATGACCAAATAGTCCAAACGACCACTTCTCTTTGCAATCACAAATAAAATGATGTGGTAGACTAAATGAAAGAGAAGAAAGCCGACAAAACCTGGATAGAGAACGGGCACGACTCTTTCCAGCTGCCAAACCATCACTACTTCTCCTACAAGCGATGCAAAGATAATTCCATGATAAAGAAGACTTATTTTTTTAGAAGCTTGAACAAAATCTTTCATACTTTCTCATCCCCTTTACTGTGTTTCCTACTATCCCGTTTTCTTTTATTTTAACATATCTCCACCAAATCGAATCTCCGATAATATTTATTTAAAATATGATTTTTACTTTACTTCTTTAGTGAAAAGGGTTACAATAACAGTAAGAAAATTTCAGGAGGTTTCATTATGGCACAACGTTACCAAAATGTTATGGTCGCAATTGATGGTTCTAAAGAGGCAGACTTGGCTTTCGTCAAAGGTGTTTACACTGCTCTACGCAACGAATCCAAACTCACCATCGCCCATGTTATTGACACACGCGCTCTTCAAAGCGTATCTACCTTTGATGCTGAAGTTTACGAAGAACTTCAAGTAGATGCTGAAAGCCTGATGAAGGAGTACGAAAAGCGCGCAAAAGATGCGGGTGTGACCGATATTCATACCGTCATCGAAATGGGAAATCCAAAAACTCTCCTTGCCCGTACCATTCCAGACGCAGAAAATGTTGACTTGATTCTCGTCGGTGCAACAGGTCTTAATGCCTTTGAACGCCTCTTGGTTGGCTCTTCATCTGAATACATCCTCCGCCACGCAAAAGTTGATTTGCTGGTCGTGAGAGAACAAGAAAAAACATTATAGGAACACAAAAGGAGCCTATTATGTACTGACCCCTAAAAGTTGGACAATTAATTATTGAAAGGATTTAGTTCTGTATTGCACAGGACTAAGTCCTTTTAGTTTGACTTTGATTCGTTTGTTGTTGTAATAATCAATGTAGTCCACAATAGCTTGTTCCAATTGATTAAGTGATTTAAATGTCTTCTCATAACCGTAAAACATCTCAGACTTAAGGATGCCAAAGAAGGACTCCATCATCCCATTGTCTGGGCTGTTGCCCTTGCGGGACATAGATGCTTGAATTCCCTTACTCTCTAGGAACCGATGATAAGAATCGTGTTGGTATTGCCAACCCTGATCACTATGTAGAATAGTGTTCTCATAGTATTCTTCTGTGAAGGCCTGCTCTAACATCGTTTGTACTTGTTCTAAATTAGGCGAACAAGAAAGATTATAGGCAATAATTTCGCTGTTAAAGCCATCTAAAACTGGTGATA
>CAJNDD010000037.1 GCA_905221435.1 bacterium
TTACAATTGGCTTGAACACCTTTATTGTATCGCGTTTGGAGTTTTTTTGGTATAACCTTCGATGCGCACCCGCATAGCGGGTGGTTTATTTGTCTCGCACCTTACGGAGCGAGACGGACTAATAGTCACATAATAAAACACCCCAAAAGTTAGATTTTTTCTGTCTAACTTTTGGGGTGCAGTTCAATTAGAATGGCTATCTTTTTGTTTGCTTATTTACTTGCTTTTTTCTCTTTATGTCGTTCATAAGCCTTGATTTGACGTTGAATTTCTTTTTCAATCGCAGCTTCTGGAGCATATTTTTCTTCCCAGTCATCAGGCTTTAAGATTTTGTGCGTAACTGGGTCAAAATGAGCTTTCCCATCAGGGAAAATTTTCCCCATGTTTGCCTCATGAACAATATCAAAGATACGTTCGGGGTCCACTCCCATCAATACAAAACTACCGTATGTGAAATACAATGTATCGATCAAAGCATCCACTTGACCGACCAGATTTTGCCTAGCAGGTGTCTTTTTCGCCACTTTCTCTGCCGCCTTATCAAGTGCCTCATGCATGCTTGCAAGGGAGTTTTGGAATTCTTCCTCCGAAGAACTTGCTGCACGAACAAACTCTACTAATTCTTCAATTTTAAAGTCTGCGCGGTGGGTTGCACCTTCAGCATCCCATGCCTGTGGCTCTTCTTGAGTTCGTTCATCCATCATGTGGTGGAAGGTTTTAACCTTATTAAAGTGGTAGTCTCGACTGACAAACACTTTTTCTGAAGCCAAAACACCAAAGTGCTCGAGCGCCTTGTGGATACCATCTTGTTGATTACTTGTCGTAATATGCTTGGCAACTTCTTTGACACTGCTACTGCCATTTCCCATAGCGACCGACATACCAACACCCGCCAACATTTCTAGGTCATTGTCGGAATCACCAAAGGCCATGACTTGATTGAGATCAAAACCATATTCTTTCCCGACTCGGCGAATGCCTTCTAATTTGGAATTTCCTTGGTTAATGATATCTGCTGCAAAAGGATTGCTTCGAGTTAATTTCAAATCTTCAAAATCACTTGCTGCCTTCTCAGATTCTTCTGGCGTCATCAGCATCAAAACTTGATAAATGGGTTGATTAATCAAGTTAAGCAAGTCGTCTTCCTTTTGAGGAACTGCCTTGCTGACCATTCGATTAAAGGAACGGCTAACGGTTCTTGTCAGAACAGTCGGAATAAAACGACTAACCAGTTGGGAAAAGGAGCCGAGACCAAATGACATAATTTTCGAACCAACAACGGCATGCTCGGTTCCAAGAGCGATTTCTTTACGCTCCTTTTTAGCATAAGCAATCAGTTTACGCAGGCTTGACTTAGCAATCGGGCTTGCAAAGAGCACCTTTTCTTTATTAAAAATGTATTGGCCGTTGTAGGTCACCGCAAAATCCAAGTCCAAGTCTTCCATCAATTCCTTGACAAAAAACGGCCCTCGTCCTGTCGCTACTCCAACAAGCACTCCTTGCTCTTTGACAATCTTAATCGCGTCCTTAGTGGATTTCAAAACACTCTTGCGATCGTTGACTAGCGTTCCATCGATATCAAAAAAAACAGCCTTGACTTCCATCCTGTCCCATTCTCCCCTTTTGTGTTACAATGATTATACCACATTTCAGAAAGAGTGACTAAATCATGCCTAAGAAAATCCTTGTTTTACATACAGGTGGGACTATTTCCATGCAAGCAGATGCCACTGGTGCCGTTGTAACTAGCCAGGACAATCCCATGAACCATGTTTCCAATCCGCTTGAAGGGATTGAGGTTCATGCCCTAGACTTTTTTAATCTGCCAAGCCCTCATATTAAACCCAAGCATATGCTTGCACTCTATCATAAGATTAAAGAGGACGCTGATAACTATGATGGAGTTGTCATCACACATGGTACAGATACCTTAGAAGAAACAGCTTACTTCCTTGATACCATGGAAATCCCACACATGCCCATCGTTCTAACAGGGGCCATGCGTAGTTCAAACGAACTTGGTAGCGACGGTGTTTATAACTATCTGAGTGCTTTACGAGTTGCCAGCGATGATAAAGCAGCCGACAAGGGGGTGCTGGTCGTCATGAATGACGAGATCCATGCAGCCAAGTATGTAACCAAAACTCATACGACCAATGTCAGCACCTTTCAAACCCCAACACATGGACCACTTGGTCTCATCATGAAGCAAGAAATCCTCTACTTCAAAACGGCTGAACCTCGTGTCCGGTTTGATCTCGAACATATTCAAGGTCTGGTTCCCATCATCTCAGCCTATGCAGGTATGACAGACGAGCTGATTGATATGTTAGACTTGGAACAGCTGGATGGCTTAGTCATTCAGGCCTTTGGAGCAGGCAATGTCCCAAAAGAAACAGCTCAAAAGTTGGAAAATCTCCTCCAAAAAGGAATCCCAGTCGCCTTGGTCTCACGTTGTTTTAACGGTATTGCTGAACCTGTCTACGCCTACCAAGGTGGAGGGGTACAGTTGCAACAAGCTGGTGTTTTCTTTGTCAAAGAACTCAACGCTCAAAAAGCGCGCCTCAAATTATTAATTGCCCTTAATGCTGGACTAAAAGGACAGGCTTTGAAAGACTATATGGAAGGATAAACCTCTTCTCTAGAAAGCAAATCAGGAAATCGTGAGATTTCCTGATTTTTTCTATTTACGTTTTCGTGTAGAGCGGCGCTCTGTCAAACCATGAGGTAAGAGAACTTCACGTTCTTCCAACTCTTCCTTATGCATAATCTTAGTCAACATACGCATGCTGATAGCACCTAGATCATAAAGAGGTTGGGCAACTGTCGTCAAGTTTGGACGAGTGAATCGTGCAATCTGAGAGTCATCTGTCGTAATGATTTCAAACTCTTCTGGCACAGATACACCATGGTCAGCCAAACCATTTAGGACACCCGCAGCCAATTCATCACCTGTTACAACTGCGGCTGTAGCTTGTGATGAAATCAAGCGTTCTGCCAAGGCATAACCATCGTCATAGCTGTATTTTGATTCGAAGACCAAGCCCTCGCTATAAGAATGTCCAGCTTTTTTCAAGGCTTCCTTGTAACCAATCAACCGAATTTTACCGTTGATATCGTCAACAAGTGGCCCACTGACAAAGGCAATCTTTTCATTTTCTTGAAGCAAATGGGTGACGGCATCAATCGTTGCTTGTTTGTAATCAATATTGACACTTGGAAGTTGGTGTTCTATATCCACAGTACCAGCAAGAACAACTGGTGTCCGTGAACGAGAAAATTCTGAACGAATCTTTTCAGTCAAGTGATAGCCCATAAAGATAATACCATCAACTTGTTTTGAAAAGAGGGTGTTGACCACTGAAACTTCCTTTTCATCATCTTCATCGCTATTCGCAAGGACGATATTATACTTGTACATTTCAGCAATATCATCGATTCCTTTGGCAAGTGTTGAGAAGTATCCATTGGTAATGTTGGGAATCACAACACCAACTGTCGTGGTTTTCTTGCTGGCCAAACCACGCGCTACCGCATTTGGACGGTAGTCAAGACGATCAATCACCTCTAGAACTTTTTTACGAGTATTCTCTTTAACGTTCTTATTGCCGTTCACTACACGACTAACAGTTGCCATTGAAACCCCAGCTTCACGGGCAACGTCATAAATCGTTACTGTATCATCTGTGTTCATTTCGTTTCCTTTCTATATTGAAAATTTCGCTTTCATGCATCTGCTTACTCCATTTTATCACTTATTGTAAACACTTTCAAGTATTTTTTAGAGAAACTCTGAAAAAATTTCACAACCTATTCCCATTTTGAAAAAGTGAGTACGTTTTCTTGATTTTTGAGATATTTTGCTGTATGATAAGGAAAAATAAAAGAGGGAGGGAATAATTATGGCTTTTACCAATACTCAGAGACGTTCTGCTAGTTTTGGTGTTGTGACCAGCCTACCTGATGATGTCATTGACTCTTTATGGTATATTATCGATCATTTCCTGAAAAATGTCTTTGAATTAGAAGAAGAACTTGAGTTTCAGCTACTCAACAATAAGGGGACCATCACCTTCCATTTTTCTAGCCAGCACCTTCCGACTAGTATTGATTTTGATTTTAATCATCCTTTTGATCCGCTTTACCCTCCTAGGGTCCTTGTTTTAGATATGGACGGTAGAGAAACCATCCTTCTTCCAGAAGAAAATGACCTATTTTAAAAACTCTAGCTTCTCGGCGCAAACTGCTGAGGAACTAGAGTTTTTTTCTATTTGTTCAATTCTTGATACAAGTAGCGTATCGGCTGTTTGAGTACTGGATGGATAAAATGGGGAGCTATTTCCACTAATGGCTCAAGAACAAAGAGGCGTTCTGCTATATAAGGATGAGGCAAGATGAGGTCGTCTGTATAGATGACCTGGTCTTCTACAAAGAGCAGGTCCAAATCGATCAAGCGAGGCCCCCAACGAACCTCTCGAACCCGTCCCATTTCTGACTCGATGGCTAATAATGTTTCTAACAAGACTGGAGCTGGTAACCAGGTTTCTACTTCAATCACCTGATTGGCAAAGCTATCCTGCTCCACACCACCCCAAGGATCCGTCGTCAAAACACTGGACTCTTTGAGAATATGGATGCCACGAGCTCGCAGGTTGTCAATGGCTTTTTCCAAGTTTGCTTGCTTATCTCCCATATTACTTCCTAGAGCGATAAAGGCCCGTTGTTTGCGACGGCGAATGGTCACCGAGCAGGTATCCAATGGTAAATGCACTGGAGCCCAAGGTTTTTTGAGTTCCAGTTCAATCTCTTGGACCAGAGGATAGGTCTCAAAGGTACGTTCAACGAGTTTGTAGGCTACCGTTTCAATCAAGTCCTCAGTGCTTTCCTGAAACCAAGTCGTCCACTGCTGACACAGTTCTCCGTAATGGATAGAAGCTGCCAAATCCAAGTCTGTCGCTGCCTTGGTCATGTCATAGGATAAGCTTGCGGAAATAACAAACTTTTGCCCCAATTCTTTCTCACTAGGAAAGAGACCATGATAGGCAAAAATTTCCAAATCTTTAATCTGCAGTTGATCCATAACTAGTCCTTTCTAGAAAAATCCGCATGAAGCGGATTCTTTTTATAGCCCCATTAGACGATAAGCCTGATCTCGGAGATCCTTATCCGTCTCAAAAACGCCTCGGGCTACAGTGGTCAAAGTCGCAGTGCCTGGCTTTCTGACACCACGCATGCTCATACACATATGTTCGGCCTCAATGACAACAAAGGCTCCCTTAGCCCCCAGATAGTCCATCAAGGCATCAGCCACTTCAATATTCAACCGTTCTTGAATCTGTGGTTTTTTAGAATAAACTTCAACTGTACGGGCTAGCTTGGACAAGCCTGCCACACGACCATCTGGAATGTAGGCAATGTGCGCTCTCCCATAAAATGGCAAGAAGTGGTGTTCACACATAGTGTGGAAAAAGATATCCTTTTCTACCACCATGTTACCATCAATAATCTCAAAAGATTTTGATAAATGTTCCTCCGCTGTTTGACCAAGACCTGAAAAAATCTCTTGGTACATACGGGCTACACGAGCAGGAGTTTCCTGCAATCCCTCTCGGTTAGCATCCTCACCAACGGCCTCGATAATCATTTTTACAGCCATTTCAATCTTTTGTGTATCCATTCTCGTTCTTCCTCTCCATCAGATAGGCTCTCACTTGGCTCAAGAAATACAAGGAACCTGTGACAATCCTAACTGTTTGTTTCTCTTCTTTTTTATCTGTCAATTTATGCTCTAGAAAATCCTGCCAACCTTGGTAATTGAGATTTCTAGACTTAGCCGTCTCTTTCAGCACGCTTTCATCCGTCGCCCGACTATCGTCAAAATGTGTTAAAGTCAATTGACTATCTGGCACCGTTTCTAGCAAATCCAGCATATCCTCCAAAGCCTTGGTTTTGATACAGGTAAAGAGAATTTCCTTATGATAATCCGCAAAGCGTTCTTGCAAGGTTGCTAATAAAGCCTTGATAGCATGGGGATTGTGGGCCCCATCCAAAAGCAGCAAGGGGTCGCTAGACACGACCTCCAAACGCCCTGGCCATCTGGTCTCTTTCAAAGCTTGAGCAACCAAGGCATTACTTGCTAATTCTCGTCCAGTCTCTTGACAATAAGTGTCCAGGAGAGTAAGCGCCATCGCCGCATTCTCTATCTGATGCAAGCCAAGCAAACCTGTTTGAAAGCGACCTTGTCTGACAGGGCTTGTATAGTCAAAGACCTCGCCTGTCGTCATACTTTCTTGATGACGAACCTGATAATCACTCCCATAGGCAAGTTTAGGCGCATTTTTAGCTTCTGCAATATGGTCGATCACAGTCAAGGCTTCAGGAACAATATGACCTGTCACCAAGGGAATGCCTTGTTTGATAATACCAGCCTTCTGCTCTGCTATGGCTTCCAAGGTGTCACCAAGTAGGGCTACATGATCCAGTCCAATGGTCGTAATTCCTGTTAAAATTGGCTGGCAGACATTAGTACTATCCAAAAGACCACCCATGCCGACTTCCATGATGACCACATCTACTTGCTCTGAGGCAAAGTAATCATAAGCTAGAGCTGTGATAATTTCAAACTCGGTTGTTCCCTGCAAATTGTCAGCAGATTCCCCCTCAAGCAAAGACTGATAGTCTGCCATGAGGGCTTCTAGCCTAGCTTCGGGAATGGATTCCCCATTGATGCTAATCTGATCCGTATAATGAATGAGATAGGGCGAGCTGAACACCCCAACTCTCAGACCTAGCTTTTCCAGCATCTTTTCCAAAAAAGCAATGGTAGACCCCTTACCGTTTGTTCCACCGATGTGGATAACCTTAAGTTTGAGATGGGGATTGCCTCGCAAAGCTAGGAGTTCTACCATGCGTTCCAAGCCAAAATGCGGTTGGTCGGTCCGAAAGTTGGCAATCCACTGATTGTTTTCAATTTCGTTCATCTTACTTATATTGTTTTAAATCTAGATTTTCCGCACCATCTGCCAAACGAATGGCTGACGCAATTTCAACCGCCATCCTGTGACTGGCTACATCGTGCACGCGCACCACTTCAACACCCTGTCTCGCAGCGATACTGGTCACATGAGCCGAAGCCGTGTCCCGATTGCGGAAACCGACTTCTGTCTCAGGATTGACTTCGAAGCCATTTTCCTCCAGGATATTGATAACAAATCGCTTGCGCGAAACTCCAAGAAAGATCGGATAGCCTTGCTGGTGTAATTTATCAAGGTCCCGTAGAAGGAGTAGATTTTCCTTTTTGGTCAGGCCAAAGCCAATTCCTGGATCCAGCAGAATATTTTCTCTTACTACCCCAGCTTGATTCGCTCTCGCTAGAGCTCGTTCAAAGAAAGCATCCATCAAGTCTTCAATTGGCATTTTTTCAAAGTCAGCTAACTCTTTCTCTGTAAAAGCTTGTCCAAAACCAAAATGAGGAAATATGAGCGAACTAGGATGCTGAGGACGAGCCATGACTGGATTAAACATGATAACCACTTTTGCTCCAGCCTTAGCAACCACATCCGCCATTTTCTCATCACCCATAAGACCCGTAATGTCATTTACCAGATTGGCACCAGCAGCTAGGGCAGCCTCTGCCACCTGACTTTTCCATGTATCGATAGAAATGAGGACATCACTTTCCTCACGGATAGCTTTAATCACTGGAACAACACGCTGGATTTCCTCTTCTATCCCAACATAGCTACTTCCCGGCCGAGTCGATTCTCCACCGATATCTAGCATGCTCGCTCCTTCTGCTATTAATTTACGGGCTTGCTGGAGCGCCTGGTCGACAGCAAAAAACTGACCACCGTCCGAAAAGGAATCTGGGGTTACATTGATAATGCCGCAAATGGCTGTTTTTTCAGGCTTGTATCTACTCGACATATTGCTCACTCCTCAAGTTTTTCACCACATTATTTTTCTATTTTACCATAAAAAGAAAAAGATGGATACGCCAGCATTCATCTTTCTTTTAGGAAAGGAAAAATGGTATCCTAAAGCTGACTCATATCGCTAATCCTAAAATAATCCCCATACATCAAAAAACGAGATATTCCATAAGAAAAAGAGTAAATAACAGCTAGTCAATGTCACATTCCAGAACTAAAACATACTTTTGAACCGCTAGTCCTGACAGTTTTATCACTTGAATTGTCAAATTAAGTTCATAATTTCACCATAAAGTACTTCATGACGTGTTTTCCCACGATGGCGGAGCTTGCGAATGACACCACGGGCACCATGAGATAGTGAGTTAGCATCAAAATACCCTCTGTAAATGGCTCTATACATTATTTGATAACTCATAACAGCTTTTCTATATTACCGACCTTCTATTTCTTCAGGAGACCATTGGCAATCGAGAAAAAGGTGCTTGACAGTATTGCTTAAATGATAATCTATTTTCCACCCACAGTGTGATTTAGCAATATAGTAAGATTCCTGTGCATGACTTGGAGAATAGTTTCCTTCTCTTAGATGGCGTTTCCACTCGCGACTAATACTAGACGGATGACGTTGGAGCAACTTAGCAATTTGAGAGAAATTTAGGCCTTGCATACGGTAAATCAGAATACCTTAAGGAAATCATCGCTAAACTGGATTACGAGGCCCCATCTTGTCTTGATTGCGGAAATCAAATGAAGAAATATGACTTCCAGAAACCGTCTAAGATTCCTTACCTTGAAACGACTGGTATGCCTACTAGAATCCTCCTTAGAAAGCGACGATTCAAGTGCTATCATTGTTCGAAAATGATGGTCGCTGAGACTTCTATTGTCAAGAAAAATCACCAAATTCCTCGTATTATCAACCAAAAAATTGCTCAAAAGTTGATTGAAAAGTCTTCTATGACCGATATAGCCCATCAGCTGTCTATTTCAACTTCAACTGTCATTCGCAAGCTCAATGACTTTCACTTTAAACATGATTTTAACCGACTTCCTGAGATTATGTCTTGGGATGTTGAAACAGTCAGGGGAGTGACTGTTTCAATCGGGAGATGAAGATGAGCTTCATTGCACAAGATTTTGAAAAACTCAATATCATCACTGTTCTTGAAGGCAGGACACAAACTATCATCCGAAATCACTTTCTTCGCTACGATAGAACCGTTCGCTGTCAGGTGAAAATCATTACTAGGGATATATTTAGGCTTTACTATGACTTGGATAAACGACTTCGCTTTCGAATTTCTAAGCTCAGGCTAAAACAGTTCAGTGGGCTGTTTTACTCCAACACTTATGCCGTGCTATGAATCGTGTTCGTGTCCAAATCATGAAACAGGTTGAGCGAAAATCCCATGAATACAAGACCATCAAACGTTACTGGAAGCTCATTCAACAAGACAGTCGAAAACTAAGTCATAAACGCTTTTATTGACCTACTTTTTACATGCATTTGACGAATAAAGAAATTCTTAACAAGCTCTTAAGGTATTCAGAAGATCTAAAATACCACTATAAGCTCTATCAACTCTTGCTTTTTCACTTTCAGAATAAGGAGCCAGACAAATTTTTTGGAATCATTGAGGACAATCTAAAGCAGGTTCGTCCTCTTTTTCAGACTGTCTTTAAAACCTTTCTCAAGGATAAAGAGAAAATCGTCAACGCCCTTCAATTAGCTTATTCCAACGCCAAATTGGAAGCAACTAATAATTTCATTAAACTCATCAAACGCATTGTCTTTGGTTTTCGAAACTTTGAAAACTTCAAAAAGCGCATTTTCATCGCTCTAAACATCAAAAAAGAAAGGACGAAACTCATCCTTTCTAGATCTTAGCTGACTTCAACCCACTACAGTTGACAATGAGCCAATTAATTAAGAAAATAAAAAAACAAGGCTTAGAAACCTTGACTTTTATACTATACCGGCGGCCGGGGTCGAACCGGCACGTCCTTGCGGACACTGGATTTTGAGTCCAGCGCGTCTGCCAATTCCGCCACGCCGGCAAATAGTAACTGGGGTAGCTGGATTCGAACCAACGCATGAGGGAGTCAAAGTCCCTTGCCTTACCGCTTGGCTATACCCCAATAATATAAATAGGCGAGTGATGGGGATCGAACCCACGCATGCCAGAGCCACAATCTGGTGTGTTAACCACTTCACCACACCCGCCATTATCTTATTAACACGGGCAGTAGGAATTGAACCCACACTGAAGGTTTTGGAGACCTTAGTTCTACCTTTAAACTATGCCCGTAACTATGGAAGGGGAGGGATTCGAACCCCCGAACCCGAAGGAGCGGATTTACAGTCCGCCGCGTTTAGCCTCTTCGCTACCCTTCCAGATTATATATAAAATATGGCGCGAGACGGAATCGAACCGCCGACACATGGAGCTTCAATCCATTGCTCTACCAACTGAGCTACCGAGCCAAATTGCGGGAGCAGGATTTGAACCTACGACCTTCGGGTTATGAGCCCGACGAGCTACCGAGCTGCTCCATCCCGCGTTAATATAAAAGGAGGATGTGGGATTCGAACCCACGCACGCTTTTACACGCCTGACGGTTTTCAAGACCGTTCCCTTCAGCCGGACTTGGGTAATCCTCCAATAAATAGTCCGTACGGGATTCGAACCCGTGTTACCGCCGTGAAAAGGCGGTGTCTTAACCCCTTGACCAACGGACCATATCCACAAATGGGCACGAGTGGACTCGAACCACCGACCTCACGCTTATCAGGCGTGCGCTCTAACCACCTGAGCTACGCGCCCAAGTTAAAAACTTGGTGTTTGAACAAAGTTCAAAGCGGGTGACGAGAATCGAACTCGCGACAACAGCTTGGAAGGCTGTAGTTTTACCACTAAACTACACCCGCTAAAATGGGAGTTAACGGGATCGAACCGCTGACCCTCTGCTTGTAAGGCAGATGCTCTCCCAGCTGAGCTAAACTCCCTAGAGCTAAGCGACTTCCATATCTCACAGGGGGCAACCCCCAACTACTTCCGGCGTTCTAGGGCTTAACTACTGTGTTCG
>CAJNDD010000038.1 GCA_905221435.1 bacterium
TTTGAGAGGTTTGTGACGAGTCAAGAGCAATGAGGCTTGAACAAAGTGAAAGCCAGCGTCTTTAGGCGCTGGCTGGTGATTTGGGCTTATAGCCCTGGTGCAAACCACCCGTTAGACGGGTGGTTATGATTTAGAAAAGCGGTGAAAGCTAGTGTCAAAGAGTTAAAAGATCAGAATAAAAATGAAAAATATCTTGACAATGAAGGAAAAATTGTGTTATAATAATAGACGGTACTTTTTACTTTTGGTCTCTCAAAAGTGTACAGGGACGTGCTGACAAATGTTGCAAAAGTACACACAGATGGTAGCTGTCACCAAGTGTATCATCACCAAAAATAAAAAAACACAGGAGAATGTAGATGCCTACAATTAACCAATTGGTTCGCAAACCGCGTAAATCAAAAGTAGAAAAATCTAAATCACCAGCTTTGAACGTTGGTTACAACAGTCATAAAAAAGTTCAAACAAACGTTTCTTCACCGCAAAAACGTGGTGTTGCAACTCGTGTTGGAACAATGACACCTAAAAAACCTAACTCAGCCCTTCGTAAATTCGCTCGTGTACGTTTGAGCAACCTTATCGAAGTTACTGCCTACATCCCAGGTATTGGACACAACTTGCAAGAGCACAGCGTGGTGCTTCTTCGTGGTGGACGTGTAAAAGACCTTCCAGGGGTACGTTACCATATCGTCCGTGGTGCACTTGATACTGCAGGTGTTAACGATCGTAAACAAGGCCGTTCTAAATACGGTACTAAACGTCCAAAAGCATAAGGAAAGGGGATAAAGAGAAATGAGTCGTAAAAATAGAGCTCCAAAACGTGACGTATTGCCAGATCCGCTTTACAATTCACAACTAGTTACTCGTCTTATCAACCGCGTTATGCTTGATGGTAAACGTGGTACAGCTGCTTCAATCGTTTACGGTGCTTTTGAGCAAATCAAAGAAGCTACTGGCAACGATGCACTTGAAGTATTTGAAACAGCTATGGAAAACATCATGCCTGTACTTGAAGTACGTGCACGTCGTGTTGGTGGATCTAACTACCAAGTCCCAGTTGAAGTTCGTCCAGAACGCCGTACAACACTTGGACTTCGTTGGTTGGTAACCATCGCTCGCCTTCGTGGTGAACACACAATGCAAGACCGTCTTGCAAAAGAAATCTTGGACGCTGCGAACAACACTGGTGCAGCTGTTAAGAAACGTGAAGACACTCACCGTATGGCTGAAGCTAACCGTGCCTTCGCACACTTCCGTTGGTAAGAATAAGATACTAAGGGCGTTAAAAAAGCGACTGAAAATTAGGAAGCTTGACGCAGAATCAAAGATTCTAGGAAAGCTTATCTATTTTCCGAGCTTTTAGCCCGAGTTCAATTGAGTTCAACTCAGCTAACTTAATCTTTTAGCCCGAGTTCAATTCAACTTGTATACAAGTTGAAACCAACAAAAACAAGATAAACATTGAGAACGGGTAGGTCCTGCCTATCCGTTTTTATTAAAATCGTGTTATAATAGAATAGAAATTAAAATAAATAGGAGAAACAAACCTCATGGCACGCGAATTTTCACTTGAAAAAACTCGTAATATCGGTATCATGGCTCACGTCGATGCCGGTAAAACAACAACTACTGAGCGTATTCTTTACTACACTGGTAAAATCCACAAAATCGGTGAAACTCACGAAGGTGCGTCACAAATGGACTGGATGGAGCAAGAGCAAGAACGTGGTATCACTATCACATCTGCTGCGACAACAGCTCAATGGAACAACCACCGCGTAAACATCATCGACACACCAGGACACGTGGACTTCACAATCGAAGTACAACGTTCTCTTCGTGTATTGGACGGTGCGGTTACTGTTCTTGACTCACAATCAGGTGTTGAGCCTCAAACTGAAACAGTTTGGCGCCAAGCAACTGAGTACGGAGTTCCACGTATCGTATTTGCCAACAAAATGGACAAAATCGGTGCTGATTTCCTTTACTCAGTAAGCACACTTCACGATCGTCTTCAAGCAAACGCACACCCAATCCAATTGCCAATCGGTGCTGAAGATGACTTCCGTGGTATCATCGACTTGATCAAGATGAAAGCTGAAATCTATACTAACGACCTTGGTACAGATATCCTTGAAGAAGATATTCCAGCTGAATACCTTGACCAAGCTCAAGAATACCGTGAAAAATTGGTTGAAGCAGTCGCTGAAACTGACGAAGACTTGATGATGAAATACCTTGAAGGTGAAGAAATCACTAACGAAGAATTGAAAGCGGCTATCCGTAAAGCAACTATCAATGTTGAGTTCTTCCCAGTATTGTGTGGTTCTGCCTTCAAGAACAAGGGTGTTCAATTGATGCTTGATGCAGTTATCGACTACCTTCCAAGCCCACTTGACATCCCAGCGATCAAAGGTATCAACCCAGATACAGATGAAGAAGAAACTCGTCCAGCATCTGACGAAGAGCCATTCGCAGCTCTTGCCTTCAAGATTGCAACAGACCCATTTGTAGGTCGTTTGACATTCTTCCGTGTTTACTCAGGTGTTCTTCAATCAGGTTCTTACGTAATGAACACTTCTAAAGGTAAACGTGAACGTATCGGACGTCTTGTGCAATTGCATGCCAATAGTCGTCAAGAAATCGAAACCGTTTATGCTGGTGATATTGCAGCTGCTATTGGTTTGAAGGATACAACTACTGGTGATTCATTGACAGATGAAAAAGCTAAAATCATCCTTGAGTCAATCCACGTTCCAGAACCAGTTATCCAGTTGATGGTTGAGCCAAAATCTAAAGCTGACCAAGATAAGATGGGTATTGCCCTTCAAAAATTGGCTGAAGAAGATCCAACATTCCGCGTTGAAACAAACGTTGAAACTGGTGAAACAGTTATCTCTGGTATGGGTGAACTTCACCTTGACGTCCTTGTTGACCGTATGCGTCGTGAGTTCAAAGTTGAAGCGAACGTAGGTGCTCCTCAAGTATCTTACCGTGAAACATTCCGCGCTTCTACTCAAGCACGTGGATTCTTCAAACGTCAGTCTGGTGGTAAAGGTCAATTCGGTGATGTATGGATTGAGTTTAGTCCAAATGAAGAAGGTAAAGGATTCGAATTCGAAAACGCAATCGTTGGTGGTGTGGTTCCTCGTGAATTTATCCCAGCGGTTGAAAAAGGTTTGGTAGAATCTATGGCTAACGGTGTTCTTGCAGGTTACCCAATGGTTGACGTGAAAGCTAAGCTTTATGATGGTTCATACCACGATGTCGACTCATCTGAAACTGCCTTCAAAATCGCGGCTTCACTTGCCCTTAAAGAAGCTGCTAAGACTGCACAACCAGCTATCCTTGAGCCAATGATGCTTGTAACTATCACTGTTCCTGAAGAGAACCTTGGTGATGTTATGGGTCACGTAACTGCTCGTCGTGGACGTGTAGATGGTATGGAAGCACACGGTAACAGCCAAATCGTTCGTGCTTACGTTCCACTTGCTGAAATGTTCGGTTACGCAACAGTTCTTCGTTCTGCATCTCAAGGACGTGGTACTTTCATGATGGTATTCGACCACTACGAAGACGTACCTAAGTCAGTACAAGAAGAAATCATTAAGAAAAACAAAGGTGAAGACTAATCAGTCCTCACTCTGGAAGGGAGTCACTTAGTGGCTTCCTTTTTTTCTATCTTTGCCTTATACACGTAAGGTGCTGTTATTATGTAGGTTCTGAAAATACTACCTCTATTCACAAATAAAACACATTCGTTTGATAAATTAAAGTAGTTAAAGATTCCTAAATTCGATAATGTATAAATAAAAATGAGGAAAAGATTCATAAAAACACTTTTAGATAGAAAATTCAGAAAATTGATTCTTTTGTCTTGAAAATTTTTGAAAAAATGGTATGATAGTAACAAGCTATTTTTAAGAGAAGAGAAAGGGGAACAATGGAGAAAATCAGTTTAGACGCTCCTAAGACGGGATCGGATCTAGTTTTGGAAACACTTCGTGATTTAGGAATTGATACCATATTTGGTTATCCTGGTGGTGCGGTCTTGCCTTTATATGATGCGATTTATAATTTCAAAGGCATTCGCCACATCTTAGGTCGCCATGAGCAAGGGTGTTTGCATGAAGCTGAAGGTTATGCCAAATCAACTGGAAGGTTGGGTGTTGCCGTCGTTACGAGTGGACCGGGAGCAACGAATGCTATTACAGGGATTGCGGATGCCATGAGCGATAGCGTTCCCCTTTTGGTTTTTACAGGTCAGGTTGCAAGAGCTGGGATTGGGAAAGATGCTTTTCAGGAGGCGGACATCGTGGGTATTACCATGCCCATTACCAAGTACAATTACCAAGTTCGTGAGACAGCAGATATTCCTCGTATTATTACGGAAGCTGTCCATATCGCAACGACAGGTCGTCCAGGTCCTGTTGTGATTGACTTGCCAAAGGATGTATCAGCTCTAGAGACAGATTTCATCTATTCACCAGAGGTGAATTTACCAAGTTATCAACCGACGCTTGATCCGAATGACATGCAAATCAAGAAAATCTTGAAGCAATTGTCAAAAGCCAAGAAACCTGTTTTGTTGGCAGGTGGTGGGATTAGTTATGCAGAAGCAGCTGCCGAGCTCAATGAATTTGCTGAACGTTACCAAATTCCAGTGGTGACCAGTCTTTTAGGGCAAGGTACGATTGCGACTAGCCATCCGCTCTTCCTAGGAATGGGAGGTATGCACGGTTCTTTCGCGGCCAACATTGCAATGACCGAAGCGGACTTTATGATTAGTATTGGTTGCCGTTTCGATGACCGCCTGACTGGCAATCCTAAGACCTTTGCTAAGAATGCTAAGGTTGCTCATATTGACATTGACCCAGCTGAGATTGGTAAGATTATCAGTGCAGATATTCCAGTGGTTGGGGACGCTAAGAAAGCCTTGCAGATGCTTTTAGCAGAACCAACTGTTCATAACAATACTGAAAAGTGGATTGACAAAGTCACCAAGGACAAGAATCGCGTTCGTTCTTATGATAAGAAAGAACGTGTGGTTCAACCGCAGGCTGTTATTGAACGCATCGGTGAGTTGACGAATGGGGATGCCATTGTTGTCACAGACGTTGGCCAACACCAAATGTGGACGGCTCAGTATTATCCTTACCAAAATGAGCGTCAGTTAGTCACTTCAGGTGGTTTGGGTACCATGGGGTTCGGAGTTCCTGCGGCTATCGGAGCCAAGATTGCCAATCCAGAAAAAGAAGTTATCCTTTTTGTCGGTGATGGTGGCTTCCAAATGACCAACCAAGAGCTGGCTATCCTAAACATCTACAAGGTGCCGATTAAGGTTGTCATGTTGAATAACCACTCACTAGGAATGGTTCGTCAGTGGCAAGAATCCTTCTATGAGGGTAGAACTTCAGAGTCAGTCTTTGACACTCTCCCTGACTTCCAGCTGATGGCACAGGCCTACGGTATCAAAAACTATAAATTTGATAATCCAGAGACGATAGAGAAGGATTTAGAAGTCATTCTGGAGGAGGTGCCGATGTTTATCGAGGTGGATATTTCTCGTAAGGAACAGGTTTTACCAATGGTACCAGCCGGTAAGAGCAATCATGAGATGTTGGGGGTGAAGTTCCATGCGTAGAATGTTAACAGCAAAACTACAAAATCGCTCAGGAGTCCTCAATCGTTTTACAGGTGTCCTTTCACGTCGTCAAGTCAATATTGAGAGTATCTCAGTTGGTGCGACGGAGAACCCCAATGTATCTCGCATTACCATCATTATCGATGTAGCTTCACACGATGAAGTAGAGCAAATTATAAAGCAACTCAATCGTCAGATTGATGTGATTCGCATTCGAGATATCACGGATAAGCCACACTTGGAAAGAGAAGTTATCTTGGTGAAGATTGCAGCACCAGCTGAAAAGCGTGCAGAAATCTTGGCTATTATCCAACCTTTCCGTGCAACGGTAGTAGATGTGGCTCCAAGCTCAATCACCATCCAGATGACGGGAAATGCTGAAAAGAGTGAAGCTTTATTACGAGTGATTCGACCATATGGTATCAAAAATATCGCTCGTACGGGTGCGACCGGATTTACCCGTGATTAAAAATCCAGCTTAAATTTGTTAAACCAGCCTCTAAGGCAATAAAAAATAGAAAAGAGAGAAAAACTATGGCAGTTCAAATGGAATACGAAAAAGATGTTAAAGTAGCAGCGCTTGACGGTAAAAAAATCGCCGTTATCGGTTATGGTTCACAAGGACATGCGCATGCGCAAAATTTGCGTGACTCAGGTCGTGATGTCATCATCGGTGTACGTCCAGGTAAATCTTTTGACAAAGCAAAAGAAGATGGTTTTGACACTTACACAGTAGCAGAAGCAACTAAATTGGCTGACGTTATCATGATCTTGGCACCAGACGAAATCCAACAAGAATTGTATGAAGCAGAAATCGCTCCAAACTTGGAAGCTGGAAATGCAGTTGGATTTGCTCATGGTTTCAATATCCACTTTGAATTTATCAAAGTTCCTGCAGATGTAGATGTTTTCATGTGTGCTCCTAAAGGACCAGGACACTTGGTACGTCGTACTTACGAAGAAGGATTTGGTGTTCCGGCTCTTTATGCAGTCTACCAAGACGCTACAGGAAATGCGAAAAACATTGCTATGGACTGGTGTAAAGGTGTTGGAGCAGCTCGTGTTGGTTTGCTTGAAACAACTTACAAAGAAGAAACTGAAGAAGATTTGTTTGGTGAACAAGCCGTACTTTGTGGTGGTTTGACTGCCCTTATCGAAGCAGGTTTTGAAGTCTTGACAGAAGCAGGCTATGCCCCAGAATTGGCTTACTTTGAAGTTCTTCATGAAATGAAACTCATCGTTGACTTGATCTATGAAGGTGGATTCAAGAAAATGCGTCAATCTATTTCAAACACTGCTGAATACGGTGACTATGTATCAGGTCCACGTGTGATTACTGAGCAAGTGAAAGAAAACATGAAAGCTGTTTTGGCAGATATCCAAAATGGTAAATTTGCAAATGACTTTGTAAATGACTATAAGGCTGGACGTCCAAAACTCACTGCTTACCGTGAACAAGCAGCTAACCTTGAAATTGAAAAAGTTGGTGCAGAATTGCGTAAAGCAATGCCTTTCGTTGGTAAAAACGACGACGACGCATTCAAAATCTATAACTAATTCTTGAGAATAAGAACAGAAGGCGAGTTGGGGGTACCTGACTCGCCTTTTATCTTGAAAAGTATTTGAGGAGGAGACAATGCTAAGTGCAAAAGACGTGGTGAAAGCCCACAAAGTTTTAAGTGGTGTAGTAGTTAATACACCGCTAGAATATGATCATTATTTATCAGAGAAATATGGAGCTAAGATTTATTTGAAGAAGGAGAATGCGCAACGAGTTCGCTCTTTTAAGATTCGCGGAGCTTATTATGCCATTTCTCAACTAACAAGAGAAGAACGTGAGCGTGGTGTAGTCTGTGCGTCTGCGGGGAATCACGCTCAAGGTGTTGCCTATACTTGTAATGAGATGAAGATTCCTGCAACAATCTTTATGCCTATCACTACACCACAACAAAAAATTGGGCAGGTTCGCTTTTTTGGTGGAGATTTCGTGACCATCAAGTTGGTTGGAGATACTTTTGACGCTTCGGCTAAGGCGGCTCAAGAATTCACCGTTTCAGAAAATAGAACCTTTATCGATCCTTTTGATGATGCGCATGTACAGGCCGGTCAAGGGACTGTAGCCTATGAGATTCTTGAAGAAGCCCGTAAAGAGTCAATCGAATTCGATACAGTCTTGGTGCCAGTAGGAGGTGGCGGATTAATTGCAGGGGTTTCAACTTATATTAAGGAAACCAATCCCGCTATCGAAGTAATTGGTGTAGAAGCCAATGGTGCCCGTTCGATGAAGGCTGCCTTTGAGGTGGGAGGTCCAGTTAAACTCAAAGAAATTGATAAGTTTGCTGATGGGATAGCTGTACAAAAAGTTGGACAATTAACTTATGAAGCGACTCGTAAGAATGTTGAAACGCTTATCGGAGTGGATGAGGGATTGATTTCTGAAACCTTGATTGATCTTTATTCCAAACAAGGTATTGTAGCAGAACCAGCCGGAGCTGCTAGCGTTGCAGCCTTGGAAGTTCTATCAGACTACATCAAAGGAAAGACGATTTGTTGTATCATTTCTGGAGGAAATAACGATATCAACCGTATGCCAGAGATGGAAGAACGTGCCTTGATTTACGATGGAATCAAGCATTACTTTGTAGTGAATTTCCCACAACGTCCAGGAGCTCTACGAGAGTTTGTAAATGACATTTTGGGGCCAAATGATGACATCACTCGTTTTGAATATATCAAACGAGCAAGCAAGGGGACAGGTCCTGTATTGATTGGGGTAGCTCTTGCCAATAAGCATGATTATGCTGGATTGATTCATCGAATGGAGAAGTTTGACCCATCATATATTAATTTGAATGGGAATGAGACTTTATATAATATGCTAGTCTAAAATAAATTTGCTATCATATTATTTGCATAATAAATATGATGGTGCTATAATGAGGGTGATGAAAGGGGGAGATTCCCATGGTTTTACATGTTTTATTTATTCTATTAATTCTAGTGCTGATTGCATCAGTGATTATTATCAGCTCTGTGTATGTTGTAAGGCAGCAGTCTGTCGCCATTATTGAGCGCTTTGGTAAATACCAAAAGTTGAGTAACAGTGGGATTCATGTGCGAGCTCCTTTTGGGATTGATAGAATTGCAGCCAGAGTGCAGCTGCGCCTATTACAAAGTGAGATTGTCGTGGAAACAAAAACGCAGGATAACGTCTTTGTAACCATGAATGTGGCAACTCAGTATCGAGTGAATGAGAACAACGTCACAGATGCTTACTATAAACTAATGAGACCAGAAGCTCAAATCAAATCCTATATCGAGGATGCCTTGCGTTCGTCCGTACCGAAATTGACCTTGGATGAACTATTTGAGAAAAAAGATGAAATCGCATTAGAAGTTCAAAAACAAGTAGCAGAAGAAATGTCTACATATGGTTACATCATTGTAAAAACACTGATTACGAAGGTTGAGCCTGACGCTGAAGTTAAACAATCAATGAATGAAATCAATGCTGCCCAACGTAAGAGAGTCGCTGCGCAAGAACTTGCAGAAGCAGATAAGATTAAAATCGTGACTGCGGCAGAAGCAGAGGCAGAAAAAGATCGCCTACACGGGGTAGGGATTGCAGAACAGCGTAAGGCTATTGTTGACGGACTTGCTGATTCTATTCAAGAATTAAAAGGAGCCAATGTTGAACTCACGGAAGCCCAGATTATGTCTATTCTATTAACAAATCAGTATTTGGATACTTTGAATAATTTCGCAGACAATAAGGGCAATAACACCATCTTCCTACCAGCAAATCCTGATGGGGTTGAAGATATACGAACAAGCATATTGTCAGCTTTAAAAGCTAAGTAATAGCAATTCATTATTTGTTTTCAATAAGTAGATGTTTTTTTAATGGATAGTCCTCAAAATGGCTATATTTCAACATCGTAAAGAATGAAATAGGAGAAGAACATGGCTAAATCAAACTTTGAAAAAGTAGAATCAGTTGTTGGCTGGGTTCGTGATAAGAAAATCACAGGTTACCGTATCTCTAAGGAAACAAATGCGCGTGAAATGTCAATTATTGCTTTGGCACAAGGTCGTGCAAAAGTGAAAAATATTTCATTTGAAACAGCCCTAGGCTTGATTGATTTTTATGACAAGAATCATGAAAAATTTGAAGATTAAACTAGGCTTACAGGCAGATTCTTAAAGTGGATCTGCCTTTTGTTTTGAAAAGAGTTATCAAACATGTCTCTTTATCAACTGAAATAGGTATTGGAAAGCTTAGAGTAAGGGATTGAGATAAACTTATCTCTCTCCTCAAATTTGAGAAAATAGTTTAAAAAAGCGAATAATATAGGTTTATGAGTGTCAGATGAGGGAATATCAATCGGAAATACGCCTGAATCCCATTCTATCAAGCTTTAAAGGCTAGTCCAACTTGACAATTACCGAATTTTGGAGT
>CAJNDD010000039.1 GCA_905221435.1 bacterium
AATTATTATTTAGATCAATTCTTAAGAAGAGACTAAACAAGACTATCTACCTCACTATGAGAAAATGCTTCCTTAGCAATAAGGAGGCATTTTCTGTGTTGGTACGGGATAGAGGACTACTGCTTTTCTCAGTTGATGTCAATCAAATACAAGATCAGTAGCTTTGCAAACTAAAAAGAGAAGCTCCTAAAACTTCCCTTTTATAAACTCCTATTTTCTTAAATCTTTAAGAATCGACGCATCGAAATTCCTGAACCGATTGAACCAATGAAAATTCCGATTACAAATAATAGAACTGTCATCAATGGGATAAACACATCTGGTGTAATCATTGACAAGTTTTGACCCACCAAGGATTTATTGACCGATTGATAAACCATATTGTAGATAAAGAATACAAGGACTGAAGGAATCGCTGCACCTAGTAAGCCGATAAAAGCACCTTCCAGTAAGAATGGGCCACGAATATAGCCATTTCTAGCTCCTACAAGCCGCATGATCTGAATCTCACGACTACGTGAAATAATGGTGATACGGATGGTATTGGAAATGAGGAAGACTGCAATAAAAATCAAGAGCCCTGCAATAACCAATCCCCAAACACGAATAAAGGAAGCCAGTTCAAAAAGTCGTTGAGTATTGGCTCCACCGTCTTGAACTTCTGACACTCCTTCGATCTTCTTAGCTTCTTCCGCTACTGTTTTAACATCACTCGGAGAATTGGTATCAACGATATAGGCATCATAGAGAGGGTTGGCATCCCCTTCAAAGACTTTCCAATCATCACCCATCGTTTCTGTCAGTTTTTCGTACTGTTCTTCTTTACTTGAGAAGGTAACACTCTTAACAGCAGGCATCGACTTCAAAGCATCATATACCTTGTGGTAGTCATTATTAGTAACTGTCTGACCATCTTTTACAATCGTCTCACTGTTATCCGCTACATCCTTACGAATGTAAACCATGACTCGAACGTTGTTCTCGATATCGGTAGCCAGCTTCGCTGTATTAAAAATTACGGATGCAAACAGGGCAACCAGAGTCAAGGTAATCATAACCGAGCTCACTGCTGCTACTGTCATCCAGCCATTTCGTTTTAAACTTTTTAATGATTCAAATAAATGGCGAAAAAATCTACTAATCATCGTATCCATATTCTCCTTTAGCTTCGTCACGAACGACACGGCCATTTTCAATGGCAATGACACGGTGGCGCAAGGTATTTACAATCTGGCTATTGTGGGTCGCCATCAAGACAGTAGTACCTTGGAGATTGATGCGTTCCAACAGATTCATAATTTCCCATGAATTATCTGGGTCCAAGTTTCCTGTTGGCTCATCGGCAATCAAGACTTTGGGATTGTTCACAATCGCACGAGCAATCGCAATCCGTTGCTGCTCTCCACCTGAGAGTTCATTAGGGAAAGAGCGAACCTTGTGTTTCAAACCGACCAAGTCCAAGACTTCCATAACCCGTTTCTTAATATTGCGGCGGTTCTCTCCGATAACTTCCATTGCGTAAGCAATATTTTCATAAACAGTTTTCTTTGGCAAGAGTTTATAATCTTGGAAGACTACCCCAACACTGCGACGGAGTAGAGGGATATCTTTCTTCTTGATTTTAACCAGATTAAAGCCTGCCACTTTTAAACTACCTTTTTCGACTTTTACTTCACGATATAAAGCTCGAATAAAGGTTGACTTCCCTGCCCCAGAAGGACCTACGATGTAGGTAAATTCTCCTGGTTCAATACTAAGAGAGACCCCACGGAGGGCAGTCGTTCCGTTATCGTATTTTTTGACAACATCTCGCATTTCAATGATTGACATGTGAGTTCCTTTCTATTCTTAGCTGATTCGCCACTTGAGATAGGCGTCGATGAAACCATCAAGATCTCCATCCATGACCTTATCTACCTGAGCGACTTCAAAGCTCGTACGGTGATCTTTTACCATGGTATAAGGTGTGAAGACATAAGAACGAATCTGACTTCCCCAAGTGATTTCTTTTTTCTCACCTTTGAGGGAATCGACTTCCGCAGCTTTCTTTTCTTGCTCCATTTGATAGAGCTTGGCCTGCAACATCTTCATGGCACGATCTCTATTTCCATACTGGGTACGATCGACCGTTGATTGGACGACAGTTCCCGTAGGAATGTGTGTCAAACGCACACCTGTTGAAACCTTATTGACGTTTTGTCCACCAGCACCACCTGAACGGAAGGTATCCATCTTAATATCATCCTCACGGATTTCCACTTCAATGGTATCATCCAACTCGGGCATAACTTCCACGGAGGTAAATGAGGTATGGCGGCGTTTGGCAGAGTCAAATGGAGAAATACGTACCAGACGGTGAACACCCATTTCTGACTTGAGAAGACCATAAGCATTTGGACCTTCAAAAGACAAGGTCACAGACTTGATGCCCGCTTCATCACCAGCTTGATAATCCAAGACTTCAACTTTAAAGCCTTTTGCATTTCCATAACGAGTATACATACGGAGCAACATATCACCCCAGTCCTGAGCCTCTGTACCTCCAGAACCTGGATGGATTTCCAAAATAGCATTATTGTGGTCATAAGGTTCTGACAAGAGAAGCGTCATCTCGTAGCTGGTCATCATCTTATCGAGTTCTGATAACTGTTCAACCAGTTCATCATGGACTGACTCGTCTTCTGCTAAAAAGTCCAATAAAATTTCAACTTCATCCTGCAACTCCTCCATCTTGCGGAAGGTGTTGTAGGTATTTTTTAATTCATTTAATTCTTGCGACGTTTTTTGGGCCGCAATATTATCGTTCCAAAAATCAGGTTCTGTCATCTTGTTTTCCAAGATGGCAATCTCTTCCTCTAGTCCTTCGAGGTCAAAGAGACCCCCTGAAAGAAGCTAATTTTTCACGATTTGCGTCAATTTTTTGACGAATTTCTGAAATGTCCATAAATACTCCTTTATTCACATCGTTTCATTATATCACATTCTCTCATTTCTTTCCATATTTTGCTTGTTATTTCAAATTGTATACAAAAAAGAGGGCTTTCACCCTCCATATTTATAACTTTTTAGCAGAGGTTCGAGCAATTTCCTCTACTTGGATACCTTGCGCTTCAAATTTCTCCTTCAGAGAAGTTAAATCACTTGTCCCATCAATTTGAACCTCAATCACGACCTTGCCGTCCTTGCGTGGAATATTAACTGTGTGAGAAATATTTAGATTTTCCTCAACGATTAAGGTTACAATCTTGCCTAAAACACCAACTTCATTTTCCGTAATAAACCGAACACGAATTCCTTCCTCGCCGTAGCCAGCAATTTCTAGAAAAGCCTGGAAAACATCACGATCTGTAATCACACCATAAACCTGTTGGTTATCCACAACTGGAAGAATACCGATCTTATTCTTCAACATGAGATAGGTCGCATCTTCTAGACTAGCATAACCTGACACTGTGATGACATCCCGAATCATGACGTCTTTGACTTTGGTCTTATTGAGAAGATAATTCATCTCATAGATAGAGAGGCTGGTTGCTTTAGATGGGCTAGCTTCCGCAATGGTTCCTTCTGTTACCAGACCAACTAATTGGTCATTTTCGATAACAGGTAAACGGTGCAAGCCTTGTTCGCGCATCAAATCTGCTGCATGTGCTACAGTCGTATCTGGACTGATATAAACTACCTTGCGGGTCATAAAATCTTTAACTGCCATGAGACTTCTCCTTCTTTATTGCTACTATAATTATACACTTTCTTACAAAAACTATCAAACGCTTTCATCTCTTTTTCAAGATTTTGTAACATTCAATCACAAAAAAAGAGAGAAACAACCTTCTCTCTTAAACTTAAATCGTGACGGAATCTCTATCCTTAATCATATAGCGTTTTAAAGAAGTTAAGCTAGCTAGCCAGTACAATAGACCACCAAAGATTGCAGTAAAACCACTACCAGTTGTGAGCAGGAACATAGGACTCTGGATATGCTTTGTTATAGGATTGTAAACAAATAGTACTGCAACTAACAAGGAAATGATTACACAAGATAATCCTACCAGATTAAAGCCATTTGTAAACTCATAGGCGTCATGTCCTTCAAGGAAATAGGCTGAATGCAAATCAAGTTTTCGTTTTCTTAAGATAAAATAGTCAACAACGATCATTCCGATAATGGGGCCTTGAATATAGGCAGCCAGCGAGATAAAGGAACCGAAGTATTCATCCACTCCTCCCCAGATGGTAAGTAGGCTCACATAAATCATAGCAATCCAAACCATTAGTTTATAGCTTACTTTAGGCATCCCGCTTTTTACAATCATACAGTTCACGTACGATCCTGTACCCTGGGTTCCAATATTAGCAAAGGCTACTAATAGTAAACTTAAAAGAGCAAAGGCTGGTGTGCTTAGAGTTGAAAGCATGGTTGTTGGGTCACTTTCATAGACACCTGTTTTGACAAACATAGCCAAAGCCATCACCCCACCTGTCGCAGCAAAGAATGGCGCAACAACCCCATATGACAAGGCTGTAGCCCAATAGCCACTACGTTCTGATTTTGCCAAACGTGGTAAGACAAATGCTTGTGTAGACCAAGAAAAGGCTACGGCCACATTTCCTTCCCCTGACATCATAAAACGTTCAATCGGTGTCAAATTTTCTTGGATGGCAGGTTGGACATTCATAATATCCCTAATCGGAACCGCAACAAAACAGATCCCAACGATGATTAGCCCGACAAATAACAAGGCTACCACTAGAAAGCGATTAGTGCCTTTAATCACCTCTGGGCCCCCAAGTGCAATCAGCGTTCCAAGAAGAACACAGAGTGTACCAAGAATCGGTGCCCATACTCCCTTGTCCAAACCAAGTCCAAAATTATTTGCCAAATGAATCATGGAGCTGGCAAAAAGATTGGCGGTAACAGCATACCAACCAAAATTTGCCAGACTAATCACGGTTGATAGAACGGCCACCCCTTTTCTACCTAGAACAGCTCTCAACCAGATCCACAAATCAATTCCATATTTAACAGCAAACAAAATAGGGAGACATTCAATAAAGACCCAGATAATGTTAAAGCTAAAAATATTTATCAACATTTGATTAAAAGTCAAATACTGAGCCACATAGGCTCCTTGGGTATAACACCAAGTTGCGATGGCAAAACCACTTGTTGATAGGAAGAGGTCCCAGAAAGAATACTGACGATCCTTGTTGGTCATAGGAACGATTCCCGTTATCGTCTCCTGTTGAATAAAGTCATTCATCTTGGACATTTTATCAAATATCTCCTGTCATGGCTAAAATAATCAGAACATGATTGACTAGAATCATATCAATTACTAGTGTAAAATTAACTTTCAAAAAAGAGGAAGCAAATAGATATAGATGAAGGTTTTCATTTATCCTTAAATCGTAACAGAGTCCCGATCCTTGATCATATAGCGTTTTAACGGAGTTAAGCTAGCTAACCAGTACAATAAACCACCAAAAATTGCAGTAAAGCCACTACCAGTTGTGATTAAAAAGACTGGACTTTGAATCTGTGCTGTTACAGGATTATAAACAAATAGTACTGCAACCAACAAGGAGATAAATACGCAAGACAAGCCAACCAAGTTAAATCCTTTGGTAAACTCGTAAGCATCGTGTCCTTCAAGGAAATAAGCTGAACGCAAATCAAGTTTTCGTTTTCTTAAGATAAAGTAGTCAACAACGATCATACCAATAATTGGTCCCTGAATATAAGCGGCTAGTGAGATGAAGGAACCGAAGTACTCTTCTACCCCTCCCCATATAGTGAGTAGACTCACGTAAACCATAGCAATCCAAACCATTAGTTTATAGCTTACTTTGGGCATCCCGCTTTTGACAATCATACAGTTCACGTACGATCCTGTACCCTGAGTTCCAATATTGGCAAAGGCTACTAATAGTAAACTTAAAAGCGCAAAGGCTGGAGTGCTTAGAGTTGATAGCATGGTTGTTGGATCACTTTCATAAACACCTGTTTTGACAAACATGGCTAGAGCCATGACTCCACCTGTCGCAACGAAGAATGGAGCCACAACTCCGTATGATAAGGCTGTAGCCCAATAACCACTGCGTTCTGATTTTGCCAAACGCGGTAAAACCAATGCCTGTGTAGACCAAGAGAAGGCAAAGGCTACATTTCCTTCTCCAGAAAGCATGAAGCGTTCTAATGGCGTCAAATCTCCTTGGGTAGCCGGTTGAATGTTCATAATGTCAGTGATAGGCACGGCTACAAAGCAGATTCCAACGATAATGAGACCGACAATCAACAAGGCGATTACCAAGAATCGATTGGTCCATTTAATCACTTCTGGACCTCCAAGTGCAATAAGCGTTCCAAGAAGAACACAGAGTGTACCAAGAATAGGCGCCCATACTCCCTTGTCTAAACCAAGACCAAAATTATTTGCCAAGTGGATCATAGAACTAGCAAAAAGATTGGCCGCAACGGCATACCAGCCAAAGTTAGCTAAACTAATAATGGTTGATAGCAAGGCTACGCCTTTTTTTCCGAGGACAGCTCTCAACCAAATCCATAAATCAATTCCATACTTAACGGCAAACAAAATTGGGAGACATTCAATAAAGACCCAGATAATGTTAAAACTAAAAATATTAATCAACATTTGATTAAAGGTCAAATATTGAGCCACATAGGCTCCTTGGGTATAACACCAAGTTGCGATGGCAAAACCACTTGTCGACAGAAAGAGATCCCAGAAAGAATACTGACGATCCTTGTTGGTCATGGGAACAATACCCGTTATCGTCTCCTGTTGAATAAAGTCATTCATCTTAGACATTTTATTGAATACCTCCTGTCATGGCTAGGATAATCAGAATAAGGTTAATTAGAACTAAGCCAATGACTATAATAAAATCACTTTTTAGAAATGGCTGAGCAAACACATAGTTTGGAGATTCCATTTCTTCTAACCTTCTTTTCGTTTCATTTGCTACTAATTCTTCAATCTCAGATGTCGGTTTCATCTCAATTCTCCTCCAAATACAAATCTAGTGCAATTTGCCCATACTGCTTGGTATAACGATACCAGATATAAAGAAATTCACCTACGGGTTTCCCAACGCTTTCTTGGAACAGGGCCCACAAAAACCAATAATATGAAGTCACTGATACATAGGCAAAATAGTGACGTTTGGTGTTCTTATCTGGAACTTCTTGTAAATAGATTTCAAGTACCTTTTCGGCTTCTTCTACCGTATAATTTGAACACCCGATAAAGGTTCCTAAATCTCCTGCTGGATCTCCCATACCAGAATATTCCCAATCAATCAAGCTCATTTCGCCAGCTTCATTCAACAAGAAATTTGGACTATAAGAATCTCCATGGCAGAGAACCTTTTTCGCTTGGTCTTCTTGTAAAAGCTTCTCGAGAACTGAGACATTCTGATCCAACTCTTCAAGCCCATCAAATTCAAAACGATTGCTAGCCTTTAATTTTTGTCTAAAATCATCAATTCCCTCAAATTGGTCAAAGGAATGTCCCGTTTTTTCTCCAGATTGGTGCAAGCGTCTCAAGAGCTCCATTGCTTTTGCTACATCATCCCAATTATCATAATCTAGTTGCTTAGCATTAGGGATAAATTCTGAAATTTTCCAGCCCTCATCCTTGTTCATGGCAACAAAGGTACGGTCAATCTTCAATTTTGCAGCAATTTCCATGGAAGCTGCCTCGCTAGCACGATCGATATAATTCTCCGTTCCTCTACCTGGATGACGGTAAACATATTTCTTCCCTAGGCAGTCAAATGAAAACGAAGTGTTGGTTAAACCGTCTTTTAGGGGTTTAATATTGACAATATCTGAAGCTATACATCCTAATGTCTTACAGATGTTATCAATGATTTCCGAATTAGTATTCACCAAATAGTGTTCATCAAACTGACGCAACTCATCTAGTGAATCAAACTCCTTAACAATGTCTGCTGAATAATGCCGAGCTTCCAAAGGAAGTTCCTTGACGTGACGACTATAATAATCTTCCCAGAGCTGTTCGCGATATGGTTCGTGCTTAAATTCAGTTTCTAAAATATCTACGAACTTTTCACTAAATGCACGATCAAAATAAACATGCCCCACCATAGCCCAAGTATTCGTCCCACCGATTTGAATATCGATAATCGTGTGATTGGAGTCTTCCTTAGAGCAGTATTCGTCTGTGTCCCCTTCTGCAAATATAGTCGAATAATAACCTCTGTAAATGTATCGCTCAAACGGATTTTCTACAAAATAATTATCCGAAGAGCAGATATAAGTGTTAGAAAGTTGATCTCTGACTAGCATGAGAGAAGAACAGTTATTGTACTTGTAGTAATCATTATTCACAACGATTTTAACGCCAAACTTTTCTGCCAGATAAAACATTTTTTCTTGCAGATATCCTACAATAACTGTAATGTCCTCTATCCCAGCTTCTTGCAATTGCTTGATTTCTCTCTCAATCAAACGCTCACCTTTAACTTGAAGCAATCCTTTAGGTAGCTCATAAGACAAAGGAGCAAAGCGGCTACTCATACCTGCAGCCATGATAATGGCATTCTTCACCTGATACGGAGCCAAAGCCTCCTCACCTAAGTCAGTTAAGTGATTTTCCTCACTGATCCACTTCTCTTCTTTACATTCCTTGAGAAGATTATTTACCGTCCCCAAAGCGATATCTAGCTGTTCAGCCAATTGTCTCTGCGTAAAGTTTTCGTCTTTGTGAGTCAACAAAAAACGTAAAAGTTTAAATTGTTTTTCTGATAGCATATCCTCAGCCTCTTTGTTCAATATTTTTGTTGATTTAATTATATGATGAACGCGTGCTTTTGTCAAGTTAGATTCTATATCAAGAAAACGAGTGCTCAAATCAGGTCCATCAAAATAGGAACCAAACGAAAAAAGAGCCCCAAATTTGGAGCTCTTCAAATTCATCTACAAAATAATCCACTAAATCATAACCACCCGTCTAACGGGTGGTTTGCACCAGGGCTATAAGCCCAAATCACCAGCCAGCGCCTAAAGACGCTGGCTTTCACTTTGTTCAAGCCTCATTGCTCTTGACTCGTCACAAACCTCTCAAA
>CAJNDD010000040.1 GCA_905221435.1 bacterium
TTAAAGAGTTCTGCCTCATAAGCCTCCTCCTTGATGGCCTCATAGCTGTCTAAGAGGATAACAATAGCCGGCTCTTGCTGACCACTAGCCTCTCGGTAAAGCTCTAAAGTCCCCACACCATAGTCCGCAAGGAGTTTCTTACGACGGTTGAGCTCGCGCTCCATGATCCGCACAAACTTAGAAATCTTCTCTGCCTGATCCAAAAGCATGGTGTCTGCCACCTGTGGAAGCTTGGACAAGGGCGCCAAACCATTGGTCCCAAAGTCCATCAAGTACATAGTAAGAGCCTTGGGACTGTGCTTTCTCGCTAGATCCATACCGGCTGTCTGAAGGAAGGTGGTCTTTCCTGTTCCCGGACTTCCGTAAAGAAGGACATGCCCATCCTTAGAGAGATTGATAGAGATGGCTTCCTGCTTCTGGGCCTGCGGGATATCCGCCATCCCAAGTAGAAAGGAAAGAGGTTTCTCTTTTTCCCAAGCAACCGCTGGTTGCACTTCTTCCAGCTCCTCTAGCGCAATGCGCTCTTTGAGCGGAGGCAACCATGGCTGGGGTACTGGAGGAATTTCTTGTTCTTCACACAAAACTTGGATATGTTGCACAATCGCATCCAACTCTGTCGGAACTTCCTTGATCTCTTCGGCTTCTTCTAAGCCCGATAGGTCTTCATTCAAGATTTCATATTGACCCAATTCATTGATGAGATAGATGGTGTGGTCCTCGATCCCCATATCGTCCTTGTCCGGCTGATAATCCGCCCCTGACCAGGCTGACTGGAAGAGTTCATAGACTTCATTATTTCCGACCTGCAGATAAGCGCGTCCCGTCTGGGTAATCTCGGCCGCATCCGGCGTATGAAGCATTTCATTGGAGTCCGAACGGTCCGCCACCTTAAGGGCAATCTTAAAGCGTGAGTTGGACCAGATCTGGTCATCCACCACGCCAGATGGTTTCTGCGTAGCTAGGATCAAGTGGACCCCGAGGGAACGTCCGACCCGAGCGATAGACACCAGCTCCTTGATAAAGTCAGGCTGGTTGACCTTAAGCTCTGCGAACTCATCTGAGATGAGAAAGAGGTGAGGGAGCGGCTCAGTCGCTTCTCCGTTTCTAAATTTCTTCTGGTATTGATTGATATGATTGACTTCAAACTCTCCAAAGAGCCGTTCCCGGCGATGGATCTCCGCATTGATCGAAGCCAGAGCCCGCATAGATTGGGCGCCATCCAAGTTGGTAATGGTTCCCAAGAGGTGGGGCAGGTTCTTAAAGAGATTGGCCATTCCCCCACCCTTGTAGTCGATAAGCAAGAAAGCCACATCATGAGGGTGGAAGTTGACGGCAAGAGACAAGATATAGGATTGGATGGTCTCGGACTTCCCTGATCCCGTCGTCCCTGCAATCAAACCATGTGGCCCATGGGCCTTTTCATGGAGGTTGAGCTGAACCAGGTCATCCTTACCACGTAGACCAATTGGAACAGCCAAGCTCTTATAAGGGGCATTCTTTTTCCAACGACTCGATACCTGCAAGTCCTCAAAGGTCTCTGCCCCATACATTTCCATAAAGGTCACAGAATCTGGAATTGAACTCTTGAGGTTTTGGAGGTGGTTGAGCGGTGCCAAGGTACGGGCAATCCGCTCCTTGTCATAATCTGCTGGGAAATGATCCAAACGGAAGTCCGTCTCTTTCAAGACCCCTTCTTCCATGACCAGTTGACCCGTATTACGGTCCTTGATGTTGATGACCGTCTGGATATTCTCAGACAAGGAACTCATCACATCCTCCACAAAGACCAGCGAACAGCCTAATTCTGTCGGATCTTCGGTAAAGAACTCCATAATCACGTGGTCCAAAATCAGTTTTTCATCGGTCACTAAAACCACGTAATGGGGATGGAAAAGCGTGCTCTCCTTATGAGAGGCTTCCTCTTTTTGGGTACGGCGCAGTTTTAAGATTTGGTTCAAACTGTTTAAAACTTGGTCCCGTGTCCGTTGATTGTAGACAAAACCACGGACATTCAGCTCTTGCAATTTGGCATGCGGAAGCCACCGCATCCAAGACCATTGGTCTCTCTCCTCTTCAGGCAAGATGGTAATAAACTGCACATCGTGATAAGAGTGGAAAGTCGCTAACTGCATAACCAACAGCTGGAGCTGTTCTAAGACGAGATTTCTAGGACCGACATAACCCACTGGTCCATGGCTGAGATTCGCTGGAATAGGCATATCTGGAATCTTTTTATGACGGCTATAAAGCGCATAACCCTCTTCTTCTAACGCATCCTTCTTCCCGCTTCGCTCCTGTTGACCATAACTCAGCTCATAGCTAGTAGGAAGTTTTCCTAACCCCAAGCGATAGTATAAGAAGTCAAAATGCAAAGGAGTCTTTTCGTAAATCCGATGGTTGTAGCTCTCAACCAAATCCGTCAATTCCAGAACCGTCGGAAAATGGTAATGCATCCCTTCTTTTTGTTCCCGCTCTAGACGGGTCAATTCCATGGCCTTGTCTCTCAGATAAAGATGATATAGGTCAACCCGCTCCTTCTTATCCGCCTTATACTTCTTACGGTTTTTGATAAAACCACGGATTGAAAAAATCAAGCTGACAGCTGACATCCCGACCGTAGCGAGAATATAGATGCCTCGCGGTTGGACAAGGGTAATGAGGACAGTGACCCCAATCATCATAAGGGGAGGAATGATTAATTTTAAGAGTTCATCACTGGGCTTACTTGGTTCCTGTCCTGGAGGATTGATCAAGATTTTATCCTCACTCCCACGATAGATGATACGTGGTGAACGGTGATAATCTGGATAATCCTCATAAAAGCCATAACGAGAGGGCTCTCTTAGGGGCAATTGGTCTCCAACCTGAGCGGGTCCTTGAACCCAAACTTCATCTGGATAGAGTTTAATCGTCACTCCTCCAATACTCAGCTCATCTCCAAAGCGAAGTAGTTGCTGGTCTTCTACCTCCAAACGATTGTTTCGATAGAAGGTGCCCTTTAGCCGTGTCAATCTCCATTGGTTCTGAGATTTTTGGAGTAAGAGTTCAATCGCTTCGTCTACTGTGATCAGTGCGTCTTTCTGTGAAGCAATTTGAAACTCGGATAAGTCCAATAGATCATAAATCCGTGTCTCTCCCTCGCGAAGGTAAAAGACGACTTCTCCCAGAGTTAGTCCGTCCTTCAAAAGGCCCGTTTCTTCCCCATACTGATAAAAAATATCCTCCCCATCAATCTTAAGTTGAATGGGAACAGTCTGTTGAGGGAGATGGACCTGCGCCTTTTCAGTTGCACCAAGCAAGACGGTCTTATCAGCTCCTAGCTCGACTTCATAGCGTAGACCCAGGCTATAGAAAATGATCTCTTTTGTCATATATGCTCTCCTTGGTCTCCTTTAATTGCTTGAGGAAGCGCTAGGCTTTTTCTCTGACGATGGCTTGGTCTCAGATGCCTTATCCGCTTGACTGGAAGCACCAGAGTTCGCACTTGAGCTAGACTCACTAGTCAAGAGGGCGCTGCGACTATCCCAGTATTTCTTATACTCGCTTTCCAAAGCATTCAATTTGCTTTCGCGATCCTTCCCTGACAACTGATCGTCCTCACGAACCTGCTTGATTTCTTGGGTCAAAGCATAGAGAATCAAATCGCTGTCATTGATCCGCTTCGCGGTATCAAGGGCATCCTCAAAACGATTACGTCCAACTTGAATCCAATAGGTCAGGTACAGTTCATCCGACTTGAGGGTAACATTATTCAAGATGACCTTCTTTTGGTCTGAAGAAAATTCCAAACCTTGAATATAAGAATAAGCCAACTCATACTTTTGCGTATTAGGAAGACCGGATGGGGAAATCCCTTCTAACTCTGTAATGACACCACTGTAATCCACCTTGATAAAGGCCGTATCTGCCTGCAATAACTTCTCTTTAAAAGGATTTTGGATGAAAATCAGATAGATCAGAGGGACAACTAACAAAACGACACTCGCTGTTAGCCAAATCGTTGCCAATTTAAAAATCCGGTGGCGTCTGCTTGGTACCAAGACGAGTTCTGCCTGTTCCTTTGCGGCCTTCTCCACATAATACTTCTCCAATACGGCTACTGCAGTGGCGATATCCTCAACCTGACACAAGTCCGTAAGAAAGTCTGGGAGAGTTTCCAGTTCCAAGGAACCATTATAGAGATCCATGAAATCCAACTCACTAAAGAGGGTCACCGCAAAGCACTTAGCTTGACGTAAAAAGTCCTCTGAGGAGACTGCTTGAGGGGTCATGAGACCGGGTACCCCACGATAGGCAATCTTTGCCTGGGCATCCTTGGTGATAAAAAGATTCATCGGATGCAAAAGAAAGGTCACCGGCAAGGCCAAAGCCGCTTCTAAACCAAAGACATTTAGGGCCAAACGAATTCGCTCTGAAATGGTTCGGCTCTTCACTTCCTCATAACCAAGGCCATGAGGCTCTAGCTGATACCTAAACGTCACACTATCCTCATCTGCCTCCATGGTCTGTTCCAAAAAGAGCGGATGATGCAAATCCAAAAGCCGGAGCTCCCGCAAATCCTGACTGGCTACATCCGAGCGTTTGAGGCTCAATTGCCAAGTCGTATCAGTTTTTTCATAGATAAATGGCTGCTCGCCAAATACAAATTTTTCCTCAGTCACTTATATCTCCTCTATCTCTACTAAATCTCCTGTCGTCATAGGATAATCCGACAAATACTTACCTTCATCAAGCAATAGACCCTTGTTCACAATTCGCAGCTGGTACTTCTTGCGCCTGCGACCAGAGTTGAAAATCGTATCTATTTCCCGAATCAAGCGACGAACCTCAATTCGAAGCGGAATCCGAATATCCACATCCCTTTCTCTTAAGCGCAGGGTAATATTGATATGTTGCTCCATTTCTCACATCTCTCCTATCTGATTTATCCTTTTTCTACTCAGTTGGGATGAACCATCTACCAAAGCAAAATTAGTCCATTCCCTCTACCATTACCCGATAACTCATCATAGCCGTTGTTCCAATAAGCAACAAAACGAGAGCTACATAAAACATCTCTGGAAGAAAGTCCGTCAGACCTCCCTTTTCGACAGTACCGATATGAGTTTGGAATTTGGAAATTTTTTTAGAATTTGGTTGAAACAATTGCTCTTCTGGGGACTTCTGTTTCGTCTCCTGTATAGCAGAAAACAGCTGGCCCCTTTCGGTGATCAACTGTTCCTCTTGGTAATGCTGGATATCCTGCAATTTTTTCTGAGTTGCCTCATTAAAAAGATCCTTGATCTGTTCAGACTGCACACCAAACTTCATTCCCTCTTTCTTCTCCAGTCGAGAGTTATCAATCTGCAGACTATTGTCCTTCAAATCATCTGCAGCAGTCACTGAGACTGCCGCACATGCTCCAAAGGTAAGAAGTAAAAGAATTAATTTTTTCATATCCTTGCTTTTCTATTCTTTCTCAGTTTGAGTCGCTTGGTACTGGAAGTTTCTTCCTTTAATGAAGGTATTCACCACAAGTAACACAGCTATGGCTACTATCATCGCAATGAAGGCTAGTAGGGCAGCTGGATGACCATCAAAGTAACCTGAAAGCAATCCTTCTAGTACAGACAAAGCATTGAGATTTTTAATAAAGGCTGGGAATCCTGTCAAGCTAGCTGTCGTACCAATCGCATTTGAGAGATAAACAAAACTAATCATCATAAAGAAGGCAAGACCCATTCCAATCACTCGGAGATGTTTTAGGAACAAATACTGTCCTTGAACTAAAATAAAGCCAGCCAAGACAATCAACAAGACCCATGATGGTTGGTACTCACGTCCAACCTGAAGTTGAATATTAGATACAATACCGATGACTAGCCCGATAGCTGCGGCCAAGAACGATAAAATACCAACCGTCAGAATATCTGTATCATGTAATTTATCCAGCTTGAACTTATCCTTGACCTTGCGAATAATATTTTGAGTCGCAAAGAGATAAGCTGTAAAGAGACTTACAATCTCTAGTAGTAAAATCCAAGTGAATGGGCGATAGACATTAACTGTCGCCTTAACAGAAGATGAACTTTGAGCAACAGGACTAGATAAGAAGTTCAGTAGAACTTCATTTGGTACTCCATTCTCATAAGCGTTGTTCAACACTTTCACAAAGGAGTCCACAAAGTTCCCATTGGCCGCTAACTCTTCATTAAATTGGGTCATCAGAGATTCTGCGTCCTGTGATAACTTTTCTGTGCTACTTTGAGCATTTGACAATTCGCGGTTAAAATTGCTCAAAACTTCATTAACAGATTCAGCTGCCTTGATATTACTTTGAGAAGAAGCCTTCACGCCAGATGTCTCTCCCAAAAGAGCTGTATACTCAGCACTTAAAGCTGACAAGGCCGAGTCCGTATTCTTAGAATCTCTTTCATTCGTTGCTTGTTTCGTTACCAGATCATCTAGTTTTCCTCGTAATTGCGTATATGAATCATACTGAGCATTGATTTTTTTAGATAACTCATCATTGTTTTTCAAGACATCAGACAGATTCTTCTCTAGTTTTGGTTTTAAATCTACCAGATTAGCTAAAGCTTGATCCACCTTTTGATTGACGCTGGTACTAGTAGAATCAGCGAGGCTATCTTCGTATTTCTTTAGATTTGAGGTGATGGCCTCAAGCCAAATATTACTCAAGGCATCACTCAAGTCACTATTGCGCAATTTTTTTACAGCCTTATAGGCACTGAGCAGAGAGTTTACTTGGTCATAAGAAGAAGCGATTTTCTGAACCTTTTGACCATAAGAAACAGCGGCTTGTTGAACCTTCAACACGTCTACCGGTGCACTGACAGCCTGAATATCATTTAAAGAAATAGTGATCGCAGGTTTAGGTGAAGCAGGAGGAGTTGCAGGAGTTGCAGGAGTTGCAGGAGATATACTGTATTCTACTCTAAATGTTCCACCTGTCTTCAAATCAATTTCCTGCCCAAATGTAACTTGCTTATGATCATAAAAAACAGAATCAATGGTGAGTCCAGCATCAGCCGTCCAAGAAACCTTGGCCTTGGTGCCAGTCCGACCAACTCCACTTGTACTTGTAACAGCTTCGCTTTCTAAGTTCTTTAGTTCAGCCATACTTGTCCCATCATTTGGAGTCGCAATGTTTTTGACTTCATTATAATCTACTTTTGGTATGGTGATAGGGGTGATACCAAAACTAGTAAACTTATGACCACTAAAGTCCTCTTGTGGTAGTTCTTCAATGGCAAGTTTCAGCTGAGTTTCTATTGATTTTTCAACAGTGTCTAGGTCCTTATTCCCAGCCTTATTTAAAAATTGATCAAGAGTAATAGTGCTCTTCTTGGCGACACCATAATAAGCCGCCAACTTCTCTTCAATAAAGGTTTTAATGTTCTTTTTATGTTCATCAAACTTGTTGCGTTCCAACTTCAAGTTGTTCTCTAAACCTGCAATCTCTTGACTGATACTACCCGTTAGTTCCTGATAAGACGGTCCTTGAGTGCCTGTATACGTTGGAGCTGGTGCTCCTTGAAGAGTCCCCAACTGAGAAGTCAGAATTTTATACTCCTTTAAGGCTTGTTCATAGGCCGTAACTTGTGAATGCACTTCATCCTTGCTCTGTGAAATCATCTGACTTAAAATATCCGCAGTTGAATTTTCTTGTTTGCGTTGTTCCAGCAAAGCTTCAAAGTTCTTACCATAGTTGATTTGTGAGGCATCCAGATGTTCAAAAACCTGTGAATAACTTTCCAAAACTTTTTTCAAAGCTTGGTTAGCATCAACCGAAGAACTTGACATACTAAAAAGGGTTGGAAAGAGATTTTTAGAATTCGTTGCAGTTCCTAACAAATTTGTTCGGTAGGTTCCAATATTCGTTGTTTGTATTTGAGAGCTCGCCTGAACATTCTTCTGAGCAGTATAGAGATTGCTCAATATGCTAGCCATATACATATCTACTAGTTGACTATTGAGATCTGCCACGATATCCTTAGCTAGTTTATTGGCGTCATTTTCGACCTGCAGATTCCCTTGAGCATTGACTTTGTAAGTAATGGTCGTCTTATCTACATTAATATTATTGATATCCAGTATCTTTTCAGAAAAATCACTTGGAATAGTTAGAACGAGCTGATACTTCCCACTTTCTAACCCTGCATCTGCAGCTCCACGTGTCACAACAAACCAGTTTTGAGAATTGTCCCGCTCAATGTTCTTAACATAACTCGCACCAAGATTGTACTCTTTGGTATCCATGTGAACGGGCTGATCTTCATTGACAATGGCCACATTTAGTTTAGTCTGTTGACTTGCTTTTACATTCTTTTCATTATTGATTGTTGTATTTTTTTGGACAGATATATTCAAAACAATCATGGATGCAAGCAAAAACAAGACCAACAAACTGTTTCCTATATACTTATAAACTCTATTCTTTCCCATTTCTCTTTTTATTTATTATCTCTACTACTTACCATAAAAAATAGGAAGGCTCCCGCCTTCCTAAAGCCACTTATAACAAATTAATTAATTTGTGCTGCAATATCTTGGTCAGTTTGTTCAACGATATCCGCCACTTTAAGCAACTGTGCATTAATTTCATCAAGCAAAGTCGCAAACTCTTCAATTTTTGGAGACAATGCTGTAAATTGTTGGTCAAAGCTATCAAAAGCTGAACCTTTCCAGTTACTTCTGATAGTTTCTTGTTCGTTGCTTAATGTACGAAGAACTTGTCTTACTTCTTCGGCACCACTAGTGTATTTTTGAGCGGATGTACGTAGATCTTCTGGTGTTAATTGAATTAAAGCCATGTGAATCTCCTTTAGTTATTTTAATAATACAACCTCAATATACCACAAATTTTGACTGAATTCAAGTTTTTTGCGCATCTTTTTTTGTTTTGTTTGATTTTT
>CAJNDD010000041.1 GCA_905221435.1 bacterium
ATCTTCATAACTCAATTTCATAATAAAACACCCCAAAAGTTAGATTTTTTCTGTCTAACTTTTGGGGTGCAGTTCAACGTAGCGTTTTTTGTTTTATAAGAAAAGAATTTCCTCTATACTCGACTCAGAATATCCTAAAAATCTTGTCATGTTTTTGTTCGGAACAAGCAAAAAAGCCTTGATCTCAAGGCTTTTCCTGTTGTATTTAGATGCCCCCTACAGGGATCGAACCTGTGACCCACGGATTAAGAGTCCGCTGCTCTGCCAGCTGAGCTAAGGAGGCTAAGAAAAAGCTGTATTGGTGCCGAAACTTCACGGTTTGTATTGAACCCGCGCAATTAAGCAGGTGGGCAACTCGCTCTAACTGAAGCTGTTTCCGTGTGAGACGGCCTACATGCTGTTAGAAGACTTTTGTTTCCCTAATAATACAAAAAATAGTCGGTCAACACTTAAGTGTGAAGTCGTACACCACAGCGTTTCTATGTTTATATGATACCACTTTTTCAAAAAAAATCAAGAGAAAAATGCAATTTTTTGAAAAGGATTTCAGTTTTCTCGTAAATGATCGATTGTTTCTTTTCTTTGTGCTAAGGCGCGTTCATATTTACCCGTATCTTCCGGAGTGAAATAGCGATGGCTTTTAATTTTTTCTGGCAGATAATCTTGCTTGACCCAATTTCCAGGATAGTTGTGGGGATAGAGATAACCTTGGGCATTTCCTAGTTCTTTGCTACCACTGTAGTGACCATCGCGCAGGTGTCGAGGGATAGGCAAATGCCCTGATGTTTTGAGATCAGCAAGAGCCTTGTCCATAGCCGCATAGGCTGAGTTGGATTTTGGAGAGAGAGCCAAATCAATCACGACATTGGCAATGAGAATGCGGGCTTCTGGGAACCCAATCTTTTGGGCAGCATCCAGAGCAGTCACGGTGCGGACTTGAGCTTCGGGATTGGCCAAGCCGATATCTTCATAAGCGATAACAGTCAATCGACGAGCGAGACTAGGCAGATCACCAGCCTCAATCAAGCGGGCTGCGTAATGGAGACTAGCATCGACATCTGAGCCACGGATGGATTTTTGTAAAGCGGAGAGAACATCATAATGCCCGTCGCCATCCTTATCCATAGTAATATAGCTCCGTTGCAGGCTATTTTCCATGATGTCAAGTGTTATATGGTGAATGCCTTTATCATTTGCTGGAGTCGAAAGAACAGCCAAGTCCAGTGAATTAAAAGCAGAACGAAGGTCTCCATTTGTAGAGGTCGCGATGAAGTCCAGCGCATCCTCATCTAGTTCTACTGGAAAATCAAAACCACGCTCAGGGTTACTTAGAGCTATCTGAATCGCTTCTTTGACATTTTGATTGGACAAGGGTTCTAACTCAAAAATCTGAACACGACTGCGAATGGCTGGAGTGACAGAAAAGAAGGGATTTTCAGTCGTAGCGCCAATCATGATGACCAGACCACTTTCCAAGAGGGGAAGAAGAAAATCTTGCTTGGTTTTATCTAGTCGGTGAATCTCGTCAAGTAGCAGAACTAGTCCACCTGAGAATTTAGCTTCTTCCGCGATTTCTTGGAGTCGCTTTTTACTATCCACTGTCGCATTAAAGGTCCGAAAGGCATACTTTGTCGTTCCAGCGATGGCAGAGGCAATGCTGGTCTTGCCGATTCCTGGAGGTCCGTAGAGAATCATGGAGGACAGACGATTGGCTTCCACCATGCGACGAATGATTTTCCCAGGTCCGACCAGATGCTCCTGACCGATGACCTGGTCGATGGTTTTAGGGCGCATGCGAAGCGCGAGATTGTCTGGCATAGCAGTCCTTTCTAACATGGATTTTCTGATGTATATGTGGTAAGATGGTAGTATCTATTTTAGCATATTTCCGAGCAATCGGGGCGATTTAAGAGTCGCATAGAAAGAGGACAAAATGGCAACATACGGATTTTTAGATGTTTTAGAGGAGGAGTTGGACAAGAACTTTCCCTTTGACTTTGAGATTAGTTGGGACAAGCGCAATCACGCGGTAGAAGTGAGTTTTTTACTAGAAGCGCAAAACGCTGCTGGTGTAGAGATGCTGGATGAGGACGGAGAAGTTTCGTCAGACGATATCCTCTTTGAGGAAGCGGTTCTTTTCTACAATCCTGCCAAGTCAACGGTTACTGCAGAAGACTATTTGACGGTCATCCCTTACCTGCCTAAAAAAGGATTTTCTCGTGAATTTTTAGCTTATTTTGCACTTTTCCTCAAAGATACTGCCGAGGTTGGGCTGGATGCGCTCATGGACTTTTTGGAAGACCCAGAAGCAGAAGAATTCGTCATGGAATGGAACCAAGAAGTCTTTGAAGAGGGAAAAGTCGGTTTGAAAGAGGGAGAGTTTTATCCTTATCCGAGATACTAGGAGTTGGTTGGAGATTTTATGAAAAAAATTGGGACTTATTTGATCTATGTGCTAGCTTTTGCCTTTATTATGCTGGCTTTTGCTTGTGGGACCATCGCATTTGCAGAGTTGGGGTATTCCGCAGTTTTAGCATTCACTTTTGGTTATTCCTTCGCTCTTTTAAGCATGTATTTAATCTTTATTCTTCATGAGTTGGGTCATGCTTTTTGTGGTTACTTGACAGGCTATCGGCTGGTGGCTTTTGGATTAGGACATTTTCTTTTGACTAAAAAGTCAGGTAGGTTTCATCTTAGTCGAACAGCCGTTCTGAAAAATGTTGGTGCTCAGTACATTGGATTGAAAGAAGATGAAAGCGATCAAAGAATCATCCTGATGCTTTCAGGAGGTTTGCTGGTTCATCTCAGTTTGATATTATTGGCGATATTGTTTGGATTTTTGACAAGAAGTTGGTATTTTGCTGGTACTTGGATTTTTCTTAATTTGTCTTTCTTCCTAAACAATGCTTTGCCAGTCGGGATCACCGATGGAGCGAAAATTTGGGAATTGCTACAACACCCTGAAAATACCAAATACGCTTACTTGGTGTTGAGGCATTCTGCCCAGACCCTGCTAGCTCCTCAAGAATATGATTTGAAAGACTTTATCATGCCTGTTCCTGAGGATGCAAGTGGGAGCTTTGCAGAAAGTATTCAAACTCTTGAGGGAGTGGTTTTCATATTGGATGGTCATTTAGAGGCAGCTAAAAAGCTATTTCAATCTTTACTAGAGAGAACAGAACACTCGCTGTCTGAAACTTTTTGCCAACTATGCCTTCTTCAAATCGCCTTGCTGGAAGGAGATAATGAGAAAGTGGAGGAATATGCAAGTATTCGAAGCGTTAAATCCTTTTTATCTCTAAAAATGACAGACATGCAGATGATTCAAGCCTGGTATCAATTTAAGGTAAAGAAAGATGTCGCTCAAACTCGCAAGGCTATAAAGATTGCTAGACAGAAAATGAATAGCAGCCGAATGCTACGGGACGAGAAACGCTATTATGAAAACTGGTTAGCAGAGCTGGAAAAGGCATTAGCCGAAGGAGTCTAATATGGGAATAGAAATTTCTGATTTTACAGGCTGCAAGATTGCCCTCTTTTGTGACGATAGAATTTTAACTATCTTGCGGGATGACAAGGGAAATATCCCATGGCCCAATATGTGGGAACTGCCAGGTGGTGGGCGCGAAGGTGATGAAAGTCCTTTTGAGTGCGCAGCGCGTGAAGTTTTTGAGGAACTGGGGATTCGTCTGACTAAAGATTGTCTGCTTTGGAGAAAGGTTTATCCCAGTATGCTTTTTGAGGGGAAGGAATCGGTCTTTCTAGTTGGCAAGTTGACACAGGAACAATTTGACAGTATCGTCTTTGGAGATGAAGGACAGGGCTACAAACTGATGAGCATTGATGGGTTTCTTGGCTCAGATAGGGTTGTACCCCAGTTGCAGGATAGAGTGAGGGAATATGTGGAGAGAGACTATGATTAGACTTGAACGAGCAGGAGCAGAAGATTTAGAAACCGTAATTGCAATTCAAAGAGCCAGTTTTAAGGCTGTCTATGAGAAATACCAAGATGAGTATGATCCCTATCTCGAGGACCGCGAACGAATCAAGTGGAAACTAGTTGAACGTCCCAATAGCTATTACTACTTTGTGAAAGAAAAGGACGAAAATATCGGATTTTTACGAGTTCAGACCAATGAAGAATTGACGGAGGCTTGGTTGGGAACGGCAGCGATTTTGCCCCAGTATCAAGGAAAAGGTTATGGTTCTGAGGGATTGAGATTACTGGAAAAGGAATTTTCAACGATTAAACAGTGGGATTTGTGTACGGTATTACAGGATGCGGGCATGGTCGCTTTTTATGAAAAAAATGGCTACCGTCAAACCCATATCGAGCCTGAAAAAGAAGGCATGGATATGGTTTACATGAAAAAATTGATTGACAAATAGAAAGGACGGTTCGGTTACATTTCTAAACTGAACCCGCCCTATACACTGTTCCAAAAAGATAAACTTCTCTTAGACACAAGCGTCTTCAGAGAGTTTCTCATTTTGGCTTTGTGTTTTACGGGCTTGGTATCTTAATTATGGAAACATGGCAAGAGTTAAAAGTTACAGTGAAGCGTGAGGGGGAGGAATTGGTCTCCAATCTCTTGATTGAGCTGGGTGCGCAAGGTGTTGCGATCGAAGACAGTATGGACTATGTGGGGAATGTGGATCGTTTTGGTGAAATTTTCCCAGAGGTTGAGCAACAAGAAGAAATCGTGGTGACAGCCTACTATCCTGAAATGGTTGATGTGGCAGTGGTTGAGGCAGATTTGCAGGCTCGTCTCCTAGAATTAACAGATTTTATGGATCTGGGAGAGGTCAAGATGGGCACGACTGCCTTGGCTGAGGAAGACTGGGCAGACAACTGGAAGAAATACTATGAGCCAGCTCGTATCACCCATGATTTGACCATCGTGCCGTCTTGGACAGACTATGAGGCGATTGCGGGAGAAAAGATTATCAAGCTGGATCCAGGCATGGCTTTTGGGACTGGGACGCATCCAACGACCAAGATGAGCCTTTTTGCCTTGGAGCAGGTTCTTCGTGGTGGCGAAACGGTGCTAGATGTGGGTACTGGATCAGGTGTCCTTTCTATTGCCAGCTCGCTTCTGGGTGCCAAGGAAATTTTCGCTTACGACCTGGATGATGTGGCGATTCGGGTAGCTCAGGAAAATATCGAGCTCAACCCTGGCATGGAAAACATCCATGTTGCTGCTGGAGATTTGCTCAAGGGTGTGGAGATTGAAGCAGATGTGATTGTAGCTAATATCTTGGCGGATATTCTCATTCATCTGACAGACGATGCTTATCGTTTGGTCAAGGACGAAGGCTACCTGATCATGAGTGGGATTATCAAGGACAAGTGGGACATGGTACGCGAGTCAGCTGAGTCAGCTGGATTTTTCCTTGAAACCCACATGATTCAAGGGGAATGGAATGCCTGTGTCTTTAAGAAGACTAAGGATATTTCAGGTGTGATTGGAGGCTAACATGCAGCAGTATTTTGTCAAGGGTAGTGCAGTCTCTCCTGTCACCATTGAGGACAAGGAAACCAGCAAGCATATGTTTCAGGTTATGCGCCTGAAAGAAGAGGATGAAGTGACCTTGGTCTTTGATGATGGGATCAAGCGCTTGGCGCGCGTGCTAGATGTGGAAAATCGTCAGTTTGAGTTGGTCCAAGAATTAGCTGAAAATGTCGAACTTCCCATCCAAGTGACTATCGCATCAGGCTTTCCCAAGGGAGACAAGCTGGAGTTTATTACTCAGAAAGTAACAGAACTAGGAGCTAGTCAAATCTGGGCCTTCCCTGCCGATTGGTCAGTTGCCAAATGGGACGGCAAGAAACTAGGCAAAAAGGTTGAAAAACTAGAAAAAATCACCCTTGGAGCGGCAGAACAAAGCAAGCGTAATATCGTTCCAAGTATCCAGCTTTTCGAGAAGAAAGCAGATTTTCTAACTCAGTTTGATCAGTTTGACTCTATTATAGTAGCCTATGAAGAATCAGCAAAAGAGGGAGAAGCCACGGCCCTCTTACAAGCAGTCACTGGTCTTGAAAAGGGAGCTAAATTGCTCTTTATCTTTGGTCCAGAAGGTGGTCTCTCACCAGCAGAAATTGAAAGTTTTGAAGCTAAAGGAGCAGTCTTGGCAGGTCTTGGTCCTCGCATTTTGCGAGCGGAAACAGCACCGCTTTATGCCTTATCAGCCCTTAGTGTTTTAGTAGAATTAGAAAAATAAGAGGAAGAAAATGGAACAAAAACACCGTTCAGAATTTCCAGAAAAGGAACTTTGGGACTTAACAGCCCTATACCAAGACCGTGAGGATTTCTTGCGTGCAATCGAGAAAGCTCGCGAAGACATCAACCAATTTAGCCGAGACTACAAGGATAATCTTCACACTTTTGAAGATTTCGAGAAGGCCTTTGCGGAATTGGAGCAAATCTACATCCAGATGAGCCATATCGGTAATTACGCCTTTATGCCTCAGACGACAGACTATAGCAATGAAGATTTTGCTAATATTGCCCAAGCTGGGATGGAATTTGAAACAGATGCCAGTGTAGCCTTGACCTTTTTTGACGACGCCTTGGTGGCAGCTGATGAGGAAGTCTTGGACCGTTTGGGTGAATTACCTCACTTGACGGCAGCCATTCGTCAGGCCAAAATCAAAAAAGCCCACTATCTAGGTGCCGATGTGGAGAAGGCCCTGACCAATCTTGGCGAAGTTTTCTACAGTCCACAGGACATTTACACCAAAATGCGAGCTGGGGACTTTGAAATGGCTGACTTTGAAGCCCATGGCAAGACCTATAAAAACAGCTTTGTGACCTATGAAAATTTCTACCAGAACCACGAGGACGCTGAGGTTCGTGAGAAATCTTTCCGTTCCTTCTCAGAGGGGCTCCGTAAGCACCAAAATACAGCTGCGGCAGCCTATCTAGCTCAGGTTAAGTCAGAGAAATTGTTGGCAGATATGAAAGGTTATGACTCAGTCTTTGATTATCTTCTGGCTGAGCAAGAAGTGGACCGTGCTATGTTTGACCGTCAGATTGACCTCATCATGAAGGACTTTGCGCCAGTTGCCCAGAGATACCTCAAGCATGTTGCCAAGGTCAATGGCCTTGAAAAGATGACCTTTGCAGACTGGAAATTGGACTTGGACAGCGCCCTCAATCCTGAAGTGACTATTGACGACGCCTATGATTTGGTCATGAAGTCAGTAGAACCTTTGGGACAAGAATATTGTCAGGAAGTTGCGCGCTATCAAGAAGAACGCTGGGTGGACTTCGCTGCCAATAGTGGCAAGGATTCTGGCGGATATGCGGCGGATCCATATCGCGTGCACCCTTATGTCCTCATGAGCTGGACTGGTCGTTTGAGTGATGTCTATACCTTGATTCATGAAATCGGACATTCTGGTCAATTTATCTTTTCAGATAATCACCAAAGTTACTTCAATGCTCATATGTCGACCTACTACGTCGAAGCGCCATCAACCTTCAATGAATTGCTTCTTAGTGATTGCTTGGAGCATCAATCTGACGACCCTCGTCAAAAACGTTTTGCCCTTGCCCACCGCTTGACAGATACCTATTTCCATAATTTCATCACCCACCTCTTGGAAGCAGCCTTCCAGCGTAAGGTTTATACATTGATTGAAGAAGGGGAGACCTTTGGGGCAAGCAAACTCAACAGCATTATGAAGGAAGTTTTGACAGATTTCTGGGGAGATGCTATTGAAATTGACGACGATGCGGCCTTGACTTGGATGCGACAAGCTCACTATTACATGGGTTTGTATAGTTATACCTACTCAGCTGGACTAGTCATCTCGACTGCAGGTTACCTTAATCTGAAACATTCAGAAACTGGAGCTGAAGACTGGCTCAATCTCCTTAAATCAGGTGGTAGCAAGACACCGCTTGAGTCAGCCATGATTATCGGAGCCGATATCTCAACGGACAAACCACTCCGTGATACCATCCAATTCTTGTCAGACACAGTTGACCAGATTATCGCCTACAGTGCGGAGTTGGGGGAGTAAATACTTATTCCGTGAGGAATTCGCCGGCGAATATGTTAGACTAGTTAGGAATAATCTATCAAAGAGGAAATAATATGAAAAATAAGCCCCTACTAGTGACTGTTGCAGTCTTGTCTTTAGTTAGTCTTGTTGCTTGTAGCAGTCCAAAGAAAGAGTCCAGTAACTCATTATCTTCGGAATCTAGTTCCACTAGTGTTGTGAAAGAGACTACAGAATCGAGTAGTAAGATAAAGGAAAAAATATCAGATAGTGATCAGAGTTCTGAAGAAACTAAACGAATCGGTTCAGCAGATTATGGATATGTCAACATCCCGAGCGACTGGAAAAAATATGAATATGAAGAAGGTGGAGATAACATCCAATACATAGATCAGAGTGGTACTAATGCAATTATTTTAAATGCCTCCAATAGAGAAAAAGCAAATGTAGCTGAAGGAGAGGAATTTAGTGCTGAGATGATGGCTCAAAAATTTGAAAGTGCCATGAAAGGAAAAAATAAAGTTGTTAAGGTTTCAAGATCTTCTGCTACTGTTGGAGGAAACGATGCAATTCAAGTAAATATGAGTCTTAAATCAGGAAATTATACTATTCTTTGGACGTTCAAAAAGGATGATAAGGTGTATATGATTTCGTGTGTGTGCGATGAAAAAACAATAGCTCAATTGACAACTTATGTCAAAGAGACTTGGAGCTTTGATGGAACAGGTGCTGTGTCGGATTAATGAAGAGTGTCAGGTAGCTGTACTGACCCCAAAAAGTTGGACAAATAATTATTGAAAGGATTTAGTTCTGTACTGCACAGGACTAAGTCCTTTTA
>CAJNDD010000042.1 GCA_905221435.1 bacterium
AGCTAAGCGACTTCCATATCTCACAGGGGGCAACCCCCAACTACTTCCGGCGTTCTAGGGCTTAACTACTGTGTTCGGCATGGGTACAGGTGTATCTCCTAGGCTATCGTCACTTAACTCTGAGTAATACCTACTCAAAATTGAATATCTATCAAATATCAAGTAAACCTTACACTTCGTATCCTCAGTTACTTTGGATAAGCCCTCGAGCTATTAGTATTAGTCCGCTACATGTGTCGCCACACTTCCACTTCTAACCTATCTACCTGATCATCTCTCAGGGCTCTTACTGATATAAAATCATGGGAAATCTCATCTTGAGGTGGGTTTCACACTTAGATGCTTTCAGCGTTTATCCCTTCCCTACATAGCTACCCAGCGATGCCTTTGGCAAGACAACTGGTACACCAGCGGTAAGTCCACTCTGGTCCTCTCGTACTAGGAGCAGATCCTCTCAAATTTCCTACGCCCGCGACGGATAGGGACCGAACTGTCTCACGACGTTCTGAACCCAGCTCGCGTGCCGCTTTAATGGGCGAACAGCCCAACCCTTGGGACCGACTACAGCCCCAGGATGCGACGAGCCGACATCGAGGTGCCAAACCTCCCCGTCGATGTGAACTCTTGGGGGAGATAAGCCTGTTATCCCCAGGGTAGCTTTTATCCGTTGAGCGATGGCCCTTCCATACGGAACCACCGGATCACTAAGCCCGACTTTCGTCCCTGCTCGAGTTGTTGCTCTCGCAGTCAAGCTCCCTTATACCTTTACACTCTGCGAATGATTTCCAACCATTCTGAGGGAACCTTTGGGCGCCTCCGTTACCTTTTAGGAGGCGACCGCCCCAGTCAAACTGCCCGTCAGACACTGTCTCCGATAGGGGTAACCTATCTGGGTTAGAGTGGCCATAACACAAGGGTAGTATCCCAACAACGTCTCCTTCGAAACTGGCGTCCCGATCTCATAGACTCCTACCTATCCTGTACATGTGGTACAGACACTCAATATCAAACTGCAGTAAAGCTCCATGGGGTCTTTCCGTCCTGTCGCGGGTAACCTGCATCTTCACAGGTACTAAAATTTCACCGAGTCTCTCGTTGAGACAGTGCCCAAATCATTACGCCTTTCGTGCGGGTCGGAACTTACCCGACAAGGAATTTCGCTACCTTAGGACCGTTATAGTTACGGCCGCCGTTTACTGGGGCTTCAATTCATACCTTCGCGTTACCGCTAAGCACTCCTCTTAACCTTCCAGCACCGGGCAGGCGTCACCCCCTATACATCATCTTACGATTTAGCAGAGAGCTGTGTTTTTGATAAACAGTTGCTTGGGCCTATTCACTGCGGCTGACGTAAAGTCAGCACCCCTTCTCCCGAAGTTACGGGGTCATTTTGCCGAGTTCCTTAACGAGAGTTCTCTCGCTCACCTGAGGCTACTCGCCTCGACTACCTGTGTCGGTTTGCGGTACGGGTAGAGTATGTTTAACGCTAGAAGCTTTTCTTGGCAGTGTGACGTCACTAACTTCGCTACTAAACTTCGCTCCCCATCACAGCTCAATGTTATAGAATTAAGCATTTGACTCAATTCACACCTCACTGCTTAGACAGACACTTCCATTCGTCTGCTTTAGTTAGCCTACTGCGTCCCTCCATCACTACATACTCTAGTACAGGAATATCAACCTGTTGTCCATCGGATACACCTTTCGGTCTCTCCTTAGGTCCCGACTAACCCAGGGCGGACGAGCCTTCCCCTGGAAACCTTAGTCTTACGGTGGACAGGATTCTCACCTGTCTTTCGCTACTCATACCGGCATTCTCACTTCTATGCGTTCCAGCACTCCTCACGGTATACCTTCTTCACACATAGAACGCTCTCCTACCATACCTATAAAGGTATCCACAGCTTCGGTAAATTGTTTTAGCCCCGGTACATTTTCGGCGCAGGGTCACTCGACTAGTGAGCTATTACGCACTCTTTGAATGAATAGCTGCTTCTAAGCTAACATCCTAGTTGTCTGTGCAACCCCACATCCTTTTCCACTTAACAATTATTTTGGGACCTTAGCTGGTGGTCTGGGCTGTTTCCCTTTCGACTACGGATCTTAGCACTCGCAGTCTGACTGCCGACCATAATTCATTGGCATTCGGAGTTTATCTGAGATTGGTAATCCGGGATGGACCCCTCACCCAAACAGTGCTCTACCTCCAAGAATCTTTATGTCGACGCTAGCCCTAAAGCTATTTCGGAGAGAACCAGCTATCTCCAAGTTCGTTTGGAATTTCTCCGCTACCCACAAGTCATCCAAGCACTTTTCAACGTGCCCTGGTTCGGTCCTCCAGTGCGTCTTACCGCACCTTCAACCTGCTCATGGGTAGGTCACATGGTTTCGGGTCTACGACATGATACTAAGGCGCCCTATTCAGACTCGGTTTCCCTGCGGCTCCGTCTCTTCAACTTAACCTCGCATCATATCGTAACTCGCCGGTTCATTCTACAAAAGGCACGCTCTCACCCATTAACGGGCTCGAACTTGTTGTAGGCACACGGTTTCAGGTTCTATTTCACTCCCCTCCCGGGGTGCTTTTCACCTTTCCCTCACGGTACTGGTTCACTATCGGTCACTAGGGAGTATTTAGGGTTGGGAGATGGTCCTCCCAGATTCCGACGGGATTTCTCGTGTCCCGCCGTACTCAGGATACTGCTAGGTACAAAGACTATTTTAAATACGAGGCTGTTACTCTCTTTGGCTGATCTTCCCAAATCATTCTTCTATAATCTTTGAGTCCACATTGCAGTCCTACAACCCCGAAGAGTAAACTCTTCGGTTTGCCCTCCTGCCGTTTCGCTCGCCGCTACTAAGGCAATCGCTTTTGCTTTCTCTTCCTGCAGCTACTTAGATGTTTCAGTTCACTGCGTCTTCCTCCTCACATCCTTAACAGATGCGGGTAACAGGTAGTACCTGTTGGGTTCCCCCATTCGGAAATCCCTGGATCATCGCTCACTTACAGCTACCCAAGGCATATCGTCGTTTGTCACGTCCTTCTTCGGCTCCTAGTGCCAAGGCATCCACCGTGCGCCCTTATTAACTTAACCTTATTAACCTAATTTTTTCAAAAATTAGAAAACTCATTAAATACTTACAGCGTTTCGGTTTATTTTCTTGTTACTATTTGATATAGATATTCAATTTTCAATGTGCATTACTTGGTGATCTCTCACCAATGGAGCCTAGCGGGATCGAACCGCTGACCTCCTGCGTGCAAAGCAGGCGCTCTCCCAGCTGAGCTAAGGCCCCACAAGACCTCTCAAGACTAAACAAGACCAATGCGCAGTTCCTTATCCTTAGAAAGGAGGTGATCCAGCCGCACCTTCCGATACGGCTACCTTGTTACGACTTCACCCCAATCATCTATCCCACCTTAGGCGGCTGGCTCCTAAAAGGTTACCTCACCGACTTCGGGTGTTACAAACTCTCGTGGTGTGACGGGCGGTGTGTACAAGGCCCGGGAACGTATTCACCGCGGCGTGCTGATCCGCGATTACTAGCGATTCCGACTTCATGTAGGCGAGTTGCAGCCTACAATCCGAACTGAGACTGGCTTTAAGAGATTAGCTTGCCGTCACCGACTTGCGACTCGTTGTACCAGCCATTGTAGCACGTGTGTAGCCCAGGTCATAAGGGGCATGATGATTTGACGTCATCCCCACCTTCCTCCGGTTTATTACCGGCAGTCTCGCTAGAGTGCCCAACTAAATGATGGCAACTAACAATAGGGGTTGCGCTCGTTGCGGGACTTAACCCAACATCTCACGACACGAGCTGACGACAACCATGCACCACCTGTCACCTCTGTCCCGAAGGAAAGCTCTATCTCTAGAGCGGTCAGAGGGATGTCAAGACCTGGTAAGGTTCTTCGCGTTGCTTCGAATTAAACCACATGCTCCACCGCTTGTGCGGGCCCCCGTCAATTCCTTTGAGTTTCAACCTTGCGGTCGTACTCCCCAGGCGGAGTGCTTAATGCGTTAGCTACGGCACTAAACCCCGGAAAGGGTCTAACACCTAGCACTCATCGTTTACGGCGTGGACTACCAGGGTATCTAATCCTGTTTGCTCCCCACGCTTTCGAGCCTCAGCGTCAGTTACAAGCCAGAGAGCCGCTTTCGCCACCGGTGTTCCTCCATATATCTACGCATTTCACCGCTACACATGGAATTCCACTCTCCCCTCTTGCACTCAAGTTAAACAGTTTCCAAAGCGTACTATGGTTAAGCCACAGCCTTTAACTTCAGACTTATCTAACCGCCTGCGCTCGCTTTACGCCCAATAAATCCGGACAACGCTCGGGACCTACGTATTACCGCGGCTGCTGGCACGTAGTTAGCCGTCCCTTTCTGGTAAGATACCGTCACAGTGTGAACTTTCCACTCTCACACTCGTTCTTCTCTTACAACAGAGCTTTACGATCCGAAAACCTTCTTCACTCACGCGGCGTTGCTCGGTCAGACTTCCGTCCATTGCCGAAGATTCCCTACTGCTGCCTCCCGTAGGAGTCTGGGCCGTGTCTCAGTCCCAGTGTGGCCGATCACCCTCTCAGGTCGGCTATGTATCGTCGCCTTGGTGAGCCGTTACCCCACCAACTAGCTAATACAACGCAGGTCCATCTGGTAGTGATGCAATTGCACCTTTCAAACAGTTATCATGCAATAACTGCTATTATGCGGTATTAGCTATCGTTTCCAATAGTTATCCCCCGCTACCAGGCAGGTTACCTACGCGTTACTCACCCGTTCGCAACTCATCCAAGAAGAGCAAGCTCCTCTCTTCAGCGTTCTACTTGCATGTATTAGGCACGCCGCCAGCGTTCGTCCTGAGCCAGGATCAAACTCTCATTAAAAGTTTGAGTTCTCACTCATTTCTGTCACTGACAGATTTATTGTTTTTTCATTGTTCAGTACTACAACTTCAGTTGTAGCGCCCTGCACATTGGTTCGTCTTGTTCAGTTTTCAAAGGTCTTTGCCACTCTTTCTCTCTCAAGCGACAACTACATCAGTATATCACAGCTGTTGACCTATGTCAACACTTTTTTGAAACTTTTTTTACTTTTTTCATCCCTGTGATATACACATAGTCCGTACGGGATTCGAACCCGTGTTACCGCCGTGAAAAGGCGGTGTCTTAACCCCTTGACCAACGGACCTTGAGCTTTTCAACTCTTTCTATTATACCTACTTTTTACACTTTGTCAAG
>CAJNDD010000043.1 GCA_905221435.1 bacterium
TATCACCAGTTTTAGATGGCTTTAACAGCGAAATTATTGCTTTTAATCTTTCTTGTTCGCCTAATTTAGAACAAGTACAAACGATGTTAGAACAGGCATTCACAGAGAAGCACTATGAGAATACGATTCTCCACAGTGACCAGGGCTGGCAATACCAACACGATTCTTATCATCGGTTTCTAGAGAGTAAGGGAATTCAAGCATCTATGTCCCGCAAGGGCAACAGCCCAGACAATGGGATGATGGAGTCCTTCTTTGGCATTTTGAAATCCGAAATGTTTTACGGCTATGAGAAGACATTTAAATCACTTAATCAATTGGAACAAGCTATTGTGGACTACATTGATTACTACAACAACAAACGAATTAAAGTCAAACTAAAAGGACTTAGTCCTGTGCAGTACAGAACTAAATCCTTTCAATAATTATTTGTCCAACTTTTTGGGGTCAGTACAATTGGGCAGCTTTTTCTTATCCATAAAAAATACTTATCACGGTCTTTAAAAAAACATATTAGACAGGAAAGGGTTGGAGTGATAAGATAAGACTGTCGCAAGAAAATCGAAAGGAGACACATCATGGCTAGAACGGTTGTAGGAGTTGCTGCAAATCTATGTCCTGTAGATGCAGAAGGGAAAAACATTCACTCATCTGTATCCTGTAAATTTGCAGAGAGCATTCGTCAAGTCGGCGGTCTCCCTTTAGTGATTCCTGTAGGAGATGAGTCCATTGTGCGCGATTATGTGGAAATGATTGACAAACTCATCTTGACAGGTGGGCAAAATGTCCATCCCCAATTTTATGGAGAGAAAAAAACCATCGAGAGCGATGATTACAACCTTGCTCGTGATGAATTTGAATTGGCACTCTTGAGAGAAGCACTCCATCAGAATAAACCCATTTTGGCAATTTGCCGTGGTGTTCAGCTGGTCAATGTTGCTTTTGGCGGCACCCTCCACCAAGAAATTGAAGGTCACTGGCAAGGCTTGCCTTTTGGGACATCTCATTCTATTGAGACAGTAGAAGGAAGCGTGGTGGCTAGGTTGTTTGGCAAAGAAAGTCAGGTCAACTCGGTCCATCGTCAAAGTATCAAAGACCTGGCGCCTAATTTCCGTGTGACAGCGGTGGATCCTCGAGATCAGACTATCGAAGCGATTGAGTCTATCGATGAGCATCGCATTATCGGTTTGCAGTGGCACCCAGAGTTTCTGGTCAATGAAGAAGATGGCAATTTAGAATTATTTGAGTATTTATTAAATGAATTGTAACGGTTAGAATCTCTAGCCGTTTTTATTCGTCCTTTCAGATTTTTTATATTTTAGCCAATTTACGCAAACGTTTGAATTCTGATAAAAATTGGGCAAATTCAATAAAAAAGCTTGAAAAAATCGAAGGTAAGCGTTATGATAGAAAAGAAGAAATTTTGGAGGATTATCATGTCACATATTAAATTTGATTATTCAAAAGTTTTAGACAAATTTGTTGCCCCACATGAAGTGGAATACATGCAAGCGCAAGTAACAGCTGCAGACGAATTGATTCGCAAAGGAACTGGTGCTGGTAGCGACTTTTTGGGTTGGTTGGACCTTCCTGAAAATTATGACCGCGAAGAATTCGACCGCATTTTGAAAGCTGCGGAGCAAATCAAATCAGACAGCGATGTCTTGGTTGTGATCGGTATCGGTGGATCTTACCTTGGAGCTAAAGCAGCTATTGACTTCTTGAACCACCACTTTGCAAACTTGCAAACAAAAGAAGAACGCAAAGCTCCACAAATCCTTTACGCTGGAAACTCAATCTCATCTACTTACCTTGCTGACTTGGTAGAGTACGTAGCTGACAAAGACTTCTCAGTAAACGTGATTTCTAAATCAGGTACAACAACAGAACCAGCGATTGCTTTCCGAGTCTTCAAAGAACTCTTGGTTAAGAAATACGGTCAAGAAGAAGCTAACAAACGTATCTACGCTACAACTGACCGCCAAAAAGGTGCTGTTAAGGTTGAAGCAGATGCGAATGGTTGGGAAACATTTGTTGTTCCAGATGATATCGGTGGACGTTTCTCAGTATTGACAGCAGTTGGCTTGCTTCCAATCGCAGCATCAGGTGCAGACATCAAAGCCCTTATGGAAGGTGCTAATGCAGCTCGTAAAGACTACACTTCAGACAAGATTGCTGAAAATGAAGCTTACCAATACGCAGCTGTTCGTAACATCCTCTACCGTAAAGGCTATGCTACTGAAATCTTGGTAAACTACGAGCCATCACTTCAATACTTCTCAGAATGGTGGAAACAATTGGCTGGTGAATCAGAAGGGAAAGACCAAAAAGGGATTTACCCAACTTCAGCTAACTTCTCAACAGACTTGCACTCATTGGGTCAATTTATCCAAGAAGGAACTCGCATCATGTTTGAAACAGTTGTCCGTGTTGACAAACCGCGTAAGAACGTGATCATTCCTACTTTGGAAGAAGACCTTGACGGACTTGGTTACCTTCAAGGAAAAGACGTTGACTTTGTAAACAAAAAAGCGACTGACGGTGTTCTTCTTGCTCACACAGATGGTGATGTACCGAACATGTATGTGACTCTTCCTGAGCAAGACGCCTTCACTCTTGGTTACACTATCTACTTCTTCGAATTGGCTATCGCCCTTTCAGGTTACTTGAATGCCATCAACCCATTTGACCAACCAGGTGTTGAAGCCTACAAACGTAACATGTTTGCCCTTCTTGGAAAACCAGGATTTGAAGAATTGAGCAAAGAGCTTAACGCACGTTTATAATAGAAGAAAAGAGTGGCTTGCCCACTCTTTTTACTCTCTTTATTCGTAGACATTGGACTCAGGCGAGACTTGTGATATAATATAGAAAGCAAAAAGGCAGACGCCTAGAGACTTTATAGGAGAAACTATGTCAAAAGATATCCGCGTACGCTACGCACCAAGTCCAACAGGACTACTACACATCGGAAATGCTCGTACAGCATTGTTTAACTACCTTTACGCACGCCATCATGGTGGAACTTTTATCATTCGTATCGAAGATACCGACCGTAAACGCCATGTTGAGGATGGAGAACGCTCACAGCTTGAAAACCTTCGCTGGTTGGGCATGGATTGGGATGAAAGCCCAGAAACTCACGGAAACTACCGCCAATCAGAGCGTTTGGAACTCTATCAAAAATACATCGACCAATTGCTAGCCGAAGGAAAAGCCTACAAATCTTACGTTACAGAAGAAGAGTTGGCAGCTGAACGCGAACGTCAAGAAGCAGCTGGCGAAACACCACGCTACATCAATGAATACCTTGGCATGAGCGAAGATGAAAAAGCGGCTTACATCACAGAACGCGAAGCAGCAGGTATCATTCCAACGGTTCGTCTGGCTGTCAATGAAGCTGGTATCTACAAGTGGACTGACATGGTCAAGGGCGACATCGAGTTTGAAGGTGGTAATATCGGTGGCGACTGGGTGATCCAAAAGAAAGACGGTTATCCAACTTACAACTTTGCCGTTGTGATCGATGACCACGATATGCAGATCTCTCACGTTATCCGTGGAGACGACCACATTGCCAATACACCTAAGCAGCTTATGGTTTATGAAGCGCTTGGTTGGGAAGCTCCAGAGTTCGGTCACATGACTTTGATTATCAACTCTGAAACGGGTAAAAAATTGTCTAAACGCGATACCAACACTCTCCAGTTTATCGAAGATTACCGTAAAAAGGGCTACCTACCAGAAGCAGTCTTTAACTTTATCGCACTTCTTGGTTGGAATCCTGGTGGGGAAGACGAAATCTTCTCTCGTGAAGAACTCATCAAACTCTTCGATGAAAACCGCCTCAGCAAGTCTCCAGCGGCCTTTGACCAGAAAAAGATGGACTGGATGAGCAACGACTACATCAAGAATGCGGATTTTGATACAATCTTTGCTATGGCCAAACCATTCTTGGAAGAAGCAGGACGCTTGACCGACAAGGCTGAGAAAATGGTAGAGCTCTACAAACCACAAATGAAGTCAGTGGATGAGATTGTGCCATTGACAGACCTTTTCTTCTCAGATTTCCCAGAGTTGACGGAAGCTGAGAAAGAAGTGATGGCTGGTGAAACTGTTCCTGTGGTGTTAGAAGCTTTCAAAGCAAAACTGGAAGCAATGACAGATGAAGAATTTGTGACAGAAAACATCTTCCCACAAATCAAAGCAGTCCAAAAAGAAACAGGTATCAAAGGAAAAGATCTCTTCATGCCAATCCGTATCGCTGTTTCAGGTGAAATGCATGGACCAGAATTGCCAGACACCATTTTCTTACTCGGACGTGAAAAGTCAATCCAGCATATTGAAAACATCCTGAAAGAGATTTCTAAATAAAAAGGACTTCCGATGGATACATGGAAAAATATGTATGAAGAAGCACGAACCTTATTCAATCCCCATGAAGTTTCTGACTTTGTTTATGCTAACCATGTTGTTGCTGCAGTAGAAGCAGAAGATGGTCAGATCTTCACAGGATTTTGTATGGAGGGCACTTGTGGCGTTTTTCATCTCTGTGCAGAACGAGCGGCTCTCTTCAATATGTATCAATTTTCAGGACAAACTAAAGTTAAGAAAATCCTCGCCTTTCGAGACAAACCTCCCTACAGCGAAGGATCAGGTATGCCCTGTGGCGCTTGCAGAGAATTTCTCTTAGAATTGAATGCTGAAAATAAAGAAGCAGAGTTCATGATGGACTACGGAACAAGAAAAACAATCAAAGTTGCCGAGTTGATCCCGTACTGGTGGGGAGAGGAACGTGTGACTAATTGGAAAGCGGAATAGAGAGAGTCGGTTAAACCGGCTCTTTCCTATTATCATAGAAAAATTCGTACAGGAGTCAAAAAAAGATCTTGACAAAGTGTAAAAAGTAGGTATAATAGAAAGAGTTGAAAAGCTCAAGGTCCGTTGGTCAAGGGGTTAAGACAC
>CAJNDD010000044.1 GCA_905221435.1 bacterium
GCTAAGGAAGCATTTTCTCATAGTGAGGTAGATAGTCTTGTTTAGTCTCTTCTTAAGAATTGATCTAAATAATAATTAAAGTAGGTTTTCTGGCCGGTAATCATGACGACCCGACCCTCAATGCCATAACGCAATTTCTCAGCCTGCTCATCTGTTAAACTCGTTTCAGCCTCTACTTTAAAGAAGTTGCCTTTTTCGGTCTTTGTCGCATTGCTGTCAATATTGGAAATGGTAGATGTGAGAACAAATTCCTTATTGTTCTCATCCAAGGCAGTGAAACGGATGGTTTCTCCCTGTTTAAGGCTAGAGACATCTTTTGAGGTCACATAAGTTGTGATGGTTACCTTCTTTTCTGTCGTCAAAACAGGATACAACTGGGCCAAGACCTTGCCTTCGGGAACCAAATTAGCCCCAGCAGTTTCAGGATTCAGGTGGAGAATCCCGTCCTCCATCGCTGTAATAGCCCCTTTTTGTGCGATTCCTCCCTGTACTTTGAGATTGTTTTCAACTTCTAAAATCTTTTGATTTAGGGCTGTCAACTCTTGTCCAACTTTAGCCAACTGTTGAGCCTTTAGGGACTCAAGCTGGCTATCCAAGCTACCAGAGTAGGCCTGTTGAGCTCCTGCACCTGCGTATTGGACCCGATAACCCGCTAGAGCGGATTCAAATTGGGAAATCTGACTGTCAATCTGTGCGATGACTTGGCTCTTGAGCTGCCCTTGAGTATCAGAAGCAGCCTGTGCTACATAAGCCTGATAAATACTATACCCAGCATTGGTCGAAGGAACACTGGTTCCATTTTGAATGGCGTCTCGCAGTGTCTGGTAGTCCGACAATTTGGCATTGGTTTCACTGATAAGGTTTCCTAATTCAGCTTGGGAACTGCTAGCAGCCGAATTTTGAGAGGCAATATTAGAATTCTGTTGTTCCGTATTACTACGGATGCTGGCCGCTTGGTTTTTATAGTCATTAAAGATCTGTTCATAGCCAAAGCGATCCTCTCCCGAAACAAACTTACTAGTTCCTGTCTTCAAACTTTCTTGTAATAATTCCAACTGTCGTTTTTGTTCCTTCAAGGTTTCCACTTGAGAGGAGAAGGTATCTTTCTGAGTGTTTTCGCTATCAGAATGATATTGAACTAAGAGGTCGCCTTTTTTGACCACCTTGTTTTCCTCTAGGTTATTGGTGACAATCGCATTATTACTGGTTGACTGGATAGTCGCTAAGATTTTACTTGGTTCAATAGAGGCCGCCGAGGTAATGGTGATTTCCTTTTTCGCAAAGAGAGAGAATAAGACCACAAAAATCAACAAGAAGAAAGTCGGTAAAATCACGCGTACAGAAAAGTTGGAATATCTACGATTATAAAATTCAGCACTCTCTAAATAATGTTCTTCCATCTTCTTTCTCCTTTCTAACTATTGACCAGATGGGCATAGAAACCATCCTGGGCAAGTAATTCTTCATGTGTTCCTTGCTCGACGATTTCCCCCTTGTCCAGAACGACCACTTTTTCAGACCGCTCTGCAATGGTCAATCGATGGGCAATGAAAATGATGGTCTTGTCCAACTCCAAGAGGTTATCGATAATCTTTTTCTCTGTCAAGATATCCAGATTGCTGGTTGCCTCGTCGAGAATCAAAACAGGAGCATCCGTCAAAAGAGCCCGAGCCAAAGCCAAGCGCTGACGCTGACCACCTGAAATCCCTGTCCCGTCTGATGTCAACTCTGTTTGGTAATTCAAAGGCATCCGTTCAATGTCTTCTCGAATCTCCGCAATTTCCAGCGCCCGAATGATTTCTTTCTGAGTTGTTCCAGGTTTGGCACCTAAGAGAACATTCTCCAAAATGGTACCATTAAAGACATAAGGCTGTTGTGGCAAGTAGTTGATATGGCGGCGCAAGACATGCTTGTCAATCTGGTTGAGATTGGTATTGTTAATCAGAATTTCTCCTTCGTTTGGATCGTAGAAGTTGACAATCATCTTGGCAAGGGTCGTCTTTCCAGAACCAGAAATGCCCACAAAGGCCACCTTACTGCCTCGTTCAATGGTCAAATTGATGTCTGATAAGACATTTCGCCCATAGCCGTATTTATAGCTGACCTGTTTCAACTCAATGTCACCCTTGGTCATGCTTAAATCACGAATCGCTTTTTTATCCATAAATTCAGAGTCAACCAAATAGACCTCGTTCAAGCGGTTATTGGCCACTTGGGCTGTCTGGAGTTTGGTTTGTAGGTTGATGATGTTTTCTAGTGGATTTGTGAAATAAGCCAGCAAGGTATTATAAGTAATTAGTTGCCCTAGGGACATTTTATTGTCCATTACCAGAAGGGCTCCCATCCAAAGAATGGCAATATTCAATAGGAGCTGAGCCGTTTTCTTCAAGCCCATTTGAATATTTTCCATCCGACTGTAGGCAAATGATTTTTTCAGATAGTCCACAAATTCTCTGTCAATCTTTTGGTAACGGTAGTTTTCACTCGTCAAGGACTTGATTGTTTCAATCCCATTGATGTCTTCGATAATGGAAGAGGAGAGAATGGCATTGGATTCCATGGTGTCCCGATTCATCTTCTCAAATGGTTTCATGAAAGCAAAAATCACGACGATATAAATCGGTAGCGAGAGAAGACTGATAAAGAAGAGATTAAAGTTTTGTGAGAACAAAACAATGGCCATGACAATCACAATCGAAACATCTAGAAAGATGGAGAGAATGGTACTGGCTAGGGCATCAATGATACTATTGGCATCATTAAAGCGTGAGACAATTTCCCCAGTTCTTCTGGTCGCAAAAAAGGACATGGGTAGATGGAAGACATGCTTGATATAGGACAAAATCACATCAATCGAAAGGCGTTGTCCCAAAATAAGAAGCAGATAGCTCTGAGCATAGGTCAGAATCTGTTGTAAGATATAGACAACTACCAAGCCTAAAGAGATAATCCCTAAGGTATTGCGCATCTGATTGGGAACATAGGTATCGATGATTCCTTGAAGATAGTAGGAGCCGACGATATTGATAATCGTAACCAATAAAGTTGCGATAACGATATTGGCAATCAAGCCTTTTTGTTTCATTAAGATGGGAACAAAGGACCAGAGGCCGTTTTTCTGTTCCTTATGAGGCTTGTATTCAGGGGCAGGAGCAATAAAAATAGAAACTCCTGTCCACTCTTGGGCAAACTGTTCCTTGGAAAGTTTGGTCATTTTAACAGCCGGATCGGGGTCAGCAATATGAACTGAATGTTTGTCATGACCCGTCACGACATAGTAGTGAAGTAATTTTTTATCCTTGATGACATGAGCGATAAAAGGGTAGACGACCCCTTTCATGTCAAATAAAGACATATCCGCTTTCAAGGCTCGTGTTTCAAAGCCTAATTCTTCTGAGACTTTTACCAGTCCAAAAGCAGTCGTTCCTCGTAAGGTGGTCTTGGCCATTTCACGCAAGCTAGCCAAAGAGTAGTAGGAACCATAGTAGCCATAAATCATGGCAAGGGCTGCCACACCACAATCTCTTGCGTCAACTTGAGCTCTATAATGACGCTTTGTAAATCTCATACAAACTCCTTTATTCACAAAAGTGGGGATATTCTATGAGGGAAAGACCTCATAGAGTTTTGGGGAGTTCAGAAAACTCCCTTGATTTACTAGCTTTCTCCAGAAAAATAGACTTAGAAAGAGGAGGAAAGACAAAAGTAACTAACTCTATCATACACTAATGTGGCTTATTTTTCCAATGGTATCGGTTATTTCAAAGATATTGATACCAGAAATTCTTAGGCTTCTATTTGACATGAAAAAGCCTCTTGTCCCAATCAAGACGAACAAGAGGCTTTCTGTCAAAAGACAAACTATTAGTTAAAAATTCCTTGGTCAGCTCCGCCACCGTTGCTAGCGCCACCACCATTGTTAGATCTAGATCTTGATCCGATTCTATCTCTGATGCGACCGTATGCACGGATAGCAAGTCCACGAACAGCGCGACCTACTTCACGACCGATATCAAATACGGCACGAACAAGGTCACCGCCGACCCAACCACCTTCTACTTCAACCAATTCAGCTTCAGTAAGAGGCATAAATTTTTGATCCAATGATTTAAAATCTTTGTTCATGAAATTCACCTTTTCTATTTAAGATACTAAATTAGCTAAAAAGTCCTACAAAGAAACCAGAAAGTAGTGATCCACCCAAAACAGCCAATGATACTGTGAATACATCAACAGGGAATCCGTAGAATGACCATCCACCGTCAACCATCATCATTTCTTCTTCAGTCAACGCAGCAAATTGGTTGTCCATCATAGCAAAGTTTTCCATAAGAGTTCTCCTTTTATTAATATGTTGTTCTTAGTTGGAGGAAAGCCCTCTCAACTCGACAACTATATTATACAACAGGCAGGACCTCCTGTCAACTGAAATAAGGGTAGAATTGGTAAAAA
>CAJNDD010000045.1 GCA_905221435.1 bacterium
TATCTTCATAACTCAATTTCATAATAAAACACCCCAAAAGTTAGATTTTTTCTGTCTAACTTTTGGGGTGCAGTTCATACTCAACTTATTTTTTTATCTAATCTTATAAGTTTTAGTCCTGCATCTGACGTTTCACCTGATAAGGCAGGTACAAGACTTGTAAAACTAAACCAGCACCCAGCAAGGCTAGGAGGGCCTGTTTTTCTTGGAAAGTCACAAGGCCGACTACTAATTCCACTATCAAGACGAAACTGGTCAATCCTCTGACTACAGCCTGCAACCCTCTTTCCTTTTGTCCCTTGTCTAGTGGGAAAAGCTGGGTCAAATACTGATAGTCAAAAGCATGATAGAGGGCCAGTAACTGGAAGAGCAAGAGGTAGTTAAATAGAACCACCACTGCCGTCGCAATCCAAGCTTGCTCGATAAAGACTAGTGCTAACAAGGATAGGAGCAAGAGGCGCAAACTGAGGGCAAAGAGGTCCCCATTTCGCAGATAAGAACGAAGATAGAGGTTTTGCCAGATTTTCCCAGGCACCTTTTGAACCACCTTTAGGATGAAATCCAGATAAGCGCGACGCTTGACACTGTTTGAAACGCCCTTGACCTGCGTAAAGAGAGCAAAGAAACGAAGCAAAACTTGCTTGCGCTTGCTTTCTTGGGCAATCACATAGTCCCAGTCCAGTCCAGTCTCAGTAAAAAATTTACTGGCTTTTTGGCGAAAGACTAGATATTTCCCTGCTCCCAATAAAAGCACATAGATAAGAAAGACAGGCAAGCCATAGCCCATGGCTAAAAATAAGGGCGCAAATAAAAGCAAGAAAAGGGTTTGGACAAAGAGCCAAAAGACCAGTGAGCGCACTGTCTGCCCTTTGAGGTGAGACTTAACCTCCTCTTCACTGACTAAGAGAAAGAGCTTGTCAGGTCCTTCCATGTAGGTCGCGATTCCTCCCCAAGCCAAAAGCAAGGCAGAGACAATCCCCAAAAACAAGAGAATAGACCAGTGGTTTTCAGGAAAATCTTGTAAAAGTTGACTGTACTGGTAGGCTAAAAAACCGATGAGAACCAGCAGGAACAAGACAAAGTGGTCATTGAGAACATAACGGAGATAACCGACACACTCCTTACGAAAAGCCTGCTTTCTCTTTAAAAACAAGTCTTTCATAGCTCCTCCTCTTTGGTCAGAGCCAAGTAAATGTCATTCAAACTCGCTTCAGGCATGGCAAAAGCATCTCGCAGTTGCTGGAGGTTCCCCTGAGCCCGAACCTCTCCCTTGTGGAGAATGACAAAGGCATCACACATCTTTTCTGCTGAGTCTAGCACGTGGGTACTCATGAGAATGGACTTGCCTTTTTGCTTTTCTACTTCCAAAAGTTGAATCAAGTCAGAAATGGCCAGCGGATCGAGCCCAAGAAAAGGCTCATCAACGATAAAGAGGCTCGGATCCACCACAAAAGCACAGATAATCATGACCTTCTGCTTCATCCCTTTGGAGAAATGCACTGGAAACCAGTCTAATTTTTGATCCAAACGAAACATTTTTAACAAAGGTTCTACTCGATCAAAAGCGACTTTTTGCTCAATACCATAGGCCATGGCAACCGTTTCGATATGCTCTCTGAGGGTCAATTCTTCGTACAAGCTAGGCGTTTCTGGTATGTAGCCAATCTGCTTGCGGTAGTTGGTCGCATCTTCTCGCAGGGTGAGACCGTTAATCTTGATTTCCCCACTGTAAGGTGCCAACAGACCGATAATCTCATTGATTGTCGTTGATTTCCCAGCGCCATTGAGACCAATCAAACCGACCAACTGCCCACTTTCAACTGTAAAGGACACATCTTTCAAGACAGGAATGTGAACATAGCCTCCTGTCAGGTTTTTAATTTCTAACATATTTTCTCCGAATCTGGTATAATGTAGCTATATTATATCAAAATTCAATACAGTAGAGGTGGATTTTATGTCAGATTGTATTTTTTGTAAAATCATCGCAGGGGAGATTCCTGCTTCAAAAGTATACGAGGATGAGCAGGTTCTTGCCTTTCTTGATATCTCTCAAGTAACGCCTGGACACACCTTAGTCGTGCCAAAAGAACACTATCGCAATCTTTTGGAGATGGATGCTGCCAGCGCCAGCCAGCTCTTTGCCCAAGTGCCAACAGTGGCTCAAAAAGTCATGAAGGCTACCAAGGCTGCCGGCATGAATATCATTGCCAACTGCGAGGAAATCGCTGGTCAAACGGTCTTTCATACCCATGTGCACCTTGTTCCTCGCTACGGTGCAGAAGATGACCTCAAGATTGACTTTATCGCCCACGAACCTGACTTTGACAAACTTGCCCAAGTCGCTGAAACTATTAGAAACGCTTAAGGAGTTGCCATGAAACTATCAAATCTACTGCTATTCGCAGGAGCTGCAGCTGGAAGTTATTTTGTCATAAAAAATCGCCAAGCCATCACAGAAGAGTTGATGGATACTAGCGACCGTGTCGAAGCTATGAAGGAGGATTTGGATGTCATTCAAAATAGCCTGCAAATCATCGACCAACACAAAGCCCTTATCAGGGAATACCAAAAAGATTTGACCTACAAGTTCAAAGTCTTGGAAAAGGATTTCCAAACCAGAATGGCAGTCCTCCAAGAAGAAAATCAAAGATAAGAGAGTCTCCAACTTTCCTTAAACTCTTTTTTGGATACTAGGTTTGAACAGAAAAGGGAGGGAATGAAAGTGAAACAGTTTTTAAAAGTTCTAGCGAAGGTCATCGCGATCCCTTGTGGTTGCCTCTGCCTGCTTGTAGCCTTGGCATTTCTACTACTTATGAATCTTTTCAAGGCCTCACCGAGTGACATCCAAAAAGGGAATGAATCCTTAAAACAAATCTTTATCTCTCTTGATATGCCTCCTAAGAAAGTAGAATCAAATGGAAGGTATCAATTTGAGGGTGGAGGCTTACATTTTTATGTTACTTTCTCAGATGAGGTCATCAATAGCCACCCCGTCCTAAAAGAAAGTCCAAAACTCTCCAAAAACCGACTCGAAGTCTATGTCCTCCAGACAGGAGAGATTTCCTACTATAAAGTAGGGGATAACTTGTTCAATCATGGCTTATTCCAATTTTTAGAGATGGAAAGCGAGAAGTATCTCCAAGAAAAAGGAAAGACATTTAACCCTAATTACTCACTTCTCTTTTGGGATGATCAGGAAAGTTTTAAAAAGGGAATTTCATTCTATGAAAAAGCTTTGACTTTGGTGGAGATTCAGGATAATTCGGCAATCAACCACATTGATACTATCACTGTGAAATCTGGCAAAGAAGCGGAAATCAAGCAACTCATTCAGGAGATGGATGCAGCTGGCTTGCTCACTCAAAAGTATAAATAGTAGACCAGCTGGAAAATGATTTCTCGATGCTAAATTTCCCAAGATTATACAAAAAAAGAGCCCATTGTACTGACCCCAAAAAGTTGGACAAATAATTATTGAAAGGATTTAGTTCTGTACTGCACAGGACTAAGTCCTTTTAGTTTGACTTTAATTCGTTTGTTGTTGTAGTAATCAATGTAGTCCACAATAGCTTGTTCCAATTGATTAAGTGATTTAAATGTCTTCTCATAGCCGTAAAACATTTCGGATTTCAAAATGCCAAAGAAGGACTCCATCATCCCATTGTCTGGGCTGTTGCCCTTGCGGGACATAGATGCTTGAATTCCCTTACTCTCTAGAAACTGATGATAAGAATCGTGTTGGTATTGCCAGCCCTGGTCACTGTGGAGAATCGTATTCTCATAGTGCTTCTCTGTGAATGCCTGTTCTAACATCGTTTGTACTTGTTCTAAATTAGGCGAACAAGAAAGATTAAAAGCAATAATTTCGCTGTTAAAGCCATCTAAAACTGGTGATA
>CAJNDD010000046.1 GCA_905221435.1 bacterium
TCACGACCTGCCAGTACAATAGGGATTAATTTTTCTTGTACCTCTGTAGGAGTTACGAATTTCAACTCCTCCAAGGCTTCTACTATATAATTTTTAAATTGAAATTTCTTAAATGACATACTATCCTCGATTCTATCCTTTCAATTATACCATATTTTGTCCTATTGCAGTAGCCCCATTTGAGTCTCAGTCCTGTAGTAAAGATTCAAGTAGCTTAAAAGGTTGGAATCTCTGATTCCAACCTCTTTCATTCTTTCCAGGTCAATATAGCATTCAAACCATAGTGATCACTGACTTGTGGGCTATTTTGACCATCAAAAACTACTTGTAAACTCTCTACTTCTAACTCTTTGGTTGTAAATACGTAGTCAATTCGTAGTGGTTCAGTATTGCCTTCCCAACCATCAATTTCTGGTGGAACGGTATAGCTACCACTTCTTTCTTTCGCAACTTCAAATGCGTCTTGTAATCCTAATGGGCTAGTTAAAATCGCTTGATAACCTTCCTGACCAGCTGGGTTATTGAAATCACCTGCCAAAATCAGAGGTTTATTCAAATCCTTCAGCACAGCCTCAAATCGCGCCCATTCTTCCTGGAAACCTTTATCCCACCAAGAGAGATGGACGCTTGCAAGAGCCAGCTCCTTGCCTTCAACCTCTGTCTCAGCCAAGGCAACACGGCGAGTATGATAGTCCGTTGGATCATCTACATCTGACACTAAAATTTCACGCGCTTGAATCGGTGTCTTAGATAAGATTGCTACACCTTCATGATAGCGGTCATAGCCGATGTGATTGTAAGCCCAAGTCCAGTAGTATGTTTTCCCTTTCTCAGCCAATTTTTCGACCAGGAGTCGGACATAGTGATCCTGATGAATGGGTTCTGCTGATGGTAAAGCTTGATAGTGATTGTTAACCTCTACCTCTGGCGAAGTTATTTCTTGATTGATTTCTTGGAAACAAATCAAATCATAATCCTTATCAAGAATGTCTTGGAGTAAGATTTGGAATTTTTCCTCTGCTTCCTTCTCCATCCAACTGTGAGTATTGAGTGTTAGAAATTTCATGCTTTTCTCCTAAAACAAGAGGTTGGAAAACAGCTTCCAACCCCAAGTATATTACAATTCTACTTTAGCAACTGCTGTTTTAGCTGCAAGAGAACCTGTTTGTTCTAATTTAACTGATTTGAGGACATCACCATTTGTGAAGACAACCACTGTTGATGTTTTGCGTCCTGCTTCTCGAATAGCATCCAAGTCAGCTGTGACAAGAAGATCACCAGCAACCACTTTTTGTCCTTCAGAGACATGAACAGTAAATGGTTTTCCTTCAAGACTTACTGTATCCAAACCAATATGAACAAGCACTTCAAGACCTGAGTCAGTGACAAGACCAAGAGCGTGTTTTGTTGGGAAGATACTTGATACAGTACCAGTAACTGGTGATACAATGTTACCATTTGTTGGTTCTACTGCAAATCCATCACCCATCATTTTTTGAGCGAAAACTGGATCTTCCACTTGTTCCAAGGCAACAACTTGACCGTCAGCTACTGAGTAAACTTCTTCAGTTACACCTTTGTAGTGTACAGTATTTTGTTGAGTTTCTGTCATTTGGCTTGGAAGAGTTTCAGGAATTACTTCCCCTGAGTCAAGGATATCTTGGATATCAGATTTCAACACGTCAGCTTTTGGTCCATAGATAGCTTGGACACCTTGTCCTTTCATGACAAGTCCCATAGCTCCTTCTGCTTTCCATTCTTCCTCAGTACCAACGCGATCTGCATCTTTAACAGTTACACGAAGACGAGTCATACATGCATCCACATCTACGATATTTGCACGACCACCAAGAAGGTTAATGATATTTACTGCTTGAGAAGCTACTGCAACTTTTGGTTCTCCTGGAGCTGCATCTTCTGAAGCGCCCTCAGCATTTTCGTAGTTTCCGTTACGTCCTGGAGTTGCGTAGTTGAATTTCTTGATCATGAAGTTGGCAATGAAGTACATGATAACCGCAAAGAGGACAGTTACCCAGATAAAGTTAACGATATCCATACCAATACCAGCATTAATTGCTAGCGGTGTACGAGTCAAGAATTCAATTGAACCGAATGAGTGCACACGAAGGTGAACGATATCTGCCATAGCAAAGGCAGCACCTTGAACTACTGCATAAACAAGGTAAAGCGGTGTTGCGATGAACATGAACATATACTCGATAGGTTCAGTAACCCCTGTCAAGAATGTTGCAAGGGCTGTCGCAATCATCATACCCTTGTATTGGTGTTTCTTGTCAGCATCAACATTGCGGTAGATAGCAACGATGATACCCATCAAGATACCGAATGAACCGATCATTTGACCAACTTTGAAACGAGCTGGTGTGAAAGCTGAAAGGATGTGTTGGTATTGGTCAGCATTTGAACCTTTAAGGTTAACAAGGTCTGTTACCCAAGCAAGCCAAAGCGGATCTTGACCAAATACTTGAGTACCTTTAGCTGCACCAGTAAGGATTTCATATGTTCCACCAAGAGCTGTATAGTTCATTGGGATTGTCAACATGTGGTGAAGACCAAATGGCAAGAGCAAACGCTCCAAAGTACCATACAAGAATGGTGCTAGAACTGGTGCTGTTTCTTGAGAGTTGGCAATCCAAATACCAAAGCTATTGATACCGGTTTGAACTACTGGCCAAAAGGCAGCAAGCGCAAGCGCTGCGATAGTTGAACGAAGAATAACGACGAATGGTACAAAACGTTTACCATTGAAGAATGAAAGGGCATCAGGAAGTTTACGGAAGTTGTAGTATTTGTTATAAGCTGTTGCTCCGACAAAACCTGAGATAATTCCTACGAAAACACCCATGTTAAGCGCTGGTGCCTCAAGAACGCTGATAAAGTAATCAGCAACCTTGATTGAACCACCAAAGAAAGTGGTAACCATTGCTTCAGGGTTTTTCAACATATCACCTGTAACTCCAAAGATAGTACCTGTGATACGGTTAATCAAGATAAAGGCAAGTCCTGCTGCAAAAGCACCACCTGCACGTTCTTTAGCCCAGCTTCCCCCAATAGCTAGGGCAAACAAGATATGAAGGTTACCAATAACCCCCCAACCAATTTGCTCAAGGATTCCACCTGTAATCACTAGAGGAGCAAGATTTGGGTCGATCATCACGATTGATTTACCGATTGAGATCATCAATCCCGCCGCTGGCATAACGGCGATAACCACCATTAGAGCCTTACCGAATTTCTGCCAAAACTCGAAAGACAAGACATTTTTGAATGTAGCTTTCATCATTCAAATCTCCTTAATTTTATTTAGGCAAACGTTTTACGAAAACGTTTGCACTTAGTTATGTATTAATTATACCACTTTTATTTTTTTTGTAAAGGCTTTTATAAAAAAATTGTCTATTTCTATTAAATTTTTCAGTTAGCGGAGCTAACTATAAGCTAGTTAAAGCATTACATTTTTAGGTAGGCTGGGTGGCTAACTTCATTATAGAACTTTCAAAATTTTTCAATTGTGCTAAATTTCTCAACTTCTATTTTCCACTAAGAATGATTTCTCGATAACTCTTCAATTGATACCGATTTCCATCATGCAACCAACTACTGCTTCTGTTGAGTTGACTAGAGAAATTGTAGATAAAAAACCTTTCTAGGCTCTGAAAGAAGCACCCACATTTCACCTAACAAATCAGCTCAATTTTTTACCAATTCTACCCTTATTTCAGTTGACAGGAGGTCCTGCCTGTTGTATAATATAGTTGTCGAGTTGAGAGGG
>CAJNDD010000047.1 GCA_905221435.1 bacterium
TATCTTCATAACTCAATTTCATAATAAAACACCCCAAAAGTTAGATTTTTTCTGTCTAACTTTTGGGGTGCAGTTCATATTTGTCGAGGTATTTCTTTTATCTTAGATACTAAAGAGTTGTCCCAAGAGGAAGGTTACACCCATGGTGAGAAGTCCGATACAAAGGTTACGGATCATAGCAGTTTTCGTAGGAGCCTTGCCTAGTTTAGCACTGGTATAGCCTGTGATGAGAAGAGAAAGGGCTACGATAAAGACAGTAGCAGGGATCCGATAGTCACTTGGAAAGACGGTAATCGAAAGCATAGGAGGAAGACTTCCTAATATAAAGGCGATAAAGCTAGAAATAGCAGCATGCCAAGGATTGGTAAATTCTTCGTACTCGATACCGTATTTTTCCTCGACAAGGGCTTTGAGTGGATTTTTTAAAAAGGCCTTGTTAGTCAGGAGTTGGGCGGACGTTTCACACTCACCATTTTGCAGGTAAGCAGCATAGAGGGATTGTTTTGCAGATTCGATGTCCTTATCCAAGAGCAACTGTTCTCTGGCAACAGCGGCTTCTTCCGTGTCTTTTTGAGTGGATACAGAGACATATTCGCCACCTGCCATAGAAAAAGCACCAGCGAGAATAGCGGCCAATCCTGATAAAAAGATAATCCAGATATTGCTCGTCGCACTGGCAACACCGATAACGACTCCAGCGATGGAAATAATCCCATCATTGGCACCGAGAACACCTGCACGCAGGATATTGAGTCGTCCTGCAAAGTTTGCATCAATTTCATGTTTCAATTCTGTCATAGTCATCTCCTTTCTCTCCATTATAGAGAAAAGGGTAGGGGAATACAAACTTTTTAAACTATCTGAAAAAAGTTCTACGATTCTAATTTTTTAATTTTTTGTATTTTTATCTTGAATTGTCAAGTTTAGATAAAATAAACAAGCGTAGCAGACTTCTTACAAATTTATTCTTTTGTAGTAAAATAGGATTAGAATTTTGAGAAAGTAGGTAATTCGTTGGAGTCGATTATATTTCTACTATCTGTTTTTTTAGCAGGTATCCTGTCCTTCTTTTCACCCTGCATCTTTCCTTTGCTACCTGTCTATGCTGGTATTTTACTGGATGATCAGGGAAATTCGAAAAGCTTTCGCTTTTTTGGAAGAGACGTTGCATGGTCTGGTTTAATTCGAACCTTGTGCTTTATTGCAGGAATCTCTCTCATTTTCTTTATTTTAGGATTTGGAGCTGGATTCCTAGGGCACATGCTCTATGCAGACTGGTTTCGTTATGCTATGGGGACAGTCATTATTCTTTTAGGGCTTCACCAGATGGAAATCTTGCATTTCAATAAACTGGAAGTTCAAAAGACAGTCACCTTCAAACAATCCAAGTCTAATCACTATCTGTCAGCCTTTTTACTTGGGATAACCTTTAGTTTTGGTTGGACCCCTTGTATCGGACCCGTTTTAAGCTCAGTCTTGGCCCTAGCAGCTTCAGGTGGCAATGGTGCTTGGCAAGGAGCATTACTAACCTTAGTGTATACGTTGGGAATGGCCCTTCCTTTCCTTGTTTTGGCCTTGGCTTCGGGCTGGATTATGCCCTATTTTAGTAAATTAAAACCCCATATGATCCTACTAAAGAAAATCGGGGGAGCTTTGATTATTTTGATGGGATTATTATTAATGCTAGGGCAGTTAAATGCCTTGTCAGGAATTCTTGGATAAAAGGAGAAAAAATGAAAAAAGTTATTTTTGCTGGATTGAGTCTCGTGTCTCTATTCTTGTTGATTGCCTGTGGTGAAAAAGAAACCAAACAGACAAGCAGTCCAAAACAACCTGCTGTACAACAAATCGCAGTCGGTAAGGATGCACCAGACTTTACCTTGCAGTCTATGGATGGCAAAGAAGTCAAGTTATCAGACTATAAAGGGAAAAAGGTCTATTTGAAATTCTGGGCTTCTTGGTGTGGACCATGTAAAAAAAGCATGCCTGAGTTGATGGAACTAGCTGCCAAACAAGACCGAGACTTTGAAATCTTGAGTGTCATTGCACCAGGTCTACAAGGTGAAAAAACAGTTCAAGACTTTCCAAAATGGTACCAAGAACAAGGCTACAAGGATATACCAGTTCTATATGATACGCAAGCAACTACCTTCCAAGCTTACCAAATTCGTAGTATTCCAACGGAATACTTGATTGACAGTCAAGGTAAAATCGGAAAAATCCAATTTGGTGCTATTAGCAACGCTGATGCAGAAGCAGCATTTAAAGAAATGAAATAAAGAAAAAATCGCGATTGTGAACTGCACCCCAAAAGTTAGACAGAAAAAATCTAACTTTTGGGGTGTTTTATTATGTGACTATTAGTCCGTCTCGCTCCGTAAGGTGCGAGACAAATAAACCACCCGCTATGCGGGTGCGCATCGAAGGTTATACCAAAAAAACTCCAAACGCGATACAATAAAGGTGTTCAAGCCAATTGTAA
>CAJNDD010000048.1 GCA_905221435.1 bacterium
AGCTGATAAAGTAAAAGAAGCTGAAGCGCTCAGAATGATAGCTTATCGTGAGGATGAGGTGGTTTACAAGACAGTAGGAGAAGCTAAAAAAGCTACTGAAAAACAATTAGCAGATCTTCAAAATGATATTCAGTTAGTTGCAAAAACAAAAAAACTTGTAGAAAAGTCTGAATCGGATTTGAAGAAAGCTGGGGTTAAAATTATACCACAGACGGAAACTTGGAAGAATGGTGGAAAAACTAAAGCGGGCTTGGAGTTTGAGATACAAAATATGCTTGAACATACCGCGAAAGCATTGAAAGCTCAACATGAGGCTGATGTAGCCTTTGACCAGGTAGTGACAGAATATCGTGCAAAAGGTTTGGATATCACAGTGGATGGTACAGTAGATAATCACCATGGTGCGGTCGTTGGTGACGTATTAGATATCAAGATTAAGCTGGATAAAATTTATAATAAAAAGCTCATCAATGATCGCTACAATATGCCAACTGATCCAAGTTTTCTCAAAGTAACGATAAAAAAACCGATTGTTGGTTTTGCTGAGCCCTACTTGCCAAGATTGTTTGTTGTAGTTCCTAAAATCAACTTAGAGGCGAGCATTCAAGAGGTTTCGGTTAAGCATGCTGTGTCTGATGTTACTGGTGATGTGAAAGATGTGAAGGGAGACGAACCAGCAGCTCCTCAGGCTCAAGAGTTAGCTTATTCAGCACCAGCCAAAACACTTCCGAATACAGGAGAAAAAGGTTCGGTTGCTTTAGCAAGCGCAGGTGTAGTGATGGCAGTAGCAGGTTTGCTAGGTCTATCTCAAAAGCGTAGACAAGAGGATTAATATATAAATTCTTTGTCAACTGTAGTGGGTTGGTATCGACTATAATCTGGAGAGGACAATCGCTACCCTCTCCATTTTTGCTGAGCTTATTAGTGGATTCAAGGTTTAGTTTGAATAAGATCACTCTAAAGCATGAATAATGTACTTCTTACTGACGCTAATGTTTCTCATACTAGTGAATATTTTCTTACTATTTTCCTTAAAGTCAATATTTGACGGGGTATGTTGAAAGCCGTATTTGATTATTTTTTTGACGAGGAAACAGGATAATCGAATTTTGCACAGCTCTGTATTGATTCCAAAATGCTAGATAAATAATGATTGAAAGGATTTAGTTCTGTATTGCACAGGGCTAAGTCCTTTTAGTTTGATTTTGATTCGTTTGTTGTTGTGGTAACCAATGTAGTTGACAATAGCTTGTTCAAGGCCTTCTAAAGACCTAAAGTTCTTCTCCTATCCGTAAAACATCTCAGACTTAAGAATGCCAAAGAAAGATTCCATCATGCCATTGTCTGGATTGTTGTCCTTGCGTGATATGAATGACTGAATTCCCTTCTTATCTAAGAAATGTGTTGATATTTCTAGCCCGATTACCGTGGGGATATAAATTGAATCATAAACCACGAAAATGTCTTAATAGGGCAACTCCTTATGAAGTATTTTATGATAAAATTGTGCTACTTAATTTGATTATTCAAAATAGAAAAAGAGAAGACCAAATGGTCTTCTCAACGGGGGAACTGAAATAATGGAAAAGAATCAATCAAAGATATTTGTTAGTCTTCGAAATTCTTTTGGAAGATGAGGAGAGACAAGACTGAAGTAATTGCCGCCAAGAAGAGGAAGGTGTTTCCTTCTTGTTCCCCAGTTTCTGGGAGTTGTTTTTCCTTTTCTTGTTTGACTGTAGTTGCAGAAGGAACTTTTTCATCTTTTGCTGGTAAATTGTCTGTTACGACCGGCGCTGGTTTCTCAGGCTCAGCTGGTTTCTCAGGTTCAGCTGGTTTCTCAGGCTCAGCCGGTTTCTCAGGTTCAGCTGGCTTCTCAGGTTCAGCTGGTTTCTCAGGTTCAGCCGGTTTCTCAGGTTCAGCTGGCTTCTCAGGTTCAGCTGGTTTCTCAGGTTCAGC
>CAJNDD010000049.1 GCA_905221435.1 bacterium
GAGTCCGCTTCAACAAGTGCCTCAGTAAGTGCAAGTACATCGGCAAGTGAGTCTGCTTCAACGAGTGCTTCAGTTTCAGCAAGTACATCAGCGAGCGCATCTGCCTCAACAAGTGCCTCAGCAAGCGCAAGTACATCAGCGAGCGTATCTGCCTCAACAAGTGCCTCAGTAAGTGCAAGTACATCGGCAAGTGAGTCCGCTTCAACAAGTGCCTCAGTAAGTGCAAGTACATCGGCAAGTGAGTCTGCTTCAACGAGTGCTTCAGTTTCAGCAAGTACATCGGCAAGTGAGTCTGCTTCAACAAGCGCTTCAGTTTCAGCCAGCACATCAGCGAGCGTATCTGCTTCAACGAGTGCTTCAGTTTCAGCAAGTACGTCAGCGAGCGCATCCGCTTCAACGAGTGCTTCAGCAAGTGCCAGCACGTCAGCGAGTGTATCTGCTTCAACAAGTGCCTCAGTTTCAGCAAGTACATCGGCAAGTGAGTCTGCTTCGACAAGTGCTTCAGCAAGTGCAAGTACGTCAGCGAGCGTATCTGCTTCAACGAGTGCTTCAGTTTCAGCAAGTACATCGGCAAGTGAGTCTGCTTCAACGAGTGCTTCAACGAGTGCTTCAGTTTCAGCAAGTACATCGGCAAGTGAGTCTGCTTCGACAAGTGCTTCAGCAAGTGCCAGCACGTCAGCGAGTGCGTCCGCTTCAACAAGTGCCTCAGTTTCTGCTAGCACGTCAGCGAGCGTATCTGCTTCAACGAGTGCATCAGTAAGTGCAAGTACATCGGCGAGCGTATCCGCCTCAACAAGTGCCTCAGTTTCAGCAAGTACATCGGCAAGTGAGTCTGCTTCGACAAGTGCTTCAGCAAGTGCAAGTACGTCAGCGAGCGCATCCGCTTCAACGAGCGCTTCAGTAAGTGCAAGTACATCGGCAAGTGAGTCCGCTTCAACGAGTGCATCAGTAAGTGCAAGTACATCGGCAAGTGAGTCCGCTTCAACCAGTGCCTCAGTAAGTGCAAGTACATCGGCAAGTGCATCCGCTTCAACGAGTGCCTCAGTTTCTGCAAGTACATCGGCAAGTGAGTCCGCTTCAACGAGTGCTTCAGTTTCAGCAAGTACATCGGCAAGTGAGTCTGCTTC
>CAJNDD010000050.1 GCA_905221435.1 bacterium
GCCTTGGAGGAGTTGAAATTCGTAACTCCTACAGAGGTACAAGAAAAATTAATCCCTATTGTACTGGCAGGTCGTGACTTGGTGGGCGAATCGAAAACAGGTTCAGGAAAGACTCATACTTTCTTATTACCCATTTTCCAGCAATTAGATGAAGCTAGCGATAGTGTGCAAGCGGTTATTACTGCACCAAGTCGTGAGTTGGCCACTCAAATCTACCAAGCAGCTCGTCAGATTGCAGCTCACTCAGATATCGAAGTTCGTGTGGTTAATTATGTGGGTGGTACGGATAAGGCGCGTCAGATTGAAAAACTTGCCAGCAACCAACCCCATATTGTTATTGGGACTCCAGGGCGTATCTATGACTTGGTCAAATCTGGTGATTTGGCTATTCACAAGGCTAAGACTTTTGTTGTTGATGAAGCCGATATGACCTTAGATATGGGATTCTTGGAAACCGTTGATAAGATTGCAGGAAGCCTTCCAAAAGATTTGCAATTCATGGTCTTTTCGGCGACCATTCCACAAAAGTTACAACCGTTCTTGAAAAAATACTTGTCAAATCCTGTTATGGAGAAAATCAAGACCAAAACTGTCATTTCTGATACGATTGATAACTGGTTGATTTCGACCAAGAGCCGTGACAAGAATGCTCAGATTTATGAATTGACTCAATTGATGCAGCCTTATCTAGCAATGATTTTTGTTAATACCAAAACGCGTGCAGATGAGTTACATGCCTACTTGACTGCTCAAGGCTTGAAGGTAGCAAAGATTCATGGAGATATTGCTCCTCGTGAACGCAAGCGGATTATGAATCAGGTGAAGAACCTTGATTTTGAGTACATTGTCGCAACGGACTTGGCGGCTCGTGGAATTGATATTGAAGGTGTCAGCCATGTTATCAATGATGCCATTCCGCAAGATTTGTCCTTCTTTGTTCACCGTGTTGGACGAACTGGACGCAATGGTCTACCTGGTACAGCTATTACCCTTTACCAGCCAAGTGATGACTCGGATATCCGTGAGTTGGA
>CAJNDD010000051.1 GCA_905221435.1 bacterium
AACCAAAAGATTGCTCAAAAGTTAATTGAAAAGACGTCTATAACTGATATTGCTCATCAGCTATCTATTTCAACTTCAACCGTCATTCGCAAGCTCAATGACTTTCACTTTAAACATGATTTTAACCGACTTCCTGAGATTATGTCTTGGGATGTTGAAACAGTCAGGGGAGTGACTATTTCAATCGGGAGATGAAGATGAGTTTCATTGCACAAGATTTTGAAAAACTCAATATCATCACTGTTCTTGAAGGCAGGACACAAACTATCATCCGAAATCACTTTCTTCGCTACGATAGAACCGTTCGCTGTCAGGTGAAAATCATTACTATGGATATATTTAGTCCTTACTATGACTTGGCTAAACAGCTTTTTCCATGTGCTAAAATCGTTCTAGATCGCTTTCACATTGTTAACATCTTAGCCGTGTTATGAGCCGTGTTCGTGTTCAAATCATGAACCAATTTGAGCGAAAATCCCATGAATACAAGGCCATCAAACGTTACTGGAAACTCATTCAACAGGATAGCCGTAAATTGAGTGATAAGAGATTTTATCGCCCTACTTTTCGTATGCACTTGACGAATAAAGAAATTCTAGACCAGCTTTTGAGCTATTTAGAAGACTTGAAACACCACTATAAGCTCTACCAGCTCTTGCTTTTTCACTTTCAGAATAAGGAACCAGACAAATTTTTCAGATTCATCAAGGACAATCTAAAGCAGGTTCATCCTCTTTTTCAGACTGTCTTTAAAACCTTCCTCAAGGATAAAGAGAAAATCGTCAACGCCCTTCAATTACCTTATTCCAACGCCAAATTGGAAGCAACTAATAATCTCATTAAACTCATCAAACGCAATGCTTTTGGTTTTCGAAACTTTGAAAACTTCAAAAAAAGGATTTTCATCGCTCTCAACATCAAAAAAGAAAGGACGAATTTCGTCCTTTCT
>CAJNDD010000052.1 GCA_905221435.1 bacterium
CTACTGTCTTGTAAACCACCTCATCCTCACGATAAGCTATCATTCTGAGCGCTTCAGCTTCTTTTACTTTATCAGCTATAGATTTTTCAAGTTGGTCACGTTTTGCAATCAAGTCTTTAGCCGTTTTAACTTGCTTATCCATCGCTTCAGTTGCTTCCTGAATCGTATCGTACTCTGCTTTTTCTTCCTTATATCTTAGATTATTCTCATTAAGAAGTGATTTCAAATCTTGATAAGACTTAGAAAGATCCGCCTCTGTCTTAGGAGCTTCTTCTTTAGGTGCCGCTTCTTTAGATTTTGATTCCTCTGTTTTAGGACTCTCTGCCTCTACCTTAGGGGCTGGAGTTTCAGCTTTTGGAGCTTCTTCTACATCTGTTTTTGGACTTTCTACATCAACTTTCGGCGCTTCTGCCTTAGGAGCAGTTGATTCAGTAGCTACTGTTGCTGGAGCAGGAGTTGAAACCTCATCCGCACTAGCTGTTACCGCATTCACTGCACCAAAAAGAAGGGCTGCACTTACAAATAAGACTCCCGTAGTACCTTTTTTCATTTTACGAATAGAGCCATGTCCTTTATATTTAATCATTTTACATAAACCTCACTTTTACTTTTCATTTTTTAACGATGAGCAATCTAGCCAAGGTGGGCTAAAAAAACATTACACGGTAGAACATCTGATACTAAATAAAGCTAAGCCATTCCTCCCCTTCTCCTACATCTCCTCGCGTTAACCGCAACTTTTATATTCTCAAATTCTTTGAGTTACTAGTTAATCTGCTCACATTTCCCTTGTACAGATTTTCAAGGCCACCATTTTTGGCATTTATGAGAGCAAGAGGAGACTACATTTAATTACTGGTTTACTCCAAAATTCGGTAATTGTCAAGTTGGACTAGCCTTTAAAGCTTGATAGAATGGGATTCAGGCGTATTTCCGATT
>CAJNDD010000053.1 GCA_905221435.1 bacterium
TCCGCTACGTAACCCTTGATGTCTGGTGAAGTTTGTCCCTTGATCACGTCATCTTGTGATGTCCATGGGCCTTTGTCTACGATTTCTTTCGTTACGACATTGATCTTCAGAATACGCGTGAATTTCGCGCTGTCTGTGAAGCTTGGTGCTGCTTCTTTACCATCTTCGTATACGTACTTAATCGTACGGCTCAATTCTTTCACAGCTTCTTGTTGAGCTGACTTGATCTTATCATCTGTCCACTTAGGTCCTTCTGGATTGCTTGGATCCATTGGAGTATCTGGTTTCGGCGGATTATTCGGATCGAATGGTACTACGCCTTCTTCCAATTGAACAGTGTAGTTTTGGTCCTTGCTTGCATCATCATCAAAGTTTTGTGGATCCTTGAACTCATCGTTCACAACCTTGTAACCTTGGTTAGTCAATTCTTTCAACTTCGCAAGGTATTGGTCACGGCTAATTGGTTCGCCTGACTTACCGCCTTCTGAGATCTTCGCCAATTCTTTCTTAGCTTGATCTACGAAGGTGATGGTTGCTTTTTGATCAGCCTTCTTGTAAGTTACGACTTCATCAGCTGGTTTCGCTGAATCTGCTGTAACCTTCACATCTGCTACGCTTGCTTTATCCGCTACGTAACCCTTGATGTCTGGTGAAGTTTGTCCCTTGATCACGTCATCTTGTGATGTCCATGGGCCTTTTTCTACGATTTCTTTCGTTACGACATTGATCTTCAGAATACGCGTGAATTTCGCGCTGTCTGTGAAGCTTGGTGCTGCTTCCTTGCCATCTTCGTATACGTACTTAATCGTACGGCTCAATTCTTTCACAGCTTCTTGTTGAGCTGACTTGATCTTATCATCTGTCCACTTAGGTCCATCCGGATTCTTAGGATCCATTGGATCGTTTGGTTTCGGTGGATTATT
>CAJNDD010000054.1 GCA_905221435.1 bacterium
TACTTGTTCTAAATTAGGCGAACAAGAAAGATTAAAAGCAATAATTTCGCTGTTAAAGCCATCTAAAACTGGTGATAAGTAAAGCTTTTGAGTACTTGCTGGAATGGCAAACTCGGTCACATCTGTATAGCACTTTTCCATTGGTTTGGCTGCTTCAAATTGGCGTTGAATAAGGTTATTTGCTTTCTTGCCAATCTCTCCCTGGTAGGAAGAATACTTCCGTTTCCGACGAATTCGTGCTGCTAAATCAAGAACTTTCATCAGCCGTTGAACCCTCTTATGATTCACCATATAACCACGATTTCTTAGTTCTAAGTGAATCCGACGATAACCATAATTTCCTTTATGCTCACGATAAATTGACAGAATTTCAATTTTAATATCTTGATCCTTATCCGTTTGACCTAGCTGTTTTAAGTGGTAATAATAGGTTGAACGGGCAAGCTTAATAATCTTTAGGAGAATGTCTAAAGAAAACTCTGTTACCAATCCTCGGACAATTTCCGTTTTTCTTCTTTCTCTTTTTCCTCCTTCAATCGGAGTTCTCTCAACTTTTTTAGAATGGCATTCTCCGCTCTCAGGTACTCATTTTCTGCTTGAAGATGTTCTAATTCTGTCATCTCTTCAGGTCTCTTCTTTGGCTTACGTCCCATTTTAACCGGTCTCCCTCTTATTTTCTCAACAATAGTATACCCGTTTTTCCTGTATTGTGCCAGCCAATTCGAAAGTAATCCACTACTTGGGAGAGCATAATCCAGAGATACGCTTAGTTGCGAACGACCTTCAATCAAAACCTTATTGATGATTTCTTGCTTTAATTCAGGAGAGTAATAACGGTTTTT
>CAJNDD010000055.1 GCA_905221435.1 bacterium
GAAGCAGACTCACTTGCCGATGTACTTGCACTTACTGAGGCACTTGTTGAAGCGGACTCACTTGCCGATGTACTTGCACTTACTGAAGCACTTGTTGAAGCAGACTCACTTGCCGATGTACTTGCTGAAACTGAAGCACTTGTTGAAGCGGATTCGCTCGCTGATGTACTTGCTGAAACTGAAGCACTCGTTGAAGCGGACTCACTTGCCGATGTACTTGCACTTACTGAGGCACTTGTTGAAGCGGACTCACTTGCCGATGTACTTGCACTTACTGAAGCGCTCGTTGAGGCAGATACGCTCGCCGATGTACTTGCTGAAACTGAAGCACTCGTTGAAGCAGACTCACTTGCCGATGTACTTGCTGAAACTGAAGCACTTGTCGAAGCAGACTCACTTGCCGATGTACTTGCTGAAACTGAAGCGCTTGTTGAAGCAGATGCACTCGCCGATGTACTTGCGCTTACTGAGGCACTCGTTGAAGCGGATACGCTCGCTGACGTGCTGGCACTTACTGAAGCACTTGTTGAGGCAGATACGCTCGCTGACGTGCTAGCTGAAACTGAGGCACTTGTTGAAGCAGAGACGCTCGCTGATGTACTTGCTGAAACTGAAGCACTTGTTGAAGCGGACTCACTTGCCGATGTACTTGCTGAAACTGAGGCACTTGTTGAAGCGGACTCACTTGCCGATGTACTTGCACTTGTTGAAGCGGATGCACTTGCCGATGTACTTGCACTTACTGAGGCACTTGTTGAGGCAGATACGCTCGCCGA
>CAJNDD010000056.1 GCA_905221435.1 bacterium
TTGATCTTATCATCTGTCCACTTAGGTCCATCCGGATTCTTAGGATCCATTGGATCGTTTGGTTTCGGTGGATTATTTGGATCAAATGGTACTACAGCTTGACGAAGAGTAACGGTGAAGGTTTGATCCTTCTTATCGTCATTATCGAAGGTCTTAGGTCCTGCGAACTCATCTGTTACAACTTCGTAACCCTTGTCTGTCAATTCTTTCAGACGGGCTGCGTAGTTAGTTGTACCGATTGGCTCACCTGACTTACCGCTTTCGACAACCTTGGTCAATTCCTTATTACCGTCAGTTTGGTCTACGAAGCTGATAATCGCTTTTTGACCATCCTTCACGTAATTGATTGGTGTGTCCTTAGTTGGATCACTTGGAACTGGTGGTGGGTTGTAACCCTTGCTTGGATCGCTCGGATCTTTCGGTGTCAATGGTGTTGTGCCATCTGGGCCTACTGGTGTAGTTCCTGGTACATGTGGAATCACTGGAAGATCAGTACCTGGTTTGCTTGGATCTGTTGGATCGTTTGGATATGGAAGATTTGGTACTTTTGGAAGTCCGTCTGGTACATTTGGTACGTATGAACCAAGTTTGCTGTACTTAACTGTTTCTTCGCTATCCTTATCATCAGGAGTTACTGTCTTCGCTGCTACATTGGCCTTGTCTGCCACGAATCCAGTTACGACTGGTGTAGCTTCTTGTGCCAATTCTTTCGTAGCTGGTGTCCATGCGCCGAAGGTTTCAACGCC
>CAJNDD010000057.1 GCA_905221435.1 bacterium
TCAACGAGTGCTTCAGTTTCAGCAAGTACATCGGCAAGTGAGTCTGCTTCAACGAGTGCTTCAGTTTCAGCAAGTACGTCAGCGAGCGCGTCTGCTTCAACGAGCGCTTCAGTAAGTGCAAGTACGTCAGCGAGCGTATCTGCTTCAACGAGTGCCTCAGTTTCTGCAAGTACGTCAGCGAGCGCGTCTGCTTCAACGAGCGCTTCAGTAAGTGCAAGTACGTCAGCGAGCGTATCTGCTTCAACGAGTGCCTCAGTTTCTGCAAGTACGTCAGCGAGCGCGTCTGCTTCAACGAGCGCTTCAGTAAGTGCAAGTACGTCAGCGAGCGTATCTGCTTCAACGAGTGCCTCAGTTTCTGCAAGTACATCAGCGAGCGCGTCTGCTTCAACAAGTGCCTCAGTAAGTGCAAGTACGTCAGCGAGCGTATCTGCTTCAACGAGTGCCTCAGTTTCTGCAAGTACATCGGCGAGCGTATCTGCCTCAACAAGTGCCTCAGTAAGTGCAAGTACATCGGCAAGTGCATCCGCTTCAACAAGTGCAAGTACATCGGCAAGTGAGTCCGCTTCAACAAGTGCCTCAGTTTCAGCAAGTACATCGGCAAGTGAGTCCGCTTCAACAAGTGCTTCAGTAAGTGCCAGCACGTCAGCGAGCGTATCCGCTTCAACGAGTGCCTCAGTAAGCGCAAGTAC
>CAJNDD010000058.1 GCA_905221435.1 bacterium
TTACAATTGGCTTGAACACCTTTATTGTATCGCGTTTGGAGTTTTTTTGGTATAACCTTCGATGCGCACCCGCATAGCGGGTGGTTTATTTGTCTCGCACCTTACGGAGCGAGACGGACTAATAGTCACATAATAAAAACTCAGTAGAATCAGGTGATTCTACTGAGTTTTTAAAATGTTTGGCGTTTTGCTTTACGCTCTGCACGCCCACGTGCGCGATTTTCAGCACGCTTGGTTTTGCGGCGTTTTTCATCCACCGCCCATTGAATCTTCTTCTTATAGCCAGGTTTGACTTTTTTCTTTTTCTTTTTAACCAAGCCAATCATTTCAATATCAAGCTTGTCCTGCTTCTTTTCACGATTAGCACGACGATCACGGTCATAGGTATCTTGAAACTCTCCTTCTTTGACCATCTTGGGAGTAAACTTGATACCTAATTTTTCCAACTCACGGATATCCGAGTCATCACTTGGCTGGTAAAGGGTAATAGCTGTACCAGGTAGACCATTGCGTCCAGT
>CAJNDD010000059.1 GCA_905221435.1 bacterium
TGGGCGCGTAGCTCAGGTGGTTAGAGCGCACGCCTGATAAGCGTGAGGTCGGTGGTTCGAGTCCACTCGTGCCCATTGAATTATTATAATGGAGAATTACTCAAGAGGCTGAAGAGGACGGTTTGCTAAATCGTTAGGTCGGGTAACCGGCGCGGGGGTTCGAATCCCCCATTCTCCGTTTTTGATCTCTATATCAACTGTATTGGATTGATGAGAAGTTGCAATCTGGAGAGTGCTAGTTACTTCTCTCCTTTTTGATATTCAAAGCAATGAGAATTCTAATTTTGGCTCTTTGTCAATTGTAGTAGGTTGGAGTCAGCTAAGATCTAGAAAGGACGAAATTCGTCCTTTCTTTTTTGATGTTGAGAGCGATGAAAATCCTTTTTTTGAAGTTTTCAAAGTTTC
>CAJNDD010000060.1 GCA_905221435.1 bacterium
ACCAGCCAGCGCCTAAAGACGCTGGCTTTCACTTTGTTCAAGCCTCATTGCTCTTGACTCGTCACAAACCTCTCAAAGAGGTGTTCGCATTACTTACCACTATCCCTAAAGGGATCCTCATATTCTTTTACACTTAATTTATCCAATGCTATATCATACTTTTCCTGCTCTTGAATATATTTCTTAATTGTGGCTTCATTAAGTCCCACTGTACTCACGTAGTAACCTTCTGCCCAAAAATGCCGGTTCCCAAACTTATACTTGAGGTTGGCGTGTTTATCAAACATCATGAGTGCACTTTTACCTTTTAAATATCCCATGAAACTTGAAACACT
>CAJNDD010000061.1 GCA_905221435.1 bacterium
GAGGCAGATACGCTCGCCGATGTACTTGCGGAAACTGAAGCACTCGTTGAAGCAGACTCACTTGCCGATGTACTTGCGGAAACTGAAGCACTTGTTGAAGCAGACTCACTTGCCGATGTACTTGCGGAAACTGAAGCACTTGTTGAAGCGGATTCGCTCGCTGATGTACTTGCGGAAACTGAAGCACTTGTTGAAGCAGACTCACTTGCCGATGTACTTGCGGAAACTGAAGCACTTGTTGAAGCGGACTCACTTGCCGATGTACTTGCACTTACTGAGGCACTTGTTGAAGCGGACTCACTTGCCGATGTACTTGCACTTACTGAAGCGCTCGT
>CAJNDD010000062.1 GCA_905221435.1 bacterium
TCGAACCCACGCACGCTTTTACACGCCTGACGGTTTTCAAGACCGTTCCCTTCAGCCGGACTTGGGTAATCCTCCAAAATTTCCAATGGACCTTGTAGGACTTGAACCTACGACCACTCGGTTATGAGCCGAGAGCTCTAACCAGCTGAGCTAAAGGTCCAACAAGATCATTATAGCGGCGAAGGGGATCGAACCCCCGACCTCCCGGGTATGAACCGGACGCTCTAGCCAGCTGAGCTACACCGCCATGAATCGGGAAGACAGGATTCGAACCTGCGACACCTTGGTCCCAAACCAAGTACTCTACCAAGCTGAGCTACTTCCCGC
>CAJNDD010000063.1 GCA_905221435.1 bacterium
TCACAAACCTCTCAAAGAGGTGTTCGCATTACTTACCACTATCCCTAAAGGGATCCTCATATTCTTTTACACTTAATTTATCCAATGATATATCATGCTTTACTCGTTCTCGAATTTTCATACTCGTGAAGAAATCATCCACTGGATAATTTCTTTAATCTTGGATATATTTCCTAATTGTGGCTTCATTAAGTCCCACTGTACTCACATAATAACCTTCTGCCCAGAAATGCCGGTTACCAAACTTGTACTTGAGGTTGGCGTGTTTATCAAACATCATGAGTGCACTTTTACCTTTTAAATATCCCATGAAACTTGAAACACT
>CAJNDD010000064.1 GCA_905221435.1 bacterium
TCAGGTTCAGCTGGTTTCTCAGGTTCAGCCGGTTTCTCAGGTTCAGCTGGTTTCTCAGGCTCAGCTGGTTTCTCAGGCTCAGCTGGTTTCTCAGGTTCAGCTGGCTTCTCAGGTTCAGCCGGTTTCTCAGGTTCAGCTGGTTTCTCAGGTTCAGCTGGCTTCTCAGGTTCAGCTGGTTTCTCAGGTTCAGCTGGCTTCTCAGGTTCAGCTGGTTTCTCAGGTTCAGTCGGTTTCTCAGGTTCAGCCGGTTTCTCAGGTTCAGCTGGTCCCTCAGGCTCAGTCGGTTTCTCAGGCTCAGCTGGTTTCTCAGGCTCAGCTGGTTT
>CAJNDD010000065.1 GCA_905221435.1 bacterium
GTTATGAAGATGGAACAGAAGACGAAGTTCCAGTAACGGTTAAAGTTAAGGAACAAAAAGACGAAAACGATCCAAAAGCAAAAGCTCCAAACCAAGAAGTCAGCCATAAAGGCGAACCAAGTGCGGAAGCAAGTATCAATACAGATGGCTTACCAGCAGGAACAACCTATAGTTGGAAAGCAGGAAGTAAACCAGATACCAATACTCCAGGAGACAAACAAGGAACAGTTATCGTCCGTTATGAAGATGGAACAGAAGACGAAGTTCCAGTAACGGTTAAAGTTAAGGAACAAAAAGACGAAAACGATCCAAAA
>CAJNDD010000066.1 GCA_905221435.1 bacterium
TTTGAGAGGTTTGTGACGAGTCAAGAGCAATGAGGCTTGAACAAAGTGAAAGCCAGCGTCTTTAGGCGCTGGCTGGTGATTTGGGCTTATAGCCCTGGTGCAAACCACCCGTTAGACGGGTGGTTATGATTTGCGTTGGTTGATTGGGGCAAAATTACTTCTTCCTAATCTAGATAAAATGAATAAAAAAAGCGAATAATATAGGTTTATGAGTGTCAGATGATTGAATATTAATCGGAAATACGCCTGAATCCCATTCTATCAAGCTTTAAAGGCTAGTCCAACTTGACAATTACCGAATTTTGGAGT
>CAJNDD010000067.1 GCA_905221435.1 bacterium
GTATCTGCTTCAACGAGTGCTTCAGTTTCAGCAAGTACGTCAGCGAGCGCATCCGCTTCAACGAGCGCTTCAGTAAGCGCAAGTACATCGGCAAGTGCATCTGCTTCAACAAGTGCTTCAGTTTCAGCAAGTACATCAGCGAGCGTATCCGCTTCAACAAGCGCTTCAGTAAGTGCCAGCACGTCAGCGAGTGAGTCTGCTTCGACAAGTGCTTCAGCAAGTGCCAGCACGTCAGCGAGTGCGTCCGCTTCAACAAGTGCCTCAGT
>CAJNDD010000068.1 GCA_905221435.1 bacterium
TATCACATTGTGTTCACCCCTAAGTATAGACGAAAAGTGATCTATAATCAATATCGAAGTAGTTTAGGCGAAATATTCCACCGATTATGTAGTTATAAAGGTGTTGAAATTATCGAAGGACACTTAATGCCTGATCATGTACATATGTTAGTAAGTATTCCACCGAGGATAAGTGTTTCAAGTTTCATGGGATATTTAAAAGGTAAAAGTGCACTCATGATGTTTGATAAACACGCCAACCTCAAGTA
>CAJNDD010000069.1 GCA_905221435.1 bacterium
AGTACATCGGCAAGTGAGTCCGCTTCAACAAGTGCTTCAGTAAGCGCAAGTACATCGGCAAGTGCATCTGCTTCAACGAGTGCTTCAGCAAGTGCCAGCACGTCAGCGAGTGCATCCGCTTCAACAAGTGCTTCAGTAAGCGCAAGTACATCGGCGAGTGCATCTGCTTCAACGAGTGCTTCAACGAGTGCTTCAGTTTCAGCAAGTACATCGGCAAGTGAGTCTGCTTCGACAAGTGC
>CAJNDD010000070.1 GCA_905221435.1 bacterium
CTATGCGGGTGCGCATCGAAGGTTATACCAAAAAAACTCCAAACGCGATACAATAAAGGTGTTCAAGCCAATTGTAAAGCGAAAGGAGAAAAATATGGCGCAAAAGGCACATAGTTTATCACACACAAAGTGGCACTGTAAGTATCACATTGTGTTCACCCCTAAGTATAGACGAAAAGTGATCTATAATCAATATCGAAGTAGTTTAGGCGAAATATT
>CAJNDD010000071.1 GCA_905221435.1 bacterium
AATACAACCTCAATATACCACAAATTTTGACTGAATTCAAGTTTTTTGCGCATCTTTTTTTGTTTTGTTTGATTTTTAGCTCTACGCTCCCTTTTAACTTCAAATCTTTCTATAAACACAAACAAGACACAAACGGAATCTTTTTACCAATTCTACCCTTATTTCAGTTGACAGGAGGTCCTGCCTGTTGTATAATATAGTTGTCGAGTTGAGAGGG
>CAJNDD010000072.1 GCA_905221435.1 bacterium
TGTACGTGTGAAGGCTGCTTCTTGAGTAACAGGAGCTTTCAGAGCTGGACGACCCGCTGTTTGACCATCTGCGTATTCGTACTTGATGGTACGTGATACTTTCTTGTTGAGCTTAGCTGGGTCTGTAATCTTCTCTGTACCTTGACGAAGAGTAACGGTGAAGGTTTGATCCTTCTTATCGTCATTATCGAAGGTCTTAGGTCCTGCGAACTCATCT
>CAJNDD010000073.1 GCA_905221435.1 bacterium
GAAGCAGACTCACTTGCCGATGTACTTGCGGAAACTGAAGCACTTGTTGAAGCGGACTCACTTGCCGATGTACTTGCTGAAACTGAAGCACTTGTTGAAGCGGATACGCTCGCTGACGTACTTGCACTTACTGAAGCACTTGTTGAAGCGGATACGCTCGCTGATGTACTTGCTGAAACTGAAGCACTCGTTGAAGCAGACTCACTTGCCGA
>CAJNDD010000074.1 GCA_905221435.1 bacterium
TCGGCAAGTGAGTCTGCTTCAACGAGTGCTTCAGTTTCAGCAAGTACATCAGCGAGCGTATCCGCTTCAACAAGTGCTTCAGTAAGTGCAAGTACGTCAGCGAGCGTATCCGCTTCAACAAGTGCTTCAGTTTCCGCAAGTACATCGGCAAGTGAGTCCGCTTCAACAAGTGCCTCAGTAAGTGCAAGTACATCGGCAAGTGAGTCCGCTTC
>CAJNDD010000075.1 GCA_905221435.1 bacterium
TCAACAAGTGCCTCAGTAAGTGCAAGTACATCGGCAAGTGAGTCCGCTTCAACAAGTGCTTCAGTAAGCGCAAGTACATCGGCAAGTGCATCTGCTTCAACAAGTGCTTCGGTTTCCGCAAGTACGTCAGCGAGCGTATCTGCCTCAACAAGTGCCTCAGTAAGTGCAAGTACATCGGCAAGTGAGTCCGCTTCAACAAGTGC
>CAJNDD010000076.1 GCA_905221435.1 bacterium
GCGGAAACTGAAGCACTTGTTGAAGCAGACTCACTTGCCGATGTACTTGCGGAAACTGAAGCACTTGTTGAAGCGGATTCGCTCGCTGATGTACTTGCTGAAACTGAAGCACTCGTTGAAGCGGACTCACTTGCCGATGTACTTGCACTTACTGAGGCACTTGTTGAAGCGGACTCACTTGCCGATGTACT
>CAJNDD010000077.1 GCA_905221435.1 bacterium
GAAGCAGACTCACTTGCCGATGTACTTGCTGAAACTGAAGCACTCGTTGAAGCGGACTCACTTGCCGATGTACTTGCTGAAACTGAGGCACTTGTTGAGGCGGATATGCTCGCCGATGTACTTGCACTTACTGATGCACTCGTTGAAGCAGATACGCTCGCTGACGTGCTAGCAGAAACTGAGG
>CAJNDD010000078.1 GCA_905221435.1 bacterium
GATGTACTTGCACTTACTGAAGCGCTCGTTGAAGCGGATGCGCTCGCTGACGTACTTGCACTTGCTGAAGCACTTGTTGAAGCGGATACGCTCGCTGACGTACTTGCACTTGTCGAAGCAGACTCACTTGCCGATGTACTTGCTGAAACTGAGGCACTTGTTGAGGCGGATACGCTCGCCGA
>CAJNDD010000079.1 GCA_905221435.1 bacterium
TCACTTGCCGATGTACTTGCACTTACTGAGGCACTTGTTGAAGCGGATGCACTTGCCGATGTACTTGCACTTACTGAAGCGCTCGTTGAGGCAGATACGCTCGCCGATGTACTTGCTGAAACTGAAGCACTCGTTGAAGCAGACTCACTTGCCGATGTACTTGCGGAAACTGAAGCACTTGT
>CAJNDD010000080.1 GCA_905221435.1 bacterium
AATACGCAGATGGTCAAACAGCGGGTCGTCCAGCTCTGAAAGCTCCTGTTACTCAAGAAGCAGCCTTCACACGTACAGGTGAACGTAACCGTGTAACTGGCGTTGAAACCTTCGGCGCATGGACACCAGCTACGAAAGAATTGGCACAAGAAGCTACACCAGTCGTAACTGGATT
>CAJNDD010000081.1 GCA_905221435.1 bacterium
GTACTTGCACTTACTGAGGCACTTGTTGAAGCGGATGCACTTGCCGATGTACTTGCACTTACTGAGGCACTTGTTGAAGCGGATGCACTTGCCGATGTACTTGCTGAAACTGAAGCACTTGTTGAAGCGGACTCACTTGCCGATGTACTTGCACTTACTGAGGCACTTGT
>CAJNDD010000082.1 GCA_905221435.1 bacterium
GTAAGTGCAAGTACATCGGCAAGTGAGTCCGCTTCAACAAGTGCTTCAGTTTCAGCAAGTACATCAGCGAGCGTATCCGCTTCAACAAGTGCTTCAGTTTCAGCAAGTACATCGGCAAGTGAGTCTGCTTCAACGAGTGCTTCAGTTTCAGCAAGTACGTCAGC
>CAJNDD010000083.1 GCA_905221435.1 bacterium
GAAGCAGACTCACTTGCCGATGTACTTGCGGAAACTGAAGCACTTGTTGAAGCGGACTCACTTGCCGATGTACTTGCACTTACTGAGGCACTTGTTGAAGCGGATACGCTCGCTGATGTACTTGCTGAAACTGAAGCACTCGTTGAAGCAGACTCACTTGCCGA
>CAJNDD010000084.1 GCA_905221435.1 bacterium
CGGTAGCTCAGTTGGTAGAGCAATGGATTGAAGCTCCATGTGTCGGCGGTTCGATTCCGTCTCGCGCCATATTTTATTTATTAAGCGGGTGTAGTTTAGTGGTAAAACTACAGCCTTCCAAGCTGTTGTCGCGAGTTCGATTCTCGTCACCCGCTTTGAA
>CAJNDD010000085.1 GCA_905221435.1 bacterium
GATGTACTTGCACTTACTGAGGCACTTGTTGAAGCGGACTCACTTGCCGATGTACTTGCACTTACTGAAGCGCTCGTTGAGGCAGATACGCTCGCCGATGTACTTGCGGAAACTGAAGCACTCGTTGAAGCAGACTCACTTGCCGATGTACTTGC
>CAJNDD010000086.1 GCA_905221435.1 bacterium
ACAAGTGCCTCAGTAAGTGCAAGTACATCGGCAAGTGAGTCCGCTTCAACAAGTGCTTCAGTTTCAGCAAGTACATCAGCGAGCGTATCTGCCTCAACAAGTGCCTCAGTAAGTGCAAGTACATCGGCAAGTGAGTCCGCTTCAACAAGTGC
>CAJNDD010000087.1 GCA_905221435.1 bacterium
GTTTCGGAATCAGCCTCCTATAGTACATCTGTTTCAGCCTCTACTTCATACAGTATTTATGTAGAAGAGTCTCTGAGTCAAGCAGCTTCAGAGTCTCACAGTCTGTCCGTTTCGGAATCAGCCTCCTATAGTACATCTGTTTCAGCCTCTAC
>CAJNDD010000088.1 GCA_905221435.1 bacterium
TGAAAGCTTCTCTAAACTATATCCTTGTTTTCTTAGTCCATAGATTTGAACTTTATCTTCATAACTCAATTTCATAAATCATAACCACCCGTCTAACGGGTGGTTTGCACCAGGGCTATAAGCCCAAATCACCAGCCAGCGCCTAAAGACG
>CAJNDD010000089.1 GCA_905221435.1 bacterium
CTCGCTGACGTACTTGCTGAAACTGAAGCACTCGTTGAAGCAGACTCACTTGCCGATGTACTTGCTGAAACTGAAGCGCTCGTTGAAGCAGACGCGCTCGCTGACGTACTTGCTGAAACTGAAGCACTCGTTGAAGCAGACTCACT
>CAJNDD010000090.1 GCA_905221435.1 bacterium
TCAACAAGTGCTTCAGTAAGTGCCAGCACGTCAGCGAGCGTATCCGCTTCAACGAGTGCCTCAGTAAGCGCAAGTACATCGGCGAGTGCATCTGCTTCAACAAGCGCTTCAGTTTCAGCAAGTACATCGGCAAGTGAGTC
>CAJNDD010000091.1 GCA_905221435.1 bacterium
CTAAGTCCTTTTAGTTTGACTTTAATTCGTTTGTTGTTGTAGTAATCAATGTAGTCCACAATAGCTTGTTCCAATTGCTTAAGCGACTGAAACGACTTCTCATAGCCGTAAAACATTTCCGATTTCAAAATGCCAAAGAA
>CAJNDD010000092.1 GCA_905221435.1 bacterium
AGTGCCTCAGTAAGTGCAAGTACATCGGCAAGTGCATCCGCTTCAACAAGTGCCTCAGTAAGTGCAAGTACATCGGCGAGCGTATCTGCCTCAACAAGTGCCTCAGTAAGTGCAAGTACATCGGCAAGTGCATCCGCTT
>CAJNDD010000093.1 GCA_905221435.1 bacterium
TTATGAAATTGAGTTATGAAGATAAAGTTCAAATCTATGGACTAAGAAAACAAGGATATAGTTTAGAGAAGCTTTCAAATAAATTTGGGATAAACAATTCTAATCTTAGGTACATGATTAAATTGATTGATCGTTACGG
>CAJNDD010000094.1 GCA_905221435.1 bacterium
TCAGGTTCAGCTGGTTTCTCAGGTTCAGCCGGTTTCTCAGGTTCAGCTGGTTTCTCAGGCTCAGCTGGTTTCTCAGGTTCAGCTGGTTTCTCAGGTTCAGCCGGTTTCTCAGGTTCAGCTGGTTTCTCAGGCTCAGC
>CAJNDD010000095.1 GCA_905221435.1 bacterium
AGCGTCTTTAGGCGCTGGCTGGTGATTTGGGCTTATAGACCTGGTGCAAACCACCCGTTAGACGGGTGGTTATGATTATGAAATTGAGTTATGAAGATAAAGTTCAAATCTATGGACTAAGAAAACAAGGATATAG
>CAJNDD010000096.1 GCA_905221435.1 bacterium
TTCAGCAAGTGCAAGTACGTCAGCGAGCGTATCTGCTTCAACGAGTGCTTCAGTTTCAGCAAGTACATCGGCAAGTGCATCTGCTTCAGCAAGTGCCAGCACGTCAGCGAGTGCATCCGCTTCAACAAGTGCTTC
>CAJNDD010000097.1 GCA_905221435.1 bacterium
TCAGCCGGTTTCTCAGGTTCAGCTGGCTTCTCAGGTTCAGCTGGTTTCTCAGGTTCAGCTGGTTTCTCAGGTTCAGCTGGTTTCTCAGGTTCAGCCGGTTTCTCAGGTTCAGCTGGTTTCTCAGG
>CAJNDD010000098.1 GCA_905221435.1 bacterium
GAAGCAGACTCACTTGCCGATGTACTTGCTGAAACTGAAGCACTCGTTGAAGCGGACTCACTTGCCGATGTACTTGCACTTACTGAGGCACTTGTTGAAGCGGACTCACTTGCCGATGTACT
>CAJNDD010000099.1 GCA_905221435.1 bacterium
GAAGCAGACTCACTTGCCGATGTACTTGCGGAAACTGAAGCACTTGTTGAAGCGGACTCACTTGCCGATGTACTTGCACTTACTGAGGCACTTGTTGAAGCGGACTCACTTGCCGATGTACT
>CAJNDD010000100.1 GCA_905221435.1 bacterium
CTTGCCGATGTACTTGCACTTACTGAGGCACTTGTTGAAGCGGACTCACTTGCCGATGTACTTGCTGAAACTGAAGCGCTTGTTGAAGCAGATGCACTCGCCGATGTACTTGCGCTTAC
>CAJNDD010000101.1 GCA_905221435.1 bacterium
GTACTTGCACTTACTGAGGCACTTGTTGAAGCGGATGCACTTGCCGATGTACTTGCACTTACTGAGGCACTTGTTGAAGCGGATGCACTCGCCGATGTACTTGCACTTACTGAGGCACT
>CAJNDD010000102.1 GCA_905221435.1 bacterium
ACAAGTGCTTCAGTTTCAGCAAGTACATCGGCAAGTGAGTCCGCTTCAACAAGTGCTTCAGTTTCCGCAAGTACATCGGCAAGTGAGTCTGCTTCAACGAGTGCTTCAGTTTCAGCAAG
>CAJNDD010000103.1 GCA_905221435.1 bacterium
GTACTTGCTGAAACTGAAGCACTTGTTGAAGCGGACTCACTTGCCGATGTACTTGCACTTACTGAGGCACTTGTTGAAGCGGATGCACTTGCCGATGTACTTGCACTTAC
>CAJNDD010000104.1 GCA_905221435.1 bacterium
GAGTCCGCTTCAACAAGTGCCTCAGTAAGTGCAAGTACATCGGCAAGTGAGTCTGCTTCAACGAGTGCTTCAGTTTCCGCAAGTACATCGGCGAGCGTATCTGCCTC
>CAJNDD010000105.1 GCA_905221435.1 bacterium
GTATCCGCTTCAACAAGTGCTTCAGTTTCAGCAAGTACGTCAGCGAGCGCATCCGCTTCAACGAGCGCTTCAGTAAGTGCAAGTACATCGGCAAGTGAGTCCGCTTC
>CAJNDD010000106.1 GCA_905221435.1 bacterium
GTAAGTGCAAGTACATCGGCAAGTGCATCCGCTTCAACAAGTGCCTCAGTAAGTGCAAGTACATCGGCAAGTGAGTCTGCTTCAACGAGTGCTTCAGTTTCAGC
>CAJNDD010000107.1 GCA_905221435.1 bacterium
GCAAGTACATCGGCAAGTGAGTCCGCTTCAACGAGTGCTTCAGTTTCAGCAAGTACATCGGCAAGTGAGTCTGCTTCAACGAGTGCTTCAGTTTCAGCAAGTAC
>CAJNDD010000108.1 GCA_905221435.1 bacterium
GTACTTGCACTTACTGAGGCACTTGTTGAAGCGGACTCACTTGCCGATGTACTTGCACTTACTGAAGCGCTCGTTGAAGCGGATGCGCTCGCTGACGTACT
>CAJNDD010000109.1 GCA_905221435.1 bacterium
GAAGCGGATACGCTCGCTGATGTACTTGCTGAAACTGAAGCACTCGTTGAAGCAGACTCACTTGCCGATGTACTTGCTGAAACTGAAGCACTCGTTGA
>CAJNDD010000110.1 GCA_905221435.1 bacterium
AGTACATCGGCAAGTGAGTCCGCTTCAACAAGTGCTTCAGTTTCCGCAAGTACATCGGCAAGTGAGTCTGCTTCAACGAGTGCTTCAGTTTCAGCAAG
>CAJNDD010000111.1 GCA_905221435.1 bacterium
ATTGGCCTTATCTGCCACAAATCCAGTTACGACTGGTGTAGCTTCTTGTGCCAATTCTTTCGTAGCTGGTGTCCATGCGCCGAAGGTTTCAACGCC
>CAJNDD010000112.1 GCA_905221435.1 bacterium
GAAGCGGATACGCTCGCTGATGTACTTGCTGAAACTGAAGCACTCGTTGAAGCAGACTCACTTGCCGATGTACTTGCACTTACTGAGGCACTTGT
>CAJNDD010000113.1 GCA_905221435.1 bacterium
TCAGCTGGTTTCTCAGGTTCAGCCGGTTTCTCAGGTTCAGCTGGCTTCTCAGGTTCAGCTGGTTTCTCAGGTTCAGCTGGTTTCTCAGGTTCAGC
>CAJNDD010000114.1 GCA_905221435.1 bacterium
GCGGAAACTGAAGCACTTGTTGAAGCAGACTCACTTGCCGATGTACTTGCGGAAACTGAAGCACTTGTTGAAGCGGACTCACTTGCCGATGTACT
>CAJNDD010000115.1 GCA_905221435.1 bacterium
GAAACTGAAGCACTCGTTGAAGCAGACTCACTTGCCGATGTACTTGCACTTACTGAGGCACTTGTTGAAGCGGACTCACTTGCCGATGTACTTGC
>CAJNDD010000116.1 GCA_905221435.1 bacterium
GTACTTGCACTTACTGAGGCACTTGTTGAAGCGGATGCACTTGCCGATGTACTTGCACTTACTGAGGCACTTGTTGAGGCAGATACGCTCGCCGA
>CAJNDD010000117.1 GCA_905221435.1 bacterium
AGTACGTCAGCGAGCGTATCTGCTTCAACGAGTGCTTCAGTTTCAGCAAGTACATCGGCAAGTGAGTCTGCTTCAACAAGCGCTTCAGTTTCAGC
>CAJNDD010000118.1 GCA_905221435.1 bacterium
GAAGCGGATACGCTCGCTGATGTACTTGCTGAAACTGAAGCACTCGTTGAAGCAGACTCACTTGCCGATGTACTTGCGGAAACTGAAGCACTTGT
>CAJNDD010000119.1 GCA_905221435.1 bacterium
CCTGAGAAACCAGCTGAACCTGAGAAACCAGCTGAACCTGAGAAACCAGCTGAACCTGAGAAACCAGCTGAACCTGAGAAACCAGCTGAACCTGA
>CAJNDD010000120.1 GCA_905221435.1 bacterium
TGAAAGCTTCTCTAAACTATATCCTTGTTTTCTTAGTCCATAGATTTGAACTTTATCTTCATAACTCAATTTCATAATCATAACCACCCGTCT
>CAJNDD010000121.1 GCA_905221435.1 bacterium
GAAAGCTTCTCTAAGCTATATCCTTGTTTTCTTAGTCCATAGATTTGAACTTTATCTTCATAACTCAATTTCATAATCATAACCACCCGTCT
>CAJNDD010000122.1 GCA_905221435.1 bacterium
CCTGAGAAACCAGCTGAGCCTGAGAAACCAGCTGAACCTGAGAAACCGGCTGAACCTGTGAAACCAGCTGAACCTGAGAAACCAGCTGA
>CAJNDD010000123.1 GCA_905221435.1 bacterium
GGTTAATAAAAGGGTTAATAAAAGGGTTAATAAAAGGGTTAATAAAAGGGTTAATAAAAGGGTTAATAAAAGGGTTAATAAAAGGGTTA
>CAJNDD010000124.1 GCA_905221435.1 bacterium
GTACTTGCTGAAACTGAAGCACTTGTTGAAGCGGACTCACTTGCCGATGTACTTGCACTTACTGAGGCACTTGTTGAGGCAGATACGCT
>CAJNDD010000125.1 GCA_905221435.1 bacterium
GTACTTGCGCTTACTGAAGCACTTGTTGAAGCGGACTCACTTGCCGATGTACTTGCACTTACTGAGGCACTTGTTGAGGCAGATACGCT
>CAJNDD010000126.1 GCA_905221435.1 bacterium
CTTACTGAAGCGCTCGTTGAAGCGGATGCGCTCGCTGACGTACTTGCTGAAACTGAAGCACTTGTTGAAGCGGATACGCTCGCTGATGT
>CAJNDD010000127.1 GCA_905221435.1 bacterium
TTCAGTTTCAGCAAGTACATCGGCAAGTGAGTCCGCTTCAACAAGTGCCTCAGTAAGTGCAAGTACATCGGCAAGTGAGTCTGCTTC
>CAJNDD010000128.1 GCA_905221435.1 bacterium
GCACTTGTTGAAGCGGATGCACTTGCCGATGTACTTGCACTTACTGAGGCACTTGTTGAGGCAGATACGCTCGCCGATGTACTTGCA
>CAJNDD010000129.1 GCA_905221435.1 bacterium
GCACTTGTTGAAGCGGATACGCTCGCTGATGTACTTGCTGAAACTGAAGCACTCGTTGAAGCAGACTCACTTGCCGATGTACTTGC
>CAJNDD010000130.1 GCA_905221435.1 bacterium
TCCGCTTCAACAAGTGCCTCAGTAAGTGCAAGTACATCGGCAAGTGAGTCTGCTTCAACGAGTGCTTCAGTTTCAGCAAGTACATC
>CAJNDD010000131.1 GCA_905221435.1 bacterium
TCCGCTTCAACAAGTGCTTCAGTTTCCGCAAGTACATCGGCAAGTGAGTCTGCTTCAACAAGTGCTTCAGTTTCCGCAAGTACATC
>CAJNDD010000132.1 GCA_905221435.1 bacterium
AGCAATCAAGCAATCAAGCAATCAAGCAATCAAGCAATCAAGCAATCAAGCAATCAAGCAATCAAGCAATCAAGCAATCAAGCAA
>CAJNDD010000133.1 GCA_905221435.1 bacterium
TATCACCAGTTTTAGATGGCTTTAACAGCGAAATTATTGCTTTTAATCTTTCTTGTTCGCCTAATTTAGAACAAGTATAAACGAT
>CAJNDD010000134.1 GCA_905221435.1 bacterium
GCGCTTACTGAAGCACTTGTTGAAGCGGACTCACTTGCCGATGTACTTGCACTTACTGAGGCACTTGTTGAAGCGGACTCACT
>CAJNDD010000135.1 GCA_905221435.1 bacterium
TCAGGTTCAGCTGGTTTCTCAGGTTCAGCTGGTTTCTCAGGTTCAGCCGGTTTCTCAGGTTCAGCTGGTTTCTCAGGCTCAGC
>CAJNDD010000136.1 GCA_905221435.1 bacterium
GATGTACTTGCTGAAACTGAAGCACTCGTTGAAGCAGACTCACTTGCCGATGTACTTGCGGAAACTGAAGCACTTGTTGAAGC
>CAJNDD010000137.1 GCA_905221435.1 bacterium
TCAACAAGTGCCTCAGTAAGTGCAAGTACATCGGCAAGTGCATCCGCTTCAACAAGTGCCTCAGTAAGTGCAAGTACATCGGC
>CAJNDD010000138.1 GCA_905221435.1 bacterium
TCAGCGAGCGTATCTGCCTCAACAAGTGCCTCAGTAAGTGCAAGTACATCGGCAAGTGAGTCCGCTTCAACAAGTGCTTCAGT
>CAJNDD010000139.1 GCA_905221435.1 bacterium
GATGTACTTGCTGAAACTGAAGCACTTGTTGAAGCGGACTCACTTGCCGATGTACTTGCACTTACTGAGGCACTTGTTGA
>CAJNDD010000140.1 GCA_905221435.1 bacterium
GCAAGTACATCGGCAAGTGAGTCCGCTTCAACAAGTGCTTCAGTTTCCGCAAGTACATCGGCAAGTGAGTCTGCTTCAAC
>CAJNDD010000141.1 GCA_905221435.1 bacterium
GCAAGTACATCGGCAAGTGAGTCCGCTTCAACAAGTGCCTCAGTAAGTGCAAGTACATCGGCAAGTGAGTCCGCTTCAAC
>CAJNDD010000142.1 GCA_905221435.1 bacterium
GCAAGTGAGTCAAGTACATCGGCAAGTGCATCCGCTTCAACAAGTGCCTCAGTAAGTGCAAGTACATCGGCAAGTGAGTC
>CAJNDD010000143.1 GCA_905221435.1 bacterium
GCTTCAGTTTCAGCAAGTACATCGGCAAGTGAGTCCGCTTCAACAAGTGCCTCAGTAAGTGCAAGTACATCGGCAAGTG
>CAJNDD010000144.1 GCA_905221435.1 bacterium
CCCCCCCCCCCCCCCCCCCCCCCCCCCCCCCCCCCCCCCCCCCCCCCCCCCCCCCCCCCCCCCCCCCCCCCCCCCCCC